>CANFTB010000020.1 GCA_947449735.1 Chthoniobacteraceae bacterium | reverse complement strand
TCAAAAACAGACGTCGGCAGTCGTCCTGAGTGCCCGCCCTGACCCTTCCGAATGTCTCTCTCCGCGGCCTCCGCGCCTCCGCGTGAGAATCTCTTACCTCCAAATGTATCTCAAAAACAGACGTCGGTAGTCGTCCTGAGTGCCCGCCTTGACCCTTCCGAATGTCTCTCTCCGCGGCCTCCGCGCCTCCGCGTGAGAATCTCTTACCTCCAAATGCATCTCAAAAACAGACGTCGGCAGTCGTCCTGAGTGCCCGCCCTGACCCTTCCGAATGTCTCTCTCCGCGGCCTCCGCGCCTCCGCGTGAAAATCTCTTACCTCCACTCGTGCTTTGGGTAGCGACGCTGCAGCTCCTGCTTGATCCGCGGATAACTCTCCTTCCAGAAGTTCGAAAGGTTCTGCGTCACCTGGATCGGCCGTTGATTTGGGGCGAGCACCTCGATCACCAGCGGCACACGGCCGTTGGCGATCTTTAGCTCGCCCTCCACGCCGTACAAATCCTGGATCCGGATCCCCACCGTCGGCGCCGACTTCGCTGCGTAGATAATTTTAAACTTCTTCCCGTTTGGAACCCCGATGCGCTCGGGCGCGACGCTGTCGACAAACGCCGATTGCGCCGCCGAAAGCCAACTCTTCACCACGGGCCACACCGGCCGCTCCTTGATGTCCTTGTAACTCACCGCGCCGAAACAAATCTGCTCGACGAGCATGCGCACGTCCGCGTCGCCAATCGGAGGCAACTCCTGTTCAGGAAACCACTGCGCCGCCAGATTCACCCGTGCAATCCATTGATCCACGGAATCATCCCAATCCTTCAACGGACAGCGGCCCGCCTCCACCTCCTGGGCCAGCAGCGCCGCGGCCGCGTCCAGGGGCACCTCGTCGGTTTCCTTCGAGCGCAGCAAAAGATCCCGGAACCGGACGATGCGCCGCGCCACCACGCGCCGCTGCGTCGAATCAAAAGACACCTCGCTCCGGTCGTCGAACCCGGCGGGGAAAAGCTCCCTCAACCACTCCTCCGAAACTGCCGTGGCGAGCGTGAGCAGCACCTGCCGTTCGGCACCGCGCGCCTCCACCTCGCGTACTTCGCACGCCACCAGCAAGGGCTCCGTCTGCACCACGCTCTCGCGGGCAAGCACGCCGCGCCTGCCGTACACCAGCTGGCAGCGCAGCGTCCCGGCGTCCATGCGCGCAGCCACCTGGTCGGGAAAGCCGGCCAGCACGCACTTGCGCACCGCACCGGCGTCGCTCGTGGAATGCCCTGTGTAAAGTCCCTCGGCCTTCGCGATTTGCAAAAACTGCTTCGCAAGCGCCGCCGCCTCCCGCGCGGCACCGGCGTGAACGCCAACGGTCTCGCAACGCCTGGCATCAAAACGACACTCCTCGGCAAAACGCAGCGCGCGCAACAGCAGGAAAAAATCGGACCCTATTTCCTCGTCGGACCACTCGCCGGTCTGCTGCTCGAGCTGCCGCGCGTCGCCCCTGCGCAGCACAGGCCGCCCCTGGGTCAGAGCCGCGACCGTCGCCGCCTCCGGCACGCATCCATAGTCATCAGCCGCAAGTAGCATCCGCGCGTACCGGGGATGCACTGGAAAGGCCAGCATGCGCCGTCCCAGGGTCGTGATGTCGCCCGCTGTGTCGAGTGCGCCAAGGTCTTCAAGCAGGCCCAGAGCCCTTTCCAGAGCCTTAGCGTCGGGCTTTTCGAGCCACCTGAACCCCGGGATGTCCCGCACACCCGCGGCCTTCAACGTCAGCACCACCTCCGTCAAATCCACGCGCCGCACCTCGGGCAGCTCCTGCGCGGCGCGGTCCCCGTGTTCACGCTCCGTCCACAGACGCAGACACACACCCGGAGCCGTCCGCCCGGCGCGCCCCGCACGCTGGTCCGCGGACGCTCGGCTCACCCGCGAGGTGAGCAGCGTGTTGATGCCGCGATACGGATCGAACCGCGCAATTTTCGCCATGCCGGAATCTATCACCACGCAGACGCCGTCGATGGTGAGCGACGTCTCGGCCACATTGGTGGACACCACGATCTTGCGTCGCGACTGTTTGGCGACGGCGGCATCCTGTTCCGCCGGAGGAAGCTCTCCATGCAGCGGAAGGATGACACACTCCCCGCCGGCCCGCGTGTGCTTAAGCGCTTCGATGGTCCTGTTGATTTCGTAACTGCCCTGCAGAAACACCAGAACGTCGCCATGGGTGGCGGGGGCGAGGCGCTCGAACTCGGCAGCAATGACCTCCCACACCGGCCGATCACCCGGGGACCGCTGGAGGTACGCGATGTCCACGGGATACGTCCTGCCCCTCGCCACAAGCATCGAACACGGCGCCATGTACTGCTCCAATACGCGGCTCTCCAGCGTTGCGGACATCACTACGAGCAGCAGCTCCGGACGCAGCGTCTCCTGAATCTGCAGCGCCCTCGCCAGTGTGATGTCCCCGTAAAGGTGACGCTCGTGAAACTCGTCGAAACAGATCGCGGCGATACCCGGCAACGAAGGGTCCGAAAGCATCTGGCGCAACAACACGCCCTCCGTCACAAACCGGATGCGTGTGTCCCGCGAACACACCCGGTCCAGCCTGATCTGATAGCCCACTTCGCCCCCCAGCTTGCACCCGCGCTCCGATGCAACGCGCGCCGCGAGCATCCGCGCCGGAAGCCGGCGGGGCTGCAGCACCACGATCTCTCCGTCTCCCAGAAGTCCATGGTCCAAAAGGATCTGCGGCACCTGAGTGGATTTTCCAGAGCCCGTCGGTGCCTCCAGAACGACTCTTGGTGTCGTCCGGAGCGCAGCGACCAGCTCGTGCTCAAGTTCGTAAATCGGCAGTGCGTTCCGTGTCATTCCACCATGTTCCTCACCATTTCAAAATCTAAACCCCCGGCGTCCTTTTCCCGCAAAAGAATTCTCAGGGCCGCTTAGCTCCCTGCGACACGACACCCTCGCTCCATGCAACAGGTTCCGCCAACAGCGCTGGATCGTCCAGTTCACTGCGCTGAAACTTCTCCCTGTCCTGCGCAACATCCTCCCACGAGCACACCCGCATCTCCACGCGCTCTCCCGACCGCAGACGGGCCGCCGGCGTGAGCACCTGCTCCTTCATGCTCCATGTAAACACAAGGCACGCACCTTGTTTTAAGCTACCGTCTCCCTCCGCCCGGACATCCAGCAGCTCGACGCACGCGATGTGTTCCTTGTACGGCACCGTGCCCGGCCTGGGAACCCGCGACACCCGCCCGACCGTTCCCGTGATCACGACGCTGGCCCCCGCCGAGGGTGCGTAAAACTCAGGCTTCTTCGGTGCGCCCAGCTCAAGATCCAACGGCTTCCAATCGCCTCCGGAAAGTTCGCGGCACGCAAACTCCCACACCACCACACGCTTGCCCTGAAGCCTGTCGCGGCCGGCCGCGAGCTCGCGCTGGAGGATCTGCCGCGTGGCGAACGCCCCGTCGCTGTTGCGGAGGATCGCATCCACAGGGCGTCCCAGATGATAGCTAAGCTGCTCGGCAAGACCTGATTCCTCGCCCCATCCCAGAGCTCCGAGGGAATAAATGTTTGCGAAGCTGTCCCCGAGCAGAAGCACCTCGGCATCGGACGATGGGCGCCACACCTGGGCACCCGCAGACACCGGTTGCGTGACCACCCGCTGCGTGCCGAAGAGGGATTGCCCCGGAGGCAACCCGAGCAGTGCCTGCGTGTCTCCGCGTCCCTCAATGGCAAGTCGACCGCGCTCGTAGCCACCACTTGGGGAAAGCCTCCCGGGTTGGATCTCGCGAGCCAGCACCTGCGCCACGGCGTCCATCGCTTCCGGCGTCCAATGCGTGTCGGTCTGCAAGTACTGCGCCTCGCCGTTTTGTTTAATCCTGTCGACCAGCATTTCCGTGGGATCGAGAACGGTCACTCCGCGGGACCGGAGACCCGTTACGAAGTCCGCGAATGACGCGTTGTGGCGCGCGCGCACCCCGGCGCCCGGCGCGCCAGCCAGACGGTGCCCCTCGATGCTCGGCTTCACGGGCACCGGCAACAGGATAAGCTTTATATTTCTAGCCTCCAATTGCTTGTGAAACTGCATCACCGCCGCCACGGGATCCGCCGCCATCCGGTCGCGGTTGGCTCGAGCCTTCTGCACGACCGGGTCCAGGAACGCCTTTCCGTTCACATAATCGAGGTCTTTTCTAAAAAAGAGCCAGCCGTCACGGCCCGGCTGCGCCTGCTCGTTTCCTGCGCCAAAAAACCTCGTGAGCGCCTCCTGCACTCCGGGTCGCAGACGGACCACAAACATCGAACTTTCTTCGAGGCTCTTTTCAATTTCATGAAGCCGTCCGGAAGTCGGCATCCAGTCCAAAGGTCCTCCGCTGCCGCCCGGCCTCGCCGACTCGAGGGCGGTGCGCACAGAACCGAAACCTCCGAAGAAAAAACTGACAAGCCCCACGGCCAGGCCCAACAGAAATCCCCCCAGCAAAACGACCCGGCCCAAACCGCGGAAGACGGTGGTCCCGAGATCCCGGCGGGCCTCCTCCTCGCGGGACAAAACCGGCGTGCGCCTTTGTTTTTGATCCAGTTCCGATTTCATCAAAATATGAAGTAGATGAACGGGTTATAGTCCTGCGTGAGGAGCGCGACCACCGCCAGCAAGCCGAGCCCGAGAATGACCGCGGCCTTGCCCCAGCCGAGTTTTTGCGTCCACTCCCAAGTCTGTGTGCCAAAGACCGCGAAGCCCACAGCTGCGGCAAACTGAAACAGCAGATAGGGCTGATGAAACACACCTCCGAGGATCTCTCCGGCTTCGTGAGGCCGCAGGAAGGGAAACATGCTGCCCAGATACTGCAGCGCATCGGGCAGCGTCGCGGCCCTGAAAAAGACCCATCCGATGAGCACGACCGCGAGAGTCCAGCAGCGGGACAGAAAGACCGGAAAGCGCACCTCAGGGGCCTTTTTAAAGGCGAAGCGTTCCAGCGCCAGACCCGCGCCGTGGAGCGCCCCCCAGAGAATGAAGTTCCAGGACGCACCGTGCCACAGACCGCCGATGAGCATCGTGAGAAAGAGGTTAAAGGCGGTGCGCAACTCTCCGAGGCGGTTGCCCCCCAACGGGATGTAAAGATAGTCTCTGAGCCAGGAGGAAAGCGAGATGTGCCAGCGGCGCCAGAAGTCGGTGAGGGACACGGCCCGGTACGGCTCGTTGAAGTTGCGGGCGAATACGAACCCGAAGCAGAGGCCCAGGCCGATGGCCATGTCCGAGTAGCCGCTGAAATCAAAATAGATCTGCAGCGCGTACGCGGTGATGCCCGTCCATGCCTCCGCCACTCCCCGGGTCGACGAGTCGAAGGCTAGATCCGCGATTTTTCCACACGGGTTCGCGAGCAGGATTTTTTTCGAAAGCCCCAGTAGAAAGAAGGCGGCTCCGCGCCCGAATTTGTCGAGGGAATGGGTCCGGGATTTGAGCTGTTCCGCCAGGAACGAGAACTTAAGAATCGGGCCCGCGACCAGGTGGGGGAACATCGAAACAAAGCATGAAAAGTCTGTGAAGTTTTCCATCGCCTCAGCCTCGCCTCGGTAGACATCGATGATGTAACTGAGGGCCTGGAACGTATAAAAGCTAATACCAAGGGGCAGAACGACATGCAAGGTCTGCGTCCAGGCCGCTGAAGTGATTCCAAGGGCTGCCGCCAGCTGGTTCCAGCTCTCCAGTCCGAAATTAAAGTATTTGAAAAAACCGAGGGCCGCCAAGTTGCTGATGATGGATAGCAGCAACGCCGTCCGCCGTGTCCGGCTTGCGGGGGAGTCGGCGGTGGGAGCCGGCACCAACTGCACCGGCGAGGGGTCCTGCCAGAACTTCCACCGGTCCCGAGCGATGACCAAGCTTAAGAGCCAGTCGAATGTGGTGGTGACAAACATTAGAACGATGAAGCGCGGCTCCGCCCAGCCGTAAAAAACATATCCCGTAATCACCAACCACAGATTCCGCAGCCGTAAAGACGCTCCAGAGAGGAGATAGTAAACGACGAGGGAAAAAGGGAGGAAATAGAAGAGAAAGAGGTGAGAGCTGAAAACCATGCGGGGAACTCGTTCTTAAATGAGCTGAAAATCAAAGTTGGCCGAGTCAGCTTTAAATCATTTAGTGTCACTGCGCCGCTTTTTAAATACCGATGAGAATGATTGTGCAACAGGGCGAAGTCCGCCTCCTCTCCACCTTCGCCACCTGGCTGGTACTAGCAGCCGCGATTTTCACTTGCCCGCCGTCCACCCGGGCCGCGGAACAGCCCGCAGGCAGCCCGGTTGTGGCCGGGACCGACGGCTGGATGTATCTCGAAGCGGAGCTCCGCTTTTTAAAGTTCCCTGTCTTCTGGGGGCCTGAGGCAAAGAACAGCGCTCGCACCCCAAAGGCGGACACCGCCGATCCCGTGCCCGCCATCGTGGACTTTAACAACCAGCTTGCGGCCAAGGGGATCACGTTGTTTCTCGCGCCGGTTCCGCCGAAGGCTTGGAACTCGAGCGTGGCGCCCAAGCCGGTGCCTGAAGGCCGCGAGAAAGACGGCCTGGGCAACTTTTACGCCCGCCTGTCAAAAGAGGGCGTGCGCTGCGTTGATCTGCGGCAGGCGCTTGGTACAGAGGGTGATGCAGCCGGACTGAAGTTCTGCAAGACCGACTCCCACTGGTCCGGCGAGGGCTGCGTGGGCGCCGCGAAGGCCGTGGCGGAGGCGATCAGGCCGCTTCTCCCGAAGACCGGCGCAACCCGTTTTCAGGAGCGCTGGGAAGAGGTGGAAATCCGGGGTGATTTGGCGGATCTCGCCCGCAGCCCTGAGGCGCTGCGCGAGAAGGTGCGCGTCCGCCGCGTTTCCGACGCCTCGGGTGGGCCCCTCCGGGCGGACCCCTTGAGCCCCGTTCTGATCTTGGGGGACAGCCACACACTGGTGTTCCACGATTTTTTCGCCGAAGGTTCCGGGTTCACGGACCAACTTGCCATCGAAACGGGTTTCGCACCCGACTGGATAGGAACCCGGGGTTCCGGATCTAATGCCGTCCGCTTGAGTCTGTTGCGTAGGAACGCCAAGGACGCCGGCTATCTCGCAGGAAAGAAGGTCGTGATCTGGTGTTTCACCGCCCGCGAATTCACCGAGGCAGATCAGGGATGGCTTCAGATTCCGCTCTCCCCCGCGGCCAAAGAACAAAAGTAACAGTCCGCAGCTCACTAAATCGTGCGCATACAGATGCCGCCTTTCATTCTAAAAAAAGATAACGCCCGGATTGACTCGCTGGAACGATGAAGAAGATAGACATGAAATCCGCCCTATCTTTTATCCTGCTGTCGCTGAGCTTTTTCTCGTGCGAAGGTGTCTGCGCCTACAGCAAGCCCGACTACGTTCCCGCACAGCGCGTCCTAATGATCGGAGACTCCCTGTCTGTGGGGCCTTTCGGCCGCGAGATGCAGGCCTATTTAGCGGATCAGTTCGGTGAAAAGCGTTTCTATCTGTACGCCTCCTGCGGCTCCTCCCCGGAGCACTGGCTTGCGTCCGAACCTGTTTTCCATTCCAAGTGCGGATCCCGGGTGAAAACCCCCAAGAGCTTCTCACACTCCGAGGCGGAAAAAGGACGCCCGGCGGAGACTTTCAGCACGCCAAAACTGGAGTCCCTCCTGCGCGATTCCCGGCCCAACCTGGTGATCGTGCAACTCGGGACAAACTGGTTCGACCGTTTAGTGGACAAGCCTGGTCCTGAAGAGCTCGCACGTCTCGCTGGGATTCTCGACCGTTTCGCTGAAACGGTGCTTACCTCCGAATCCCGTCCGAAACTGATCTGGATCACCCCACCGGACTCCGAACGTTTTCGAAAGGTCCAGGGTGACATCACCAAGCTAATCGGCACCGCCGCCAGACAACGGAGATTCAGCACCATCAACTCCTCGAGCATGGTGCGCTACGTCACGGGACAGTCCGGCGGCGATGGCGTGCACTATTACGGCCCGGATGCGATCAAGTGGGCGGACGGCGTCAAGAACCGCCTGCGGGGCCTGTTGTAAGGCCCGCATTCACGGCCTTACTCTACCTCGATCGCCCTGAGATATTCGGCGGCCACTTCGGGCCAAACGCCGTTAATCCAGGATCCTGTCGCCAGCTCCAAAGGGCCGGTGGGGTAGAGGCGGGGAAGGATCTCGATGTGCCAGCGAAAATCCCGGTCCAATGAACCCCAGTGGTCCTGCCTCTGCGTGCGCGTCGGCGCGCTGATGAGGGCGAGCTGATAGGGCGGATGATCGAGGGCGCCGTTGAGTTTCTTCAGCGCCACGCGCAGGGCGTCTGCCAGCTGCACCGCCTCGGCATCCGTGATGGCGTGGAAATCCGGGCTTTGGCGCTTCGGGTAAACGGCGAGTTCGAAAGGGGTACGCGAGGCGTAGGGGCAAAACACACAGAAGCCGTGGTTTTCGTAGACCATGCGGGTTCCGGTGCGCAATTCCTCCCCGAGAAGATCCTCGAAGATGGACCTTTTTTTCAACTCGTAGAAAGCCCTGGACACTTCAAGTTTACGCTTAAGGCGCGAAGGAATCACCGCCATAGCCACCAGCTGGCTCAGGGAGTGGGGAAGCAGCGCGCCCGCCTGGCGGCCGACGGCCTTCACAATGGAGAACGTGCGCAGCCTGAAGTCCCGCATCAGGTCCAGAATCCGCGTCTTCCAGGCGAGCACCACCTGCTCCATCTGTGCGGGTGCCAGTTCCTCAAACGCCCTGCTGTCGTTGGTTTCAACAATGACCTCGTGCGCACCGACGCCGTCCATGTGGTCGTAGAAGCCGTCGCCGTGGCGGGTGGGATCCCCCTCGATCCGCAGCACCGGCGCCCGGTTCGGGACCACCCGGACTTTCCACGCGCCGTGTTCCTCGACCTGGTAAAGGGTGTGGGCCGCGTAGGCTTCGAAGCCCGCGAGAAAGGGGTTCGCCGCGGCCTGCGCCATGTTCTCCTCCAACACCGAGGCGGCGGTGGGCTGCTGCGCCCTGGCTTCCGAAAAGAGCGTCCACTCGTCGGTAAGAGGGTCGAGCCGCATCTCATTCTTGTGCATGCGGACGAACATACCCGCATTCCAGGCCCTTTGCAAAGCCGCGCATAGCGCTCTTCGCAGGCCCGGCCGGCCCGTGGACGGGCCTGCTATTCCGCGCCCAGCACCGACACCACGACGGTGCGCGTGTGCGGGGCACGCCGGTGTTCAAACAGGAAAATTCCCTGCCAGGTGCCCAGCTGAAGCCTGCCCTGCGCCACGGGTATCACCTCGCTCGTGCGCGTCAGCACCATGCGCAAATGAGACGGCGTGTCGTCGGGCCCCTCGTCGGTGTGGACGAAATAATCGCAGCCCTCGGGCACCAGGCGTTCGAAAAACTCGTGCAGGTCCACGCGCGCCGAGGGATCGGCGTTTTCATAGATGACAAGGCTCGCGCTGGTGTGCTGGAGGAAGACGGTGGCCGTGCCCGTGCGCACGCCGCTCTCCTGCAGGATCCGGGCGACCGCCTGGGTGATTTCAACGGTTCCCTTGCCGCGGGTGTGGACCAGGAAGGAGGCTGTGATGGCTTTCATGCCCGGGATCCAACGCGGCTTCCGCGGGATTGGCAAATGCTGTTTACCTGGGGCGGAACGGGCTGCTAGGATGAATTCCTATGGGTCGTCAGTGGTTACTCGCCAAACGTCAAGTCAACGCCAAGAAGCGGTCCGCCGCCACGGGCAAGCTCGTGAAGGAAATCTCGGTCGCCGCCAAGATGGGCGGCCCGGATCCCTCGGGGAACGCCCGCCTGTTTGCCGCCATTGAAAAGGCGCGGCGGGAGTCGGTCTCGCGGGACGTCATCGAGCGCGCGATCAAGAAGGGCGCGGGCGTGGGCGAGGAAAAGATGGTGATGGAGGAACTGGCCTTCGAGGGTTACGCCCCCCACAAGATCCCGGTCATCGTCGAGGTGCTCACCGACAACAACAACCGGACCGCCCCGGAGATCCGGGTGCTTTTCAAAAAGGGCCAGCTGGGCTCTCCGGGCAGCAACAAGTTTTTGTTCGACCACGTGGGCCTGGTAGAAGCGCACCACGCCGCGGACGGAGTGGACCCGGAGGAGGCCGCTATCGAGGCGGGCGCCCAAAACGTGGAGGCCCTTTCGCACGAGCAGAACGACGACATTCCAGCCGACCGTCTGGGGGCAAGGTTCATCACCGAGCGGACCGACATCCATGCCGTTTCAAAATGGCTCGGGGAGCACGGCTGGACGATTGTGACCTCGGAGATGGGCTACCTTCCCAAAAACTTCCCCGAGCTCACCGAGCAGCAGCAGGCGGAGGTGGCGGAGTTTTTGGAAAGCCTCGACGAACACGACGACGTGCACCGGGTCTGGGCCGCGGTGCGCTAAAACGCGTTTGTTCCACGTGGAACATGGCCCCCGGGGGGCTCAAACGTGCGCGGTGTCCGCCATGGAGACCCTCGGATGCAAGGACAGGCCCCTTTAAGGGCCGTTTCCGGCGTTTTAAGGGGTTTTTACGCCCTGAAACGCAGCCGGACTTTCCGCACGAGGCCCGCAGCCCCGATTCCACACCCTAACGACCGCTGACCGGCCGACTGCGGGTGGACGTGGCGTGCCCCCGGCTCAGACGCCACCCTCCGCCCGCCACGCCGCCCGCGGCTTCTCCAAAGCCAGGGACAGCAGCGCCACCTCCGCCGGCGTCACCCCGCTGATCCGCCCGGCCTGGCCCAGCGTGGACGGCCGGAACGCCTCGAGCTTCTGCCTCGCCTCGGAACGCAACCCGCGCACCCGGCCGTAGTCCAGATCCGCCGGAATCGGCTTCGCCTCCTGCCCCCGCATTCTTTCCACCGAGGCCTCCTGCCGGACAATGTACCCCTCATAGCGCAGGTCGATCTCCAGCGCCTCCCAAGCCTCCGCCGGAAACCCCGAGCGCACTTCTACCGGCACGTCCATCCAGCTGGTCTCGGGACGCCGCAGCCACTGGGCGATCCGGCCCTCGCCGAAACGGGTTTCCTCGGCGAACTTCCGGAGCGCTGCGAGCTGCTGGCGGCGGGCCTCCGCCCGGCCGGCGCGCTCCGGGTCCACGAGTCCGCAGGCGGCCCCGGCGGGCGTGAGCCGCAGGTCGGCGTTGTCGTGCCGGAGCAGCAGCCTGTGCTCCGCGCGGCTGGTGAACATCCGGTAAGGCTCCTCGGTGCCGCGGAGAACCAGGTCGTCCACCAGCACTCCGAGGTAGGCGTCGGCCCGGCCCAGAACGAACGGCGGACGGCCCAGCGCCTTGAGGGCCGCGTTGGCGCCGGCCAGCAGCCCCTGGCCGGCGGCCTCCTCGTAACCGGAGGTGCCGTTGATCTGGCCTGCGAAATAAAGGCCGGGAAGGCGGCGGGTCTCCAGCGTGGGATGCAGCTGGGTGGGGGGGCAGTAGTCGTATTCCACGGCGTAGCCGGGCCTGAGGATGACGGCCTTTTCAAGGCCCGGCACCGTGTGGAGGAAGGCGTACTGGACCTCGAGGGGGAGTGAGGTGGAGATGCCGTTGACGTAGTATTCCTCGGTGTGCCGGCCCTCGGGTTCAAGGAAGAGCTGGTGTCTTTCCTTCTCCGCAAACTTGACGACCTTGTCCTCTATGGACGGGCAATAGCGGGGGCCGACCCCTTCGATGCGCCCGGAATAGAGCGGGGACTGGTGCAGGTTTTCGCGGATGATGCGGTGGGTTTCCGCGTTGGTGTAGGTGCTCCAGCAGGACATTTGTTCCACGTGGAACACGCCGTCCTCCCAGCGGTTCAGCGTGAACACGTCATCCCTGCCTCGGGCGATCCGCTCCGGCAGGCTGGAAAACGGGCGGGGCGGGTCGTCGCCCCCCTGGGCTTCGCACTTTGAAAAATCAATGCTCCTCCCGTTCAGCCGGCAGGGCGTCCCCGTCTTGAACCTGCCCACCTCGAAACCCAGCTCCCTCAGACTGTCGCTGAGCGTAGACACCCCGTCCCCGAGCCGCCCGCCCGCGGCGTTCTGCAGGCCCACGTGCAGCAGGCCGCGCATGAAGGTCCCGGTCGTGACCACCACCGAGCGCCCGAGAATCCGCAGCCCGAGACTGGTCTCCACCCCTGACACCCCGTCCCCGTCCCGGAGGATCCGCACCGCGTTCCCCTGGCAAAGGGTCAGGTTCGCCGCACGCTCCAGCTCCACCTTCGCCCGGAACTGGTAGGCCTTCTTGTCGCACTGCGCCCGGGGCGAGCGCACGCTCGGCCCCTTGCGCGCATTCAGCATCCGGAACTGGATCCCGGTGGCGTCCGTGTTCAACCCCATGAAACCGCCCAGCGCGTCAATCTCCCGCACGATCTGTCCCTTGGCCTGCCCGCCGATCGCCGGGTTGCAGGACATCTGGCCGATGGAATCCAGGTTCTGCGTGAGCATCAGCGTCTGGCATCCGAGCCGGGCGGCGGCCAGCGCCGCCTCGATTCCGGCATGTCCGGCGCCAAGGACGATCACATCATAACGGGTGGGCAGGGTGTACATAGATTGGTCGGCGGGAAGGAACGGACCCAGACTAGCACGCCGCCGCCGCAAGCCAAGGGACCTTCCACGTGGAACGCCACCCGGCACCGGCCGCGTTCCCTCGACCGCTCACCCCAACATTCCAACACCTCACGACTCCACCACCTCAGCGTTCGCGGCGCTCAGGCTGCCTCCCAACATTTCCGCCGCCGCGCCCTCCGGCGCATCATCCCGGACGCGATAGAGCCGTTTTTGGCCGCAAAAACCGCCCGCTGTCCGCTGTCGCTACCCTCGGAACAGAGGACAGGCCCCTTTAAGGGCCCTTTGCGGCGATTTAAGCCCTTTTTTGGGTCGAAACCCCGGCGCCGCACCCCTCTTTCCACCCGCCCTCAACGCCACCGCTCAAAAACCGCCGCCATCCGCTCCGCCACCCCGCGCCAATCCTCCAAACTTGTCCCCCAACCCGAACTCAACCGCAGCACCCGGTCCGACTCACCCGCCCCGACGCCCATCGCCCGCAGCACGTGCGAGGACTGCTCCCTCCCGGACGCGCAGGCCGACCCGCTCGATCCCGCCACCCCCGTAGCATCCAGCCGCACCACCCAGCGCTGCCGGCAATCCGCGAGCTCCGGCGCCAGCAACGAAACCGTGTTCCAAAGCCGCTCCACTCCCGCCCCGACAATCCGCCCCCCGGGCAGCGCTTCCAGCAACAGACGCTCGGCCTCCCCGCGCATCTCCAGCCTCGCGGGCACCCCGTCCAGCAGACCCTCACACTCCCGCAGCGCCGCGACCAGTCCCGCGGCCCCGGCCACGTTCTGGGTTCCCGCTCGGCGCCCGTCCTCCTGGTCCCCGCCGGACAACAACCCGGTAAAACCGCGCGGAACCTTCAAAAAGCCGGTCCCCACCGGAGCCCCGGACTTGTGGCCGCTGGCGAACAAAAACGCGCACTCGCCAAGCCCCTCCGCCGGCAGGCGTCCCACCCACTGGGTGGCGTCGCAGATAAAAGGGATGTCCCGTTCGCGGCACAGGTCCCGCAGCGCGGCCCAGGGCTGGATCACGCCGGTTTCATTGTTGGCCGCCATCAGGGCGACGGCTGCGGGCCGCCCCGCGTTGAATCCCCCTCTGAGGAGTCCGCTCGCCGCGTCCAGGTCCAGCACCCCGCCGGAAAGGACCGGCAGGCGAACCACGCGCGACGGAAACCAGCGCTCGGCGGCCTCGAGGACGCAGGGGTGTTCGACGGCCGAGACCATCACCCCGGCGGTCCGGCCGGCGGAGTGCGCGAGATGCGCGAACACGGCGTTCGCGGCTTCGGTGGCTCCGCTGGTAAAAACGAGGTCCGCATCCCCGCACCCCAGCCACCCGGCAAGCCAGGCGCGGGAGGTCTCCAGGGCGGCCTCGGCGCGGCGCCCGGCCCAGTGGGTGCTGGCCGGATTCCCCGGGAAAAGCTCCTGCGCCTCCAGCCAGGCGGCGCGCGCTGCCGGGCTGAGCGGGGCGGTGGCGTTGTGATCGAAGTACAGCATGGGTTGCGAAAAAGGATGTTCCACGTGGAACAAAAGACTCACCGGGGCGGACCGCCGGTCCCGGCCTCCGGCGCCGGGGCCAGCCGGCGCACGGCCCACCACATCAGCAGCAGCACCAGCACCGGCGCCAGTCCCACCTGCAGCTCCCGCCCCAGCCACGGCGGCAGCTGCATCCGCTGCACGGTGCCCTTGGAAAAGACCAGCTTCACAAACACCAGGCCGGCGTGGAGCCCGATGCTCATCCAGAGCGACCCCGTCCTCCGGGCCGCCTCACCGAGAACCAGTCCAAAAAGCAGCAGCGTTCCAAACCCGCCCAGCAGCAGCAACGGGTTCGCAAACTGGTGGAACATGTGGGGCACGAGCGCGAGTCCCGACCAGAAATGCACCTCGTCCACGCGCACGCCCGGATCGGGCTTCAAAAAATGCACCACCGCGAAAAGCGCGCTCGTCGCCCAAAGCGCGCCCGCAGTACCCGCACCCCTTTCCATCAACCCCTGCACCGCCCCACGGAACAGCGCCTCCTCCAAAAACCCAACGGCCAGCGCGGACACCGCCGCCATGCAAACCACCCGCAAGGCTGGAGCCGCCTCCACCGCATAAGCGCCGCTCCAAAGACACAGCCCGGCCAGCAGGGCGAACGCTCCAGCCCCCAGCATCAGCCCCTGCGCCAGCCGCCGCCCCCACTGCACATCCCGCCTAAACGCCGGAGGACGCCAACCCCGCAGCCCAAGCCAGCGCACAAGCGGCCAGAGCAGAACCACCGCCGCCAAAAGCGCGCTCCTGTTGAAATATTTTTGAAAGGCGTACTTCCGTAAAAACACCAGCCACCCGGCGTCCATCACCGCATGCGCCGCCCAGTACAAGGGCGGCGCCAGAAGCCCCGCCGTCAAAAGCACCGCCGCCACGTACACCAGGATTTTTGCCCCGCTCCTCATCCAACCCTCCGCAATTCAAAATACGCCCTCCGCGAATCTTTCCGGTGGCGCGCCCGCGCCGCGGCAGGCAGGCTCGGCCCATGCGCAACGTCCACGTCTGGAAAACCGTCACCGAAGACGGTGAAAAAAGAGAAGCCCGCGCCGAACGTTTCGGCGGCCGCTGGCGCTTCCAGTCCAAACTCAAGTCCGAAGCCTCGTGGACCTACTTCGACTCTCCCTCCCTCGAAGATCTCGAAGCCCTCCGCGACATCCTCTGGCGGAAATACCAGCGCAAAAGACTGCCCTGGGACGACGTCGCGACCATCGACAAGCTCATCCTCGAACGCGGCGGTACCCCGCCGGAATCCGGCGAGACCCCGTGACGCCCTAGCGCTTCGGTGCCTCATATCCAGCCGCGGGGTTGCCCTCGCCGTCCAGCTTTCCGCACACCCAAAGCAGACCGCGCCCCACCAGGTCCAGGTACTCCGGCGCGGCCATGACCGCGTTGTTGTGGCCCAGCGAAGTCGCAAAGGTCCGCAGCTTGCCCACCTCGTTCACCCAAATCACAGGGTTCTCCACACGCAGCTTTTCGCTGTAGGAATGCGCCAGCGCCAGGGCCGTGTCAGCCTGCTTTTCAATGATGTAAAGCTCGTCCTTGTCCGGCGTCGTAAACACGGCAGGGAAACCCTTCATCACCGGATGCCCCGTCGCCGCCGCCTTCACCGTGAGCACCGCGCCGGGCTCATGGTACATGCTCTTCGCTCCCACCAGCCGCCGCCACTGGTCCGCGTCCGGGGCAGCCGCCATCCGGTAGCTGTGCATCGAACAGTGCAAAAACACCGCCGGCACACCCCCCGCCTCGTGCCCCTTCGCTATCCGCGCCAGCACCTCCGGATCCTTCATCGCCCCGTAGCACTCATTGTGCACCACGACATCATAACCGGCCGCCCAGTTGTCACTCGCGTACGCCGAGGAGAGGTGTTCACGGGCCGCAGCCGCGTCCTTCCCATCCACCATTTCCACGTCGTGCACCACCGTCCACTCCACCGGAAGCCTCGCCGAAAGCCCCTCGGAGAGGATCTTCTTCTGCGTCGCGTAGTCGTGGCAGCACCCGCCTGTTATCATCAACGCGCGCAGAGGCTTGACTGGCTCAGCAGCGGCGCATGCTACAAGGGAAAGAAACACACCGGCAAACATCTGGAGGATTCGCATCCCGGCATTCTGACCGTGCGCCCCTAAAAATCACGCCGAGACTGTACGGCTCCATAAACAACCCCCGGCTTCCCTGCCAGAACATGCTCGAAACTTGGTGCCACCCGCAGCCTGTGCTAGACTCTCAAACGCGTGCAAACTCCCGCAATCTCCATCCTGAACCTTTTCAAGGAATTCCCCGTGCCGTTCAAGAGGGAACCCCTCAGAGCGGTGCAGGGGGTCTCCCTGGACGTCCAGCCAGGCGAAGTCTACGGCCTCCTCGGCCCCAACGGCTCGGGCAAGAGCACGACCATGAAGATCGTCCTCGGACTCGTCAGGCCGACGGCCGGCTCGAGCTCCGTGTTCGGCATTGATTCCAGACTGGTCCAGAGCCGCGAAAACGTCGGGTTCCTTCCCGAAAACCCTTACTTTTACAAGTTTCTGACCGGCCTCGAGACCCTGCTGTTCTTTGGAAAACTCTGCGGCCTGAGCGGCAAATCCCTCCGCGAACGTTCGATGGACATGCTAGAGAGGGTCGGCCTCTCGGACGCCGCGGACCGCCGCCTCAGCGGCTTCTCCAAGGGCATGCTCCAGCGCATCGGGCTCGCCCAAGCCCTCATTGGAAACCCCCGCCTGCTCGTCCTCGACGAGCCCACCGCCGGCGTCGACCCCGCTGGCTCCCACGCCATCCGCGAACTCATCCTCGAGTTCAAGCGCCAGGGCCTCACCGTGCTGCTCTGCTCCCACCTCCTCGAACAGGTACAGGAGGTCTGCGACCGCGTCGGCATCCTCCACCAGGGACGCCTTGTCGCAGAGGGCCGTGTCGAAGACCTGGTCTCCCAGCGCAACCAGACCGAACTCGTATTGGAAAACGCCTCCCCGGAGCTCCTCGCCGAACTCCAGCGCCTGAGCCTCTCCTCGGGTGCCCGTGTCATCGACAAACGCCACCCCCGCACGAACTTGGAACGCTTCTTTCTGGAGGCCACCCAACAGGCACCCTGACCGCGATGCATCCTCAGCCCGCTCATTCCTGGTTCTCCGCGCGACGTGTTGCCGCCCTGGCTCACAACACCCTTTTGGAACTGATCCGCCTTAAGGTGTTTTACTTCCTGCTGCTGTTCGCCCTCCTCGTCATCGGAAGCTCCATTTTTACCGTCAATTTCAGCTTCCAAAACCCGCTGCAAGTTCTCAAAGACATCGGCCTCGGAGCCATGAGCATCTTCAGCTGGCTCCTCGGCCTTCTCTGCACGGCCGGCCTCCTCCCAAAGGACAAGGAAGACCGCACGCTTTACACGATTCTCGCCAAACCGGTCTCCCGCTTTGAATACCTCCTCGGCAAACTCTCCGGCGTGTTCCTGCTCCTGGTGATCGCAGTCGCGCTGATGAGCGTAGTGTTCGCCGGCGTGCTCGGCCTGCGCGAACAGCAGGAAATCGCGTCCGTCATGCAATCCTCTCCTCCGGATCGTCTTGCGGCAGACATTGCCGCCGTCCGGGCGGCCGCTTTCCAGGCGAACCTCATCCCCGGAATCCTTCTCATCCTGCTCAAGGCGCTCCTCTGTTCCACCCTCACCCTCCTGCTCTCCACACTCGCCTCATCCACCGTCTTTACTCTGCTCACCTCCGTCGTGATTTATCTCATCGGACACGTGCAGGGCATCGCCCGCGAAGCATGGATGTCCGGCGCCGATTCGACGGCCGCGCTCCGCGTCCTCGCAGGATTTGTCGCCCTGGTTTTTCCAGACCTGCAACTGTTCAACGTAGTGGACGAAATTGCCGTGGGCACCGCGCTGCCGGCCTTGCTTTTCTGGCAAACCACCGGTTTCGGAGTGCTCTACATCGCGGTCTACTTCCTCCTCGCGCAGGTCTTTTTCTCCGCCAGGGAGATTTAAGCTAAACCATGAGCCCGAACGCCTTGTTGCAGAAGCAAAGCCGCCTTGGAACCGTCCTTCAAAGGCTTCTTCCCGTCCTGTTGCTCGCGGCCTTCGGTTGGTTAAAAACGCCCGCGGAGCAGGCCCTCCTTAAGACGCAGCGCGGCGCCGGTTTTCAACTCGCTTCGCTGTCGGTAGACGCCCGCACGCAGCTGGGCCAAGGCGGCTTCGTCGCCGCTCTCAGTGGGTTTCGAGCCCTGATGGCGGACCTGCTTTGGATCAAGGCGGGCACCGCCTTTGAACGCACAGAGTGGTCACGCATGCAGTTGCTTATGCATACCGCTACGCGCCTCCAGCCTCGCGCCGTTTTGTTCTGGGAAATGGCACAGGCCCACATGGCCTACGACGCCGCCACCGCCATGCGCATCGACGACGACAAGCAACCCAGCCCGGCGCTGCGCCGCAAAGCGGAGCTGCAGTTCATCCACGTCGGCGAAACTTTTCTCAAGGACGGGATCGCGTTCAACCCGGACAGCTCGCGGCTCTGGGAGCGACTCGGAGACCTATACAGCCGACGCCTTTACGCCCACCTTCAGGCTCACGAAGCCTATCTTAAGGCGGCACAACTGCCGGGCGCCATGTCTTATCTGCGCCGTTTCAGCGCCTACGAACTCGCCAGAATTCCGGGCCGCGAGGGGGACGCCTACAAGGCGCTGAAGGCGCTCTTCGATGAAGGCGAGCCGCAAAGACTGCCCACGCTTTTGCGGCTGATGGACCTGTTGGAGAAAAAATTGGCTGTTACACCAGAATAACGGGCGTACATTTGTCCTTCGGCTTTTTTGAGGCGAACGGTCCGCAGCCCGCGTCCACAGACACTACGGAAGCAACTGCACCGCCACCCGCAACGGCCGGCACCTCCCCTAAGTCCACCTCCATGCGTTACGCAATATTCGGCGACATTCATGCAAATCTCGAAGCGCTTCAAACCGTGCTTGAAGATGCGCGCGCCAACGGAGCCACAGACTTCGTGTGCCTGGGAGACATCGTTGGTTACAACGCAGACCCGTCCGCCTGCCTGGAGATCGTACGCGCCCTGCAATGTCCTGTCGTCAAAGGTAATCACGACGAGCAATCCTCCGAGCCGAGTGACCTCACTTACTTTAACCCGCTGGCTGCGCAAGCCATCCAGTGGACGCGCGACAAGCTGACGCAGGAGCAAAAAGACTGGCTGCGCTCCCTCAAGTTTTCGCGCCTCGTCCGAAACTTCACCATCGTCCACGCCACCCTCGATTCGCCCGCCAGCTGGGGCTACATCATCTCGGACTTGGACGCCTCCGCGAGCTTCAGCTACCAGCACACCCAGCTCTGCTTCTACGGTCACACGCACGTCCCCCGAGCTTTCGTGCGCGACCTGCGCGTCACAGAAGTTCCTCCGACTACGCTCACCATCGAGCCGGGAAAAAAATATTTCGTGAACGTCGGCTCTGTCGGCCAGCCCCGCGACCAAGACTGGCGCGCCTCGTACGTGCTCTACACTCCCGCCGAACAAAAGGTGGAATGGCGCAGGCTCGAATACGACATCGCCACCACGCAGTCCAAGATCATCGCAGCGGGCCTGCCTGAACGCCTCGCCTCCCGCCTCTCCGAAGGCCGCTGACCCGCAGACCCTCCGTCCGGCGCCTTTCCCAATAAAGCTCGCCGGCAGACAGTCCTCGGCTCTCGCTTTTCGCAAACAAGCGGGCTCTTACCAGACGCCAACACACCGGCTCTAATCCTTTGAAGCCCAAGCCCTTTCCCTTCACCCAGGATGCGGCCCCCGCCTCGGTCCTCGTCCTCAAACCCAGCTCCCTGGGCGACGTCATCCACACGCTCCCCGCGGTCGCCGCTCTCAAACGGCACTGGCCGGCAACCCGCGTTCAATGGCTGGTGAACCCGGAGTGGTCGCCTTTCCTAACCGGCAATCCCGTGGTAGACAAAGTTACGCTGTTCCCCCGCAGCCAATTTCGCGGACCACTCGGCCCGCTGCGCATGCTCTCCTGGGCGCGCTCCTTTGCAAAGACGGTCAGCGCAGATTGGGTCCTCGATTTTCAATGCCTCCTGCGCTCGGCACTCATCGGCCGGCTTTGCGCCCCGAAGGCCTTCTACGGCCTTTCGGACGCCCGCGAGGGTGCCTCGCTTTTCTACGATGCCGCCGCTCCCGTGGCGCACGTCACGCACGCCGTGGACCGCTATCTCAGCCTCGTACAAGCCGTCGGCGTTCCCATTCCTGAACAGCTGGAGTGGCCATTTCCGGAGACCAAGCTTCCCGAGGCGTTCGATGCCTCCACACCCTTCATCGCAGTCCACCCTTTTTCACGGGGTGCCGGCAAATCACTTTCGCTCGGCGATCTCCGGCTCCTTTGCGACGCTCTCGCCCCCGCGCGAGTCATCCTTGTCGGACGCTCGGACACGCCGCCGGGACCGCTTCCGAACGTGGACAACTGGTTGAACCGCACCACGCTGTTGGAACTCACCGCCATCCTGCAACGCGCCTCCTGGACAATCAGCGTCGACAGCGGTCCGATGCACATCGCCGCGGCCCTCTCCAACCGGGTACTCGCCTTGCACACCTGGAGCGACCCCCAGAAAGTGGGGCCTTATCCGCCGACGGCCTGCGTGTGGAAAGACGGGTTTCTTTTTCAAAGAGGAAATCCCGAACAACGGCAGCCTGTAAAAAACATGCCTGAAATCGCGGCGTGGATCCTAAGTCGGATTCAGCCCGAACGCCGAAGCACAAGAGAAGAAGGGATCGCACGCGGGGCCGCGGAGGGCGCGGAGAAAAATCATATAAACCAATAAATCAAAATTATTTATCCCCCTCCGCGGCTCCGTGTCTCCGCGAGAACTTCTGTTTTCGGGTTCAGTAACCCGGCACCGCCTCGCAAACCCACGTCGCGGGCTTTTTTGATTGCCGGCGCCCGTCCGCTCTCAACACTCTTCGTCCGCATTGCGTCAGCCATACACCACCTCACCTATGACCACCCCTTGCCGATCCAAAGCCCTGCCGCTGGGCCTCGCCTGCCTGACCCTGCTCGCCCTTCCGCTAGCCGCTGAGGAATCCTGCTGCAAGGACGCTGCCGAACAGAACCAGACTTGGGCGCTTTCGGGTCTGACGGGCGACTGGGGCGGACTCCGCTCCTCGCTTCAGGAACGCGGCTTCGACTTCACAGGCGGCTACACTGCGGAAACTTTTGGCAATCCAAAGGGCGGCATCAAACGCAGCATGGTGTTTGACGGCCTGCTCAAACTCGCCCTCGACGTCAATCTGGAGAAAGCCGCCGGATGGAAAGACGCCACATTCCGCATCAGCGGCCTCTATCCCCACGGCACCAGCGGTTCCGACGGAAAGGTGGGCGACGCTTCCATCTTCTCCAACATCGACTCCTACGACACCTCCCGGCTCGTGGACTTTTGGCTGGAACAGAAGCTCCTCGACGGCAAAGTCGGTCTCAAAGTCGGCCAGATGCGGGTCGATGATGAATTCGGCCTCTCAGACTCAGCGGCCCTTTTCATCAATGCCTCCTTTGGTATGCCAAATCCCGTGGTCACGCCCATGCCGCTGGGAATCTACCCTGTCGGTGCGCTCGGCATCCGACTCAAAGTGGAGCCCTTGGAAGGCCTCTACGCTCTTGCGGGCGTCTACGACGGCAACCCGTCGCCGAGTGACTTTGCCGACCCTACCGACGGTTCCCGCGCCCACGGGGCAAGGCATGGCACCGACTGGGCCCTGCGAAAAAGCGAAGGCACTCTTTACACCGGCGAAGTGGGCTACCAACGCACTAGCGGCTCCTATCCTGGAGCTATCCGTTTCGGCGTCCTGCGGCACACGGACGACTTCGCCGACACCTCGGGCGCACCCGGAGTCGAACACCGCACTAGCACCTCCTCGTACTATGTCATTGACCAGACGCTCTGGCAGAAGTCCAAGGAATCCAAGGAAGGCATCGCCGCATTTCTAAAAGGCACCATGGCACCCGAAAGGAGCAGCATCATGAGCGACACCGTGCAGGTGGGCGTCGTTTACACGGGCCTGGCCAAGACCTCCGACAGCTTGGGCCTAGCCTGGGCCCACAACAAGTTCAGCCCCAACCCAAACAATCAGGACCGCGAAAATATCACGGAAATCACCTACTCCCTCCCCGTGACTCCTTACCTGCGTATCCAGCCGGACATCCAGTACATCAACCATCCCGGCGGCACCACGGTGAACAACAACGCCTGGGTGCTGGGTATCCGCGCCACAGTCACCTTCTAGCCATACTTCACGTCATCCTCTACAGGGCGGTGCCGGTTTTTGCCGGCCCGCCCTTTGTTTTTTCTTTCCTTTCGGAATCTCCACCTAGCCACATTTCTCCCTTTGCACTCCGTCTGGCGGGTGTAGTTTTCATAGACCTTTTTATGGCTCAGAAATCAGACGCTTCCACCGACGACAGCAAGGCCATCGCGGCCCGTAACAAAAACCTCGACCTTGCTCTGCAGCAAATCCAGAAGGACTTCGGCGACGGCGCCATCATGCGCCTCGGTTCCGCGCAGCAAATGGACGTGGAATCCATTCCGACCGGCAACATTCTCATCGACCGAGCCCTCGGCGTCGGCGGCTTTCCAAAAGGACGCATCGTGGAAATCTTCGGGCCCGAATCTTCGGGAAAAACCACGCTGACCCTCACCGTCATCGCCCAAGCCCAGAAGCTTGGCGGTCTCGCCGGGTTCATCGACGTGGAGCACGCGCTCGACCCCGCTTACGCGAAGAAGCTCGGCGTGAAGGTTGACGAACTGCTAGTCTCCCAGCCGTCTTCGGGTGAAGAAGCGCTGCGCATCTGCGAAACCCTCGTGCGTTCCAACGCGCTGGACGTCATCGTTCTGGACTCCGTGGCCGCTCTCGTCACAAAAGCCGAGCTGGAAGGCGACATCGGGGATGCCACCGTCGGCGCGCAAGCCCGCCTCATGAGCGCCGCGCTGCGCAAGCTCACCGCGCTCATCTCCAAGGCCAGCACCGTCGTCATCTTCACAAACCAGATCCGTGAAAAAATCGGTGTGATGTTCGGCAATCCAGAAACCACCCCCGGCGGCAAGGCGCTGAAGTTTTACGCGAGCGTGCGCTGCGACATCCGCCGCATCGGCGCCATCAAGCAGGCCGACGGAACGGTGACCGGCAACCGCACCAAGTTGAAGATGGTCAAAAACAAGGTCGCGCCTCCCTTCACGGAAGCGGAATTCGACATCATGTACAACGAGGGGATTTCCTCCACGGGCGCTCTACTAGACCTCGCCCTGGAACAGGGCATTGTTGAAAAGCGCGGCTCCTGGCTTTCATACAAGGGCGCCCAGCTTGCGCAGGGTCGGGACGCCGCCAAGGAAGTCCTCAAGAACAACACCGAACTCTACGAAGAACTCGAAGCCGCTGTAAAAGCCAAGCTCGACGAGCCTTCGGGCAAGTAATCCCGCCGGGCGGGGCCCTCCCGCCAGCCTTTGCCTTTTTTGCGGGGGGCGGTTTACCAAAGCCGCCTCCAGCCCGCTCCATCGCTCCCCATGCCCTGGGACTCCCCGCTCAAAGAGTTGCCGTGGATCGCCCCGCAGCGCGTCCGCCAGCTCTCCCGAATGGGCATCGAATCCCTCGGGGATCTCGTTTCCCACTTTCCCAAACGCTGGGAGGACCGCTCGAAATTCGACCGTTTTCCGCAGGCGGAATCCGACACACCCGTGTGCGTGTGCGGCATTGTTCAAAAGGCGAACGTCCTGCGCAGGGGGCGCTCACGCTCGTTTGAACTCACTCTGGCGGAGGAACATCCGCACGCCCTTTCGGGCGTCCTGACGGTGAAATGGTACAACCTTTTCTGGGTCGAAAAGGTCGTCGCCACGGGCATGCGCCTCGTCGTGTTCGGCAAACCCAAGCGGCGCGGACGGAACATCGTCATCGAACAACCAGAGTTCGAAGTCCTTGAGGACGAGAACGACACCTCCCTGCATCTCCAGCGCATCACGCCCATCCACAGGGCCACGGAGGGCCTCTCGACCCGCATCATCCGCGGCCTCATCTGGGAGGCCCTGCGCCATCTGGACGCCGCGGAAATCCCCGCCCTGCTACCCGCCTCGCTCGACCCTCTTCCGCGCCTCGACGCGCTAAAACAAATCCACTTCCCAGCCTCCTTCGAAGCCCTCGGCGCCGCACGCAAACACCTCGTTCTGACAGAGTTCTTCGCCATGCAGCTGGCCATCGCCCTGCGCCGGGCGCAACAGCAGGCCGAACCCGGCCTCTGCCACGCCTCCTCCTCCTCGCTGTTTCAACGCCTCCTCGACAGCCTCCCTTTCACCCTCACGGACGCCCAGCTCCGCTGCATCGGCGAGATTCGCGCCGACATGGCCTCCGTGCGGCCCATGAACCGCCTGCTGCACGGAGACGTCGGCGCGGGTAAAACGCTGGTCGCCCTCTCCGCCATGCTCTACGCCGTCGAAGCCGGCTTCCAGGCCGCCCTCATGGCTCCGACCCAGATCCTCGCCGAACAGCATTACCTGCAATTCCAGCGCCTCTGCGGCCCCCTGGGCCTCCGCGTCGGCTTGCGCACCGGAAACCGCCGCGAAGCCTCCGGCCCGCTTCCGCTCTTCGACCACGACCGCTGGCAGCAAGCCGTCGCCAGCGGCAGCCCCGACCGCCCCAGCGCGCCGGCCAGCGACCAACCCGAGATCCTCGTCGGCACCCACGCGCTGCTCCACGGCCAAAACCTGTTCGAACGCCTCGGCCTGGCCGTCATCGACGAACAGCACAAGTTCGGAGTCCTTCAGCGCGCCACCCTGCGCGCCCAGGGCCGCTCCCCGGACATGCTCGTGATGACCGCCACGCCCATTCCGCGCACCCTCACCATGAGCCTCTACGGGGACCTGGACGTCTCAACGCTCGACGAGCTTCCAAAGGGCCGCGGAAAGATCGTCACGGGCGTGCGCGACGCCGCCAAACTCCCTGAAGCGGCTAAGTTTATCCGCGAACAGCTGGAGGCCGGCAGGCAGGCCTACATCGTCTATCCGCTCATCGACGCTTCCGAGAAAACAGAGGCGAAAGCGGCCGCGGCGGAGTTCGAGAAATGGCGCCAACTGCTGGCTCCCATGTCCTGCGCCCTCCTGCACGGCCGCATCCCGCCCGAGGAAAAGGACTCCATCATGGAGCAGTTCAGACTTGGCCACACCAAGGCGCTGGTCGCCACCACGGTGATCGAGGTCGGCATCGACGTTCCCAACGCCAACCTGATGCTCATTGAAAATGCAGAACGCTTCGGCCTCGCGCAGCTTCACCAACTCCGCGGTCGCGTGGGCCGTGGCTCCCACAAAAGCTACTGCATCCTTCTAACCGACCTCGCCGACCAGGAGGCCGTTGAAAAACTTCAGGTCCTTGAACGGACCTCGAACGGCTTCGACATCGCCGAGGCCGATTGGGAAATGCGCGGCCCCGGCGACCTTCTAGGCACCGCCCAGAGCGGGCTCCCGCCGATCAAAATAGGAAACATGATCAAGGACGCGGCGCTCATGCAGGAAGCCAGAGCCGCGGCCTTTGTCGTCATCGAAGAGGACCCCCGTCTTGAAAAGCCAGCTCACCAGGCGTACCGCTCGCTGCTTTTCAACGCGCCCGCCACGGACCTTTCCCAGGTCAGCTAGGGCGCTTCCAAGCGTCTTTTCACACGCCCCGAAAACGCCCCCTGAATACACAGTTGGCTTCCCCGCATTCTTTTCCCTACCATCTGCCTTTTTTCGCACCCCATGATGACGAGCGCCCAGATTCGCCAATCCTTCCTCAATTTCTTCCGCAGCAAGCAGCACACGCTGGTCTCGTCCTCGAGCCTTTTGCCGGACTCTCCCAACCTGCTCTTTACCAACGCGGGAATGAACCAGTTCGTTCCCATCTTTCTGGGGCAGAAACAACCCGACGTCTCTCGCTGGGCCGGCGCCGTTCCGGAACTCGATTCGCGCGCCGCAGACACCCAGAAATGCATCCGCGCGGGGGGAAAGCACAACGACCTCGAAGACGTCGGCCTGGACACCTACCACCACACCTTTTTCGAGATGCTGGGCAACTGGTCCTTCGGCGATTACTTCAAAAAGGAAGCCATCCAGTGGGCTTGGGAACTCATCGTGGACCAGTGGAAGTTCCCGCCCCAGAGGCTTTACGCCACCATATACCAGCCGGACCCCTCGCTCGGCGATCCCGCCTCGCGAGACCAGGAAGCCTGGGAGCTCTGGGCCACCTTGTTCCGCAGCGCCGGCCTCGACCCCGAAGTCCACATCGTCAACGGAAACAAAAAGGACAACTTCTGGATGATGGGCGAGACCGGGCCCTGCGGACCTTGCTCCGAACTACACGTCGACCTGACTCCCGCAGGGGACACGCGCGGCGCCCTGGTGAACATGGGTTCGAGCGAATGCATTGAAATCTGGAACCTCGTTTTCATTCAATTCAACGCCAATCCAGACGGCTCCTTCTCTCCTCTTCCCGCCCAACACGTCGACACGGGAATGGGTTTCGAACGGGTCTGCTCCATCATCCAAGGCACGCGCAACTTCGCGGAGTTCAGCAACGTCTGCATTTCAAACTACGAAACCGACGTTTTCCGCCCAATCTTCGACGAACTGGAGAAACTCTGCGGCCACCGCTACAGCAGCACGCTGCCCCAGCTCTCCGGCAGCGGCCAGATGGTTGCCGTCACCCCGCAGGAACGCCTGGACGTCGCCTTCCGCGTCATCGCCGACCATATTCGCACGCTGTCCTTTGCCATCGCAGACGGCATCCAGCCCGGCAACACCGACCGCAACTACGTTCTCCGGCGCATCCTGAGGCGCGCCATCCGCTACGGCCGCGTTCTCGGTTTCCAAGATCCTTTCTTCTTCAAACTCGTTCCCGTGCTCGCGCGCACCATGGGCGACGTGTTCCCTGAAATCCGTTCCCGCCAGGCGTTTGTGGAGGAGGTTTTGAAACGGGAAGAAGTTGCTTTCAACAAGACTCTCGACCGCGGCATCGCCCTGTTCAACGACGAGCTCGCACGCCTGGAGAAGGCCGGCCAGACGCTCATCTCGGGCGCCTTCGCCTTCCAGTTGTACGACACCTCTGGATTTCCCCTCGATCTCACCGAACTCATGGCCAGGGAACGCGGCTTCTCCGTGGACACCGCGGACTTTGACGTGTTGATGGAGCAGCAGCGCGCTCGCGCCCGCGCCGCCCAGAAGAAGGAGATCATCACCCTCTCCCAGATCGAAACCGTCACGCCCACGAAATTTGTAGGCTACGACAGTCTTTCAACTCCCGCCAAGGTTCTCGAAGTCGTTTCCGTTAAAGACAAAACAGCCGTCATTCTGGACGTGTCCACCGCCTACGCTGAAATGGGCGGACAAGTCGGTGATGCCGGCCTTCTGGAAGCGGGCGCCGACTACTGGAAGGTCTCGCAGACCACCAAGAGCGGCTCGGTCTGGCTTCATTTCATCGACGGCGACCATGCCCCCGCCCTCGGTCAGGAGGTCCTCCTCTTCGTCGACCAGGCTCACCGCCGCGCCGTCGAAAGACACCATTCCGTCACCCACCTGCTTCACTGGGCCCTGCATCAGGTTGTCTCTCCAGACGCCTCACAGAAGGGGTCTTTTGTGGGCACAGACAAGCTCACGTTCGACTTCTCCAGCGCTGCGCTCACTCCGGCCCAGATTTTGGATGTCGAGCGCCTTGTCAATGAGCGGATCGTCGAGAACAGCGTGGTCTCATGGGTCGACCTCCCTTATTCGGAAATCCGTCAGAACCAGAATATTCTGCAGTTCTTCGGTGAGAAGTACGGCGACGTCGTGCGCGTTGTCCAGATCGGCGGCGAAGCAGGTGCGTTAAACGGTTACTCCATGGAACTGTGTGGCGGCACGCATGTCAGACACACCGGCGAAATTGGTGGTTTCCGGATTATCTCGGAAGGTGCTGTAGCCGCGGGCATACGCCGCATCGAAGCGGTTGCTGGCCTGCCGGCCTACCGCCTGGCCGCAGATGATGCCTCACGTCTCAGATCTTTGGCGTCGAACCTTGGCACTCCGCTCGTAGATCTTGAGCGCAAGATCGAGACTCTGTTGCACCAGCAAAAGGAACTCGAAAAAGCCTTAAAAGCCGCACAGCAACGCGAGGCCAGTCATCTCGCGGCCGACCTGTTAAAAAACGTTGAAGTCATTGCAGGTATCCCGTCGCTTATCGCCTCGGTCCCATCGGTTTCCGGCGATGCCCTTCAAGGCGTTTCGGAAGCTTTGAAATCGTCCTTCTCCGGCGTCGTATTCCTTTCAAGCGTTCTGGATTCCACCGTATCCTTGGTTGCTTCCGTTGCTCCTGATTTCACCTCTCGTGTTCAAGCAGGCAAGCTGATCCAATCCGCCGCCTCTCACATCGAAGGCAAAGGCGGCGGTCGACCGGACAGTGCCCGGGGCGCTGGCCGCAATCCCTCCGGCTTGCCTGCGGCCGTCTCGGCTGTCCGTGAAATGCTGTCCTCCGCCTCTTAAGCCACTCTCACGCTCCATGCGTTTAACATGAACCCTCTTGAACAACGCATTCAGTACAAGTTCCGGAATCCTCTCCTTCTGGCGGAGGCCTTGACCCATCCCAGCCTGGGTTACGAAACCCAGCGGCATCATTTTGACAATCAACGTCTTGAGTTTCTGGGGGACGCCGTTCTCCAGCTCATTTTCACAGAGTTTCTCTTCGATTCATACCCGGAACTTCCAGAGGGCGAACTGACCAAACTCAGGGCCCGCCTGGTGTCCCGCGACGGCCTTCGGGTAAACGCCGAGGCTCTCGATTTGGGGAAGTATCTCATGCTCGGGCGAGGAGAGGAAGCGACTGGGGGACGCAACAGGGCTTCGTCACTTGCCGACGCCTATGAGGCACTCATCGGGGCTCTTTACCTCGACTCAGACTACGTTACGGTCCGGCGCATTGTTCTGACAGAGACCAGGGACAAACTTGAAGACCTTTCCATAGAGGACACCAGTGCCAACCCGAAAGGACGACTGCAGGAGATTCTTCAAGCCATCACTCCAGTCAGTCCAGTGTACGAAGTCGTCGAACAATTCGGTCCCGAACATCAAAAGCAGTTTGTGTCACGGATCGTATGGAATGGCATCGAGCTGGCTCGTGGAACAGGACGGAGTAAAAAGGACGCGGAGGTCCAGGCCGCTAGGCTGGCAATTGAATTGCGCTCTTGGGAGACCGTAGTCCTTCCCTCTGCTACCGGACCCGACAAAGGATCGAATAACTCTCCAAACAACTTGTGAATAAGTGCGGAGAACTTCCAACAACTCTGAGTTATTCCCTGCCTGGTCGTCCTTGTTCACACTCCATCCGTGTTTGTAGACAAGGGTTTTCATTCGTCTAAACCCTGTCTGGAAACGTTTTACTTCATTTCCTCCGAGTTGTTCACAACCTGAAGAAGAAGAAGAACGGCTCGTTTTTTCTCCTTTTATTCAGAAGCCGTGAATAACTCACATCCTCTCTTGGATGATACGACCTGTTGACGATACGATCAGAGGCATAAGACAGATGAGTGCGTCCCTAGTTTATCTTGATAACAATGCCACCACGCAGGTCGATCCAGAGGTCGTGGAAGAGATGCTGCCCTTTTTGACGAGCCTGTACGGAAATCCTTCAAGTGCGTACGGTTTTGGTAAGCAAGTGTCGCTAGCCATCGAAAAGGCCCGGGAAAGGGTCTCCCAGCTTCTGCAATGCGAGCCTACGGAGATCATCTTCAACAGTTGCGGAACAGAGTCCACCAACACGGCGATTCATTCAGCTCTGTCGGCAGATCCAGACAGACAGCACATCGTGACAACGCGGGTCGAACATTCCGCCACGGTGAAAACGTGTGAAGCGCTGGCGAAAAAAGGCTACGAAATCACCTGGCTGGGAGTAAACGCCAACGGACAGGTCGATTTGGAAGAAGTCGAAAAAGCTGTGCGATCGGATACAGCTCTGGTGAGCGTGATGTGGGCGAACAATGAGACGGGAACGATATTCCCGATCTCCGATTTGAAAGAGATCGCCAAGAAAAAAGGGGTCTACTTTCACACGGACGCTGTTCAAGCGGTTGGAAAGATTCCGGTTAAGCTTGGGGACTCTGGAATTCAATACGCGTCGCTTTCTGGGCACAAATTGCATTGCCCTAAAGGAGTTGGCGCATTGTTCAGCAGCCGGCGAACCCGGTTGGCCCCCTATCTTCTAGGCGGGAGTCAGGAAAACGGAAAGAGGGGGGGCACACAAAACGTGGCTTCGATCGTAGGCTTTGGTAAGGCGAGCGAACTTGCAGCGCTACAACTAGAACGGAATGAAAAACAGCTTCGAGTACTCCGAGACCGGTTTGAGTCTTCAGTGATGGAGCGCGTGGAGAGAGTGAAGATCAACGGGGATACGGAAAACAGACTGCCCAATACCACTAATTTAGCCTTTGAAGGACTAGACGGGGAGGCGCTGCTGATGTTGCTCGATGACAAAAACATCTGTTGTTCCGCCGGGTCAGCATGTACCTCAGGATCCGTAAATCCGTCACACGTACTAAAAGCAATGGGGTGTTCGGATACGCACGCCAGAGCGAGCCTGCGTTTTTCTGTGTCACATTTTAATACAGAAGCCGAGATCGACTACGCGGTGAATGTCATAACCGAAGCAGCGGCAAAACTTCGGAAAGCCTTCAAGTAGCCGTGGCAGGACCAATGCAATGGGTTTTGCCCGAGCTGGAGGAGTGGCCGGAATGCCGGCAGCTGGCGGATCAGCTTGGCATGCCGGTATCGATAGCCCGTCTCCTGTATCAAAGGGGCCACCAAACGCTGGAAAAGGCGGAGCAATTTTTGGAACCAAAACTGGCGGCGTTGAGCGATCCCTTTCTGCTTCCGGACATGGAAAAGGCAGTGGACCGCATGCTTCTGGCTGTAGAGAAGAAACAGAGGGTCGTGCTATACGGAGATTACGACGTAGATGGTCTGACATCTCTGTCACTATTGCATCGAATCTTACGAGCCTACGGCTGCAATGTGGTTTGTTTCATTCCAGATAGAATGAACGAGGGATACGGGTTGAGCGCAAAGGGGGTTGAGCGCTGCGTTCAACAGTATGCACCAGAACTTCTGGTAGCCATCGACTGCGGAACATCCTCAGTGACTGAAATTAACGGCCTGAACAAGAAAGGCGTGGATGTGGTGGTGCTGGACCATCATGAATGTCCGCCAGAACTCCCTAGTTGCGTGGCGCTGGTAAATCCGAAACGAGGAACGACTGGCGAGTACCTCTGCAGTGTCGGGATTGTGTTTAAGGTGGCGCATGCGCTCTTAAAAAAGAGGCCAAATGCCAGCATCGCGTTAAAAGAATACTTGGACTTGGTGGCCCTCGGAAGCGTGGCAGACCTCGTTCCTCTGGTGGAAGAGAATCGAATATTCGTGTTCAAAGGATTGCGCCAGATGGCGCGAACCCAGTGGCACGGATTGAGGATTTTGTCCGGAATGGCCGGTGTACAACCGCCTGTGGTGACGGCGGACATAGGATTTAAAATCAGTCCGCGACTTAACGCTGCAGGCCGCCTTGGAAGCGCAACCAGGGCGCTGGATTTGCTATTGAGCTCCAACGACAAGGAAGCGACAGAGCTCGCCCGGGAACTCGAAGGAGAGAACCAGAGCCGCAAGGAAATAGGCGAGCAAGTCTACCAGCTGGCGGAGCACGAAATAGAGCAGCATTTTGATCCGAAACGGCACAGCGCCATCATCATAGGAGGCTCCGGATGGCATGAGGGAGTCATCGGGATCGCGGCGTCCAAATTGATGTACAAGTACAACCGTCCGACGATTGTCGTGGGGTTTAATGAACAGGGTTTGGGTAAGGGAAGTTGCAGAAGCATCCCGGGCTTCTCATTGGTGCAGGCGCTCAGGGCTTGCGGAGAGAATCTGGAAAAGTGTGGAGGCCATGACATGGCCGCGGGCCTGTCCGTGAGGGCTGAGAAATTCGACCGGTTTAGAGAAAATTTTCAAACCTATGCTGCGGAGCTGCTTAAGAAGCAGAATCTGACGCCGCAAACCGCTCCGGACATGGAATTAAGCGTAGGCGAAGTGACGATGGAGCTCCTCGAGGCGCAGGAGAGACTTGGGCCGTTCGGCATAGGGAATCCACACCCAGCCTTCCTTTTGAGAGGCGTCAAGCCGCACACCCGGCCGCGGATCCTGAAGGAAAAACACGTGAGCTTCGAGTTGGTAAGCAATGGAGTGACAAGCAGAGCGATCTGGTTCAACGCTTTTGAAAAGGGAGGGGAGCCCTCTAAACTCCCGGCGCCTCCGTGGGACATCGTCTTTGAACTCACGAGGAACGAGTATCAAGGGCGGGTGCACCCCCAGATCCAAGTCCGGCATCTTCGCCAGGCGTCCAGTGAATGGCACCCGGCGAGACAGGTCGACTTACTTTGCCGGTGAAAGACGCTCGATGGAACTGGAAGGCACCCAGCCTGTCAGGCCGTCCGCAAGGCGACAGCGGGACCAGCCGCCGCTCTCATCAAGCAGTTGGAGACGGGTGCCCGCATTGAGCGCTTCCAGAGCGCGTGCTGGATCGGCAGGAGCCGCCCGGAAAACTATGGACCGGGCCCTGACCAGCGCCATGTCGGCTTCGGCCGAAGAATGGCGGAACCAGAGAAGTCCAAGCACCGCTATCAAAACGCCGGCTAAGACTGTCGTCAGACCCTCGGCGCGGGAGTTTTTTGACCACAACAGACAAAGTCCTGCCAGCGAAAGCCAGGCGCCTGCAGCCAGAATCCAATGTTCCTTTCCGGCTGCGCCGAGAGGCCGGAGGTTTAACCACCACCTTTCAGGATCGGGGCGTGAGCTGAGAGTGGTGCGGGCGGCCGCGAGGGATTTGAGGGCCATCGCGTTTTGAGGATCGAGGCGCAAAGCCCTCTCCCATTCGAGCATGGCACCACCGGGATCACCCAGCGCCTCACGCACCTTCCCCAAGTTGTATCGTGTTGAAGGGGTGTCTCCTTCAAGCGCAAGAGAGCGGTTGTAAGCCTCTTCCGCGGGAGGATATTTTTTCTCCTTAAAAAGAGCGTTGCCCTCCTCAAAAGGCGAAACACCAAACACTCCACCAAGGGAAAGAAGAGCACTCAGAAGCATCAGGGCAACGGCCCGGAACCGGCTCCAAAAAAAACCACCGACAAACACGTTGCATGGGAAAAAGGACTTCATGCGAGTTTCTTCAGTAAAGCAGTGACGCGTGTTTTCACCGGTCCAGTGACCGGGCTGGAATTTTGTGAACCGGCAAACTGGTTTTCAGCGTCCGATTCGAACAACCAACGGATCTCAGCCGCGGCCTCGCCTTCGACGCGGAAAGAATGGATGGCAGTGTCGGCGTCCACAGCTACCGCCTGACAGTCTGATTTCGCGGCTGTACGCAGCTGAAGAATCCTGACGGAGGAACGCAGGAAGCGACTGAGATCCGCCTCGCGATGCAACTGGGACTCCAGAACAGAGGCCTCAGCTAGCAGGGCTTTTGACGCGCCTTTCCGAGGCAGGGATCTTCGCAAAACGCCGGCGAGCAGCCAGCCCCCGAGGAGAAGACCGATGCCGGCTTGTACGCCTAGAAACAGGCGGCGCGAAGACCAGAGGGGGGAGGGAACAGGAACTTGAAAATTGGACTCGATGAGACCGGACTCGGTAGCAACCGGGGGTTTGGGAGGCTCAGGAGCGGGCTTGGGTAAAGGAGGGGGTTCCGGAGGGGCAGGTTTCAGACCTTCCACTTCAAGGGCGCTGGTTGAGCTTTTTGTGATTTGGTAAGCGCCATTCTCGGGATCGAAGGAGGCGAATTCAAACTGAGGCGTCTGCGTGTGTGCCTTTTCTGGGACAAGGGCCACTCTGAAAGTTTTCACGCCCCGGAAGCCGGTCTCGTCGGACTTCGCGAAACTAATTTCCGGCGGATAGAGCCGCCAGCCTTCGGGTTGGAGAAGTGGAGGCATTTCGATGCGGTCAAAATTCCCCTCGCCTTCCACTTGAAGCGTGAGGACAACCGGCTCGCCAGCTTTCACCTTCGTCTGGTTGGCGGAGGCACTAAAGCGAAAGCGTCCAATGGCACCGCGGAAGGTGGTGGGCTTGCCTTCTGCCGGCAGCTCCTTCACTTCCACACGCTGTTCCTCAAGGATGACTTTTCGCTCCTGTAGCGCTGTGGGCTGAGTGTCGAAGGGAAAGCCATCCAGGAGGCCCCCAAGAGGATTGGTTTGTGGATTTTTCTTCCGGGGGGCCGCTATTTGAACGTTAAAAGTGAGCGGACCCAGGGGGACAGAGCCGCTTTTGATGGCGGTGAGCACAGAGCGGAAGGTGCAGGAATCAAAGTCTTTGCCGTCGCGCGATTCCTGGCGCTGCTGGGGGGACTGAAAAGGAGTTTTAGTGAAAGCGTCCGTAGCGAATTCGGGCATGCGCTCGATGCGCCAGCGCTGGTCGGAAGGCACCAAGAGCCGCACCTCGGACTGGAAGGCCTCGCCGACATAAACTGGGCGTTTCGGAAGCTGGATCTCTGCCAACGGTCCGGCCTGAGGAACAGAGGGAGCGGTCTGACCGGGCTCTGCAACGGGCAACTTGAGCGGCTCCGTCTGATACTTGCGCCCCTCAACCACCACTTCAAGGGAGGGTATAATCAGGTCACCGCTTCTCCCCGGGGTCACGAGGTACGTGTGGGTGATTGAGACGGAGAGCTCGGTGTTCACGAGGCGCATTTGGGTCGAAGCACCGATGTGCTGCGTCTGTGCGCCCGGAATGTTCACTGCTGGAAGTTCGGAAACTTTCTGGGTGCCGTTCACCGTGATTTTGAGCTGAACCGGCTCCCCGACAGTCGTCGAAGCGGGCTGCACGGAAGCGTTCACAGAGACTTCGGCGCCCTGCAAACCCCGGCCATCGACCAGCGCCAGCCAGCAAAGGAGAAACGTTGCAAAAGGCGAGACAAGGCGACGGTAAAACGGGCGGCTGAACGCTTCTGGAAGGGTGCCTGAAAGAGTCGTCATAGCCGATTTACCAAGTCTTGGCTGCGCGGGCCCCGCTGCTTGGCGCCTCCGGTTTGTTCGGCGCCCAGACCTGAACACGCCGGTCTTCACTTCTGAGCGCCTCTAGAAGCGCCGCAGCCTGGTCTTTCGTCATCTTCGAATTGCCACCCTCCGCCATCTTCGACTCCTCGCCTTTCTTTTCGCCCTTTTCCGGTCGGTCGACCAAGGGGGAGTCTTTCAACTCGCCGCGTTCTTTTTCCTCTCCCGGTTTTTCCTCAACGGGCTCGGGTTGGTTCCCGTTATTTGCCTGTTTGTTCTGATCCTTTTCCTTTCCCTTTTGATCGCCCTGCTGGCTGCCATCTTTTCCGGAGGAGTCCTGGGATTTTTGCTCGTCGCCGTCTTTCCCTTCTTTTCCGTCCTTACCATCTTTTTGCGAGCGCTCCTTATCTTGGTCGCCGTCCTTGGAGTCGCCGTCCTTGTTGTCCTGCTGATCTTTGTCTTTTTCCTCCTTGTCCTTGTCGCTTTTGTTTTTGTCTTTCGAATTGTCCTTTCCCTTTTGCTGCTGCTGTTCCTTTTGCTCCAGCAACCTGCGCACAAACTCTTTGTTGTGTTTGGCGTCGTCAAAAAGAGGATCCCTCCTGGTGGCTTCGTCGTAATGGGAGATGGCCTGCTCCAAAGCTTTGTTGTCCTGTCCGCGGCGTCCCTGTCGCGCCTGTTGCACAAGCGTATTGGCGAGATTGTATTCCGCGCGACTGCGGAGCTGGGGATCCTGTGAAGCCAGCGCCTTTCCAAAAGCGTCGATAGCCTCGGCCCACTTCTGGTTCTTGTACGCCGCCACGCCCAAGTTGAAGGCGCGCTTTGGCGAACCGGGGTCGCCCGACAGCTCTTCGGTGAACGCGCGCTGGGCTCCAGCGTAGTCGCCGGCATCGTACAAGGCGGTGCCGGCATTCACTGCGCCCTCGCCCGTTCCCGGAAGCGTGCACAAAATGAAGGCCAGAATGGCGCCGGCGCGCCGGCGTGGCTTTTCACCGAGCAACATGCCGAGTGTTAGGAAAAAAACGCCCGCCGCCAGCGGCCACTGGAAACGCTCGATGGCGTGGGTTTGGTTTTGAGTCATCACGTCGTGTTCCGCCATGGATTCGATTCCGTCCATCGCGATATGTTTCATCTCCGCCGGTCCTGAGACAAGCCGCGTGTAAAATCCTCCGCCCGCTTCGGCAATTTGCAAAAGACGTCCCTCATCCAGTTTGGATTGAACGACATTACCCTCTCCATCCCGGATGTACTCCGTTCCCCCGCGTGGGGACGGGATCGCAAGAACAGAGCCTTCGGCGCTGCCCACGCCGACGGTGAAAACCCGCATCTTTTGAGACAACTCCCGCGAAAGGGCCACCGCATCCTCTTCGAGCTCCTCCCCGTCCGTGATGAGCACGATCGCCCTCTGGCCACCCTCCGTCCTGTCGAAGGCGTCGTCCGCGCAGTGTAGCGCGCCTGAAATGTTTGTCCCGGGAAGCGGGATGATCTCTGGATCCAGCTCGCGAATAGCTGAAAGAACAGCAGCATGGTCGGCCGTCACCGGCGCCTGCAGAAAGGCCGAGCCCGCAAAAGCAACCAAGCCAATCCGGTCTGCTGGCAGTTGTCGGACCAGATCCTCGGCGGCAAGTTTGGCGCGCTGTAGCCGCGAGGGGGGGAGATCTGCGGCCAGCATGGAGCGCGAGACGTCGACAATGAGGATGATGTCACGACCCTTCCCTTTTGTTTCGGTAGTGGTCTGTCCCCACTGGGGCCGAGCCAGCGCGCAGACGGAGAGGCCGGTGCCCAGCAGTAAAAAAAGGAAACGTGCGAGCCTGCCGGAAGCTTCGCCAACCAGAACGGGGACAAGCCTTGTTGCGACGAGAGAGGCAATTTTCTTTGCGCTGTTTCGCCCGGCGGCGATCCAGAGCAGGGCCAGCAGCGGCAGCGCCAGAAGGCCCCAGAGAGCGTTGGGATTAATAAACTTCATGGGAGCCTCCTTCCAATAGAGAGCGCCCAGGAAAGGGCCGCCAGAATGCACACGGATCCCGCAGCGAGCGGCCAGAAGAATAGCTCGCGAAACTGTCTGGAACGCTGGGCCTCGATCGGAACCTTTTCGAGGCGGTCGATATCCTCAAAGATGTTCCTCAGGGCTGTCGAATCCGTGGCGCGGTAGAACTTGCCTCCCCCGATCTCGGCGACCTTGCGCGTCTGGGATTCGTCGACGCTGACGAGCACCTGCTGGTAAACGGTGTTTCCAAACATATCCTTAACCGGGATAGGAACATAGCCTTGGGTTCCGGCGCAGATGGTGTATATCTTGATCCCCAGAGCCCGTGCTGCTTCCGCGGCCGTGTTGGGTGAGATCTGGCCCGCGTTGTTGTCGCCGTCGGTGAGGAGCACGATGATTCGGGTGTGGGCGTCCGTGTTTTCTCCAAGACGCCGGGAGGCGGAAGCCAGTGCGGAACCGATGGCAGTGCCGTCCTCGACCATGCCGATGCGGATGCGTTTGAGATTTTCTTTGAGCCAGTCGTGGTTGAGCGTCAGGGGGCTCACCAGATACGGACGGCCGGCAAAGGCGATGATTCCAATGCGGTCGTTCGGTCGGCCTTCGAGAAATTGTTCGGTGACTTGTTTCACCGCATCAATGCGGGAGGCGCGCTTGCCGCCGATGGTGAAGTCCTCAGCAAGCATCGAACGGGAAACATCCAGGGCTATGAGGATGTCGATGCCGCTGGCCTTGACGATTTCGAGGTCCTTGGCAAGCTGCGGGCGGGCGAGGGCAACAACAAGCAGGGACCAGCCTAAAAGCAACAGGCCAAAGCGCATGCGCCCCCATGAAGCCCTTACCGGCCGCCCTATTTTCTGAAGCAGCGAAACACCGGGGAAACGCACCGCAGCCACAGTTCCGCTGCCTGCGAGGCGCCACGCAAGAACGGGGAGGAGGGCAAGAAGGCTCAGGGCCCACGGCGTATTCCAGACCAGGTTTTCCGAACTCATGCCAGATCCTCCCGCACAAACTGATTGGCGGCGTTGAGCAATTGCTCCCGCGCGTCATGTACCGCAGAGAGGGGCGCAAACTTGAGCTCGTCACAACGGCTCAGAAAAGTGCGCAACTGTTCGCGAATAGGGACGGCAAATTTGTTCGAGCGTTCCGCCAGCTCTAAAAACTCTTCGGTCGTTTGCTTTGGGGCTTCTATGCCATGCCGCGCTTCCAAAAAGCGGCGGATCACTTTGGACACAGCCGCGGAGAACTCCTTGGCGCTCATCGCCTTTCCCTCTGGACCTGCCAGGGCGTCCAGGGCGCGTATAGCAATGGCCGAGGCGGATTCGGGGACGGGCAGCGGCCTGGGACGCCTCAGCCAGGCACGGATAGCCCACGTCAAAAGCACGACGGTTAAAAGGCCGGCAGCGATGGCCGCAGCGATGGCTTTCGGGGTCCACTCGGAAATCATCACGGGGGGGGCAACGTCCCTGAGACCCTCGCCGTCCGGCGCGGCCGCATTTCCTGGCATGGCCTGCTGCGCGGCCGCCATCAGCAACGCGGGGCCGAGTAAAAGGGAGTGGATTAGAACAAAGGCCCTCATACGGCGATTCCGGCGCGGCGCTCGCGGTTTTTAAAAAAGCTTTGAAGGGCGGGCAGCCAGTCTTTGTCGGTTCGAAGCGGAACCCTGTCGACCCCTGCCTTGCGCAGCTCCGAGGCAAGGGCTTCCGCCTGGGCGCGGACACCGTCTTCGAAAGCCTTCCGGACCCTTTTATCGGAGGTCGCCACTTCCAGCAGTTCGCCGCTTTCGGCATCCTCCAGCCGCACGGTGCCGATGTCGGGGAGCGTCTCCTCGCGCGGGTCTGTCAGCGGGAGCGCGACGAGGTCGTGGCGCCGAGCGGTGAGGCCAAGGGGTCGAGCGAATGGAGGCGACTGGAAATCGCTGAAGAGAAACACAACGCTTCTCCTGCGCAAAAGCCGGTTGAGTCGTTCAAGCGCGCCGCCCACATCCGTGCCGCGGCCTTTGCCCTCGAAGAAAAGGATCTCGCGCACGATGCGCAGGGCGTGGCGGCGGCCCCTTCGTGGCGGAAGATACAGCTCTACATGATCGGAAAACAGCAGAACCCCGACGCGATCGTTGTTACGGATCGCGCTGAAAGCCAGTACGCAGGCAACCTCCGCAGCCACCTCCCTTTTGCTGCGGTCGACGCTTCCAAAGTCCCCGGACCGGCTGATGTCGACCACGAGCATGACCGACAGTTCGCGTTCTTCCGTGAACTTTTTCACATAGGCCTCGCCTCGCGCCTCGCCCAGCCGGGCCGTGACATTCCATTCAATGGTCCGTACCTCGTCTCCGGGCTGGTATTCGCGCACCTCCTCAAAGTTCATCCCCCGGCCTTTGAAGATGCTCCGATACTGGCCTGAGAAGGCCGCTTCCACCCGGGCTCGGGTGCGCAGTTCGAGACGGCGGATCCTGCTCAGAATTTCTTTTGTATCCTCCATGGTGCCGGTGGCCTGCGGCAGGCCCTAGGGTACAGGGAGATGCTGGAGCAGCTTGGCAACGATGGCTTCGCTGGTAAGATCTTCGGCCTCGGCCTCGTAGCTGACCAAAATGCGGTGGCGAAGCACATCTGCTGCGACAGACTTCACATCGTGCGGGGTCACAAAACCGCGTCCCGCGAGGAAGGCGCGGGCCTTAGACGCCAGCGTCAGCGCGATTGTCGCGCGAGGGGAGGCGCCGTAGCGCAGCATGCCGTCGAGGCCCTGGATGCCGAAGGACGCCGGCTCGCGAGTGGCGAACACGATGCTGATGATGTAGTCCTTCACCCGGTCGTCCACGAAGATGGAATTCACCATATTTCGGGCCTGGACGATGTCCTTCGGGTCGATGACGCGCTGCGGCTCCAATTTCGGAGCAGAGGTGCCCATGAGATCCAGAATGGACCGCTCTTCCGCTCTTGTGGGGTAGCCCACCTTGAGTTTGAGCATGAAACGGTCCAGCTGCGCCTCTGGAAGTGAATAGGTTCCCTCTTGCTCCAGAGGGTTTTGCGTGGCAAGCACCAGAAACGGGTCCGGGAGCATGTAGGTCTGGTCGCCGATGGTCACCTGCCGTTCCTGCATCGCCTCCAGCAGGGCGCTCTGCACCTTGGCGGGCGCCCGGTTGATTTCGTCCGCCAGAATGAGGTTTGAAAAAAGCGGCCCCTGCTTGGTAGTGAACTCGCCCGTCCGCGGGTTGTAAATCAACGTACCGATGAGGTCGGCCGGAAGCAGGTCTGGGGTGAATTGGATGCGTTGAAACCCGGTGTGAATGGCTTGGGAAAGGGTTTTGACAGTCAGCGTCTTCGCCAGCCCCGGCACGCCTTCCAGAAGAATGTGCCCGTTTGTGAGCAGCCCGATCAGCAGGCCTTCCACCAAGGCTTTCTGTCCCACCACGACCTTGCCGATTTCGTATTGAAGGGGAGCGACCCACTGGCTGGCCAGCCGGATTTGCTCGGTGAGCTCCTGGGGTGTGGACGTGCGGGAGGGGCCTGTGGAGGCAGGTGGCGTCTGGGTTTCCTGTGTGGTGGACATGCGCGGTGGTCTTACGACACTTCAATTGTTGAAATGTTCGCAGGCAACTTAAGCTAAACTCCACTCCTGCCCACGCAAAATTAACGGATACGGCGCCAAAGAGGCAGGGCGCCTTCTCAAGGCCGATAAAACGCTGTCTTTCAGCGGGTGCCGCCGCGAGCAGCTAACCCAGCTCGACGTGCCAGTAGGCGAGGTCGATGAAGTGCCTCCAGCTGTCCAGAGGCTTCGTGTCGAAAGTGATGTGGAGGAATGGCTGCCATTTGGGCCGTTCCGGCTTCTGCTTGAGGCGCATTCCGGCTTCGTGCGGCAGCCTGTTGGCTTTCTTGGAGTTACACTTTATGCAGGAGCAGACAATGTTCTCCCAGTTGGTTTCTCCCCCGCGGTCCCGTGGAATGACGTGGTCAAGGTTCAGGTTCTTTTTGTCGAACACCTTCCCGCAGTACTGGCAGGTGTTTTTGTCCCGTTCGTAGATGTTGTGCCGCGTAAACTTGACCTCCTTCCGCGGGACGCGGTCGAAAAGGAGCAGCACAATGACCTGGGGAATCCGGATTTTCAGCGACACGGTGCTCACCATTTCACCGACCGGCTCCCGGGCTGAAAAATCGCGCCAGCTTTCGAAGTCGTGGGTCAAAAAACTGGTTCCTTCAGAATGCACCACCTGAGCCTGCCCTGAACACAGGAGGACAAAGGCACGACGGGCAGAGCAAACGTTGACGGCCTGCCATAAGCGGTTGAGAACCAATACACTTCGTTCTAACATGAGCGTGAGTATCTGAGCCCTGACGAACGGGGGAAAGGGATAACACACGTGCTCCTGCGAGTCAACGGAGCCCGGTCATTGTCACGAACTTGTCAGGATTCAGCAACCCGGCCGGGTCGAGGGCCGATTTAAGCGCGGCGTGTACCTCTCTCCCCGTCTGTGAGACTGCCTGATTCCACCAGCGCTGCTTGGCGATGCCCACCCCGTGCTCTCCGGTAATCGCCCCGCCCCAGTTCAATACCTGGGTAAAAAGCTCATCTAGCGCCTGTTCCACTTTTTCCCGGACGGCCGCGTCCTCCCGGTAACGGGCCGCCATGATGTTTACATGAATGTTCCCGTCCCCAGCGTGCCCGAAACAGGCGATGGGAAAGCCCGACCGCTCGCGCAACTCCTGCGCGAAGCGAGCCAGATCGACAAGGCGGCCCCTCGGAACGACGATATCCTCGTTGAGTTTCACTAAACCCGTCGCCTTAAGAGAGGCTGAGAACCGGCGCCTCAATTCCCACAGCGCTTCGCAGGCCTCCTCGCCCAGCGCTTTCTTCACCGACCGGGCGCCGCTTCCCTTCAAAATCAGCTGCAAGGCGCGGGCCTCGGAGCGCACCGAGGCCGGCTGGCCGTCGAGGTCAATGAGGAGATGACCCTCGCCCGCAGGCACAAGCTTGGTTCCGCAGAACTCCCTAGCAGCTTGCAGGGTAAATGCATCCGCAACCTCCAGGGCCGAAGGCAGGAACCCGGCCCGGAAAACCGCCTGAACCGCCGCCGCCGCTTCCGCAAAAGTGGCGAAACTTGCGGAAAGAGTGGCGCGGGCCGGAGGAAGGGGAAGCAGGCGCAGGGTAGCCTCTGTGATAACGCCCAGTAGGCCCTCCGAACCCACGAAAACGCCGACAAGATCAAAACCCGTCTTGTTCTTGTGTGTGCGCCCCCCGGCGCGAAGCACCCGTCCGTCCGCCAGCACAGCTTCAAGCCCGAGAACGTATTGCCGGGTCACTCCGTATTTCAAACAGCGCGGTCCTCCAGCGTTCGTGGCCAGGTTCCCGCCGATGCTGCACTCCTTCAAACTTGCTGGGTCGGGCGGATAAAAAAGCCCTTGCTTGCGAACCTCGGCCTGGAGGTGCCCCGTGATCACCCCGGGCTCTACGACGGCGACGCCGTCTTCAAAATGGATCTCCTTGATCTGCGTCATCCCGGCAAGCGAGAGGGAGATTCCTCCGCGCAGCGGAACGCATCCTCCGACGTAGCCAACGCCTGCGCCTCTGGGCGTTACGGGAATGCTCTTCGAAGAGGCGTATTCCAAAACCAGCGAAACATCCCTGGTGCACGTTGCGGAGACGACCACGTCCGGCAGCCGGCTCGCGAACCACTTGTCGCCGGAATGCGCCTGAAGAGAAGCGGGGTCGTCAGCAACTTTTTCGAAGCCGACAAGGTCCCGCAGGTCGTTCGTCAGTGTACTCGAGTGCCTTCCAGCCATTTTTTTCTAAGCTCCTCCTGGGTCAGTTGGATGGGTTGCTGAGCAGGTTTCACAGGGGCGCCTCCCGGGTTTGCGGAAGTCGACTTGTCTGCAGACGCTGGAGAAGAAGCTTTTTTGGAGGAGGACTCGGACGGCTTCGCAGGCGCCGCGGAAGCAGTCTTTTTCTCGCTGCTAGCGGCTTTGGGAGGCGCCTTTACCGTGGGTTTCGGATCCTGAGGCCGGGGAGTCGCGGGGCGATCCATGGCCAGCAACTCTGACACCGTCACGAACTTGAAACCCTTTGCGGTGAGGGCATCCAAGGTCGAGGGCATGGCGTCCACGGTGGTCTTGTGAATGTCGTGGGACAGAATAATAGATCCGGGGCGTGTGCGGCTCAGAATCTCGGTTTCAACGCGGGCGGCATCACGGAACTTCCAGTCCAGCGGGTCCACGTCCCAGAGGATGATCTTGTACCCAAAGTTGGCGTTGGTCCAACGCCGTTGGGGTTCGCTCAGTGCACCGTAGGGGGGGCGCATCACCTTCATGGCGACGCCGGATTCTTTCAACACGGCCTGATGGGTCTTATCAAGCTGTTCGCGAAGCGCGGCTTCGCTCAGGGAAGCCAGGAGCGGATGGGAAAAGGAATGGTTAGCGATTTCGTGCCCCTCCTCCGCGATGCGCTTCAAAATGTCAGGGTACTCCACCGCATTTTTGCCGACGACAAAGAAGGTGGCCTTGATGCCGCGCTGCTTGAGAATGTCGAGGAGGCGGGGAGTGTTTTGGGCGTGGGGTCCGTCGTCAAAGGTCATCGCCACGTAGGACCCTTCGACAGAGCACGAGGAGTAGGACAGTTTGACTGGAGCACTGCCCGCGGGTGCTGCGGGTGTAATCTGGTTAACGGGAGCCTGACTGGGGGCCGCCGCCGTTGCTGTAGGAGACGCAGTGGTCTCTGCCGTCTCAACAGGAGCTTCCGCCAGGATCGGCTCCAGAGGGGTCTGGGCAAACAGACCAAAGACGGGTGCGGCGAAAAGAGAGCAAAGGGATGGGATGAACGGGCGGCACATACGCATGCACCTTTATTTCACTGCACCTCACGCCGAAACGCAACCGCTGTTTGGCCGGGAGACCTCCCTTATTGCAGCGGGTAATATTTTTGAATGGGACACCCCCATGGAACCGCTATGTTCTGGCGCAGCCATGACCCCCCGACAATTCAGTTTGGCCGCCCTTTTGTTGCTCACGCACGCAGCGTCTTCCCCCGGCACAGACTGGCCCGTCTGGCGCGGCCCTTCAGGCAATGGAGTGAGCAGTGACACCGGGTTCCCTACGCGATGGAGCCCGGCGGAAAATGTGGCTTGGAAGACACCCTGTCCCCCGGGACATGCATCCCCGGTGGTATCGGGCGGCCGTATTTACACCGCCGCGTATGACGCGGAAGCGGGGGAACGTCTTTTGTTGTGTTTCGACCGTGAAGCCGGAGCCGAACTGTGGCGTAAAACCGTGCTGTCCGCCCCGCCGGAGCGCATTCACGCCGAGAACTCCCGGGCGTCCAGCACACCGGCGGCTGACGGAGAGCACGTGTACTGTGCATTTTTGGATGGCCGGGAGCCGGTGGTCAGTGCCTACACAACAGACGGAAAGCCTGTTTGGAGCGTCCGCCCGGGGGTGTTCAGCAGCGTGCACGGCTTTTGCAGTGCACCCGTCTTGTGGAAGGAACTGGTCATCCTGAATTTCGATCACGACGGGCCGGGTTACATCGTGGCGCTCGACCGCAAGGACGGCCGCGAGGTGTGGCGGATCGAGCGGCCAAACCGCACCCGAAGCTATGTGGCGCCCCTGATCCAGGACGTGGATGGCCGGCCCCAGATGGTATTGTCTGGGTCCAAGTGCATTGCAGGATACGACCCGAATACGGGAGAGAACCTCTGGATGATCAACGGGCCCACGGATCAGTTTGTGGCGTCGATGGTGTACAGTGCAAAAACCCGCTTCATGTACATGACCGGGGGCTTTCCCGCCCATCACGTGATGGCCATCCGCCCGGATGGAAGGGGCGATGTTTCGAACACGCACGTCGCCTGGCATTACAACCCGCCGTCCCCAGTCGGGGTATCCTACGTCCCCTCACCCATCGTAGAGGGGAACTGGCTTTTGCTCACGGACGACCGCGGATTTGCCCACGCGTTTGATGCAAATACTGGAGAGATCGTTTGGACCGAGCGGTTCGGGCGACAGCACGCCTCGCTGGTCAGTGCCGGGGGGCTTGTTTATTTTCTAAACGATGCGGGGGAATGCAGGGTCGTGAAACCGGTGGACGGGTTTGCAGTGTTGGCGACAAACTCGCTTGGCGAAGGCACGTATGCTTCGCCTGCTTTGAGCGACGGCCAGATATTCCTGCGTACGGAAAAACATCTTTGGTGCCTGGGTCGCCGAACCTCATCCTCTGGGCGTTGAAAAACCTTGGAGAACGGGTGCTCGAAGGCGAAGACTGTACCACGCAGCTCCGAGGGAAATTCACCGCTCAAAAATTACTTCCATGAAGTCACTCATACAGCAAATTCACCAGGTCGACGACGCTATTGTCGCATTGCAAACGCTTCACGCCGGGCAGCATGTCGCGACGGAGGCGCGGGGGTGGACGGTCCGGGAGGAAATACCGGCCAAGCACAAGTTTGCAGCGCGCGACTTCAAGGACGGCGACAAGGTGACGATGTACGGGGTAACTGTCGGGCGTACGCGGGGGCCTGTTCCGGAAGGCGCGCTCCTGACGACTGAAAATCTGGTGCACGCGGCGGACCCCTTCGTTCCCGAGAGCGGCCTGCAGGGGTGGATCGCTCCCGACGTCCAACAGTGGAGGGGAAGAACCTTCCAAGGTTTCAAGCGCTCGGATGGAAGGGCTGGAACAGCGAACCTGTGGTTGGTGGTGCCTTTGGTGTTTTGCGAGAACCGGAACATTGCAGTGATGCAGAGCGCCCTCAACCGCGCGCTGGGATATCACCGCAATTCGCCCTACGAATCGTACGCGCAGGACCTTGTGACGAACTGGCTGAAGCACGGGGAAGCTGGCGCGCTCGAGGGGGTGTCGCTTGGCGCAGGCCAGCGGGGGCTTCCGCAACCGCTGTTTCCAAACGTCGGCGGAGTAAAGTTTCTCCAACATACTTTCGGCTGCGGAGGAACGAGACAGGATTCGGACGCGCTGTGCGCCTTGATCGCCGGCTACCTCAACAACCCGAACGTGGCTGGGGCGACGGTTTTGAGTCTGGGGTGCCAGCACGCGCAAATCGCCATTTTGGAAAGGGAGATTGCACGGCAGAATCCCGGCTTCAACAAGCCGCTCGCCGTGTTCGAACAACAGAAGGCGAAGTCGGAAAACGACATGCTGGAAAAGGCGATGCGTGCGACGTTTGCAGGCGTGGCGGCGGCCAATCTTTTCAAACGTGAGCCGTGCCCGATTTCGCAGCTCACGGTGGGGGTTAAATGCGGCGGTAGCGACGGCTTCTCGGGCATCAGCGCAAACCCAGTTGTGGGTCGTCTTTCCGACCTTCTGTGCGCCTCGGGAGGGGCATCCGTGCTGAGTGAGTTTCCGGAGCTTTGCGGAGCCGAGCAGGATCTCTGCCGCCGTTGCGAAACGCCTGAGCTCGCACAACGGTTTGCAGAATGCATGTCCGAATACGACGCTCAGGCCAAGGCCTGCGGGAGCGGTTTTGACATGAACCCGAGCCCCGGAAACATCCGGGACGGTTTGATCACCGACGCCATCAAGTCGGCGGGAGCTGCGACCAAAGGGGGTTCGGCTCCTATTGTCGATGTCCTGGATTACGGGTCCCCCGCTGTGAAAAGGGGCGGCGTTTCTCTGCTGTACGCGCCTGGCAACGATGTGGAGTGCACCACGGCCATGGCAGGCTCCGGCTGCAACCTCATTCTGTTCACCACAGGTCTCGGAACGCCCACGGGGAATCCAATATGCCCGACCCTGAAGATTTCCACAAACACGGAGCTGGCGCAAAGGATGCCGGACATCATTGACTTCGACACCGGCGCGTTGATCCGCGGCGAGAAGACCTTGCAGGGCCTGGCGGAGGAACTTTTGGAATTTAGCCTGCGGACCGCAAGCGGTGAAACTGTCCCGAAGGCGGTTGAGCTCGGACAGGATGATTTCATTCCATGGAAGCGCGGGGTGTCCTTGTGAGGCCCTGTGAGAGGTCCCGCGGGAGGCATAGCGAAAGTCGCAGGGTGGCTAGCGTGAGTCATCGCCGGCAGAACCGTCGTTGTGCGAGAATGGAAACCTTATGAAGACAAAAGCCCTGACCGACATGCAGTTTTTAGAGCTGCTGGAAAAGACCCTTACCAAAGTCACAGACGACACGCACCTGGCCTCCGCCATCTATCAGGAGGTGGCCAAGGAGGTGAGGCTGATAAAAAACATTCAGGCGTTTGAGAAGTTCTGCGAGAAGGGCGGCCTTCCCGACGCCGAACCAGCGACCCTGGAGGACTTTGAAAGGGAACTCACGACCCAGTTCGGAGAGCAGAGTGTGGAGATCACCAAGGACGAAAAAGGGTCTAGTTTAGAGGTCGCCATCGAACTTCCCGACCGGGTGATCAAAACCAAGGTGAAGGTCGATCCAGCGCTTGCGGAAGAGGAGCCTGTGCCCGCCCCCTTTGTGCCGTTTCCAGTTTCGTTGGCCGAAGACCCGGAACTTGTGTGGGTGCTCGGGCGGCGTGAGGACCTCGGCCCGGACGAGGCGTCCCGGGCGCTTGAGAAAATTCAGCAGGAGTTTTGGGAGACTAAAAAGGGCGTGGAGCTGCAGCGGGGAGGCACGGAGAAGTGTTTCGCCGAATTCATCATTTACGTTCCCGCGGCCGCGCTCACAGACAGCGGTTTAAAACGGCATTACAAGGGAGCCGAGACACTCCGCACGCTGGGCCTTCAGCGGGGGGTGTAACGATGCTCCTGCGGAGCGCATCCAAGCCGGGGCGTTGCTTAGAGGCGACGTGCCCGGGCTGGGTGTCCGGCTCAAAATCCAGATCCGGTTTATTCGACGGTCCTGAGCTGGACGGCGTCAAAACGGGAGGTTCCGCCCGGCGCGTCGGTGACAAAAACAAGGCGGTCGCTTGATTTCACAAGGCCCTGCCCCACAAGCATGTTCATGGCCGTAGGAATCGCGGCGTCGGAGGCCCCGTCGAAGGAAACCACCAGCGGGTAGGTTCCACGGTTTAAGGTTAGCCTGCGGGCAACGGTTTCCGCCGGAGCAAACGCGAAGATGCGCGAGTGCAGGGGTCGCAGGTTGGCAACGAAGTCCGCCATCACGCCGCTGCGGGTGAAGACCACAAGGCACGAGCCTTGCAGCGAATTGGCGAGCGTCACGGCGGCATGAGCGGTCTTCTGCCTGTCTTCGGAAAGAAGGGCGGCGGCGGCGAATCCAGCGCCTCCGCTCCGCTCGATCCTGCGCGCTACGCGGTCCAGCACCTCGATGCATTTTTGAGGATACTTTCCAACCGTGGTCTCGCCCGAAAGCATGATGGCGTCCGCCTGTTCGTAGACCGCGTTTGCAACGTCTGTTACCTCGGCGCGCGTCGGCACCGGATTTTGAATCATGGATTCCAGCATGTGCGTAGCAACAATCACGGGCCTGCCGAGCCTGACGCAGCGCTTGATAATTTTCCGCTGAATAATCGGCAGGTCTTCCATCGGACATTCAATGCCGAGATCGCCTCGCGCGATCATGATCGTGTCCGCTGCGCGTATGATGTCTTCAATGTTCCGGACGGCCAGTTGGTCTTCGATTTTGGCAACCATCCGGGCTTGGCTTCCAAGGTCGGAAAGTAGTTTATTGAGAACATCCAAGTCCTTTGCCTCCCGGCAGAAAGAAAGGGCGACAAAATCCACGCCCATTTCGCATCCCAGCGTCACGTCCGCGATGTCTTTTTCTGTGAGTGGCGGGAGGTTGACCTTCACGCCGGGCAGATTGATGTGGCGGCGTGATCCCATGACGCCCTCGGTGAGTACCTCGCAGCGGATGCGCCCGTCCGCCTTGGAGAGCACCTTCATGTGGAGCATTCCATTGTCTACAAGAACGGTGTCGCCGGTGGAGATGTCGTCGATCAGGCCGTCGTAGTTGACGCTGGAGGAGTATTTCTCGGAGGCCGTCGCCTTGCCGACGGTGAATTCAAAGATGTCTCCGCGCTTGAGAAGGATCTTGTCGGGAAGGTCTCCGGTGCGGATCGCTGGCCCCTGGGTGTCGAGCAGGATTCCGACCACCCTGCCCGCGGCCTCCGCCAGAATCCTGATACGCGGAACCATCATGCGGACCCATTCGTGGGGCGCGTGGCTCATGTTCAGGCGGAAAACGTTGGTTCCGGCCTCGATCATTCCCCGGAGGACCTCCTCAGACTCTGTGGCTGGGCCCAGCGTGGCGATAAGTTTTGTCTTTCGCATGTTTTTTGGGGGGCGGCTCCGGCGGTTTATGAAGCTGCGATTCAGCTTTTCGGCCGTTCGATCAGCTCGATTTCGTAACCCTCAGGGGCGTCGATGAAGGCGATGACGCTTCCCGAGGAAGTCTGGGTCGGGCCGTCGGAGAGTGGGTAGCCCAGTTCAGCGGAATGCTTGGCGAAAGCCTCCAAATTCTCCACTTCGAAGGCCAGGTGCGTGAGGTCGGAGCCGACGACCACGGGTCCCGATGCTGGAAAACAACAGATTTCGATGAGTTCGTCGCTCTTCGGTGCTTTGAGAAAGACCAGTTCCGACCCTCTTGGCGACCGATGCCTCGAAACTTCCTCAAGGCCGAGGACGCGCGTGTAGAATTGGATGGTGCGGTCGAGGTCTTCGACGCGGTAACGGGTGTGAAGCAGTCTGGAGATCATGGCTGTGGTTTTCGGCTTCCTGTTGGAGCAGCGTTGTGGACGATAATGGGACGAGGTACAGCAACCAAGTTTCGCACGCACAATTTTTCTATGATCTCCCTAGGGATAGACAGTGGAACCCAGTCCACGAAGACCATCGCCGTCGAGCTGGAAACAGGAAAAGTATTAGCCGCCGCTCAAAAGAGTTACGGGATGATCGAGGGCCTTCCCCAAGGGCATCTGGAGCAGGATCCGCAGGAGTGGACTGATGCCGTGGAGGAGACGGTGGCACAGGTGCTGGCAGAACTGGGCCAACGAAAGCAGGAAGTCACCGCCATCGGGGTCAGCGGCCAGCAGCATGGGTTCGTCCCCTTGAATGCTGCCGGGCACGTGATTAGGCCCGCGAAGCTTTGGTGCGACACCTCCACGGTGGACCAGTGCCGCCAGTTTGAATCGAAGTTTGGAGGCGCGGAGGAGCTCATCAAGCTGGCTGGAAACGCGATGCTCCCCGGATACACGGCGCCGAAGATTCTCTGGTTGAAGCAAAACGAGCCGCACCATTTCAAGGCGCTGGAAACTGTTTTGCTTCCGCACGACTATCTGAATTTCTTTCTCACCGGCGAACGCACGATGGAATTCGGAGACGCCTCCGGAACCGGACTGATGGACGTCCGGGCCAGGGAATGGTGCAAGCCGCTCGTGGATTTCATAGACCCCGATCTCGCGGCGGCCCTTCCAGCGATCGCTTCCTCCCGTCGGGCCATCGGTCTGCTCAGGGACAGTCTGCGCGTGAAATGGGGTCTTGAACGAAGCCCGGTGGTCAGCGCAGGCGGCGGTGACAACATGATGGGCGCGATCGGAACCGGCAACGTCCAGCCCGGCGTTGTAACCGTCAGCCTAGGTACTTCGGGCACGGTATTCGCCAGCGCCGCGGAGCCGGTGACCGACCCCAAGGGCGAGGTCGCGGCTTTTTGCGACTCCACCGACCGGTGGATGCCGCTGGCCTGTACGATGAACGTGACGGTGGCGACGGAGCAGGTCCGCAAACTGTTTGGATGGACCCATGACGAGATGGAGAAACACATCCTTCTCGCACCTGCGGGCGCCGGAGGCCTTTTGTTCTTTCCATATCTGAACGGGGAACGCACACCCAACCTGCCCGCCGCGACGGGGATGTTTCACGGCTTGACCACCGCGACGATGCAACCCGATTTCATGGCGCGGTCTGTGATGGAAGGGGTCACGCTGGGCCTGGCATATGGTCTGAACCGGTTCCGGGAGCTCGGGATCCGTCCGTCTGAAATCCGGCTCACCGGCGGGGGGAGCAAGAGCGCGGTCTGGAGGCAGATCTGCGCTGATGTTTTTGGCGTTCCCACCGTCTGCTTGAAGAGCGCCGAAGGCGCGGCGTTGGGTGCGGCCATACAGGCTTCCTACGCTTGGTACGCGGCGCAGGGAAAACCTGCGACGTTCCGGGAATTGAGTGCCCGCATGGTGGAGGTGGACAACTGGACCCGGTGTACGCCCGAAGCCGCTCACCAGGACACCTACGCGAGGCTGCTTTCCAAACAGGGCGAGATGACCCACAGGCTGCACGCGGGAGGCCTCCTTTAGCCCAGGCCGGCGGCAGACCAAGCGGGAACGGAGCCATTTAGAATGAAGATCGTCATTGCAGCAACAGGAGCCAGCGGAGCCATTTATCTCCAACGCTTGCTCACGCGCCTGGACACGGCTGCAAATGAGGTGCATCTGGTTTACAGCACCTACTCCCGCCAGGTCATTCACGAGGAACTCGGGGAGCTGCGCGTTCCCGAGGGGGTCATACAGCACGGCGACAAGACCATGAACGTACCGTTTGTGAGCGGTTCGGCCCGCTTCGACGCCATGGTAATCGTGCCGTGTTCGATGGGGACTCTGGGGCGCATCGCGGCGGGGACCAGCGACTCCACTATTTTGAGGGCGGCAGACGTGTTTTTAAAGGAGCGCCGCAAGCTCCTGCTGGTGCCGCGCGAGATGCCCTGGAATTTGATCCATGCGCGGAATGTGGTCACTTTGATCGAGGCCGGAGCGACGATGCTTCCGGCGAGCCCTTCCTTTTACGGCGGCGCGTCGACGCTCGAGGCAATCGCGGACACAGTGGTCGACAGGATTCTCGACCAGTTGGGTGCGCCGAGTCCGGGAATGTTTCGCTGGAAGGAGCCTTTGGAGTGATGGGCAGGCAGCTGCTGTTGTGGCTTGGAGGAGTGCTGCTGAGGCTGCTTGGAGGCACCCTGCGGTGGACGTTTGTGGACGAGGCGGGCTATATGCAGCGCACCGGACCGGATCCCTGGCTGGTGGGCGTGTGGCACAATCGCATCCTGTGCCTGCCGTTATGTTTTGAGTGGCTTTGCAGAGGACATCGCCGGCTGACGATTCTCACCAGCGCCAGTCGCGATGGTGAGTTGCTCTCGAACCTTGTCGCCGGATTCGGAATGGAGACGGTACGGGGCTCGAGTTCCCGCAAGGGTGTGCTCGCGCTGCGCCAGCTTCAGAACAGGCTCTTGGAAGGCTCGGATGTCGCTATCACTCCGGACGGCCCGCGGGGCCCGGTTTATCAGGTCAGCCCTGGGCTGCTTTACCTCGCCGCCAAAACCGGAAGGCCGGTCATGACTATTCGCGTGGACTATCAGAGCTACTGGGAACTGCGCAGCTGGGACGGGTTTCGCGTGCCCAAGCCCTTTTCCAAAGTGAAGATCACGTTTCAAAAAACGATTTTGATTCCGCCTGCCGCGGAGGACGAGGCGGAGGCCCAGGTGCGCCGTCTCGAGGAACTGCTGGGCCGCTAAAAGAAGCGCGACTACGGGTCCGTGGGCGGGGGGACGGCCGCGTGCTGTTCGGGCAGGCGTGTTTTTCGAATTCACCGACGCGGCAACTGCACGCATACTCCGCGATCATGAATCTGATTAACGGGAAGGCGGTAGCGCAAAAAATCCTGCTCGAAATTCGAACGGAGGTCGAAAAGCTGAAACTCCGCGGACATGTACCGGGACTGGCTGTGGTGCTAGTGGGGGATGATCCTGCATCACGGGCTTACGTTCGGTCCAAGGACAAGACGTGCCATGAGCTGGGGATGTATTCGCAGAAATTCGAGTTGCCAGCCGCGACCACTCAGGAGGAGCTGGTAGCCTTGGTGCGTAAATTAAACGCCGACCCCGCGATCCACGGAATCCTGGTGCAGTCGCCTCCACCGCCGCATATCGACGAAAGCGCTGTGATTGAAGCGATCGATCCGCGCAAGGACGTGGACGGGTTTCATCCGGTGAACGTGGCGAAGGTGGTGTTGGGGGCGGAGGACGCATTTGTGCCGTGCACGCCCTTAGGCTGTCAGAGGCTGCTGATTGAGGCCGGTGTGGAGACTGCGGGCGCGCACGTGGTGGTGCTCGGAAGGTCTATGATCGTTGGAAAACCAATGGCGCTGTTGCTGATGCAAAAAGGTCCCGGCGGCGATGCCACCGTCACCGTCGCCCATTCAAGAACGCGGGATCTCGCGGCGGTCTGCCGGACGGCGGATATTTTGATCGCGGCGATCGGGAAGCCGGAGTTTGTGAAGGCGGATTTCGTAAAGGAGGGAGCCGTTGTCATAGACGTCGGCATCAACCGGGTGGCCGACGCCAGTACTGCAAGTGGAACGAAGCTTGTCGGTGACGTGGCGTTTGCGGAGGTGGCGCCGAAATGCCGGGCCATCACGCCGGTGCCGGGCGGAGTCGGGCCGATGACGATAGCGATGCTGATGCACAACACGGTCCAGGCTTGTACGAGGCTCGCCGGCTAGCACCGAGAGGCGGCTGGTTTCCGCGGCTTGCCGAGCCGCCGCGCAGCCCCCATTCTGTCCCTCCACCCACCCATCCTTATTCCATTTATGTCCGTCCTCGTTGTTGGTTCCATCGCCCTTGATACGGTTAAAACGCCGGTTGAAGAACACGCCGATCTGCTCGGGGGATCCGCGAGTTACGCCGCAGTGAGCGCGAGTTTTTTCGCGCCCGTGCAGTTGATCGGAGTTGTGGGGGACGATTTTCCGCCCGAACATGTCCAGTTTCTCGAAAAACGGAACATAGACCTCGCCGGCCTGCAACGGGCGGCGGGTAAGACCTTCCGCTGGTCGGGTGAATACATGTGGGACATGAACACCCGCGAAACGCGTTCAGTGGAGCTCAACGTATTCGAGCATTTCACCCCGGAGCTTCCCGCGGCCTACCAGCAGACGCCTTTCGTGCTGCTCGCAAACATCGCGCCCTCGCTCCAGAGCCATGTGCTGGACCAGATGAGCCGGCCGAAGTTTGTGATCGCCGACACCATGGACCTCTGGATCAACATCGCTAGGGCCGACCTTGAGGCACTTCTCAAGCGGGTCGACATGTTGATCTTGAACGACAGCGAGGCGCGCCAGTTCACCGGCGAGACGAGCCTTGTGAAGGCCGGGCGGAAGATACTCACGATGGGACCTCGCTACGTGGCCATTAAAAAGGGAGAGCACGGCTGCCTCCTTTTCGGGGAGAACGAGTTTTTCTCCTGCGGCGCATACCCGCTCGAGGACATTCACGATCCCACCGGCGCAGGAGACACTTTCGCAGGCGGCCTCGCCGGTTACTTGGCAAAGAACGTGCACGGACCGGTGCAGTTTCAAGACCTGAAGAGTGCTGTGGTTTTTGGTAGCGTCATGGCGAGCTACAATGTGGAGGCTTTCAGTTTGGAGAGGCTGCGCACGCTCAGCGACGCGGATGTTGAAAAGCGCTACGGGTCGTTCTGCCTGATGAGTCAGTTTGAGGTCATCAAGTGAGTACCGTTCTGCGGGTTTTCCGTTATCTGCGACGGTACCCCGGATGGGCTGCGGGGACGCTTGGCTGCGCATTGCTGTCCACAGCCCTTGTCATAGTATTTCCGAAGGTCACGCAGATCATCGTCGACGAGGTGGGCGCCGGGCGGGGCGAGCGTGTCTGGCCACTGGTGGGCTGGGCGTTGCTCGCGTTTGCGGCGCGTGATTTGCTGAACGGCGCCCGGATCATATTTAACAACACCTTCGAACAGAAGGTGATATTTGATCTGAGAAGCGACCTGTACTCGCACATTCAAACGCTTCCCCTGCGCTGGTTTGATAATCGCGCGACGGGTGATTTGATGACGCGCGTGATGGAGGATGTGAACGCCGTCGAACGCGTGCTGATCGACGGCATCGAACAGGGCGCCGTGGCTGTCCTGCAGATCATGATCGTCGGCCTCATGCTGTTTTCCTACCACACCACGCTGGCATGGTGGGCCTTTATTCCCGTTCCGTTTTTGGCGGCCGGTGCCCTCGCGTACACGCTGACGGCGAAGCTCAGATACCGGGGCCAGCGGAAGGCGTCTTCCGCGATGAACGCGCTTCTTCATGACAACCTGGCGGGGATAAGACAGATAAAGACGTATGTTCAGGAGGGACAGCAGCACGGCCGCTTTAACGAGGCGAGTTCGCAGCTGCAAAAGGCGACGCTCGTCGTGATGCGCGTCTGGGCGGTCTACAATCCGACGATGTCGTTTTTCGGGTCCCTCGGACTTTTGATTGTCGTGGCGCTGGGGGCCCAGGCGGTGCTGCGACATGAGATGAGCGTGGGGGACCTCGCGAGTTTCCTGCTGCTCACCGGGTTCTTGTATGAACCGATTGGAAGGCTGCACCAGCTGAATCAGATTCTGCAGGCGGGGAGGGCCGCGGGAGAGCGCATTTTCGAGATCCTGGATGAGAAAGGAGAAGCAGATGACGCTCATGTTGCGGAGGTTCCGTCCGGCTTCAAGGGGTTCGTTGAATACAGGGGCGTCGGTTTTTCCTACCGTCCAGAGTCCCTTGTTTTGAAGGACATTTCGCTGCTCGCGCCGCCCGGGGCGACTGTGGCGCTGGTGGGGGAAACGGGCGCCGGGAAGTCGACGCTGGTGCAGATGCTGATCCGGTTTTACGAGAAGGACTGCGGTGAGATTTTAATTGATGGGACGCCGCTGGAGACGATTCGGCGCTCTGCTCTCCGGAATCTGGTGGGACTCGTGACGCAGGAGAGTTTTTTGTTCAACGGGACGCTCAGGGAGAATTTGATGTTTGGAAATCCCTCCGCGACCGAGGAGGAGTTGAGCTCGGTTTTGAAAACGGCCAATGCGGAGGGTTTCGTGGGGCGGCTTCCGGAGCGGCTGGAAACAGTTGTTGGAGAGCGCGGTGTAAAATTGAGCGTCGGTGAAAAGCAGCGGATAGCGATTGCGCGGATGCTCTTGAAGGACCCGCCTATTTTGATCCTCGACGAGGCTACGGCCAGTGTGGACACGGAAACCGAGAGGCAGATTCAAGAGGCGCTTGAGCGTTTGATGCACAAGAGAACCTGCTTTGTGATTGCCCACCGGCTTTCCACAGTCCGCAACGCGGAGCAGATTCTGGTGATGGACCGCGGGCGGATCGTGGAGCGGGGCCGTCACGAGGAGCTGGTGGAACTTGGAGGAATTTACACCCGCCTGTGCCGTAGCAGCGCGCTGACGTAGAGAGAGGTCCGGATATGGAAAATTTTGATGTACTAGTGGTGGGCGGCGGGGCGGCCGGTTATTTCGGAGCGATAACGGCTGCGCAGGCGCGTCCGGGACTGCGAGTTTTGCTGGTGGAACGTGGCGCCCAGCCCCTGGCTAAGGTCCGGATTTCGGGTGGCGGCCGTTGCAACGTAACGCACGCGTGCTTTGAAGCACGCCCCTTGTCGGCACGCTACCCGAGGGGTTCGAGGGCGTTGTTGGCGGCGTTTTCGAGGTTTCAGCCGGTGGATACTGTTGAATGGTTTGAGAGGCGCGGGGTGCGCCTGAAGACGGAGGGGGACGGGAGAATGTTCCCCGAAACGGACCGTTCGGAGTCGGTGATCGAGTGTCTTGAATGTGAGGCGCAAGGCGCTGGGGTCGAGGTCAGGCTGCGCTGTGGCGTGGAAAATTTGAGACCTTCTCCAGAGGGCGGCTGGGACGCGGAGTTGTCCGGGTCCGGGGGCCAGTGGGTGAGGGCGCGGCGCGTTTTGGTGGCGACCGGGGGATGGCGGGACGGAGGGTTGGCGGCGGCGTTGTCGGGGCTGGGCCACCAGATTGAGCGGCCTGTTCCGTCGCTTTTTACTTTTCACGTCGAGGAGGACTGGGTGCGGTCGCTAGCCGGCGTGTCGGTGGCGCAGGCCTGCGTGTCGGCTTCGGAGGGGGGCCTTGTGGAGACGGGTCCGGTGCTTTTTACGCACTGGGGGCTGAGCGGTCCGGCGATTTTGAGGCTGTCAGCGTGGGGCGCCCGGGAGCTCAACGAACTTGGGTACAAGTTCGGCGTGCGTGTGAGGTGGAGCGTGGAGAAGACGGAGGAGCAGCTGCAGGCGGTGTTTCAGGAGATGCGGGTAAAACACCCCGGCAAGGCGGTGGCAAACACGCCGTTGTTTCAAATTCCCGGGCGTCTCTGGGAGCGGTTGCTGGTGCTGGCCGGGGTCCCGGCGCTAGAGCGGTGGAACCAGTTGCAGCGGCAGTCGGCCGTGGCGCTGGCTGGACGGATTTTGCGCACGGAGCTCAAGGTGGTGGGAAAGAGCATGCACAAGGACGAGTTCGTCACGTGCGGCGGGGTGAGTTTGAAGCAGGTCGATTTCAAGACGATGGAGAGCCGAGTGAGCCCGGGACTATTTTTCGCCGGCGAAGTTTTGGACGTGGACGGGATTACAGGCGGATTTAATTTCCAGGCGGCCTGGACGACAGGCTGGCTGGCTGGACAGGCCATGGCGCTTGGGGGATAAAGGGTCATGCCCAAACCAAGGCGAGAGATTATGGGAGACGCTGAAGCCATCGCGGAGGTGGCTTCCGTTTATGCCGAGCTTGAAAAACGGCCGGTGGAGCGGTCGTGTACCCGGCTCACGGAATGCTGCCAGTTCAAGCTCACCGGCAAGACGCCTTATTTGACGGCCGGAGAGGCGATGCACACTGCCGCGGCCCTGCGAGCGGCGGGGGTGCACCGAATATCCGAAAAAAAGGATGGCAGCTGCCCCCTGCTCCAGTCTGAAAGCGGACGGTGCCTAATTTACGAGGACCGGCCTTTCAGTTGCAGGACGCACTTCTGTCAGGCCGCAGGCGGACCCTACGCACGCAGGGAGGTGGTGGACCTCATCCGGAAATTGGAGGATTTGGACTATGCCGTGGGAGGCTGCGGTGCTCAAAGCCTGCCTGCTGCTTTGAAAGAGGCCCTTGAGCGGCCTGTTGCCAAGCACGGCGTCAGGGCTACGGTCTCACCAAGGTCACGCGGCCGCTGAAGCCGGAGACCAAGACCGCCGCCATGTCCTTTTCAGAGGGGGCGGGTTCGCCGTTGTTGGTGCGGCTGAGGCCGAGCCAAAGGTAGGGATCCGGAATCGGAAGATCGGCGGAGCCTGTTTCTAAAATTGCCTCGCCTCTGGGGGTGAAAAGGATGATGCGGGTGAAGTCTCGTGCTTTTGAAGAGCCAGACCCCGCCCATTTCAGCCCGGTTTTGAGCGGAGGCTCCCCAATGAAGTCCTTGGCAGTGGCTGGAAATAGGGCGACGACACGGTCGGGAAGCTTATCTCTCGTGATCAGGTTGACGCCCTCCACGCGCCGCAGAGCCGAATTTGGGAGCATGTTCATGGAGAGCGAGTCGCTAGGAATGCGGTTGTCTCCGTTTTTGTTCCGAAACGTGAGCAGCCAGAGTTCGTCTTGTCCGCTTCGGTTTTCGGCATCTTCTTTCGAGATGTTGCAAAGCCCGGCCCAAATGTACGAGTTCTGGCTCATGGCCTCCATCCGGCTGCGTTCCAGAACATCGGAAACAGCCGCAAGCGCCTGCTCCACCCGTTTCCCTTTCAGAATGCCGACCACGCTCGGTGCTGCAAAGCCCAGCATGAGAAGCACGATGCCGAGGACGATCACCAGTTCGACAAGGGTGAACGCTTCGGTTGAAAACCGTCGCTGACCGGAGGCCGGACTGTTTTCAGGAGACGGATGAGAGGCTCGCATGCGTGTGTTCTGGTTTGCGGGGAGGGCGACCACTTATTGGGACTCAGGCCGCTCTAACCAAGCGGCCCATCTTGGGACGATAATCGCTCGGGCGAGGCTTTCAGTAAAGCTTCCGCATGTTGCTTGGCAGAATGTTGAGCTCAGCCCGGTACTTTGCAACGGTTCTTCTGGCGATGGGGATGCCGCGCAGCATCAGCGCGTCGACGATCTCCTTGTCGCTCAGGGGATGCCGGGCATCCTCACTCCGTACCAACTCAGCGATCTCGCCCTTTACACTCGTGTTGGAAAGCGACTCGCCCCCGGACGTTTGGTAGCCGGGGGTGAAGAAGTATTTCATCTCAAAAACGCCGTGCGGTGTCGCCATGTACTTTCCTGAAATCGCCCGGCTGACCGTTGTTTCATGCACGCCGACGGCCTCCGCCACTTGAACCATGGTCATGGGCCGCAGGGCGCTTGGGCCTGTTTCAATGAAGGGGGTCTGGCGCTTCACAATTTCTAGAGCGATGTTCGAAATCGTCTGCTGCCGCTGGTGGATGCTTTTGATCAGGAATTTTCCACTGCGGATTTTGTCCCGGATGTAATCTTTGACGTCGCTGCCGCTGCCGTCCTGCGACATGAGGTCCTTGTAGGTGTTGGAAATCCGCAGATGGGGAATCTGGTCCCCGTTCAGGGAAACAGTCCACTCGCCGGCGGAAAACTCCACAGTGACGTCGGGCAGCACGTAGTTATTGGGGTCGGCGGTGAAAATCTGGCCGGGGCAGGGGTCCAGCGTTGCGATGAAGTTAGCTGCGCGCTGCACCTGTTCCGGAGTCGTCGAAAGGCGGCGGGCGAGTTCGGGGAAGCGGCGCTTTCCAAGGTCATCCAAGAAGCGGTCGACGATCCGCCATTCCAAGGAGCCTTCCTTGCCGATGCGTTTCAACTGGATGAGAATGCAGTCGCGCAGATCGCGGGCACCCACGCCCACAGGGTGGAAAGACTGGATCATCTCCAGCACCTTTTCGACCTGATCGAGTTCCACCCCGCTGCTTAGAGAGATTTCCTCCACGGAGGATTGCAAAAAACCACGGTCGTCGATGTTCCCGATGATCATTTCGGCGACTTTCCGGTCGTCCTTTGGGAGATCGGAACTGGCAATTTGATCCAGCAGGTGCTGCTGGAGCGTTTCCTCGCGAACCAGCGAGTCGAAAAAAAACTGCCGGCGCTCTTCCTCTTCAGGCGAGCGGCTCGCGTAGCTTGTGTTCTGGGCCATGTAATCGCGCCACTCCTCATCCAGCTTGGCAAGGCGCTCAAACTCCTCTTGAAACTCTTCGTGCTCGCGCTTTCGGTCCTCCAGGGTCGGCTCCATGGACTCCTCCTCGAGGGTCGGGTTTGTCTGGATTTCCTGCTGAATCAGGTTTCGCAGTTCAAGCACCGGAGCCTGAAGGATCAGCAGGCTCTGCTGGAGTTGGGGGGCAAGAATCTGTTGTTGAGACAGGTTCTGCGTTTGCGAAAGACTGGGCATAGGCAGACTGTTAAGCCGACCCTGCGATCTTCGCAAGCATGGATCGGGCCAAAAGAAGTCAGAAAACCAAAGTTTTTGATTCTTTAGCATGAGCGGACGGTGCTTTGAGCGTTTTAAGGGAGTTTTTTCAAACTGCGGCCGCAGTTTGGAGGAGGAGGGCTAAAAACCCTCGGGTGTCCAAGGGGTCGATGTGTTCTTCGGACGGCAAGGAACCGTCCGGTTCCTTTGGCGGAAAAAAAGCTTGCGCAAACAGGCCCCTCATCGCATGTTTCTGGACAGGTAATCGCGGGGTGGAGCAGCCTGGTAGCTCGTCAGGCTCATAACCTGAAGGTCGTAGGTTCAAATCCTACCCCCGCAACCACCGTCAAGTTGCACGTTCCTTTCGGAACCACGCAGACGGTGCACGCCGGTATTTTTGTACCTCCGGTTTTTGAAGGAAGGTTCACTGTTTTGGCGTCTTTCTTTGAACCCGGGCCGCTAGTGGACTTTTTCGGCGTCCTACGTGACTCTTGATCGGTAAAGCGGCCCACCCCGAATATCCAAAATTCGGAAGATTCGCCGCTGGAACCCTACAAACCACTTCAGTATGGTCTCCGAGATCACCCCATGATTTTTCGCCGTATCCTCCCAGCCCTGCTGCTGGCTTTTGCCTTTCGCTCCGCTTCCGGAGAGGATGACGCGGCGCGTTCGCAAGTGCCGATTCAGATCGAATCAAGGGAGACCACCAAGGAGGGAAATTTGGCGATTGCTCGGGGCGATGTGGTGATAAACGTGGGAGAAACCACCATTTATTGCGATTACGCGCAGTGCGACATGGTGACTCGTGACGTTCTGGTGGTGGGAGACGTCCGTATTTTCAGGGGCGAAAAAATTTTTAGTGGCGACCGGGCCATATACAACATCGATACCAAGAGCATCACCGGGTTTGAATTCAGGACCGCATCGGGGCCCTTTCTGGCGCAAGCACACCTATTTGTTTCGACCAGTGCGGGAGCCTTCGAGGCCGACAGGGGGTTGTTCACCACCGACAATACCTCGGACCCTGGTTATCACTTGAGGGCGCGGAAGGTGCGGATCTTTAAAAACGATCACACCGAGTATGAAAATGTCACTGTCTACGTGGGACGCACGCCGGTCTTTTGGCTCCCTTATTTGTATCAACCGAGCAAATCGGATCAAAGCTTCTCGATAGCGCCGGGATCCAACAGCACGTGGGGCCCTTTTTTACTCACGCGGGTTGCTTTTCCCGTCAGCGATAACACCTACGGCGGCCTGCGACTGGATTACATGGCCAAGAAGGGCGCCGGACTTGGCGTGGACCTGACCCAAGAGGAGAAGAAAACCGGCGGATGGGGGCGGTTCAGAGCTTATTATACAGATGATAAAGCGCCGGGGACAAAAGACTTGGGGTCCGCAAATGAGCAGGTCAGCCCCACCAGGTTCCGGGTTTCGGTGCAGGATAGAACTTATTTTTCGGAGACCGTTTACACGTCTGTGAATTTCAACCGGCTGAGCGACATCAATTTTTACAGGGATTTTTTACCCGCCGAGATGCGGACGGATCCAAACCCCGACAGCGTCTTTGCGATCACCAAAAAGGGTGAAAATTATGCGGTGAATCTGGAGGTGCGGAAGCAGTTCAACAAAGATTTTGAGAGTGCTGAAAGCCTGCCGGGCCTTGCCCTGGATTTGAAACGCCAGCCCTTTCTGGATTCGGGAGTTTTCTACGACGGGGAGACAAGCGTCGCCAAGCTTAGAAGGAACTTTTTGAAGCAACAGGCCCTGTTCGAATACGCGAACTACGACATGGTTCGCCTGGACAGCTTTCATCAGTTGACCTACCCGAAGGTGCTGGGAGGCTGGCTTTCCGTCATTCCACGCGTTGGAGTCAGAGGCACACATTATGACTCGAGCGTGTCAAGTCCCCGGCTTGTCCCTGGGGACCCTCTCTACGCCAGCGGCGGCTCTCTGGACCGGGTGGTCGTCAATGCAGGTCTGGAGGGCTCTTTCAAGATGTCCCGCGAGTTTAACGGCGTGGAGAACAGAACCTGGGGCCTGGACGGGCTGCGGCACATCATCCAACCGTTCGCGAACCTCTCGTGGGTGTCGTCTTCGAGAAATCCCGCGGAGATCCTTCCCATGGATGCCCTGAGCGGCTCCTCGAAGCTTTCGGCCATCGATTTTCCGCAATTTAACACCATCGATTCGATTTCGAGCTGGGACATACTGCGGCTGGGCGTTCGCAACCGTCTCCAGACGAGAAGAGACCAACAGACGTTGAACTGGGTCGAGCTCGAATCCTTCATGGATTTGCGGCTGCAACAGCCTGATTATGCGAGCATCAAGACGGCCGATGGCGGCAGGTATTCGAACCTGTTCAACCGCTTGAAGTGGGAGCCGCTGCCGTGGGCCACTGTTAATTTTGAGAGCCAGCTCCCCGTTTTTGACAAAGGCTTCACCGAGTTCAACACCAGTACCAATCTTCAGGCGACCAAGGATTTAACTTTTTTGGTTGGGAACCGTTATATTCGCGGCAACAAATACTTTAACAATTCCGACCTCGTGACCGGCGGGGCTCGTTGGCGGATGAGTGACAATTGGGCTTTCCGGTTCGAGGAGAGCTACGAAGTTGTGACTCGGCAGATGGAGTACCAGAGCTACAGTGTGGACCGTGACCTGCGCTCCTGGATGGCCTCTTTCAGTGTTGTGTTCCGGGAACGGATTCCAAGAAACGAAACGGCGGTGTTGTTGACGTTGATTTTGAAGGATATACCTTCGGTGCGCCTTCCTCTGCACGTGGATCCGCAGGCGTCATCATCTTCCGGGTCGAGCAAAAATCATTAAGGAATCCCGGGGCTTTGAAAACACCAGAAAGGAGCCTGCTTGTTGCAAGCAAAGAGATGGTTGTCTTGCGTGAAACCCGGGGGATCTTTCGGCAGGGCGGGATTTTTTCCTTCTCCAGAGGCACCATAGCGAGCGCCATTCCCGATTCAGTGTAGGTCAAACTAGCATTTTAAGAAGAATGGAAATTTGTATTATCGGATCGGGCTATGTGGGGCTTGTTTCAGGAGCCTGCTTTGCCGAAGTGGGGCACAGCGTCGTTTGTGTCGATAATGACCAGCGCAAAATAGACATGCTTTTGCGAGGGGAAATCCCCATTTATGAGCCGGGTTTGGAGGAACTTGTGCAGCGCAATGTGGCGGCGAAGAGGCTCCGGTTTACGAATTCCATCGAGGACGGAGTGGACCACAGCGAAATCGTGTTCATCGCCGTCCCGACGCCGCCTCAAAGTGACGGAAGCGTCGACCTGACTTACATAGAGCGGGTCGCGCGTGAGATCGCAGGCGTACTCAAGCCGGGGCAGTACCGCGTAGTGGTGGACAAGTCCACCGTGCCGGTGAAGACGGGTGAAAAGGTGGATGCTACCATCCGCCGGTACAATCCTTCGGCGGAGTTTGACGTGGTGTCCAACCCCGAGTTTTTGCGCGAAGGCTGCGCGGTTCCCGATTTGATGCGACCTGATCGGATCGTGGTGGGCTCGGCCTCCAACCGGGCAACCGACTTGATGAAACGGTTGTACGAACCTTTCCAGTCTCCGATTCTTGTGACGGACGTCAACTCGGCGGAATTGATCAAGCATGCCGCCAACTCGTTCTTGTCGCTCAAGATCTCCTACATTAATGCCGTTTCTGCTATTTGCGAGGCGAGCGGTGCCGATATTGAAATGGTTGCGGATGGCATAGGAATGGACCGGAGGATCGGGCGCAATTTTCTGAATGCCGGCTTGGGATACGGGGGGTCTTGTTTTCCAAAGGATGTGAAGGCTTTCATCGCGATCGCGGAGGAATTGGGCGTTCCGTTTCATCTGCTCAAGGAGGTGGAGCGCATCAATGCCTCGCAGTTGGACCGGTTTTTGAAAAAAGTGAGGGATGCCCTCTGGGTGTTGAGGGACAAGAAGATTGGAGTCTGGGGACTGACTTTCAAGCCCGACACCGATGACGTTCGCAACTCTGTGGCGATTGAGCTGGTGAATAAACTGGCAGGGGAGGGCGCGCAGGTGGCGGTCTACGATCCGAAAGGCATGGTCAAAGCTGTGGAATACAAGTTATTGCATCCATCCGTTCGTCTGGCGGAATCGCCCCTGGATGCGGCGCTTGGAGCGGAAGCGCTGCTTTTGGCGACGGAGTGGAAGGAATTTGCGAGGCAGGATTTTGCCGGGGTGAAGGCGAATATGCACACGCCGCTGCTTTTCGACGGCCGGAATCTGCTCAATCCTAAGATAATGCGTGAAATCGGATTCGATTATCACGCGGTGGGGAGACCCTAGCGCTCGAGATTCCCCGCCTAGCAGATTTGTAAATAGCACCCCAATGAGCACCCCGCGTATCTTATATTGCCACTGCCAGTATGCGCAGGTGCTGCCCAAGGATGTGAAAGAGCAAGTCCTGCAGTCGCTCTGCGACAGGGGCGTGGAGTTTGAGGCGGTGGCAGATTTGTGCGAGTTGTCTGCGAGAAGAGACCCCCTGCTCAAGGCTTTGGCCGACGGTGGGCCCCTCAAAATAGCGGCCTGTTTTCCGCGGGCTGTCAAATGGCTGTTCGCGGCGGCCGGAGCACCCTTGGACGCCGGGCAAACCGAGGTTTGCAATCTGCGCGTCGAGGCCGCGACCGCGGCTAGCGAGGCGCTTTTGAACGCCGCTCTTTCCCCTAACCTGCCCGCCGGCAAAAACCAATCCTGACCTATGGCTCTTACACAAACCGCTTTGCGTGTCGCTTTGTATGAAGGTCCCGGAGCGAAGTCTCTTTCGCCAGGGCGCCGGTTCGAGACCGTGAAACAACTGCTTTCGCAGGGATGTTCCGTGCGAAGTGCCGCCGATCCCGGAGACGCATCTGTTTGGGTGGGTGATTTTGATGGGGGTCCGGCAACCCCCGGTTTTCAGCATGTGTCGCTGGACCAACCTGACTTTGCGGAGGCCATCGATGGCGTGAGGATTCAGGAGCAGGCGGCGCCTGCGGGGCAGTGGAAGCCTTGGTTTCCAGTCATTGACTACGACCGCTGCACTAATTGCATGCAATGTCTCTCTTTCTGCTTGTTCGGTGTTTATGGGGTGGACGGGGACCGCAAGTTGCAGGTGCAGAATCAGGACAACTGCAAGACCAACTGCCCGGCTTGCTCAAGGGTCTGTCCTGAGGCGGCGATTCTTTTTCCGAAATACAAGGCCGGCCCGATCAATGGAGACGTGGTGAGTGATGCGGATTTGCAGAGGGAAAAAATGAAGGTGGACATCTCTGCACTGCTCGGAGGCGATGTGTATTCGCTGCTTCGGGAGCGCACGGCCAAGGCGCAGTCCAGGTTTTCGAAGGAGCGGGATGCCGACAAGGCGCTTGCGGAAAGGCAGAAGTGTTTGACCAAGCTGGCCGCTCTCTCGGCGGACATTCCTCCGGAGGTGTTGGCGTCCCTACCCTCGCCCGAAGAGATTGCCCGTCGCGCTGCGGAGGCGGCGGCGCGGGCGCGGGCGGCGTTGGAACCCAGCAACTGAGGTTCGGCCCGGCTATCGGTCCGGCCATTTTCGGGGAGACGGCCCGGGGCAGATGAGTACCCTCAGAGTGTGGTTTTTACCTGCGCCCCTGACTCTCTGGTTCGCGTAGCGAGGGGGAGATGGGCATTTTTAAAAACGTGTGCAGGCAGGCGGGGCTGCTGCTTTATCCCCCCGTTTGCACGGTGTGCGGCGCGGGGACCCACCCCGGCGGGGGGTGGAGAGACCACCTGTGCGAGGGCTGCAGCGGGCGGGTGCGCCGCTGCGGCGTGGTGGGCGGGGGTTCCGGAATGCGGGCCTGCTGGCAGTGTTCGCGGGTGTTTGCGGGGCTTGGAGTGAAAAACCAGCGTTGTGCGGAGTGCTTGCGGATGAACCCGGCCTTTGATTGTGCGGTGGCGCCGTTTTGGGCTGGAGGGGTGGTGAGGCAGGTGGTGCACCAGTACAAGTACGGAGGCAAAAGGCACCTGGGATTGTTGCTGTCCGAATGGCTCTGTGAGGGGTGGCGGGATGAGCGGCTGAGGGATCCTCCGGTGGATCTGCTGGTGCCGGTGCCCCTGCACTGGTGGAAGAAGTACCGTCGGGGGTTCAATCAGTCAGAAGACTTGGCGGGCCGGTTAGAGAGAAGCGTCTCCGGGGGGGGCGCGTGGGGCTTCCGGGGGGGCGCGGGCGGTCCGGGCGTTCTGCCGGCTCTGAGGAGGGTGCGCTGGACGGATTCGCAGACCACATTGGGACGCGGTGAGCGTCTGGAAAACCTCCGGGGAGCCTTCGCATTGCAGCGGGGGGCGCCCATCGAGGGGAGGCACGTGCTTTTGGTGGACGATGTTCTGACCACCGGGGCCACTTTGGATGCGTGTGCCAGGGTTCTGAGAAAGGGGGGGGTCGCTTCGGTGCGTGCACTCGCGGTCGCCCGCGGTTAGAGTGCGTCCCATGGGTATTTTTAGCCGTCCCTCATTTTACTCAGACAAGAAGCGTGAATTGCCGACCGGTCTGTGGCAGAAGTGCACCGCGTGCTCGGAGTTGATTCACAACCTCGAGCTCCAGCAGAACTTCCGCGTCTGTCCTCGGTGCGACCATCACTTTATCCAGCCAGCCGCGGAACGCATTGAAATGCTCGCCGATCCCGGAACCTTTGAAGAGCATGATGCGGGAATGGTTTCCGTCGACACTTTAAAGTTCACCGGACAGGCAAACTACACGGAGCGGCTCCGTACGTATCAGAAGAAGACAGGTCTAAAGGACGCCATCCTCAGCGGCATGTGTTCGATCCACGGTCAGAGGCTCGGGCTTGCCGTGATGGATTTTAATTTCATAGCAGCGACCATGGGGGCTGTGGTGGGTGAGAAGCTGGCGCGGTTGATCGAAGCCAGCACCCGTAGCCAGCTGCCCGTGGTGATTGTTTCGGCGTCCGGCGGGGCCCGCATGTACGAGGGTGCGATTTCCCTCATGCAGATGGCAAAAACCTGCGGCGCTCTTTCCCGGCACGCAGCGAAAAAGCTGCCTTACATCTCGGTGATGACCCATCCCACCACCGGCGGCGTCAGCGCGAGCTTTGCAACCGTCGGGGACGTGAATTTGGCCGAACCGCGGGCCATGGTCGGGTTTGCCGGGCCCCGGGTCATCCGCGAAACGACGCATCAGGATTTGCCCGCAGGTTTCCAGACCGCGGAATTTCTCAGGGATCACGGTCTCGTGGATCAAATTGTCCATCGCAAACAAATGCGTGAGACATTGCACCGTTTGCTGACTTATCTGAGCGCAGCCAAGTGAAGACCCTCGGAGAGGCCCTTGATTGGCTTTACGGGACGCAATGGTTCGGGGTGAAACTGGGGTTGGAAGGGGTGCATCGGCTGGCCGGAGAACTAGGGGTCGTCCTTCAGGGGCCCGGTTCGCCGCTGTTTTTGCATGTTGCGGGCACAAACGGCAAGGGGTCCACCTGTGCCATGGTGGATTCCATCTGCCGCGCGGCCGGCAGGAGGTGCGGGTTGTACACCTCCCCTCACCTTATTTCGATCACGGAAAGGTTTCGGTTGGACGGAGACCAAATGACCGGGGAGCAGCTGTGCGATTCTATTGTAAAAATTCGCAGGTTGGTCGAACACTGGGATCCCCATCCCACTTTTTTTGAGATCGTTACGGTGTTGGGACTGGAATGGTTTCAGCGAGAAAGGGCGGAAATCGTCGTTTTGGAGACAGGGTTGGGCGGGCGGCTGGACGCAACCAATGTCGTGACTCCTGCCGTGAGCGTTCTGACGCCGGTGGGTTTGGATCATCAGCAATATTTGGGCGGTACGCTTAAGGAGATTGCATGGGAGAAGGCGGGCATCATTAAGCCGGGCGTGCCCGTGGTGAGTGCGCCTCAGCCGCCGGAGGTGCGAGAAGTGTTCGAACGCAGGACGCGTGAGTTAAACTGCACGTTCCGTGTGGTGGATTCTCCCTATCGCGGCGGGGTGGGGCTGGCGGGGGAAGTTCAGCGGTGGAATGCGGCCCTGGCGCTGGCCTCGCTTTCAGCAGCAGACATTTTTGTAGAGGAGGCGGAGGTTCAGCAAGGGCTGGCGGAGGTGCAATGGCCGGGGCGTTTCCAGAAGGTAAGCTCATCCCTCGTGTTGGATGGCGCGCATAATCCTCATGCGGCTGAAGCGCTGGCGGCGACCTGGAAACAGGAGTTTCCCGGGGAAAAAATGACGCTCATATTCGGTTCACTAGAGGACAAGGATCACGCAGCCCTCTTGAAAGCCCTCGCCCCACTCGTGGGCGAGGTGATTGTGCTTCAGGTTGAGAGCCCGCGTGCGCTTCGGCGTGAAGTTTTGGTCTCCCTTGTTGGCGAGCACCTTTCTAAAGTCCCCTGCCGCGTCGCAACGGATGCGGCGGCAGCGCTAGCCTTGCCCGCGAAATTCAGGCGTTTGGCGACCGGGTCCCTGTACCTGGTTGGCGAGGTTCTGGCGCTGATTCAAAAACGAAATGTTGAGAAAAGCGCGCAATAGCACGCTTGAAAACAAGTCCTGGGGGAGCATTCAAGGGGAGGCAGCGGAGCATTTTTAGAAAAAGACGGCGGGGCGGGCAGCATCTCAAAACCCGCCATGCATTCGTCAGAAGCGATGCCTGAACCTTCTCCGCGACGGCGCGCCCTGGGTTTTGGTTTCACCAAGGCTCAAGTTTCCATCTGAATCATTTCTTGGCCCGCTTTGTGCTCCGCTCCGAAGAGCAATTTTTGCAACTTTTTAGCGCCATGCCACTCATCAGACACAACGGTAAAATTCGCGGACGCTGGGGCCTTTTCCTCGTTCCCGCCAACCTCATTTTCGGGACGACGCTTTCCTACAAGCTTTGCGCGGGAACCTCCACGGCCGACCTTTTCTACTGGATCATGATTTCCATCATGATTCTGGATCTCGTGCTGGACCTTTGCAGCACGCGCAAGCACAGAATGGAGATCGTCAAGGACTGGCGGTCCGTCCTGAAGCTTTACTACAAGGGCTGGATGATTCCCGACATTCTGGCGGCGATTCCGTTCGAGTATCTCGCCGAAGTTTTTCAATGGGAATCCGGCTGGACGATGGCGCTCCGGTTGCTCCCCTTGACTAAGACATTCAAAGTTTCCGCCGTACTCGCCGATCTTCAGGTCATTCTCCAGCTGCCCAGGGCGGTCATGCAGATGATGTCGCTCGGATACTGGGCGATCCAGGTCATCCATGGTTTGGCGCTTTGCTGGTGGGTGGTCGGGGGATCTCCCGACTCCATCGACACGGCACCCGCCAAGGTGGCGTGGGCGTGGGAGGACGATACAAAGACTCAGTTGGTTCAAAAAACCATAGCCGAGCCTGAAACTCGAAAGCTGGACAACGGCGAAATTTACCTGAGAGCGGTCTACTGGACAGTGACGACGGTGACAACGATCGGCTACGGGGACTACAGTCCGAGCAAGGACAACAACTGGCAGATCATATTCACCATCATAGCCCAGGTGGCCGGGGTGTCCTTTTATGGATACATCGTCGGTAACATCCCCGTCTTGATCGCCAATCGAGACGCTGCGCGGGCCGCGTTTGACAGCCGGAATGAAATCATAGGCGAGTTCATGCGCGTCAAGCAGCTGCCTCTCGCCATGCAGGACCGCGTCCGCGATTACTACCAGTACATGTGGGAGTCTCGGAAAAACGTTTCCGACACCGAAGTCCTCGGAACCCTTCCGCACGCTCTCTCGGTGGACGTGCTGGTCTTCCTGAACAACGACATTCTGCAAAAGGTGGAGTTCTTCAAAGGGGTGAAGGAAATCTTTATTCGCGAGGTGGTTGGAATGCTCCGGACCGAGGCATACATCCCGGGCGATTACCTCATCCGCGAGGGCGAATTTGGCACCTGTATGTATTTCCTCACCAACGGAAGCGTGGACATCATCGTGAACGGCAACCGCGTTGCCGGCCTCGGCACCGGATCGCCTTTCGGTGAAATGGCCCTCGTCTCCGGTGAAAAGCGTAACGCCAGCGTGCAGGCGACGACCTATTGCGACGTGTATGTTCTGGAGCGGTCCGGATTCGACCAGTTGCGTTCCCGCTACGAAGACTTCGACAAAAACGTCGTCGAAATCACCGAGCGTCGCGCAGCTGCGAACCGCAAGGCGAAGGAAGAGCGCGATCAGGCGGCCGCGGCCAAGGCAGCCGAGTCCAACGACAGTAATCCGTCATCCAACGCCTAAGTGGCGGCTGCGAGCCAGCCGCGCGCCTTCAAAAAAGGCGCGCGGCGGGGTGGGTTTTTGGAGAAAAGCGGTGGGAAGGGACAGGCGTGACGGAATTTTTGGGATTTATTCCGGAACGCTGGGTTCGGCCCTTCGAAACCCTAATGGGGTGCGCTCAGCTTCCGAGTGCTATGAATTGCTCTGCGGAATGATTTAACTCATGGTGCCTCTCTGTTTGTGCCGCTGATGAACGAAGCCAATCCGAAAACCGATTCGGTCTGGCCCACGCGTTTGCAGTAACACAGTCTTGAGACGTCCTTTTCCAGCCCAGGAACCGACCTGCCCGCGTAATGACTAATACTCCGTCCCCCAGCCCCGCGCCTTCTGAGCGTTCGCCCATAGGAATCATTTTCCTGACCGTTTTTATAAGCATGGTGGGGTTCGGCATCGTGATTCCGGTGCTTCCGGTTTATGCGAAATCCGAGCCGTTTCTGTTAAGTCCCAGCGCCCTGGGCTGGCTGGTGGGAATCTTTTCATTGGTGCAGCTTTTCGCCGCCCCTTTGTTTGGAAAGCTTTCCGACAGGATCGGGCGAAAGCCCGTGTTGCTCGTCAGCGTCATTGGGACGGCCGTGGGTTTCTTTGTGATCGGCCGGGCTGATGCCGCGTGGATGTTGTTCCTGGGCCGGATCATCGACGGCGCCAGCGGCGGCAACATAGCGACTGCACAGGCCTGCATTGCCGATGTCACGGCTCCGGAACGTCGCTCCCGAGCGATGGGTATCATTGGAGCCGCCTTCGGTCTGGGTTTCATCATGGGACCTGCTCTAGGGGGGATTTTAGCCAGCTATTCACACGCAGCGCCTTTCTACTGCGCAGGCGCGCTTTCAATTTTGAACGCGATTCTGATTTGGGCGCGTCTTCCGGAGACCTACCCCGCGGAGAAGCGTGGTTCGGCAGACGACAAGGCGACTTTGACGGAGGTGTTTGCTGAGGGACGCGGGGCTTTCATTGCTTTGCTGCTCGTAGCTTCGCTGCTGTCCACCACCGGCTTCGCGTTTATCCACGTCCTCTTCGCATTGTTTTGCGGCGATCACTTTCATTGGACGCTCAGGGACACGAGTTATGCTTTTGCCTACGTGGGCGTTCTGGCGGTGCTCGTGCAGGGAGGTCTTTTGCGCCGCTTGTTGCAGAGGAATATCGAGAAGCAGCTCGCCATGTGTGGAGCGCTGGCACTTGCGCTCAGTCTTTACTGGTTGCCTCGCGTGTCCGGAGTCCCGGCTTTCCTGGGAAGTTGCGCGTTAATGGCCTTCGGAAATGGATTGCTGACACCGACATTGAGCGGAATGGCTTCCCGTTATGTGCATGGACGCGCCCAGGGACGCCTCATGGGGTTGATGACCTCGGCGGGCAGCCTCGGACGATTCCTCGGCCCGGCCCTCGCAGTCTTGCCCCTGCCTCTCACCTTTTCCGCGATGGCCAGGCCGCTGACGGGCGACATGCTCGAGAAGGTGCAGAACGGATATCTCACCTCTTTCACGGCTGGCGCCCTTCTCGTGGCTGCATCCTTCGGGTGCGTGATGCTGCTTAAAACGCCGGCAAAGGACGGACAGCGCGAAGAGTCCGTCGGCCAGACGAAGCAGTAAATCCAGTCTTCCCAACGACGATGAGTCCCGCCTTGGAGGATGGTTTCACCAACGTGTTGGTGAAGGCGATGTGCGGACTCTGGGTGACGGATGTCATGCTTGCGGAGCGCACCGGATTTGAACTCGAGCGCATCGTGGCGTTGCGCGGGGGCAGATGGGACCGGATGGTTGCCCGCGCAGCGGCAGTGGAACTCGGACTGAACGCGGATGCCTTGTGTCTTTTGGCAGAGGGCGGGGTTGTACCAGGAAGTATTTCTTTGGACGGCTTGGAGATGTATTCCACGCCCTTCGAGGATATGTGGGTGAACAACTTTCTCGTTTGGGATGCCCGTTCCGGGGAGGCTGCGGCCTTTGATTCGGGTGCCGATTGCTCCCCCCTGCTCGCTGCACTCGAAAGGCGCTCGCTCAGTTTAAAAGCGGTTTTTCTTACACATACGCACGGCGACCATGTTTTTGAAATGGACCGGCTTTGTTCGAAAACGGGAGCTGTTGCTTTTGTAAACGCCCTAGAGCCGATATCTGGCGCGCTAACTTTTGAAGCCGGCGAGGAGTGGGCGCTCGGCAGCCTTCGCATTGTAAGCCGACTCACGGCGGGCCATTCAAGGGGCGGCACCACGTTCGTTGTACAGGGTTTGGAACGCCCTGTCGCGGTGGTTGGAGACGCGCTGTTTGCCGGTTCTATGGGCGGCGGAATGGTTTCCCATTCGGAGGCGTTGCGAACCAATCGGCAGGAGATTTTTTCGCTTCCTGGCGAAACGGTTCTGTGTCCCGGGCACGGACCTTTGACGACCGTGGCGTGGGAGAAAGACTGGAACCCATTTTATCTCCCGTGACACGAAAGTCCGTCGTGGCGGAAGGAAGGCATTGAGCCGCCGGGGACCGTTGGATGTGGTGCCGGCCAGGGCCTACTGCGTCTCCGCAGGAGGTCGCAAGCCGAACTCTAAAAGCTTGGCGCTGTCTTCCCAGATGCCCGGTTTGTTTGTGTACATGACGATGGCTATGGCTTCGCGACCGTCGCGCGCGGCGGAACTCGCCAGCACTTGTTGGGCGGGAATTGTGTAGCCGGTCTTCACTCCGTTGCAGCCGGAAAAGCGATCGAGCAGGCGGTTGTGGTTTGTTAGGAGCTGCAGGCCCGAAGGCGCCTCCCAGCGCGCTTGTTTTGTGGCGACGATCTGTCTGAAGAGCGGCTGTTGCATGGCGGCCCGGGCGATGATGGCAAGATCGCGGGGCGTGGTGTAGTGGTTGAGATTGTGGAGGCCGTGGGGATTGGTAAACTGCGTGTTTGTGCAGCCGAGCTCCCTCGCCCTTTGGGTCATTTTGCTGGCAAAGGCCTCGATGCTCCCCCCATTGTCCCGGCCCAGCGCCGCGGCGACGTCGTTGGCGCTCTTGAGCATCAGTCCAAAAAGCATCTGCCGGCGGGTGAACTGTTCACCGGGGTGAACATTCAAACTGCTCTCGCCCACTTTCGCATCCTCAGCCGTGATCTCCACAAGCGCATTTAAATTTCCAGCCTCGATCACCAACAGGCCCGTCATGATCTTCGTCGTGCTGGCAGGATAAAAACGCGAATCCGCGTTTTTTTGATACAAGGGCTTTCCGCTAAAAGCCTCGATCACGATGGCTCCCTTGGCCGCTAGTGAAAGTTCGTCTTCTTCGTCTTCCGGGGCCTTAGCCACGGGCGTGGGCTTTGGGGACGCTTTAGATGAGGGTTTAGAAGCGTTTTTAGAGGCGGGTTTCTGGTCAGGTTTTGAAGCCGGCTTCTTCTTTGTAGCCGCGTCTGAGCTGATGGGCATCAGCAGCGGTACGCTCAAAATGGCGGCAAGCAGTCGGCGCAATGACATGAATGGGGGGCTAAAGTGGAGGAACAGGCAGAACTTTTCCATCTACCATCATCCAAGGAACGAGTCCCGTAAAGGACACACACGCGTCGGCAGCCTGTTCCGGCGCTCCGTCAAATGGAATGGCGATCATATCCGCCATCGCGCCGGCCTCCAGGCATCCCAGCTCTCCCTCTTTTTGAAGGGCACGGGCGGGGGCGAGCGTAATCGTATGCAGCAGATCCTCGGCTGAAAGACCGGGCTCGCAGCTTTGAAGCCGGCGAAGTTCGCCCAGCAGGCTTAATGAATCCGTGCTCGCCAGGCTGTCTGTTCCGACGCACAGGTTCACTCCCAAGCCGGCCAGCTTTCCAAAGGCAAAGGGTGGATGCTTGAAATAGGCGTGGCTTCCGGGGCAGTGGACGATGTGCGGCAATTTCTCCCTGCTGATGGTTTCAAGAAGGGCGAAGTCCGATGCCTTCAAATCGTTCATATGAGCGAGGATCCAGTCGCCACCGATGGCTCCGTTCCTCCACAACCAGCCGAACGGCGTGTCGTGGCCGCAGTCGTGCATGGGCCTGTCCAGACCGCTCAAAAAAGCATGCAACGGGCCGGAACCAAGCGCAAACATCTCAGTCTCCTCGCGCGACTCGGACACGTGCGTGGTCAGAAGCATGCCGTTCTGTTTGGCGCACGCGTAGGCCAGGCGGTAAAGCAGCAGCGATGCTGTGTACGGAGCGTGGGGATTTAGTCCAAAGTTCGTGAGAGCGCTTTTTTCTGTTTCAAAAAAAGTCAGGGCCCCCGCGATCACATCGTCCGAGGTCACGCGGTGCCGGATGTCGATCATCTCGTAAAACCACCATGTCCTGAGCGGCGCCGGGGGAAGCTGAGGCAGAAGGTCCGGAAAAGCGGCCATGCTGCAGACGGTGGTCGTCCCGTAACGCTGCGCTTCAGCGTAGCCCCGGCGTATGGCGTCCAAAATGTCTTCGGGAGACAACTGCCGTTTAATCGAGTTGATACGCAGCACCCATTCGGTGAATCCGGAGGGCGGCGCAATGGCGTTCCGCATGGTGGAGTAGTCGAGGTGGCAGTGGCTGTTGATGAGTCCCGGCATGAGTACGCAGGAACCAAGCTCGAGCACCTCCTCGCCGGCCTTGGGCTTCAAGTCTGAGGCTGATCCCACCGCCTGAATGCGCGCACCCTCCACACGCACGGCCCCGTTTTCAAAAACATGGGACGAGAGAGGAAGAAGTGTGCGCGCCCGGATGAGCATGTCTTTTTGTGAACCTGTCCAAAGGTTGTCGCAAGGCTAAGGTTGACCTTAAAACGGAGGAGCTTCCTCTCAGTCCGTTCTGTGGTATAAGCGGCCATGGTCCCGCGCCTCCTCTCTATGTTGGTGCGGCTGTGGCGGCTTGCTGCGCTGGCTGCAGCCGCTTTGCTTTTGCAAAAACAAACCTCCCCAAGGCCACAGTTGGGGGCCTTGGCTTTGGCGGATGCGCAGGCTTTTTTTCCCCAGGCCGCGGCGTTAGCACCCCGGCCCGGCGGCATCGCGGTGGTCAACGGCGCGGATGGCAGGCCCCAGGGCTCTCTGCTGACTACATCACCGGCTGCGGATCGCATTTTGGGCTACAGCGGGCCAAGCAATCTTTTGGTGGCGCTAGATCTTGAGGGGCGCATTGTCGGCACCCGGATTCTCGAAAGCCAAGACACCCCCGCACACGTAGAACACCTGCGCCAGAGCCGTTCCTTTGCAAACAGCCTGACAGGCTGGGATCCGGCCTCGATGCCTGCTCCAAAGATCGAGGGAATCGGGGGGTCCACGCTGACGGCACTTGCCATGGTCGAAGGCATCGCCGAGCGGCTGGGGGGAGGCCATGGCTCTTTGAGATTTCCCGAGCCCGTCACGCTTGAGGAGGCCCGAAACAGTTTTCCAGGGGCAGCACACGTCACGTCCGATGACAAGCGGACCGGGTGGCTTAAGGTCCTGGATTTATCTGGAACGCTCACCGGCTATCTGGTTCGCACAGCCCCCGCAGCGGATTCCATCATAGGGTATGCAGGGCCGACCGAATGCCTTCTCTCTGTCGCGGCGGATGCGCAAACGATCCGGGCGATCAGGATTCGAAAATCGTACGATACGGACGAATATACGGAGCGGGTTGTGGAAGACCGGGATTATTTGAAGTCGCTGGCGAGGTGCAAAATCTCCGAATGGCCCGGCTTGGATTTCAAAGCTGAAAAGATCGAGGGAGTGGCTGGTGCAACCATGACCAGCGCGGCAATTGCTGAGGGGATTCGCGAGACGTTCAGAAAAAATGCCGCGCAAAAACCGGCCGAGGCATTGAGGATGCCTCCGTTTAAGGACTTTGTCTTGTGGGGCTTTATCTTCGGGGCATGCGTCATGTCGTTTACAAGCCTTCGTGGGGTGAGGTGGTTGCGCCTGGCTTGGCAGGCTGCTTTGGTGGGGGGGCTCGGCATATGGCTCGGCCAGTTTGTATCGCTTGGTTTGCTTGCAGGCTGGGCCGGTAACGGTGTGTCTTTGCGCCAGACCGGACCGCTTCTCGTTTTGGGCGCGCTTGCGCTGGTGGTGCCATGGGCCACCCGACGGCAGCTTTATTGTCATCACGTGTGCCCGCACGGAGCGACTCAGGAATGGCTTGGACGGATCGTCCCCCAAAAAATGCAGCTGCACCCGCCGGCTTTAATGCACCGCGTGCTCAGGATGCTTCCGCCAGCCGTATTGGCTTGTGGGTTTTTCTGGATTTTGCGCAAACCTTCTGCGGCATTGGGAAACCTCGAGCCCTTTGACTTTTGGATCCTTGGCACCGCGGCGGTTTCTCCCTTTCTGATTGCGGTTATTGGACTGGCGGCTTCAGCCTTCGTCCCGATGGCGTATTGCAGGTACGGGTGCCCGACGGGAGCCCTGCTTTCCTTTCTTCGCACGGCGTCCGCGGACGAGCGTTTTTCAGCCCGGGACGTCGTCGCTTTCGCGGCACTGGCAGCCGGCGGAGCGCTGGTATTTGCGGACCAGCGTGATTTTCAGAAGGAAATACATGTAGCTGGGGCGGCTGACACTACGACTGTCAAAGAGCTCAGAGGAAATGGATTTGGGAGCACCTGGTGTGTGAAAGTTCGTGGCGCGGCAGTCGACCTTGTCGAACTGCGTTCGCAAATCGCCACCGAGGTCGAAAGGATTGAGTCCACGCTCTCGCACTGGAGGCCTGAATCTGCAACCAGCCGGTTTAACCGCTCGGAAGCAACTGACAACCAGGAGGTGCCTGAGGAGCTGGGAAGGCTGGTTCAATTTGCACAGCATCTGAGCCGCGCTTCTTTGGGCGCATACGACATCACGGTCTCGCCTCTTGTCGACGCCTGGGGATACGGTCCTTCGGGCGGGAAGTCGGCCGCTCCCTCCAATGAGACGATCAATTCAATTTTACAACGCGTTGGCTGGGAGAAGCTTTCTTTTGGGCAGGATGGCAGAAGCCTTCGGAAGGCGCATCCCGGGGTTACCCTGGATCTCGGTTCTGTTTTGCAGGGCTATGCAGTGGACCGGGTTGCAGCGCTGCTCGAACAGAACGGCTGTTTCACTTACCTCGTTGAAGTTGGTGGCGAGTTGCGAGCGGGGGGAGCCTGGACGGTGGCCATTGAAAACCCTGCGGACGCCGCACGGCCGCTGCTTGTGATGGAGCTCAAGGACGCGGCGTTGGCGACTTCCGGTTTGAACCGGGCCCGTCGCCGCCTCGCGGGTGAAATCGTTTCGCACATCATATCCCCCTTGTCGGGCCGGCCGGTAGCAGGCGGGCCAGAAGCCTGTTCAGTCTTGATGCCAACATGCCTTGAAGCCGACGGCTGGGCTACAGCGCTGGTTGCCTTGGGAATGGAAGGCTCGCGCGCCGTGGCCCTCCGGGAAAAGCTGCGGGCGTGGGTCCTTGATGACCGCGGATATTTTGAAGCCTGGGCTCCTGGAAAGTAGGATGCTGTCAGCGCCTGCTACAGGTAGGTCTCGAAGTCCTGTTCGTGAAAAGCCTTCCGGCGGACGCGAAACACGTGGGCTACACGTTCATCGGGATGCAGTTCAATGAAATTGCGGGAACCGCTCCACAGGTACCGCCTGTCTGTGAGCAGATCGTGGACTTGGTAGGTCTCGTCGTGCGAGCAACCGATGAGATTGAGGGGAACGTGCACAAAAGCCGCCTGAGTGCGCCAGGGGTCCAGGGAAACAGCGACGAGCAGAACGTTGTCCTTAGCAGCAGTTGATTTTGAAAAAAACAAAACGTGTTCGTTTTCGGCCTCGTGGAACAGGATGTTTCTAAATTGATGCAGGGAACGGTTTTCCCGGCGTATTTTGTTTAACGCGGTAATGTAGCCTTTGATGTTGCCCGGAGCATTCCAGTCCCGCTCCTTCCACTGATATTTCTCGCTGTCCAGGTACTCTTCTTTGTTTGGAAGCGCTGCGCTTTCGCAAAGTTCAAAGCCGGAATAAATTCCGTAGAGAGGCGAGAGCAGGGTGGTTAGCGCAGCTCGGATCAGAAAGGCCGACCGGCCGCCTTGCTGGAGCATGACCGGCAAAATGTCCGGGGTGTTGGGCCAGAGATTCGGACGGAAAAAATCAGCGATCTCGGGACTGGTGAGCTGAGTGAAGTACTCGGTGAGCTCGGCCTTTGTATTGCGCCAGCTGAAATACGTGTAGCTTTGAGTGAAACCCGCCTTGGCGAGCGCAAGCATCATCTTCGGGCGGGTGAACGCCTCTGAAAGAAACAGCGTGTCTGGGAAAGAGGCCTGTACCTTGGAGATCAAAAACTCCCAGAACGCCAACGGCTTGGTGTGCGGGTTGTCCACCCTGAAAATGCGCACTCCGCGCTGCGCCCAGAACAGCACGACCCCTGTCAACTCTTCCCAAAGTCTGCGCCAGTCGGGATTGTGAAAATTCAGGGGGTAGACGTCCTGATATTTTTTCGGGGGGTTTTCAGCATACTTAATCGTTCCGTCCGGGCGCTTGAAAAACCATTCGGGGTGTTCGTGAACATACGGGTGGTCGGGCGAACAATTGATTGCGAAATCGAGGGCCAGTTCCATGCCCCGGTCGTGTATTTCGCTGACAAGCCAGTCAAAGTCCTCAAGCGTTCCCAGTTCCGGAGCGACGTCGCAGTGGCCGCCGCCATTTGGACAGTCCTGATGGCGGTTGCCGATGGCGTATGGAACTCCGGGCTCACCGGGTTCACAACTGACCGAGTTATTTCGGCCTTTCCTTGCAGTGATCCCTATGGGGTGTATGGGGGGAAAATAAATCACGTCAAACCCCATCGCCTTGGCGTCGTCTATCCGGGGGAGACAGTCCCTGAAGGTTGAACCCCTGTCTCCGCGGCCTTCAGCGGAGCGCGGGAAAAATTCGTACCACGCGGCATGAAGGGCTTCCTTGCGGTCGACAATCACGGCGGGATAACGCGGAACAGCATTCGGAAAGTCGGGGGCCTCGACAAGAGCTTGGACAGCAGGCGTCTCCAGCCAGTATTCCGAGGCTTCCAAAAGGTCCGGATAGGAGGCCAGGAGACCTTCGATCTCCGGGGTGTGGGTCGACGTCAAAACATCCGCGGGCGCTCCCTGGCGGATCTCAGCAGCCATTGTCCTCAAACGGTGGGCGTCCTCCGGGTGTCTTAAGCGTGCCGCCCGGTCAGCTGCGCGTTCCACAAGGAGGGCGCCCTCGAGGATTTCGGTTCGGAGGTCTGGCTGCCCGGCTTTCACTTTGGCCTCGAATTCATGCTGCCATGTTCGAAAGCCGTCGCTCCAAGCCTCGACGGTGAATTCGTGCCGGGCGTTTTCAAAAAAAGCGCAGACACCCCGCCAGCGATCGTTCCCGTTTGGAATCGGCTCCATCGGAGCGCTGTGCCATT
>CANFTB010000019.1 GCA_947449735.1 Chthoniobacteraceae bacterium | reverse complement strand
ACCCAAGGCCGACGCACCCAAGGCCGACGCACCCAAGGCCGACGCACCCAAGGCCGACGCACCCAAGGCCGACGCACCCAAGGTTGAAGCGCCCAAGGCTGAGGCCCCCAAGGATGAAGCACCCAAGGCTAAGGATGCTGGAAAATAGCTGCGCGGTCGGATCAGGACTGGTCTGACGGCCGTCGCCTGTGAATGTCTGACACTGACCCCGGGGTTTTACAAAGCCCCGGGGTCTTTCGTATTCCGGCCGGAGAGTTCCGGTGCCTTGCCGTTCAGGCTTTGCCGTTGGTGATTCATTGCTGGATTGGAGCGCTGACTTGTTGAACCATCGGCGCATGAAAACCCGCCCCAGCCATTTCATTGAGATATCCGTCGGCCTCGGTTGTCTCCTCATGCTGTCGCAGGCGCAGTCTGCGGTTCCGGAGAACTACGGATTGCTAAAGGCCCGCGAATCCATGGGCAAAATGACGGCGGCCGAAGGGCTTTCGGTTTCCTTGTTTGCAGCGGAGCCGATGGTGCAAAACCCCACGAACTTCGACATCGATGCGATGGGCCGGGTGTGGATTACCGAGGCGGCCAACTACAGGCGTTATGCGAAGCCTCCGATCCGGCCGGAAGGGGACCGCATCATGGTTTTGGAGGACACAAAGGGCGCTGGTGAAGCGGACAAGGCCACGGTTTTTTATCAGGATCCGAGTGTGAACTCGGCTCTTGGGATCGCAGTGCTTGGCGGCGATGTGCTTGTGTCGGTTGCTCCGAATGTGTTTGTACTGCGCGACACCGATGGTGATGGCAAGGCGGACCAGCGTCTGTTGTTGCTCACCGGAACAGCGGGCGAACAGCACGACCACGCCTTCCACGCGTTCGTTCACGGCACGGACGGCAAGCTGTATTTCAATTTCGGCAACGTCGGCGGCCATATCCGCCGTCCCACCGGAAAGCTCTTGGAGATTCCCCTGCACGGAGTGATTTCAAGCGAGGACGTGAAGTCCAACAGCGAGCCGATCGTGGATCTGGCCGGGAATGTGATCGAGGCCTCCCGTAAGCCGTACCAGCAGGGCATGGCCTTCCGGGCCGACTACGCGGACGGCAAGCTCACGAACTTCGAGGTGCTGGGGAACAACTTCCGCAACAATTACGAGCTGGCTCCGGACTCCTTTGGCACTGTCTGGCAGAGCGACAATGATGACGACGGCAACCGGGGAGTGCGCATCAACTACGTCATGGAACACGGCAACTTCGGCTATTCCGACGAGATTAGCGGCGCATCCTGGCAAACAAAGCGGCCCAACATGGAGAAGGAAATTCCGCTCCGCCACTGGCACCAGAACGATCCGGGAGTTGTTCCCAACCTGCTGATGACCGGTGCAGGCTCGCCCACTGGGATTCTCGTAAACGAGGGGCAGGGCTTGGGTGCCGTTTTTGCGAACCAGATGATCCACTGCGACGCCGGCCCGAGGGTGGTGCGCGCATATCCGGTTGCAAAGTCGGGCGCGGGCTACAGCGCCACGATGGTAGACGTGCTCACCTCGACGGATCCGTGGTTCCGGCCCTCCGATGTCGCCATTCATCCCGACGGCTCGTTGTTTGTGGCCGACTGGTACGATGCCGGAGTGGGAGGACACGCGATGGCGGACAACGATGAGCCGACACTGCGCGGTCGCATCTACCGGGTGGCGGCCAAGGGAGCGGCCTCCGGCCTCTCAACACCGGATTTTGCCACAGTCGATGGAGCATTGCAGGCGCTCAAGTCGCCGAACAAAGCCACCCAATACATGGCGTATCGCGCACTCCTCGGAATGGGCGAGGCGGCAGTTCCCGCCCTCACGCAGATGGCGTCCACTGGCGAGCCGCGTATGCAGGCCAGGGCGGTGGCGGTGTTGGCGCGCAATCCCGGGTCGGTCAACGCAGCGCTGGCTCGCGCGATCCAGTCCAAGGACGTTGATCTGGTGGTGTACGGGGTGCGTCTGGCGACGATGCTCGCAGTCAGCGGCAAGCTCGACACGAGCGCCTTGGAAGCCATGCCCGGATTGGTGGGCGGCCTTCTGCGGCACAAGGATCCGCAGGTGCGTCGGCAGGTGGCGCTGTCCTTGTATCACTCGCAGGGCGTGGCTGCGATGTGGGCAAAGCTCGCCGTCCAGCATGACGGTTCCGACCGGTGGTACCTTGAGGCTCTAGGAATCGGCTCTATTGGAAGCGAAGACGAGTGTTTTGACCTCTGGTTCAAGGAGGTTAGGGGCAACTGGAACACGCCCGGAGGGCGGGACATCCTCTGGCGCCTGCGTTCCCCCAAAACGGCGCGGTATCTCGCAGAATTGCTTTTGGCTTCGCCCGGGGAGATGCGCTACATGCGTGCGTTTGATTTCCTCCCCAATTGCGGGGAGCGCACCGAGGCGCTGCTGACCCTGGCAAAGTCGGATACTGCGCTCGAGGTAGTCACCGAGGCGCTGCAGAGGCTGGCCAGAACAAGTGCAAAAGATGGGCCCGAGTTCGCGTCCGCAATGGAAAAGGCGATTGCCCGGACCAAGGGGCAGTCCGCCTTTGTCGGGCTGCTGGAAGCGGTCGGCGTTGGCAAACACGCGGACGAACTTCTGCGCACCGCTGTCCAGCTGGGATCGACGCCCGAGGCGCTGGACGGGATGCGTCTGCTGCTGCGGGATTCCGGCGGTCCGGAACAGCTGCGTCAGATGTTGGCTGGGGCCGGAGGGCCGCAAAGGGATGCAGTGGCCGGGATGTTGGGGAGTCTGGGAAGCCCTGCCTCGCTGGATATTTTGGAGAGCCTGCTTCTGGGAGGAAAGGATTCCGAGCAGCGCGCCGCGGTGGTGCGTGCCATGGCTCGGACTCAGGCGGGTGCCGAACGGTTGATTGGACTCGCCAAGGGCGGCCGTTTTCCAGACGAACACCGCGCAACGGCCGCGTCCGCGCTCGCCTTGGTGCAGTACGCCTCGCTGCAGAAGGAAATCGGTGCGCTTTTCCCGCCACCTGGCGCGTCCGAAGGCAGGCCCACGTCCGCTGCCGAACTGGCCGTTTTGCAGGGGGATGCCGAGCGGGGGAGGCTTGTTTTTGAGAGGCCGGCGAGCTCCTGTGTGACATGTCACCGCATCGGTGGCGTGGGTGTGGACTTTGGTCCGGGGCTCGGCGCCATCGGCGCGAAACTGCCGAAGGAGGCCATTTTCGAGGCAATCATCAACCCGAACGCAGGGATCTCGATGGGCTTTGAAACGAGCGAGGTGCAATTGCGCAGCGGAGCCCAGGCGCTCGGGATCGTCAGGAGCGACACGGTTGATGAACTGGTTCTTGTGCTGCCGGGCGGTGTGCTGCAGCGGTTTCCCAAGAACGAATTGAAAAAGGTATCGAAGTTGCAGCATTCGATGATGCCCAGCGGCCTGAACCAGGCACTGAACCGGGCGGAGCTCGTCGATCTGGTGGAGTACCTGTCCAAACAACGGGCGGTGCAGTAACCGCGTCCGCTGGGTTTAGCGGCGGGGTTCCTTCGGGAGTTCCGGGCTTTCCTAAGGCAGTCCTGCAATTTCTGGAGGTTGCCTTGGGTTGTGAAGCCGTTAGGGTCTGGTGCATGCGCCCCCCTCGCATCATCACCGCCCTGGCCTTGCTGCCGGTCTCTCTCGCGTTTGGAACTGGCCAGTGGCCCCAGTTTAGAGGCGAGGGCGGAGCCGGTGTTTCCGACTCAGGCAATCCTCCCGTTCATTTCGGACCGGACCAAGGGGTAGTTTGGAAAGTCGCATTGCCGTCCGGACATTCCTCCCCGTGTATTTGGGGGGACCGGATATTTTTGACTTCCTACGACAAGGCCAAGCTCGAGACCCTTTGCCTGAGGCGCTCGGACGGCGCCGTGCTCTGGAGGCGGAGCGCGCCCTGCGAACAGTTTGAATCCACCCACCGGATCGGCAACCCCGCCACACCCACTCCGGCGACTGACGGCTCCTCGGTCTACGTCTACTTTGGTTCGTACGGCATTCTCGCCTACGACTTCGAGGGAGGGGAGCAGTGGAGCAAACCATTGCAGACGCCGGTTGTGGAGTTCGGAACTTCCGCATCGCCCGTGCTGCACCGCGGCAAGCTCTTCCTGGCGTGCGACCAGGATGAAGGGTCTTTCCTTTTGGCCCTCGATGCAAAGTCTGGCGAGACCCTTTGGCGGAAGGAGCGTTCTGAATTCAGGCGGAGCTTCGCGACGCCTTTCATTTGGACGCACGGTTCGGTCGAGGAATTGATCGTCCCCGGATCGATCTGGTTGAAGTCCTACGATCCCTCCAGCGGAAACGACCTTTGGACCTACAGCGGAACTTCAAGGGTGGCTTGCAGTTCGCCGGTCGCAGGGGACGGACTGCTCTTTAGTGCGAGCTGGAACGTCGGCGGGGATTCGGACAGCCGTGTCACCATGGACGCGTTTGAGGATTTTGTCCGTGGGCTTGGAAAACCTGCGGACGCCGTCCTTCAAAAGGACGATATTCCGAAGGGGCCTGTGCGGGACCGCTTTTCACAGATGGACCTCAACAAGGACGGGGCCGTGACGCGGGAGGAATGGGAGGTGATGCGCTCGATGTTTTCGCGCGCCGGAAACGCGCTGCTGGCGATCCGCCCTGGGGGCAAGGAGGATGTGACAGAGTCGCACTTGGTTTGGAAGACGACGAGGAGCCTGCCGTACGTAGCGTCTCCGCTGTTTTACAAGGGGCGTCTTTTCACCATCAAAAACGGCGGTCTCGCCTCGTGTTACAAGGCGGCAACGGGCGACGTGTTGTTCCAGGATCAGCGTCTGGACGCGCCTGGAGACTACTACGCTTCTCCCGTCGCAGGCGGGGGAAGGGTCTATGTCGTATCGCAGCGGGGACAGATGGTGGTGCTGGCCGCCGAGGATTCGCTGCACGTGCTGTCGCGTGTCGACTTTGGCGAACCAGTGATGGCCACTCCGGCGCTCGTGGAGGATCTTTTGTACGTTCGCACGGAGAGCGCCCTTTACGCCCTAAGGGAGGCTGCAGCCGCCCGTTGATGGCGAGTTGGTTTTGCAGAGTCCAGGTTTTCAAAGTTTCCGTTCAGCACATCCCCTTTCAATTATGAAAAAAGCTCTCCTCTCCCACTTTTCTGGAATAATCCGCCCTGCCTTGCGGTTCGCCGTGTTTGTGTTGGGTTTCTGCGTTGCAGGCTCGGTGCAGGCTGCGCCTCCGAACGTTGTGATGATCCTCTCCGATGATCAGGCTTGGGGGGACTACGGATTCATGGGGCATTCCGCGGTGCAGACGCCTAACCTCGACCGTCTCGCGGCCGAAAGTCTTACGTTCCGGAGGGGCTACGTGCCTTCGAGTCTGTGCTGTCCGAGTCTAGCGTCTATCATCACCGGGCAGTACCCGAGTCGGCACAAGGTGGTGAGCAACGACCCGCCGATCCCCGCAGGGATGACGAACAGGGAGTTCCAGCAGAGCCCTCTTTTCGAACAGGGCCGCGCGCAAATGAACGCCTTCATGGATGCAGCCCCGACGCTGCCAAAGCAGTTCGTAAAGAACGGCTATCTTGCGCTGCAAACCGGAAAGTGGTGGCAGGGCAACTACAAACACGGCGGGTTCACCCATGGCATGACCGAGGGTAGCAGGCACGGTGACAAGGGCCTGGATATCGGAAGGAAAACCATGCAGCCGATTTTTGATTTCATCGCCGATTCGACGAAGGCGGGGAAGCCGTTCCTCGTGTGGTACGCGCCCATGATGCCGCACGATCCGCACACGCCTCCGGAGCGTCTTTTGGAAAAGTACCGCGCGAAGACGCCGAGCATTCATGTGGCCCGCTATTGGGCCATGGTCGAGTGGTTTGATGAAACCTGCGGAGATCTTCTGAAGCACCTTGATGACCAGAAGCTCAGCGAGAACACCATCGTTGTTTACGTCACGGACAACGGATGGATTCAAAGCCCCGACAACCCCCGCTTTGCTGCCAAGTCCAAGCTGAGCCCGTACGACGGCGGGTTGCGCACGCCCATCATGGTTCGTTGGAAGGGTAAGATCGCGCCAAGAATGGACGCCGAGATTCCGGTGAGTTCTTTGGACATCGCTCCGACACTTTTGAAAGCCTGCGGCATTCCGGTGCCGGCAGAACTGCAGGGGATCGATCTTTGCGACACCGCCGCGCTGAAGGCCCGGGGCGGCGTGCACGGCGAATGTTACACACACAACGCGGTCGATATCGACCAGCCCGCGAGCAGCCTGCGCTGGCGCTGGGTGATTGACGGTTTCAAGAAATTGATCATCCCCAACCCGAAGCAGGAGCCGGATGCCGTTGTCGAGTTGTACGACCTGAGGGCGGATCCGGCGGAGGAGCGCAACATCGCAGTGTCCCAACCGGCGGACGTCGAGCGCCTCCGCAAACTGGCAGACGCGCGCTGGCTGCCCTGATTTCTGAAGGTGGAACTCCATTTGAACCGCATGAAAAAGATCATTCTAGTCACACTGGTGGCCTTGTTGCCGGTCGCTTCGAGGGCTGCCGAGAACCGGTTGAACATTCTCTTTGTGTTCGCCGACGACTGGGGCCGCTATGCAGGGGCCTACGCAAAGGCAGACGGCAGGCCGTCGATCAATGACGTCATCAAAACGCCAAACGTGGACAAGGTGGCGAGCGAGGGGGTGCTTTTCAGGAACGCTTTCGTCAATTCCCCCAGCTGCACGCCTTGCCGGAGTTCGTTGCTTTCCGGCCGCTACTTTTTTCAAACCGGACGGGCGGCGATTTTAAACGGGGCGATTTGGGACCAGTCGATTCCGTCCTTCCCGTTGATGTTGCTGGAGAAGGGCTACCACATTGGAAAGAGTTTCAAGGTTTGGAGTCCGGGTTCTCCTGCGGACGCCCCGTTTGGAGGACAGAAGTACTCATATGAAAAGGCGGGCAAGCTTCCGAATCACTTTTCCTCATCGGTCACTTCGATGGTAGGGGAGGGGAAGTCCTTGGAAGCCGCAAAAGGAACGGTGCTCGCCCAGGTGCGCGACAACTTCAGCGCGTTTCTGTCGGACGCTCAACCCGGCCAGCCGTGGTTGTATTTTTTCGGCCCGACGAACACGCACCGGAAATGGGTGAAGGGGTCAGGCAAGGCTCTGTGGGGAATTGAGCCGGACACACTAAAGGGACGTCTTCCTGCGTTTTACCCTGATGTCGCCGAGGTGCGTGAGGACGTGGCCGACTATTTGGGGGAGTGTCAGGCGGTCGATGCCTACGTGGGTGTGCTGGTGGAGCGCCTGAAGGAAGCCGGTCAGCTGGAAAATACGATGATTGTGATCAGCGGCGACCACGGGATTCCCGGCGTGCCCTCCGGCAAGTGCAACCTCTACGACAATGGCACCGCTGTTTCGCTGGTCGTCCGGATGCCTGGCACAAAGCCGGGGCGCGTGGTGGATGATCTGGTCCGGCTGCCCGACCTGGCGCCGACGTTCATGGAGCTGGGAGGCGCCGAGGTTCCCTCCGGTCTGTACGGTAAATCGCTGCTGCCGCTTTTGAAGTCTGAGAAAGCCGGTGTGATTGATCCCGAAAGAAACTGGGTGGTCGTCGGCCGAGAACGTCACGTCGACGTGGCGCGGGAGGGGAATCTGCCGTATCCGATGCGGGGACTTCGCACGAAGGAGTTTTTGTACATCCGCAACTTTGAACCCGACCGGTTGCCTCTTGGGGATGCTCCCAAGGTTTCCGACACGGCTGCGCCCTCTTTGCAAGAGTTGGAAAACGACACCTACGCGGCCTTTGCCGATATGGACGCCAGTCCGACAAAGGCGTGGCTTGTCGAGCACCGTAATCTGCCGGAGTGGAGGGCATATTACGAGCGCTGCTTCGGAAAGCGTCCGGCGGAGGAATTATACGACCTTTCGAAGGACCCCGATCAGGTTCGCAATGTCGCGCTTGAAGGCGCATATGCGGACGCGAAGGCAAAGCTTGCGGCACAGTTGATGGGAACCTTGAAAGCGGCCGGCGATCCGAGGCTAGCCGAGTCCGTCCCTTTTGAGAAGCCGCCCTTCACGGATGTGGGGGGCAAGGGGAAGCCTGACAGGCGCCTGCCGCAGTAGACGATTAGTGGTGCGGCTCGATTTCGAATTCGTCGGAGGGATCGAAAGGCGGCATCGGGACATTGATGATGCGCAGGTTGCCGACTGCGCGGTGGACGCACCCCGGGGGGATCATGACGGCGGTGAGGGGTTTTAGCGGATAGGTCTGCCCGTCTGCTTCGAGGACGCCTTCACCCTCGAGCACGATGTAGATCTCCGTCATGCGCTTGTGGTAGTGGGCGCGGCTGTCCTTGGAAATATCGGTGAGGTGAACCGTGGCGAGAGTGTTGTCCGGATCGTTGAAGGCCCGCCGTGCCTCGCCGCAGGGGCAGGGGACGGGCGGAATGGCGTCAAGCTGGGCGATGCGGATGGTTGGCTGCTTGCGAGTCGGAGAGGAAAAAGTCATGGGATGTGAGCCAGATTGATTTTTTGGGCGGAACGCGCCCTGTTTCTGATACGGCCGGTGTCGCTACAGCGGACAGGTTTAGCTATGGGAGCATGGATTTGCCTTTTGCGTTTGTTATGAACGAACGCCTTGTTGACTCCTAAATGAACCAGCGCTTTCCGCATAGTTGAAAAGGGCTTGAACTACTTTAAAGTTAACGGCCGATTTATGCTGATACGGGACAGTATGGCGCTGCCCTTTTGTTCAAAGAGGTTCACTGGGTTTTCTCTCTGACGGGCCCGCTAAAAGAATGCGATCTTTAAGAATGCGATCTTTAGTCGATAGACAGCGGTTTTGATGTATTCTAACACCAGCTTTCAAGTGACAGGACCGCTCATGCATTTATTCGCTCCGCCCTTAAGACAAAGGATTCAACTGCTTTGCGCCTCGCTGGTGCTGCTGCTGTTGTCGGCTTGCGCTTCGAGCTCCCGGGAGGGCGGGGTGCGCAACACCAGCCGTACCTTCACGACGGTGGTTTTGGACGCCGGTCACGGCGCGCATGACTCGGGAACTCGAACACGCCGGGGCGTTCTCGAAAAGGATATGGCTCTGGATGTCACCCTGAGGATCGCCCCTAAGCTGCGGGCGGCAGGTTTTCGCACCGTTCTGACGCGTCGCTCTGATGTCTTCATTCCGCTGGATGGTCGAGTTGAGATTTCTGAAAAATATGAAAATGCAGTGTTCGTGAGCATTCATTTCAATGACGCCGGCCGGAAAAAGGTTGAGGGCGTTGAGAGCTACTACTTCTCTCCCGAATCCAAGCAAATGGCGGAGCGCATGGTGCGGGTGCTAGCCTCTGTCTCAGGCAGCCCGAATCGGGGGGCCCGGGTCGCGCGCTTTCGCGTGCTGCGCACCAACCACAACCCGGCGGTATTGATGGAGTGCGGTTATATGACCACGGCGGCGGAGGCTTTGAAGATTGTGCAGCCGGCCTACAGGGAGAAGCTTGCCGAGGGCGTAGCCCGTGGAATTATCCAGCAGCGGGGCGGGCCATTGCCAACCGCTTCAAGTCTGTGAATGCGTGGGCTTCCGCCGAGCGGCTCTTTCAAAACCGGCGAAATTATTCCCGTTCTCCCTCGAGGGAGAGCAGAATCGTCTCAAGGGAATCGATGGTGCTAATGGATGGCGCCGACCAGAGGCCTCTTTGAGCCGCCTCCAGCATTCTGGATACAGACTCGCGCAGTGCGTCCGGATTGTTTGCTTTGTAAAAAGCCTCCTGGTCGATCAGCAGGCTTTGGCTCACCGCCTCAAAGTGATGGTTCCGAACAAGGCCGGTGGTCGCACTGTATCCAAAGAGGTAGTCGATGGTTGCGGCCATTTCGAAGGCCCCCTTGTAGCCATGTTGTTGCATTGCGTGAATCCATTTTGGATTCAGCGCCCTGCTATGGAGAACCCTCACCATCTCCTCCTCAAGAGAGCGAATCCGGGGTACACTCGGATCGGACGAGTCCCCGTGGTAGTTTGCCGGCGCAGAACCTTTTAGATGCTCGATGGCAGCTTGAAGTCCTCCTTGAAATTGAAAGTAATCGTCCGAGTCCAGGATGTCATGCTCGCGGTTATCCTGGTTCTGCGCGACGGCTTGGATCTGGCTTAACCGGGTCTTCAGCACCTCGGGTTCAGGTATGAGCTGGCCGTCGGAGCCGGCTGCATGGTGTCCCCATTTTAAAAAGACCTCTGCAAGATCGGCCTTGGATTCCCAGTTCCCGGCGTCGATCAATGGCAATAGGCCTGTTCCGTAACAACCGGGGCCCGATGTGAATATTCTGAGCAGCGACTTGCGGTCTGCCTGCGCCTCTGTGAACCCCGATTTGAGGAGCTGCAATCGCTCCCTCATCACATTTGCACGCACCGGATTAAGCTCCCCAGGCTCGTCCAATTCCGCGATGCGTTTTGGAATGGTGGCAAGCATCTTGACCGTGTCTCCAAAGGCGTCGCGAAATAGGCCTGAGATGCGCACCGTGATGTCCACTCTGGGGCGTCCCAGGAGCGCAAGCGGAAGGATTTTAAAGTCCACGATCCGCCCGGAGTTGTCCTCCCAAACAGGCTCACATCCCCAGAGCCATAGTGCCTGTGCGAGATCGTCACCGCCTGTCCGCATGTTGGAGGTTCCCCAGACCACCAGCGCCAGGGTAAGCAGCGGTTCACCGTGGTCCTGAAAATGTCTTTTTAGAAGTGCCTCTGCCAGAGCCTTTCCACAGCGCCATGCCGTCGGGGTCGGAACGGTCCTCGGGTCGAGGGCATAAAAGTTCCGGCCGGTAGGGAGTACGTCGATTCTTCCTCGTGTTGGGGCTCCTGCAGGGCCGGGCGCGATGAACTCGCCTCGAAGACCCGCCAGAAGGCTGCGCATCTCGTCCTCTGTTCGCGCAAGCAGGGGCGAAAGCTGGTTGAGGACAAGGTTCCTTAAATTCTCGAGTTCAGCGGATTCCTGCGCATGCGGTTCACCTGAAAGGCAACGTTCCACCCACGTCTGCGCTTTCAAATGTAGTGCGTCCCTCTGGCCCGGAGACAATAAATCAAGGACCACGGGTTCCCCTAGAAGGGCATCGTACAGGCTTGTGCGTCCAGCGCTGGGCAGTCGAAGAACGCTCAGTATGAAATCAACGGCCTTTGCTTGGTCTGGTTGTTTGCCGAATACGTGAAGCCCTGAACGGATCTGGCTCTCCTTCAATTCGCATAAAAAACCCGCCACTTCCTCGATGGAACTGCCGCCCGAGGGAAGGTCCTTTTTCCACGAGGCACCGTTGAGCAGATCCTCCATTTCGGCTTCAAGCTCAGCCGCGCGCTTCGGATAAAGTGCCACACAGTGTCCGTGCTCTTCGAGAAGACGCTCCATTTGCTCCATCTGACCATACAGCCCGGCGCGGGTGAGCGGCGGGGTGAGGTGGTCGATGATGACAGCGCCGGTACGACGCTTCGCCTGAGTGCCCTCGCCGGGATTGTTGACGATGAAGGGATACAGATGCGGTAGGGTGCCCAGACAGAGGCGGGGATAATCATCAGGCCCGAGGGCAATCGACCGTCCCGGGAGCCATTCCAGGTTGCCGTGCTTTCCAAGGTGAACAACGGCGTCGGCTTTGAACTCCTCTCGAATCCATTGATAGAAAGCAATATACTGCGGAGGTGGTGGCAGGTCAGGGCTGTGGTAAATCGCCTGTGTTTGAAGAGAAAAGCCCCGCGGTGGTTGGATTCCGACAAAGACGTTCCGCATCTGCAATCCTGCCACGGGAATGATCTCGGGCATTGGCTCCGGCCAGTGTTGCTCAATTGCCTGTGAGGTTTTTTCGGGCCAGGCGGCGATGGCATTTACCACGGCCGAACTGTTGATCCACTGCGTGGATGGCTTTCCGTATGACGCATCCTCGTCGTTTGTGATTCCGGAAGTCAGCAAGCGCATCAGGGTTTGACCGTCTGCCGGAACAGGGCCCGTATCATATCCTTCCTGCGCCAGCGCTTTGAGGATTGCGACACAGCTTGCGGGGGTGTCCAGACCCACGCCGTTGCCAATGCGTCCATCTCGGTTGGGATAATTGGCGAGGATGATGGCGATCTTTTTTTTGTTGTTGCTGGTCCGGCGGAGATAAATCCAGTTCTTGGCGATACTCGCCACAAAATCGATCTGTCGATTCTCAGACTTGAGGCGTTTCAAAAAGCACTGGGCATCTGCAATCCAGACGTGCGCCTCCTTGAAACCCGCCACAGTGGTAAAAATTCGGCCATCCAGTTCAGGGAGTGCCGCCTGAATCGCAGTCTCCGAAGGTGTAAGTCCCGACGCACTTTCCTCCCAGGCTGCCTTCGGATTGGAGGACACAACGACCTGCAGAACCGGACACCCTAACGAACCGGGAAATGTTCCGGCGTCGGCGCCGGGTGCGCCGATCGCAAAACTTTGAAGGGTGATCAACACGTCGGGCTTCGAGACGGCGGCCTTTCTGCTGAGCTCCTTCTGGACCTCGGGCTCCCTGAGCGACTGGCAGTAAAAGGTTCCCACATTCAAACCGGAGGCTTGAAGCGCAGAAGTTAGGGTGTCGACAACCTCCGTGTCTCCGGTCTGGTGCCATGCCCGGTAGTAGGTGATCCAAACGCGTCCCGCATCTGCCGCGTCATCGGGTTCCCTCGACCATCCGAAGGCGGAGGCTGGCTCCACCTTCGGGAACTTGAGCAAGCCGGTGCCGTCCCAGCTTAAAAGCAAATCAAGAAAGGCGGCCGCAGATTGGAGGTTTTCTGTTCCTCCTGTCTGCAGCAGCGCGTGGAGTGTTTGTTGCACCTCGGGGGTGAAATCGCAGAGTGAGGCGAGCTCCGCGTCCTCTGCTTCCGTGGCGGAGACAAACAGCATCCTAGGCCTCTGGACGCAGTCTCGGAGGTCGGCAAATGCCTGCAACAGGTGGGGGAAGTACGCGCGGCCACCGAGCAGTCTGGCCACAACGAGTTTCGAACCGGCTGCGACCTGACGGACAAAATGATCGGCGGCGACCGGCTGCCGGAGCGGCCCTGCATGACTCAGGCGGAGGCGGTTAGCAAAGTTCCCCACCCAGGACGCGGCCGCGGTTAGATCCGTGTCGGCCGCGCTGAGGAAAACGATTTCCCCCGGAGTCTGCTCGCTAAGAACGAGGTCCCTTTCGGCGTCCAAGCCGCCTGCCTGTGAGCCAACCCAGTGCAAAGCAATAAATCAGGTCCGGGCGACGGTCGGCCTACTCCCAGTGCGTTCCAGTAATTTCGTGCAGGGTCTCTGCCACTAGATCGCGCTTCGGGTGGTAGCCGATGAAAACGACAGAAGACTTGTCGGGGGCATGATCGTGCGCGTCGTAGTATGTCTGGACGCGGGCCCGGACGGCCTGGAGCACCAGGGCGTGGTGTTTTCCCGGAATGGCGACGTGGCCTTTCGCCCTGAGAACAGGCTGCCGGAGGGCAACCTCGGCAACCGCACGCTTGATCGTATCGGCATCCTGCGGCTCGGAGGTTCGGAGAACGAACGACTGCCATCCGGGGTCGTGCCCGTGGAAGTGTTCGTGGGTTTCCTCTCCGTGCTCGTGGGAGCTCAACCCGCTGTGGACATGGCCGTCAAATTGAGTTTGGTCGCTGATGGGTGTGTCGAGTTCCGCAGGCATCTGGTGCAGCGGACCGTGATGGTGTCCATGGTGATGGCCGTGCTCGTGCGCAGGAGGAGGGGCGTCGTCATGGAGATGCAGCCCCATGCACAGACGCGTGTCGAGCTGGGCGTGGTACGCAAGTTCCATGAAGCGCACCTTAGGAGCTCTTGCCCGTATTGCCTCCTCAGCGGCAAGAAGCTGGTCCTCCGACACATCGTCGATCTTGTTCAGTACCACGACGTCAGCATTCTCCAGTTGTTGAAGCAGGATGGCATCGACCGCGCCCACGTGGGAGGGGGCCTCGGCCGCGTCGCCTCCCGGGACCGGCTTGCCGGTCTCGAGCTCGCCCGCGATTAACTGGGGTACGTCGACAACTGTGATAACCGCGTCGAGTTGGAAGTCTGCGCGAACCTCAGGCCAGTTGAGAGCGCTCATGACCGGCTGGGGGAGCGCCAGACCTGAGGTTTCAATGATGACGTGGTCCACCTGGTGCTTGCGTGCCTGCAACTGTCGCATGACAGGGACAAAGTCGTCGTTCACCGAACAGCAGATGCAACCGTTCGGGAGATCGTGAATCTCCACGCCGCATTCCTCTCCGGCGGAGCGCAGCAAAGCGCCGTCCACGGACACCTCTCCAAACTCATTTACGAGAACGGCGAGCCTGCGCTCAGGGTTCTTTTTGAGCAGGCCGCAAATGAGGGTTGTTTTTCCGGAGCCGAGGAAGCCGGTGACGATCGTGACTGGAATCTTCATGACGATAGTGGGTTTAAAGTGGGGCCTCGATGAGGCGGATCAGGGCTTCATTGATCGAGGGAAAGGTTGCCGCCAGAGCGAGAGCACCCAAGAGCGTGGCTGCGGTCATGCGGCTGGCAAAGGGGTTGGACTGGAGTTTGAGCAATCGGCCGAAGAGAAAGCCGAGGGCGCACAAGACCGCCGCGCTACAGAGGCAGCCGAACCCGAAAACCACCGTCCCAAGGCCCGCGGGAGGAGACTGCAGCAAGGCCTGTCCGTTGGTCGCTCCCAGAATGGCGATACACGTTCCGGCGGATACCACGGCGACACCGGAGCCGGACCAAATAAGCATTGCCGCGACTCCGGCGGCGAGCGGTACAGACAGCTCAGGCAGCGAAATTCCTGCGATGTTCAGGAACCCGCCGAGAAGCGTGAGCACGGAAAAAATGACAGGCAGTTTGAACCGTGAGTTTCCAGCTGCCTGGGAGGCCAACAAACCGACTGTGAGGGCCGAAAGAAGATGGTCCAGGCCGTGCACGGGCATGCTCAACCCCTGAACAAAGGGCTTGTCGGCCATGAACTCGGCGTGATGGGCGCTTGCTGCGGTGATGGAGGCGAGTAGGGCACCTGCAGGCAGCCAACGGGATAGTGTGGGTCTGTATTTCATCTGTTGATTTGGATTAGATGTGGGGCGTGTTCAAATTATGGCGCTTTCGCTCAGTGGAGGGATGTTTGCGTGGAGGAGGCTGAAAGCTTGGAAACCCACGTTTCAACCTCTTCAAAACGTGAAGTTGCTTCGGGGTATTGCATCTCAGGTCTCGCCACCACGAGGATGGGAATGCCGAGAGCTCGGGCTGCCTCAATTTTGGAGGGGAGTCCCCCCGTTTCGCCAGACTCTTTTGTCACGACGCAGTCGATTTTCCACTCTTGCCAAAGCGTTTTGTTTACATCCTCGGAAAAGGGGCCCTGCATGGCGCAGAGTCTTGCCGCCGGGATTCCTGCACGCATGGCGCGCTCAAGCGAATCGGGAGCTGGAGTCACCCGTGCAAACCAGAGCGCCTTTTTCTCGGCCTCCGCAGAAGTGAACGAGGAAAGGTCCTTCACGCCCGTTGAGAGAAAAATACGTTTGCCCAGCCGGACGGCCTCTCGGGCAGCGGACGGGATGTCCGGAACGATTTGAACATCCGCGCACTCCGTTTGCTGCGGGCGCTCGAAGCGCAGGTATGGAATGCCGAGTTCGGAGCAGATCCGGATCAATTGTCGTGAGATCTGGGTGGCAAATGGGTGGGTTGCGTCAACCACCGCGCGGGCCCCGGATGCCTGCAGAAGTTTGCGCCTCGCAGGTTCGCCGATCCGTCCGGTGACTACGTAAGATGTAGGCGAATGCTCCCGGGCTTGAACTGCCCCGTGGTTGCTTGCGACGGAAACCACCGTTGGAACTCCGGATTGAGCGCAGGCATTAGCGAGGAGGTTTCCATCACGGGTGCCTGTGAAAAACCAAACGGCTTGAGGCGTCGGATTCAAGGCGGTATCCCACCCATGATAGCCTCTCGGGGCGTATAGGAATCGGCCTGTTTTTTTGGTGAAACGCGTGCCGATCACCAGGGAGGTCAGCATGTCGAATCTCTTTTGTCGCAGCTCTTCCAGCGTGCAGATTTCCGTGCTGGAATCCTCCCGGTAGGCATTCCTGACTATGCCGCACCAAGTCCCGCCTGGACGGTGTTCCAGAAGGAGGTCGAGGATTCGGTAGACTCCCTCCTGTCGTGCCTGGCTCTGCACGTTGTACAATACCAGCGCGAGATCGGCTTGGGCAATGTGCCTCGCCCTGTGCTCAATCCAAGGCCATGGACAGAGCAGGTCTGAGAGGGAAAGGGTGGCGAAATCGTGGCCGAGCGGCGCTCCAAGCAAAGAGGCGCAGCTTTGTGCCGCCGTAATCCCAGGTATCATCTGGATCTCGGTTCGCTCTGCCGGTTCGAGCATCTCGAAGACCAGTGGTGCTAGACCGTACACTCCAATGTCGCCGCTTGAGACAAGGCTCACACGCTTTCCTGCCCGGGCAAGATTCAGCGCCAAAGCGGCCCGTTCGCGCTCCTGCGTCAGAGGAAGGGTGTGGATCTCCTTTCCTTCAATCCAAGGCTGGATCCATTTGAGGTAAAGGTCGTAGCCGACGATCGCATCGCTCTGCTGCAGCGCATGCATTGCCATTGGCGGAATCAGTTCTGCGGATCCCGGGCCGACGGAAACCAGATTGAGATGGCCGTTCATAGGGTAAAGGGGAGGGACGCGGCGGAGTCGGAGACGATTGCGACGGTGACACCGGCGGTCGCGAGTTTCGGTACAAGAAGCGCTCCCCGGGGGGAGGCGAGCAGTGCGCAGGGCTCGCAAACCCCGGCGAGTCCTGTGTTGGTGCGCACCCAGTGTGATGGAGTTGAGGTGAGAGGGCGTTCTGAGATCTGGTGGGACGAGAAAACGCGAAGTGGAATCTGCCGTGACTCAAGCCACTCCAAAAGTCCTGGCTCGAGGGCTTTGATGTCGACGGTGGCCGCCTCGCGGACGGAGGTCAAATCTGCCGCCGCCAACGAAAGGGCGCGCTGAACGGCAGAGTCGATCCGGGCTGCGCTCATTCCCTTGCGGCAGCCAATGCCTATGGTAAGAGGTTTCAGAGCTTCCGTGGCAGTGGTGATGACCGGTGTCGCTCCTGTGTGTCTTGCAACCGCATACGCAAGAGCGTTTGCGCCGCCTTCGTGGCCTCCTAAAACGGGGATGGCAAAGCGAAGTGCCTCGTCCACAATAATGACTGCTGGATCGGTCAGCTTGTTCGCAGGCAGGCCGGCCAGATAACGGGTCGCGATTCCGCTGGCCATGACCAGCACCCACTGTCTGAATTTTGGAAACACCTCGGCAAACGCGAGCCGGTTGCGCCCGGGTTCATCCTCGCCTGAAAACGGATCAGGGTAAACCGTGGCTCCAAGAAACTCGGCAAGCCTTTGGGCGGCCGGCCTGGCGGACTCCCTGATAATCCAGATAGCGATGGGATTGGAGGCCGAGCCTGTCATGGAGTGCGACTCAAAGGTTCCCGGGCTTCGCGGGAGGCTTTACGGAAACGGTGCGAATATCCGGGACTGTATAGCCGCGAGTGCGCTCCCGGCGTGCTTGCCAGAGCCTCTCCTACGAGAAGCATCGTCGAAAGACGCCAATCATCCTGGGAGAGCCCGTCCAGGAGCGTGTCGAGGGTTGCCGTGTGGTGCTTTTCCTGCGGCCAACTCGCCTTGCACACCAACGCAGCAGGGGTGGTGCCGGGAAGTTTTGAAAGCAATTCCTCGACCACTTTTGAAAGGGACGCACCGGACAGAAAAATCGCGAGGCTTGATTCGTGAGCGGCCAGTGAAGCCAGGGATTCCTTTTCGGGGACAGCCGAAGCGCGTCCGTCGGCACGCGTGATGATGATTGTCTGCGAAACCTCCGGCCGGGTGAGGGAGGCCCTCAAAACTGCAGCGGACGCTGTGAAGGAGGATACTCCGGGGATCACTTCGTAAGAGATGTCCAATTCCTCCAGGGCCCGCATTTGCTCGCTGATGGCTCCGTAAATGGCTGGGTCGCCGGAATGCAGTCTGGCAACGTTCCATCCTGCCGCTTTGGCACGTACATACTCCGCTACCTGCTCCTCCAGGTTCATTCCCGCAGTGTCCATGATCACGGCTTGAGGGCCGCAGTGTACCAGCATGTCCTTGCTCACCAGAGATCCGGCATAAAGCACGAGGTTCGCTTCCGCGAGGGCCCTGGCGCCACGCACGGTGATAAGATCGGCCGCTCCCGGGCCGGCTCCGATAAAGGTTACTTTCATAGGGGTCGTGGTGAGGGGTTCCTGATCAGCATGGTGGAAAGATAGCCGTAGGCGGGATTAAGGAGGAGCGGTTCGATGCCGGTCAAACACACTGCCTCAGTGGTTCCGACGCGGGTCCCGAAAACCGCCTCCCGCAGAAGGTTCATGGACTCGAGGAGCGCGACCACCATGGAGAGGCGTCTCCCAATCTTCATCAAAACGACGATGTCGTTTGTTTCGATTGCGCGCTGGAGAGCTCCGGGATCTTCGGGGCACGGCAAGATCTGAACCCGCTCCTTGCCCTCCCCGAGTGCGAACCCCGTGCATGCCGCGAGCGCCGCGTAGCTCGTGACTCCTGGAAACACACGCCAGGGCGCCTCCGGGCAGGCCTCACGGACAGCCTGAAGCTGGTAGTTGAACGTTGAGAACGTCATCGTGTCTCCAATCGTCAGGTAGGCAACGTCCAAGCCCTGCCGCAACTGTCTGGCGATCTCTTTCGCCGAATGGGAGTAGCGCTCGGCAAGGACCGAGTGGTCCTTTGACATGTCGAACTCGATCTCCTTGAAACGTTCGTCGGGGATCGAGTGCGCGGGCAGGCAGGCTTTTGCTGTGGACGCGTCCTGAGAAGAAGCGCGGGGAATGTAAATCACATGGCAGCATTTCAGGGTTTCCCACGCGACCACGGGCAGCAGACCGGGCTCGCCCGGGCCGACTCCAATTCCATAAAATGTCCCTGTCTTGCTCATGAGTTGCCTCCAAGGGGCGTCCCTTCCATTCCAAAAAGGCGGACCTGGACCCGGTCAACGTTCCGGATCCGCCCGAGGACAACTGCCTCGATCTCATCCTCCATGCGACTCCAGAAGGCGTTGGCGTACGGATGATCCTTCAGTCGCTCAATGACCGCCTCCGTGCTTGGTGCGCCGCAGATCAGGGGAGTCATGTCGGGAAAGTGGTGCGATGCGGTCTTGGTGAGTGCATCCACCGCGTTGACTGCGCGGTTTGAGTGGGTGTCCCACTCGTCGAGGAGAAGCTTGGCTAGTTTTCCCGGATGACCGATCACCCATAGGAGGGGAAGGAGGCTTCCTGACTCCTGAAGGGTGGTGGATACGCAGTCGATCGCAAAGCCTGCGAAATTCGACATTTGGACGATCCGATTGACGGGCAGATTAAGTGATGATCTGGCGAATCGCTGTCCGAGGTTGCCCGGAGACAGGACGATCTGTGCTGGGCTGTCTCCAAGGGCCACCCGGACGTAGACCTCAATTGAGGCCATGAAAGAGGCGAGAGACTTTGGCTCGACAATTCCCGTGGTGCCCAGGATCGAAATGCCGTTCAAGATTCCCAGCCTCGGATTGAACGTGCGCTTGGCAATCTCCTCGCCGTTTTCACAGCCGATTTCAATGTCCAGTCCAAGGCTCTCCGAGTCGGTTTCAATGACCTCGTACACTGCCTGTCGGATCATCGCACGCGGCACTGAATTGATCGCCGGTTCGCCGATGGGAATCCGCAAACCTGGCTGGGTAACAATGCCAACCCCGTCACCTTTGAGAAAAACGATGCTTCCATGGAGGTTTCGACGAACCTTGGAAATGATTCGGGCCTTGTGGGTTTGATCGGGATCATCTCCTCCGTCTTTGATCACTGACGCGGAGGCCCATCCCTTGGTTTGGGGTAGGGGGCTGATTGGAATGGGGAGATAATGGAGACCGTCGGGGAGAGAGACCTGGACCTCCTCGGGCAGCGTTCCGGAGAGCAGAAGTGTTAGCGCGGCTTTGGTGGCCGCGGTGGCACTCGTCCCTGTGGTGAAGCCCCGCCTAAGGCCGTTCGCCGCTGGAGCGGTGAGGTCATACGGGATTAAAGGATTAAATGCTGGTGCGTTGCCCTTCATCCCTTTGAAACCCGACTCGCCTGAATTAAAAGGGCGTTAACCGTAGCTGCCGCCCAGGGTGAGCCTCCGCGAGTTCCCCGGTTGGTGATGCGGGGTACATGGAGGCATTTGCGGAGGCGCTCCTTGGATTCTTGGGTTCCTACAAATCCCACGGGCAGTCCGATTACGAGTCTCGGACGCCATCCCTGCTCCTGGATCAACCGAACGGCCTCCTCTACCGCAGTCGGCGCGTCGCCAATGGCCAACAAAGTGTTGTTGCCGTACTTAAGCCACGCTCTTCGTATACCGGCTGCGGACTTTGTAAGGCCGTTCGCCTGCGCAACGAGCTTGGTTTCGTCGTCGTGCACAAGGCAGGCGGTCCGGAGTCCAAGTTGGGAAATCAGGGCGCGCCTGAGGCCTGACTGGACCATTGTGACGTCCGTGACGATGGTGCATCGGTCGAGTATTGCTCGAACTCCCGCCCCGGCTGCGCCCTTCGAGAGAAACATCGAATCTGGAGCCTCGAAATCACCGGAGGTGTGCACGAGGCGTTGGAGGATCTCAATTTGCTCCTCGGGAAAGCCCGTCCAGTCGCGCCCTTGTGCGATGATCTCGAAGCTCTTCTCCTCGATGGGATGCATTTCATACGGAAGGCCTGGGGCAGTTCCTGCGGGCAGTGCTCCTGCGGCTGAGGATTGCGGCGCGTCTCCGCGATCGATGACGGCCGGAATTTGGGGAGCAGGCGCAGGGCTTCCGGATGCGTCCGCTGGAGATTGTGTTGTTGAGGGCCCACCGCCGCGCACGTGAAAGTGATGGCCTATTTGGGGAGCGCCAGCCTCGCTTTCGTAGCCGATGATGGCCGTCCTGTATTTGCACAGTCCGCAGTTCATGAGCGCTTTACCCTCGAAGGCCTCGCGGCCCCGGTCAAGCAGCGCGTCCGCGGTAAGCGGGTGCGAATCGAGATGACCGGCGCACAGGATCTCGACTTGCGGACGGCTTGCCGCGATCACCTCCACTGCGGCGGTGATTCGTTTGATAAGAACGCCGGTGAACAGAAAAAACGGTACGATGAGTAGGCGGCTGCAGCCCATGCGGACCGCCGTTTCAAACCCCTCACTCAAGCCGGGTTTTGCGGTGCCCGAATAGCAGACAAAGGAGGCCGCGAATCCCATGCCTTCCTCGAGGATTCTCGCGAGCTTGGTGACGTCCGAATTGGCATCTGGGTCCGTGGTGCCCCGTCCCACCACGACAAGGCAGGTGTCTGAACGGGGAACAATCTTTGAAGACTGGGCCTCCGCTTCCACAATGCGCACCCGGCAGAGCTGGAGCACGGAGGGATGCAGGTGCATCGGCGCACCGTAACGGATGTCGCATTCGGGAAACTCCCGCTGGAGCGCCTGTACCTCAACAGGCATGTCATTTTTGGCGTGGGTGGCTCCGAGAAGGACTCCGGGAACCACTGAAACCTTTTTCGCTCCGGATTGAATCGCCTTACGAACCCCTTCGTCGATGGTGGGGCGGGCAAACTCCAGATAGCCGTGTTCCACGATCCTTCCGCCCGCCCGCAGCCGCACCACGTCGACAAAACGTTCGAACTGCTCGACTCCCTCCGGATCGCGGCTGCCATGGCCGGCCACCACCAGTGCTATGTCTTTGGGTAAGTCGATCATGTTGTGGAATAGATCTGGCTGGGAAAGGGCGAAAGTGCCCGCACTAAAACGATGCTCATGTCTGTGAAGTCCCCTGTGCAGGCGTCCAGGCGGCCCTGCCAGTTCGCCTCACTCCGGGTCAGTTGCTCCCAGACCTCTACCTGGTGCGCGCCCGGAATGCCGCTGGAGAGCAGGTAGGCAGCGATGTCTTTCGGCATAAAATCCCAGGGCCTCGGAATGATGATGGCGTTTCGCTGGTCTTCGAGAACCCTCACGAGATGCCTTTGGAAGGGGGCGATGTCTCCCCTCCGGTGGAATGTAACGAAAGTGGTTTCATCAAAGCAAACTCGGCAGCGGCTGGCGAGAATCTGGGCCGAGCTGATGCCGGGAACGGTTTCAACCGGGTGGCCGCACGCCTTGTCGACGCGTTCTAGAAACTGGAAACCGGAGAAGTGAATGTCCCCCATGAACACAACCACGCATTTTTTCCCACCGTGATGAAGTGCTGCGACCTCGGCTAGACGCTCCGTCTGGTCCCTGTAATTCATTGGGATCTGGAGCGAATCTGGACGGATATGGGGCCGGGCGACCTCAAGTACCGCATCAAAACCCGCCACTACGTCAGCGGTGGCAATGAGGTCGCGGGCGCGAAGAGTTAAAAATTGTGAATCGCCGGGGCCGGCGCCGATGCAGTGAATCATGAGGCGAATCCGAGTTTGCTCCTCAGAAAGGAGGCGCTGTTAGGGAAAAAGGGGTGAACATAAGACGCGTGGAGGGCGTGGGCTTCAAAACCCTCGAGCCTGCTGCGTCCGGTGCGGTTGCGCTTTACGCTCCAGGCATTGGCATGCGCCTCCTCACTCAACCATTGGGAGTGATGAAATTCATGTCCAAAGTGGGCGCTCCCAAGGTTGTCTGTGGCCGTGCAATAGCCAAAATTTTGAAGCGACCGTGTCATCTCGACATCCCCCGGAATGACGCCGCACATTGGAAATGTTTCTCCTCCGGTTAGTCTCAAGTGCTGCGAGAGGAACATCAAGCCACCGCACTCCGCGTAACACGGGAGACCTGAGTGAATGGCCGAACGGATTTCAGACCGCAGAGAGGCGTTGTCTGCTATTTGCCGTGCGTACACCTCCGGAAAGCCTCCCCCAATCACGAGCGCATCTGCATTCCGGGGGAGCGTTCGATCTGCGACGGGGGAAAAAGGAAGGAGTTCCGCACCCTGTGCCTTCAGCCAGTCAATGTTGGCGGCATAGTAAAAATGGAAGGCTTCGTCCATTGCGATGGCGACGCGCATGCCGGGTTTGTCGCTTCTGCCTGCCTGGTGCATGGGAGCGAGGTGGTCTGATGGCGACGGAACGTGGGTTCTCGCGAGCCTTTGGAGCCCATCAAGGTCGAGGTGTGCGGCAGCAATGCTGGCAAGTTCCTGTGATGGGGGAAGTGACCGCTCTTGAGAAGCTTGAAGCCCAAGGTGTCGCTCGGGCCACGCAAGAATTGGATCCTGCGGGATGGCTCCCAGAACGGGAATCCCCAGCGGGCGAATGGCCTCCTTCAGGTATTCGGCGTGCGAACTGCCGCTGACGCCGTTCAGGACGACCCCAGCGATTCCATAGGGAGCCGCCTCGGTGATGAAGCCCCTGAGCATCGCCCCCAGTGAGCGTCCAGCCTTGGCCGCGGGCAGGCAAAGAACCACAGGCCACCCCAGCCAGCGCGCAAGTTCCATAGTGCTCCCTGCTTCCGAGGTTGCCGATGCGCCGTCGAAGAGGCCCATCACGCCTTCTAAAATACCCGTCGCGTCCCGGGTGTGCGCGGTCGCGTCTTCGATAATGCGCTCCTTGCCCATCAGCCAAGCGTCGAGGTTTCGCGAAGGGCGTTCGCAGAACTGGCTGTGGTAGCCCGTATCGAGAAAATCCGGGCCCGCCTTGAACGTCTGAACGATTGAGCCCCGGGCTTGGAGTCCGGCCGCCAAAAGGCACGTAACAACGGTCTTTCCACTGCTGCCGTGGAGGCCGCCGATTACAAAGCCTGAGGCTGGGGCGTTGTCGTTGAGGTGGAGCATAAACGAGGGTCTCAGAATTCGATCCCGCGCCGGGCGGCCACTCCCGCGTCGAAGTGGTGTTTGATTTTCCGCATTTCTGTCACGACGTCGGCCGCTTCGATGAGTGACTCATGCGCATAGCGTCCGGTGAAGACGAGTTCAACCTGCGGGGGTTTGCTGCGCACGAGTTCAAGAGCGCGATCCACAGGGATGAGGCCGCGATGGATGCAGTAGTTAATTTCATCAACAACCACCAGATCGTGCGCCGCTGAAACCAGAACCTCCTGCAGAATATCCATCTCCGCAGCGAGCGCCTTTGTCATCGCTTCGACGTGCTCCGGGATGTGCTTGCTGCGTGACAGAATCCAATCCTGTTCCACGTTTTTGTAGGTGAGGTTCGGGTGCAGCGTGGGGCAGAGTGCGAGTTCGCCTGTCTTCCAGCGCGGCTTCATCATTCGAAGGTAGTAGACGTGAAACCCGCAGCCGAGGGCCCTGAGCATGAGGCCCATGCTGGCCGTGCTTTTTCCTTTGCCCTCGCCTGTGTAGATCTGAAATGCGCCGTGTTTGAGGCGTGTGCTATTTTCCATTGGACGACCTTTCTGAAAAGCTACCGCGCATTTTCTCCGGGAGAGGCGATGGCAGCGGGGTGAATTCCTGTTTAAGGCGGGGTTCGGGTAACATTAAATCGGGTGCGGGAGGCTGGACGCTGGGATGGAGCTTCGGACGGTCGCGGATGGAAAGAACAGTGCCCATCAGGACAACACACACCAAGACAACTCCCCAGAACCAACGCAGGACCCGCAGTATGTCATTGGGTTGGGCGGACCTTCCGAAGGCGTTAAAAACCGGTCCGTGGTGCGGCGCGCCGTCGTAGTAATTGGTGCCTCCGAGTCTTATGTTCAGTGCCCAGGCTGCGGCAGCTTCGCTCCACCCTGCGTTCGGGCTGGAGTGCGCGCCCGCCTCCGTTTTGACGGCGAGGGCGTACCGGAATCCACGCGGAAGCAGTGAGGCGAACGCGCACAAGCGGGCAGGGATAAAAGACAAAACGTCATCCATTCGGGCTGAGAACTTGCCGAAAGTCTCGTAGCGCTCATTTCGGTGACCAACCATTGAATCGAGCGTGTTTGATGTGCGGTAGATGAGCGCTGCCGGCGCTCCCCCAACCGCCGCCCAAAATAGGGGGGCAACGAAGCCGTCTGTGGCGCTTTCTGCAACCGCTTCCACAGCTGCGCGGGAGACTCCGCCTTCGTCGAGTATGGCGGTGTCTCTTCCGACGATGCGGCCCGCGGCATTGCGTCCGCTGTCGATGTCGCCAAGTAACAGTGGTTTGAGCACGGCGCGGGCGTGCACGTCAAGATCGCGGGCGGCGAGTGTCTGGTAGATCACGAAGGCGTCCCAAACCCAGGCGAGAGCTGGACTAAAGGAATGTAATGCCATTCTTATGAGCAGGTAGCCCCCCAGCATCGCCCCGTTTACGCAGACCCAGAGAAGCACTCCTCCCGAGACCGAGCGGGCCGTAGGAACCGACAAGATGTTTTCAAAGAACGGAATGAGCGTTCCAGCGGCGCGCGTGATGTGGGGCATTCCTCGGGGGTCTCCAAGGCAAACGTCCATCCCGACAGCGGTCAGAAATTGCAGGGTGTCAGTTCTCCACATACCGCCAGAGGTCCTCCAAATTGAGGTGGGATTCAAGGAGATCGGCCATTTGATTGTAGAGCGTCTCCCTTTGCGTCCGGAATGACACCGCCGCCGTTCGGTGAGCCTTAAACCCGGCGATTTGGCCGATCTCGCGCCGCAGATTGGCTGATTCAAAAAGACCGTGCAGATATGTGCCCCACACTGTTTGGTTTCTGACTCCCTCCGGCCTCAAGTCTCCCGAGTCCAATATCTGTAGAAGGGGGAGCTGTTCTCGGGTGAAGCGGGTTCGGCCCATGTGGATTTCATATGCCTGCCAGCGCTCGCCCTCGAAAACGGCCTCCACATTGCGGACCTCCTTCTCTGACTCGAACCAGGTCTCAACGTCGAGAAGTCCAAGGCCCTCGGCATCTCCCTGGCTTCCTGCAACTCCCATTGGGTCGGACACCGTGCGGCCCAGCATTTGGAATCCTCCGCAAATGCCGATGATCAGGACCCCCCGCGTGTTTGCTTCCAAGATGGCTGCCGACATGCCTGAGGAATGCAACCAGTTGAGGTCCTCGATCGTGTTCTTGCTACCGGGTAGCACGATCACCTTGGCGCCGGCGAGTTCTTGCGGTCTGTCTACCCATAGGGTGCGGACTCCCTCGTCCAAGTCCCAAGGCTGGCTGTCTTGCGAGTTGGAACTGTGTGGAAACCGAATCCAGTGCACAGGATGCCCGCTGTCCTTCCGATCGGGAACGGAGCTTAAGCTGTCCTCTCCTTCTGGTTGGAGGTCCTTTGCATAGGGCAGGGTGCCGAGAAATGGAGCGCCGAAATGGGGTTTAAAATAGTCGCCGGCGTCGGAAAAAAGGGAGAGGTCGCCCCGGAACTTGTTCACGATTAACCCGCAGCACCGGGAGCGATCTGCCGGCTCCAGTAGGCCCCATGTGCCTGCGGCCTGTGCAAAGACGCCGCCCCGTTCAATATCCGCGACGAGCAACCACTTGCCGTTCAGATGGCGTCCTGGACGCATGTTGACCAGATCTCGCGACAACAGATTGAGCTCCACTGGAGATCCTGCGCCCTCAAGAACCAGAACGTCGCAGTTTTCTTTCCAATGCGAGAGGCATGACTCCACCCCCGGCCAGAGCGAGTCGATTTGCTTGTAGTAATCCGCCGCTTTAATATGGCCGCGCGCGGTGCCCATGTGGATGAGTTGCGAGCCGCCTCCCCCGGAGGGTTTGAGGAGAATCGGATTCATCTCAACTGTGGGCAGACGTCCGCAGGCCTCGGCCTGCACCGCCTGTGCCCTTCCAATTTCCCTGCCGTCTGGAGTCACAGCCGAGTTGTTCGACATGTTCTGGGCCTTGAAAGGAGCCACATTGAGTCCATTCCTTCGCAAAAGCGCGCAAAACGCCGTGGCAACCCAACTTTTGCCACTGTTTGACGAGGTACCCAGAATGCTAAGCGAGCGCATACCCCTCGGTCTGCGGGCGGGGAGAATGGACGGTGAGGCCTTCGTGAGACTTTTCAGGACTTCGATCAACTGGAGATTTTCGGAGGGGGTACGGACCGCAACACGAAAGTGGCGCTCCGGATCCAGTCCTTCAAAGCCTGTGCAAGGGCGAATCAGAATGCCCGCCTCGCCGCAGGCGCTTTCGATTTCGGACACTTTTCGGAGAGCAGTGTGAACCAAGAAAAAATTGGCGTCCGAGGGAAGGGGAGTCATGCCCGGCAGGCTTGCCATGGCCCCGGCAAACTCGCTTCTGATGGATGCGAGGGGCAGGAGGCTTGACTGCATGTCTTTGTGGTTCGTCCGCGTCAGGTGCTCCAGAGCCCAGCTTTCGGTGATGCCGCTGATGGGCCAAGGGGCTTGAAGCGAGCGCAATTCGGACATCCATTCCAGATTCGAGGCCGCAATAAAGCCCAGTCTGAGGCCCGGGATGCTCCAGCTTTTAGTGAGCGCCCCGAGCACAATGACGTTGGGTAGATTCGAGAGCAGGGGTAGTAGACTGTTTTGTCCGCAGTCCGTTACAAATTCGATGAACGCCTCGTCGACGATCCACGCGACATGCGAGTGTGCGGGGTTTTGAATGAGGTCGGCGAGGTTTGGAAAAAGGCGGCCGGTGGGATTATTTGGGTGTCCCAGAATGACAAGATCGTGTTGCGCGATGAGTGGGGCCAAAGAGGAGCCTTCCGGTGGCTCAGGCAGGAGAAGGGCTTGTGTGGTGCTGATTCCGGCGGCTTTGCATGCACGCGCGTAGTCTGTGAAGCCCGGGTGAAATAGAAGGGCTTTCCCGCCTTGGAAGAGGCGGGCGGCGAGGTAAAGCGCCTCTATGGCTCCGGCGGTGGGTAGGATCTGCTCTGATGGAGTGCCATAAACATCGGAAAGGCGCTGAGCGATTTGGATAGGATCCGCTTCCGGGTAGCGAGTTGCTGCCTCCCATAGAGCTGCAGTTCCCGGCAGCCCCGGCGGGGCCCAGAAAGCATTGGTGTTGGCGCTAAAATCGATGAACGCCTCGCGTTTGAACCGCAGTTTTGCCTCCCGAAGGCGACCGCCGTGGAAAGCCTGGCTCATGCCGGTGGACCTCCCTTGAGAATGAGGGGAAGTCCGGCAATCTGAAACTCAACATGATCCGAAACGCCTGCTGCCAGCTGATTGGCTCGCCCGCAGAGATCTCGGAATGAGCGTCCCAGTGAGGTTCCCGGGACAAGTCCCATGCCGAGTTCGTTGCTCACCAGAAATAGATTGATGCCATTCAAGCGCGCTGCGTTTAGCGCTTCCTCGAGCAGAGACAGCAACTGGCGTTCATCCAGCTTATCGTGCTGAAACGACAGCCATAGAGTCAGGCAGTCCAGAAGCACGGTTTTACCGGGATGCTCACGGAAGATCTGGGGTAGGTCGAAGCGGGCTTCAACCGTTTGCCAGTTCGCAGGCCGCCTCTGAGTGTGCGAGGCGATTCTTGAGAGCATCTCCGCGTCGCTTGTATCGGGGACATAGGTGGCGATATAAACCACAGGCCTCTGGGTCTTCGTTGCAAGCTGTTCGGCGCGTCTGCTTTTGCCGCTTCGTGCGCCGCCGAGGATGAGGGAAATGTGGCCTGTCATATGAGGGTGGTGAGAACGCCCAAGACCGCGATTTCCGTGATTTGAACTGCGGCTCCAAGGCAGTCCCCGGTGATGCCGCCGATGCGACGGCGGAAGAATTCTGAGGAGAGGAAGACGACTAGAGCCGTTGCCGCCAAAACGGGCACTGCCGCGGTGTCAAACATCACGAGGATTAACACGGCAGGGGGGAGAAGCGTCGCGATCAACTGGGGCCGGCTCAGCCGGCGGCAGTAAGGCTGGGCTTTTCCCGCGTCGAAGCCGACATGGGGCAGGAGGTTTAAAACCCCCACTGAAGCGCACCTGCCTAGGCAGTGGGCCGCGAGACCGCCGGCTAGTGCCGAAGCAAGCTGTTTTGAGGCAAGGTTTTCCAGGAGTAGAAATTTTGCTCCGAGCGTAAACCAGAGAGCGATTGCTCCATAGCTGCCGAGGCGGCTGTCTTTCATGATTTCGAGCCTGCGTTGCGGCGTGCTTCCTCCCCAAAGACCGTCTGCAGCGTCCGCAAGTCCGTCCTCATGAAAGGCTCCGGTGGCCAGTACTGTTGCAAGCATGCTGAGGAGAACCGCGATCTTCGCGGGCACGGCGGCGTGAGCTACCCAAAGAACGGCGGCCCCGAGCGCACCGACCAGCGCTCCAACCAGGGGAAAGTAACAAACGGAGGAGGCGACGGCTTCCTGTGAATACCTGCACCAGCGTCCGACCGGAATGCGGGTGAGAAGCATCAAGGCGGTTAAAAAATCGTTCCAGCCCTTGTTCATACTGGAGGTTCCGCCTCGAAGGCATTGCTGACTCCCGCAGTCTCGAAGGTCGCCATTTCACACATCAAACGCGCCGCCGCACGGAGCAGGGGCAGGGCCAGCGCTACGCCGCTTCCCTCTCCCAGCCGCAGCCCCAGGGAGAGGAGCGGCGTGGCGCCTAAAGCCGCAAGCACGAGGGGATGACCTCCCTCGGCAGATTGGTGAGCAAAAAAACAAACTTCGAGCGACTTGGGTTTGAGGCGCGAGGCGACAAGGGCTGCCGCAGTGGCGATAAATCCGTCCACAACCAATGGCAACCGAGCGTCCGCCGCTTCCAAAATGCAGCCTGTCATCGCAGCAATTTCGTAGCCTCCAACCGCTTCGAGCCAGTGCCGGGCTGCGTCGCCGTTTTCAAGGTTTGTGTGATGGAATTGCAGCGCGCGGGCCACGGCGGAACGTTTTCGCTCGAGCCCGGCATCATCAACGCCGGTGCCTCTGCCGACTATCGACGATGGCTCTGCGTTGAGGAGAGCGCAGCAGAGGGCCGCCGCGGAGGTTGTGTTGCCAATGCCCATCTCGCCGATGCCCAGAATCTGGATGCCGTCCCGGGCGGCGAGGTGGACCTGTTCACGTCCCGCTTGCAGTGCCGCGTCGCACTCTTGGGAGGTCATCGCACGACCTTCCAAAAAGGACCGGGTGCCTGCACGTTGTGCCCGAGGAAAGAAAGTGTCGAAAGCTGTCCATTTCGCGGCGGCCTGGGGCGAGACGCCTGCGTCGATGATGTGGAGCGAGGCTTCCGATAAACGTGCGAGCACACAGATCGCGGCTCCGCCTTCGAGAAAATTGCCGACCATCTGGAGCGTTACCTCGGAGGGAAAGGCGCTGACCCCCTCGGAGACGATGCCATGATTTCCGGCGAAGACGCAGATTCTGGAGCGCTCGGCGGAGGGGGTAAGCGTGCCTTGCAGCATTCCAATCCGCAACCCGAGGGACTCAAGCACGCCGAGGGATCCCGGCGGTTTCGTCTGAGAATCAAGACGTAGAGTCAGGGCGCGAAGAAGCGCTTCGGCGCTTGCAGGCGCGTCTGGCACTGCCGGAGGTTCCGGCTCTGGACTGGTGATCATGGCTCTTCCTTTTCAAGGAGAGACACGGTTTCCCGGCGGGCGGAATCCCGATGTCTCATTCTTCTTTTTCGCGAAGAAGGTTTTCCGCCGACGCTAGGGCGCTGGACGAATGAGATGCGGACGCCGAGAGTGTTCTGACTCCCGGTTCTCGACAGAACCCGGGAAAGAAATCTTACCCATTCTGTCGGCCTTACTTCCGCCTTCACCCCCACAAGAGTGGAGATTGGCATTTTGGAAGCTTGTCCCCGGTTACAGCAGCGCGACTGTCTCCGGTTTGCACGGAGTTCCTCGCGGCGATCGCAAGGCCCATATACTGTGTTGAAAAGGGGCAACGGCAAGGAGATTCGGACAGGGGGCCGGGTTGGTCTTCCTCGGGGTTGGAGACGCAGGGAAGGGCCTTACACAGAAAAACCGCCGGCCCCTTGTGGGACGGGCGGTTTGAGACTTTCTTTGTTTTTTAAACAGTGGACGGTTTGCGGAAACCGAAAGCTGATTAGGCCATGTTGAACCGCTGCTTTGCTTTCGCGCGCTTGGCGTTGGCTTTGGCCTTACGCTTCGTCTTCTGAGTCGGCGTTTCGAAAGCTCGGAGGCGGCGCACCTCTTCCATGATCCCTTCGCTCTCCATCTTGGATTTCAAGCGCTTCAGGGCACGGTCAATGGGCTCTCCTTTTCGTACTGATACTTCTGGCATGTAATTCTCCCCTCCTTTCTTTCGATAAGTCGACACGTCGTAACGTGGTTTTGTCACTTTGCTCTGCTTGCAGAAGGGCGTCAACACTTCGTTCTCATTGCTCAGATTGACGTTCGGCGGAGCGATGCTAACGTCGGGCTCCAGCCTGTGCCGTCTTCTTCAGTGAAGGTCTTCTATCTAGGAAGAAAGCGGATGTCGGGAATTCAACCATGCAAAAACCAGACTTCGCCTCCATTGTTGATTCGATCTTGAGTGCTAATCCACGGTTTGACCGGAATGCTTACATGTTCATGCGGGATGTGTTGGATTACATGGCGAGTCACGAGCGCAAGAACCGGGCCCGGGTGAAAGGTCATGTGAGCGGCCAGCAGTTGTTGGAGGGGGTGCGAGAATTTGCGCTGGCTCAGTTTGGCCCGATGGTTTTGACGGTTTTCGAATATTGGGGGGTGACGCGGTGCGAGGATTTCGGGGTCATTGTTTACGACCTCATTGGGGCTGGGCTTCTGAGTAAGTCGGACACAGACTCCATCGAGGATTTCAGCGGCGCGTATTCGTTTCGGGATGCGTTTGTGAAGCCGTACTTGCCGAGCCTGGATCAGGCGAGCAGCCCGGGCGTTTCCGGTGGATCGCGCGCCAGGCGCCGCGAATCCAAGTCGGCCTGATCCTCCTCCCGGTTGGGTGTCGGGCGAAGGTCTGCCGTGCTTTCAACGAGTGTCAGCTTGCATTCGTTGGCGTTGCACAACATGTGCCGTTGCCTCAAGCTTCCTGCCTCATGAAAATCCGCCCCTTGGTGTTTCTCCCGCTTCTTTTCGGAAGCTTTGCCGCTGTTCAGAGCGGCGCTGTTGCCGGCGACGTTATTTCACCGGCGAGAAAACAGGGGAGCAGCGCGACTCAGCGGCGAGGACAGTTGACCGGTGACGTTGCGCTTTTGGAGGCGGTGAACGTCGCGTTGCGTCAAAATCCCGAAGTGCTCAAGGCTCTTCGCGAGGTGGAGCGTGTTCACGGCCAGGTGATCGAGTTGAGGGCGCAGGCTCTTCCTCATCTGGCTTTGACGACGGGATTCGACCATGTTGAACCGCCTCTGGTTTCTCAGGGAGCCGCCTTTTTTAGTCAGAACAACACATGGCGTATCGCGCTCGAAGTGAAACAGGTTCTGTATTCGGGCGGGCAGGTGGCTGCGTCGATTCAGGCCGCGCAACTGCGCCGGGACGCCGCGGTCTTCACCGTGCGCGATGTAGTGGACCGCGTTGTTGGACTGGTGCGCCAGGAGTTTTACCAGGTTTTGGCGACGCGCGCGCTCATAGGTGTTGCGGAGGAGTCGGTAGAGCTTGCCAGCCAGCAGCTTAATGACGCCAGAAACCGTTTCGAAGCTGGGACAGTTCCCCGGTTTAATGTCCTGCGCGCGGAGGTTGAGCTCGCAAGCGTGAAACCGAATTTGATTCGCGCAAAGAACGATCATCTGATCGCCCAGCTGCAGATTGCCAAAACGCTTGGTTTGGACGCTGCTCCCGGTGGAAAGCCGACTTTCCAGTGTGTGGGTGAGATGCGCATCACGGACGACCTGATGGGGCTGGCCGATGCCTTGGGAGCGGCCCGTGCGAGGCGTGCGTCGTTGAAGGCCCAGAGGCAGCAGATTTTGATAGAGAAGGAGCAGATGGTAATCGCACTGGCGGGTTTCAAGCCTAGGATTGATGCGAGGGGCGGCTATGAGATCATGAACAAGCGGACGTCCCGTGATATTGACGACGCTGTGAATGGTTATTTTCTGGGGGTAACGGGCTCGTGGAAGATTTTCGATGGATTTGAGACCAAGGGCCAGGTCTCTCAGGCCAAGGCCCGTATGGAGTCCGCGGTGATTGCCTACGATGATGCGGTTCAGACCGTCGAGCTTGAGGTGCAGCGGGCACATGCTGATTTGCGGCAGTTCCGTGAAACGATTGAGAGCCAGCAAAAGAATGTGCAACAGGCGCTGGAGGCGTTGCGTCTGTCTCAAGAGCGTCTTTCAGCAGGCGCGGGGACCCAGTTGGAGGTTCTGGACGCCCGGGTTGCTTTGACCCGTGCGCGCACTACTGAGTTGCAGGCGAGGGCAGACTACATGCGCTCGCTGGCGGAGTTTGACAGAGCGACCGCAGCTAACACCGTGTACACAGATTCGTTCAAGGATCCGCTGTCGATCCTCGAAAAGAGGGCGCCTCGCGCGGTGCTCGACGAGCTATTCCGTCCGTAATGTCCGCCGAGTGTTGGCTGCCTGCAGGTACGCAGGTCCCCGCAGAGCACGTGGTCGCATTTGCCTCCACCGGGGTCGCTCATGCATTTGCCATCCGCCAGCCTGGAGTAGAGGTGGATGTGGAACGTGAGGAGGCTTTGGCGCGGTTGGAGCCGAGGCATGCAGCGCTGAGGTCCGAGCTTGGGCTCGGAGGGCGTTTGTTTTGCACGGGCGCACAGGTGCATGGTGCCGGCGTGGCAGTCGCCAGTCGGGAGACTGGAGCGTTTTATCCAGGCGTCGATGGGTTGATTACGGCCGATCCCGGTGTCTGTCTGGGAGTCTACACAGCAGATTGCTGCGCGGTGTTTCTGGCGGACCCTAGCAGAGGTTGCATCGGCCTCGTACATTCTGGCGCAAAAGGAAGCGCGCTGGGGATTGTCGGCGTGGCGGTTCGCGCAATGCAGGCCAATTTTCAGAGCCGGCCCGAGAAGATTACTGCGCTGCTCAGTCCCTGCATCCGTCCGCCTCTTTACGAGGTCGATTTTGCCGTGGAGATCCGGCGTCAATGCAGCGAGGCCGGCGTGGGCAGGGTGCTGGACTCAGGGGTCTGTACCGGGCGCGATTTGGAGAAATATTATTCCTATCGGATGGAGAAGGGGCGCACCGGCCGCATGCTCGCGCTACTTTCTTTGGGCGGCTAGTGTCACGGGTATCTGTCTAAAGAAAAGTGTTTTATAAAGCAGCTCGCGGATACGATTCCAGGGACTGCGTGCGCGTCCAGCGGGTGAATAGCGCATCGCTGTCGGCGGGATGAAACGGGAGGATATCCGAGTAGCCGGGAACAATCACCTGAACCACGGGGAAATCATGTTCAGGGTCGGATAGATCCACCACGATGCAGTCCTTGCCGAGGGTTTCGCAAATCGAACACACCCCCGCGATGTCTCCAAGACAGTCCTCGTGAGAGGAGTGCGATGTGAGTGGGACTGCCTCACCGTCCTGGAGAAAGTCTGCGTTCCGGTAGGGGACGAAGCCGAACATATAGGCCGACATGAAGTTGTCGCAGTCGTCGGGTTGGGCCGCCAGTTGCCGGAAATCGTGGTCTAAGAGTGTTTTGAGCAGAGTCTCAGACTGTGTGGAATTTGGGATCAGGAATTCGTGACTGCGGCGTCCCTGCGCATATTCCGTAAACATGCGTTGCAGGGCTTCGTTCGTGTCGAAAGATGCGCCGACTTTAAAGAAGTGGCGGAACTGGTAGTCCTCGGGGATGTTTTGATCCACGAAGTAAGCGCCGATACATGGAAGGACCCCTCCAAAGCTGAGGTCCTTTAAAGTGACTTCGATGCCGTGCCTCCGTAAAAACGCGATTTGGCGTTGGACGAACGGGTTTGTGATGTTCGATGGGTCGATGGTGGGCATCACCATCCGGTTCCGAAGCACTGCGATTTGGGCGCGCCGCTCGAAGATCTCGAGGGCTGCATGCAAGATTGCCTCTTCAAGATTGTTGCCCGTCGCCCTTCCGTTGGTTCCATTGATGAGACGAACATATTCGATTGGCACTTTTCGGATCGTTTTGTGCATCAGTGAGTAGCCATCCACCCAGTGGTAGGCTTCATCGGTTGCGCGGATCCGCTCGAGCACAGGCGGTGTTGCTGAGGTTACGTGCTCGAGCAGCGAACTGATCGAAAGGGCGTTTGTGATGTCCTTTTCACGCGCCCCCAGATAGCCGGGAAGAGCCTCCGTCTCTCGGGCAAGCAGGGACTCCGCTCCCTCGGCCAGGGCGCCGGCCAGGCTGCCCTGCTGGGTAACGCCCTTGCCCATGGACCGGAAGTCCAGTCCGTCGATGAACATGGCCGACCAGTGCAGTTCGTCTGTGACCACTTCTTCGTGCAGCCAGTAGTCGTATCGAGCGCCAAAGATTTTCTCGAGCTTGGCAATGGTCTGCGCCGGATCCACGCACCGGTCGTGGGCGACTTTTTTGCGGGACTGAAGTTTCATTTTAAAAGCTGCCTGTGGATGTTTTCTGCCGCCGCATGACCTTCTGCAACGCAGTGGCCGACTGAGGCTCCTCCATTCACCATGGCACCCGCAGTATGCACGACGCCCGAACAGGTCTCGAGCTCGGAGCGAACGGTTTCGCAGAGGGTCAAACCCATCGCCTCAACCACCAGATCAACAGGCAGGGTCGACTCAATGCCCAATGCTGAATGCCCCAGGCGGAGACCGTTCACTCTTCCCTCAACGTCGCATGCGTAGCCAAGCGGCTTCCAACTCATCATGGCATGAACCCCCGGTCTCGCGAACCAGCTGTCCGACATGTGCCAGTGCATTTCTGCTCTGGACCCCTCAAAGACCACATAAATCTCATCGGTGCCGAGGGCATGAAGGGCAGAGCACGCGTCCATGGCACTGTCTCCCCCAGCCAGCACAGCGACACGCCGCGGAGTGGATGGCAGACCATGCTCGAGAAGATCCAGCGCGCCAATCACGCCGTACGCCTTGCCAAGTGAGCGCTCGCGCCACAATCCAACGTTCACAAGGACGGCGTCATATTCGAGAGCTAGATCTTTGAGAAAGACGTCCTTGCCCAGAGTCCTTTTGAAAAAGCACTCAAGGCGTCCGGCCGAAAGGGCAGGGCGCAACAAAGCCGCGATTTCGCCGCTGGGATCCGCCATGGCGCGATGCCTGGCAAGAAGGCGCGCCGGCACCCCCCCGAGACAATTGGACGCCTCGTAAATATGGACGCGATGCCCCAACTCGAGAAGGCGTGCGGCCGCAGAGATGCCCGCAGACCCGCCGCCGACGACTGCCACAGTCTTGTGGCTGCTGACCTCGGGCATGGTGATTCCGGAAATGCCGTTGTTCCTCGCCTGCCAGGCGGCTGCGTATTGGAGGTCTCTGATAGGAACCGCAACTCCGCTGAGGGTTTTCTCGATGCATGCCCCTTCGGCTTCGCACCAGGAGGGCCCTGTCTGCGAAACCATTTCGGGCAGAGCATTGCCGGCCCGCAATACTTCGTAGGCATCCTGCGTCCGTCCTTGGCGGAAGGCCTTGATGAAGGATGGAATGTCTGTGCGCGTTGGGGACTTGGCGCTGCACGGCGCCGCCTCGCAAAGATGACACCGGGCGGCACCCGACAGGAGCCGGTCAGCGTCCAGGCGACGTGCGTCGCGGAACGCGTGTCCGTACACTTCAGGATCCCGAATGACGCAGCCGACTTCTCTGCCAGACTCCGCGAGATGAGAGCAGGCAAAGCACACCATGCAGGTGGAGCCGCCTTCCACCATGCCGCGGCTCAATACCTGCGATGGTAAATCCGGACACGCCAGGGCGGCTCGTCCCAAGCCGGCTAAGTGCATAACCCCTGACCGGATGGCAGCTGAGGCGATATTGGGCGCAAACTCCCGCAGCCAGCTGAAACCGGTGCCCACCATCGGTACGGTTGGGAAGGTCTCTCGAAGGGTCTGCACCAGCATCAGCTGCCTCGCCATGGTGGTCAGCGGGTGTTCGTCTCCGCGCTCGAAATCTGCGAAGGGTTGACTTCCTCGCGTCGTCCCCACGAGGCGAGGGCCTGCCGAGGTGACATTCAGCATCTGCAGCCCGCTTTCGAGGAGGCTGCGGGCGAAGGTAATGGGACCGCTTAGGTCGTGTTTGCGGAAGTCATTCAATGAGACGCCGAAGCCGCCTCGAACACCTTCATAGGCGCAGAGTCGGGTGGTCAAAAGAAGGCCCGGTGCAGCGTTACGCAGGCGCGCCAGAGTGCCGGGCAGCGTGTTCCTGTCGCCCTGGATGTCGACGCCATCAAAGCCGGCGTCCTCTGCAAATTTTGCGGAGGCGATCATAGCCTCGGAGGATGTCGCAGTGAGTTGAATCACCACCAGCGGCTTTACGGTTGCGGAAGCTCGCATGTCCTCGAGCATTTTTGCGAAGCGAGTAACCGTATCCCTTGAAAGGCGCAGCCCTCTCGGCTCCTGACCGTCAACGGCAGAAGTGCGCTCGACCCAGATTAGACCAAACGCCCCTTTCGAGTAAGCGGTGTAGCGCCTGAGGGTCAGAGAGCCAGGAGCTCCGTTTGATTCCGCGTCGTTGCCTGCGACGGGTTGTGCGCAAAACCGGTTCGGGATGATCCTGCCGTCGACGCTAAGCGGCTCTCCAAGGGGGGACAGGTCCTCATCAGCTGGGGCGGTCAGGCCGAGTCGTTTGATCTCAGCTCGCAGCCCCTCAAGGGATTGAAGGTAGAAGGGCTGGTAGTTGGGAATCTCCATTCGTGTCGGGGTGCGCAGGCAATTCGGTTGGTAAGGGGAGGGTAGCTTTGCGGGCACCGTTCAATTCGCGAGTTTCCCGGTCAAAAGAAGCGTCCGGCTTTTGCACGTTCCGATGCGGGACCCCGTGGGCGAGCGAAACCCGCGAGAGGGCGGGCGGGGCTCATAAGGCGCCGTTGAGGGCTTTGTAGTATTCGGCCACTTTGCTCCGGTATTTGGGGGGTGCATGGTCCGGCCCGCTTTCAATCACGCTGTCGAGGGCGCCGGTCGTGCCCTTGGCTTCCATCGCGCCGGAAGGAGCTGCTGAAAGATTGGCAGTAGCACGGCTCAAGGAGGAGATGGCCAGTTTGCGATGTTCGCGCATCTGCTCAATGTTTCCCTTCGCTATGGCGTCCGCTGCCTGCCGCAGTTCGTGGGAGGCTGTTTTGAGCGAATCCACGCGCACGTTCTTCATCGAGGCCTTGGCGTAAAGCGCATCCGCTTGGCGCGCCATGAGCGCCGCCATGCCCGCATCCGAGCCGGCCTCCATGGAGTCGACGCGTTCGGCGCCTCCTCCCATTCCCATGGCGTCGGCCTTTCCTGTTCCGAGCTTTCCTCCTCCAGTCGCCTTGGTATCTGCTTCGCCTGCGAGGTCCACCTTTCCGCTTTGCATCGGTTCCTCAGTGCGGCGTGCCTCGATGTTTTTGTCGCCTTCTCCGATCGTGCCGGATCCCGCCGCGGTTTCTCCGACGGCCATGCCCTGGCGGCCGACATTCGAGCGGCCATCCTGCTCTTTGTGATCGGGGGCCTGGTTGCCGGATTTTCCCTGCGCGGCGAACGAGGCGATCTCCCCCTCGGCGACCTCGGCACCCGCCGGGGTGTCGGACATTGCCTGATTGGTGGCACTGTCGTCGGCTTTCTCCGCCATTTTTTGATCCTCTTTGAGAAGATCTCCCAGGAGGTCCTGTGCTGCGGCGGCAAGTTCACCAAGGGCGACTCCCGACTCCGGCATCTCCGCCTTGTCGAAGGCCTCGGCGGTTATTTTCTTCTCATCGGGCTTCTCTGCGAGCCACATTTCCATGGCATCGAGACGCTTTTGGGCCTCGCCCATTGCCGCCAGCATTTTCTCATCCTTCGCGGCGCCGCTCTCCTTCACTTTGTCCGCGCCGTCGTTTTCCGAGTCCTCCTTTTGCTCGATTTCCTGAAATACTGAGAAGACATCCTCCACCAGATCGTTCGCTACGTTCAGTTCGGTGAAAATGTGGAGGTCGTTTGGAACTTCGAGGAGCGCTTGTTTGATGTTCTCCTTCATCGCTGCAAAGTCCTCCGTCATCTCGTCGGATTTTTGGTCGTCCTTGTTTTTCTGTCCTTTGACCTGCTCCATGGCCTCGTTCATTTTTTCGTTCAGGGCCTCGATCTTGTTGAGTTTCTCCTTGGCCTGCTTGACGGCGTCCATCAGAAGCTCGCGTTTTTCGGCCTCCTCCTGCATCTTGATCTGGTCGAGCATCGCTTGCAGACCTTTGAGTCCGGTTAAAATGCGCTCTTGGATTGGGAGAGCGTCGGCCGACTGGTTTTGATCCAGGCGCTCCGCCGCTATGACCATGTCGCCGCGAATTTTGAGCTCGTTCGCTTTGGCCGTCATGCGTTCGATGGTTCCGGAAAGGGCCGCGTCGGTCTGAGCCGACTGCGCCGCCTCCTGCTTGCACGCGGCGAGGAAGGCCGTCATTTCGGTTCCGATTTGGTCCTGTGCGTCCACGAGTTGCTTCGGAACCTTTGCCTTGGCTTCCACCAGTGCGGCAGTCTGCTTTAGAGCGTTGCCCTGGTTGCGGAGAAGGGCCTCCAAAAGAGCGCTGAGTCCGGTGACGCTGCGTTCGAGCTTTGACTCGTCCACTGCGGAAACAGCGGATACGAGGTGTTTTAAAATAGTGGTTTGGAGAGCGACCGCCTCGCTTGCGAGCACCTCCTTTTTTTTGTCGTCAGCCGCTGGAATCGACTGCAGTGAGTCCACGGCAAGCACCATCTCGTTCACGTAAAGCTTCTGCATTGCAGTGGTGAGGCTGCCGAGCGGCTTGAGTGGATTGGAGAGCAGGTCGTGAACCGTGGTTCGGATGCGTGACTGCACGTCGGCGGTACTTTTCCATTTTGATTCCGCGGTGGCTTTGACAGCGCCCTTGTACCGGGTTGTATCGGCGAGGTTCTGCTTTTGCAGAGCGATGACGGACTCGATGTTGTTGCGTGCCTCTCTGTCGAGCGCCTCGCGCTGCTTGGCAGCTTCCACTGCTGGCGGGGCGTTGAAAACGATATTGGCCGAGACTGATTGGTTCGGGTTGTCCGGTTTGTTGTCGATGGCCACGATGCGGAAAGCCACGTCCGCGCCCTGTGGAGCAGGATTTTCGCTGCGCCACACCTGACGGAATTCGCGCATGGCCCCGACCTTCCAGCGCTTGAGTTCCGTGCCTTTGTCCTCGAGCGTGGCGTCCGGTTTCACCTCCTCCACAAAAACTTCGGTGATGCCGAAATCATCGGCCACCCGGAAATCGATCTGGGGCCGCTCGCCGCTGGGCAGGGTGGCCCGGCTGCCCGGGGAGACGATCTCGATTCCCGCAGACTTGTCGGGGTCGAGCGTGAAAGGAATGGATTCTTCGAAGGCAATGCCGTCGGCGTCCCTGCCACGCAGGGTGAAGGCGGTGCCCGTTGAGACGACAACACTAGCCGTCCAAACGTTCGGGTTGTTGTCGACTATCGAAAACTGGTGCGGTTCTGAAGAGGCGAGCGCAGTTTGCACATCCTTGAGCGGCATGTTGGCGGTTGCTGTGAGCCGGACGCTCGAGCCTGTCGGTATTGCAAGACGGCCTTCCCTGGCATCAAGGGAGCGTTTGGGAAGGCGCATGTAGTCGGGCGGGATGATTGCGACGGAAACGTTCGTGAAAGCCGGCAGGGGGCGGGTGCTGACGCTGAACCACGGCGAGTCTTGGGCGTCTCCGGCTTTGAACCTGTAGCGGAGGCCTGTCGTGACCTTTGGAGTTTTGTAGCTGAAGTCCTGAACTTCTCCTCCGCGGATGGATCCGAGGGAGTAAACGCTTTTGACCGTATCGCTGGGTTCGATTTCGACTCTCACCTCATGTCCCTCGAACCCTTTCACTGAGCAGGCCAGCAGGAGCGGTTCGCCTTGTATGACTGCGGTGGCGCCGGGAGTGACGTTGAGGATTTTGGTCAGACTCGGCGGTGCAATGTTTGTAAACGGATTCACCGTTCTCCAGAGAGCCACGGACCAGGCCTGTCCAAAAATAAAAAGCGGGATGAGAAGAAGGACTGCGGCTGTTGCGGCGGCGAACCAGTTTCGCCGGTGTCGCGGCCTGTCGCGCATCTGCTGTAAATCAAGCTTCAGAAAGGCGGGGACGCCGTTCTTCACATAGGCCTCTTTGAAGGGATCCGCCTCTGGATTTCTGGAAAGTTGAAGGTAATTGATGAGGCGGTTGTCCAGTTGCGGGAACGCCTTTTCGAGCGTCGCAGCAACGCTTTCAAGGGTGAATCTTGATCTTAGGGCGGCGCGCACCAGCCAGACCGTCCCCCCCACGATTACGAGCAGGATGCACCAAGTGGCCAGACGCGCGGGCCGCTCCATGCGCAGCCAAACGTCCAGCAGGCCGAGGGCCCAGATCCAGCCTCCGATTGCCGCCAGACCAAGCGAGAGCTTCAGTTCCGCCCTCCACTGGTTGAGGTTGCGGCCGATCTGCTCGAGTTTTGCGGCGTACTGGGTGGACATGCCGATGAGGGGCTAAAAGCGCATTGAAGGGTCCGCCGTTTTTGTAACGGACACGTTGTCGACAAAGCCGGGCTTGGCCATCCAGATGTAAACAGTGAGGTAGCGCACCTTTTTCAGGTGGTCGATGGCTTGCTGGGAAAGAGTGACTCCAGGAAGTTCAAAGCGCTCCTGCTTCCACTCGGCGCTCGAACCGGTCGCCGCCTTGCTCTGGTAAACCATGCGAAGCTCGCCGAGGTCGGGGTTCTCGTGGGGGCGCACTCCGGGCGCGAACTGGTAGCCGGCGAAGTAGACCCGGTATCCGGCGCCCTTGATGTCCAGCGAGCAGGTGTATTTGAATCCGGGTTCAAGGGGGAAGCTCTTGCTCTCCATTTTGACTCCCGCATCACCGGCGGAAGCAAACTGCACGACATTCTTTCGGGCGGCCTCGCTGGCGATGGAAACTTTGGATTTGTTGTCCATGTAGTGCGAATTGCCGGAAAAGGCGTAGTCGATGGTCCATCCCTTGAGGGGAGAGGCTGGGTCGTCAAAGCTGCCGTTCTCAATGATGGACTGTGCCTGCGCGTCGGAAAGAGCGGCGTGAACGAGGAGCGCAGAGATCGTTGCGAGGAGCAGGGGAGGGCGCATGGGTGGTGTGGATTTTTCTAGTCAAAAGGGAAGCTTTGATCACGGTAAATTTTGGCTTTTCCTTAAGCCCCATGAGATTGCAAGCACGCTCATGAGCAGGATGACCGCCGGCCACTCCCGCCACAGCGTCTTGTAGTCGGAGAGTTTTTCCTCGCTTGTGTGGAACTGGAGTTTGGAGAGGCCCTCGTTCATTGAATCGAGAGACTCGAAGAAGCGTCCACCGCTCGACGTGGAGAGTGCCTGGAGCACCTCCACCTTTGCGGGGCGCGGAACGGTTTCCGGGGAGTGCGGCTTTACGAAAAAGCTGAAAGGCTCGCTGGCGTAGGTCTGCCCCTTCATCTTTGCGGAGCCGCTGACGTTATAGAGCCCGGGTTGCGTCGCGGAAAATGTCGCACTGAATCCCGGGAAACTCTTGCCGGAGGGCAGTGTTACAAGTTGCGGAGACATCCGGTAGGGCACCTCGCGTTTGTCGGGTAAGGTGATCTTTGCCTCGATGCTGTCAGGTTTTAGCGAGTCGTCAGTGCCGAACCGGGCGCTGAGTTCGATGGATTCACCGAGAAAGACCTGATCCCGATCTGCGACGAATTCGAGGCGCATTCCATCGATTGCCTCCTGGCGGGGGAGCAGCCAGGAAATCATCTGGGTCCAAAACCTCTCGTAGGGCCGCGCTCGTCCGGCCTCGGGTCCCAACTGCCAGCGCCAAAGCGAATCGGTTAGGATGGCTGTGACCTTTCCCTGGCCAAAGCGTTGGGTGGCGACAACGGGTTGCGTTCCGTTTGGAGTGTCTGCCGTAACAAGCGTCTCAGCTCCTGGGGAGAGGGCGAAGCCCGTGAAAAGTGAGAGGACAGGGGGAATGTTCTGCCAGAGCGCCGCATCGCCAGCGAATGCCGGGTGCCCACGGGCTGCCTCGCTCAGTTTTACGGGGAAGGGCTTCTCTCCCTCGAGAGTCTTCACGTCAGCGCCTCGAACCGGCAGCATTTTGCCAAGATCAGTTTCCTCCAGACCACCCGCTGTCCAACCCTTCGCACCGCCCAGAAGGATGAGGCTTCCGCCCTCCTCCACGAACTTGACGAGGTTCTTTGCGCGGGCGGCACCCAGTTCCTTGGCATCGATGTTGCCCAGCATGATGATCTTGAAGTACGCCAACTGCTGAGTCGTCATGTCCGCCGTGACATTTCCCACGGGTGTTCCGCCCTGAGGCGAACCGTCGGAACCGGTGAAAAAAATAATCGGGGAGATCTGGCGTTCGGAGAGAAGAGCTCTGCGGAGATATTTGTATTCCCACCTCGGGACGCCTTCGAGGTAGAGCAGGCGGTTGCGAGCGTCCACGACCTCGACGTTCACCATCTGTTCGTTGTCCTCCTTGTTGATTTCACCTGCCAGCGGAGGAACAAACACGCGGTAGTTGAAGATCCCCATCTTCGGATGTTCCAAGTCGAAGGTCACCTCGCGTTCGCCTCCTTCATCTGGAATTTGGGTCGGGATTTCACCTTTGAGTGCACCGTTTTCGAACAGTTGCACGGTCACAGGCGATCCCCGTGTTCCCTGTCCAGAGACTTTTGTCTTCAACTCAGACTTCCATCCGAGGGTGACGCGGCGTGAAGTGGTGACGGTGTCGACTCTCAGATCCGGGTCCTGCTTCCAGCCCCCGGGCGGTTCGAGCCTGAGGGTGTAGACGGGAAAGGGTTGGGGCACGCCGGCCCAGTCGTCCAGCGCCTCTCCCGTGTCGGTTCCATCGCTTAAAAGCAGCATGCCTGCGACGTTGAGGCCGGCGGAATGGTCTGCGATTTTTTTGAGAGAGTGTCGCAGACGAGTGGCGGCTCCGTCGGGTTTGAGCGAGCGGGCATCGCTGATCGGGGTGTTCTCCGATAGTTCGGAGTTGAAGTGGAAAAACTCAATGTCGCACTCGCTCGTGATGTGCTTGAGCCATGGTCGAATGAGAGCCTCCTGCGCTGTCGTCCACCGGTTCGGAATATTCGGTGCTGGGGACAGCGTCATGCTCTGCGAGGTGTCCAAGGCGACGATAAACCGGGGCTTCCGGACCTGCGTGTAGGTGTTGCGAATCCCGGGCAGCAACAAGCACCACGTCATTCCGGCAAGGACGAGAACATACAGGCACACAAGAACCGCACTGAATGCGCGCCGCTGCAGGAATCGCCAGGCAGTAAAAATGCCGCATACGACGGCCGCCGCGATCACCATGGCGATAGACCAGACAGGGAAGCTGTGCTCGAAAACGATCATCCTTGCATCAGGTCATGCACCCTCTCCGGCGGATGCGGTTTTTGCGGAGCCTGTTCCAATGCCTTGTGAGGGAGCCCCGGGGGATCCCGCGCCTCCTCTTGAGGCTCCGGTGGAGCGGCCCAGCACGTTTGCGTAGACAAACTCGACGGCTGTGAGGAGGAGGGCGATCCAGAGCAGGTGTTCGCCGAAGGTGCGCCCGATCCGGTGCTCGGTGATGAGACTGCGCAGACTTTCGAGATCGTGCGCGACGGCCGTGTCTTCCACCCCAAGGTGTTTGGCAATCTCGGCTTCAATCACAGGCGTGAGGTTGGATTCCTCCCTCAACAGGTTCACTGCGATGACCGGCTTACCCTCCGGTTCGGCGGAGGAGGTGACCGAGTAGAAGCCCGGCATTTTCAGGTTCTCCGCATTCAGCACGGTGCGACCATCAATCACCGAGGCCCGCACGGAGAGAGGCTGTCCATCGGGACCGCTGAGGCTTGGGGGCGTCTTCCATTCGGGGAAGCGGTCGCTGAGCGGGAGCCAGTCGGTCGCCCATTCAAAGGGAGTGCGCGGGCCGGCTCCGGTGCCCAGGTCGGCGCATTGAATTAACAGCGGAAGAAAGAAGGGGGAGAGCGGGAAGTCGCTCCAGGTCCGGTCCGCCGATACGGAAAACAAAAGGACATGGCCCGCTCCGAATTGCCGGTCGAGGAGGAACGGCTGGTTGGCGCCCATGGAAACGATGCGCTGTGCTCCCTCGTGGACGTTGTCGAAGGCAAGTTTGCGCCGGATGGCGACGGTTGGGATGCCGATGCCTTCGCGCAGCGACCGGACAAGGGGATGTTGGGGCTGGTCCCAGCTGAGCGTGCGGTTGCGTTGTGCCAGAGGCAGGTCGTCCACCGAACGCGGGGTGGCGGGAAGGGCCGTCCAGGGTGTGTAGGCGTCTGGTTTCGCCGCCATGCCTGGAAAAATCACCAGAACGCCTCCGGCCTTAACGTAGGCCTCAATGACTCCAATGGCCTGACCGAAAAGGGGCAGCGCGTTGCACAGGATGACACTTGAATAGCGGGACAAAGGTTTCTCCGTGAGCTTCTCGGGGCTGGTCGATTCAACCGCGCTTGCGCTTCCGAGGCCTGTGCGCAGTGCGGTCTTCAAAAACAGGGTTTCACTATCGGAGCCCACGACAAGCGCGGGCATGGGTTCTTGAATTCTGATTAGAAAATAGAAGGCGTTGTCGGCTGTAAGATTGTCCTCGGGGGTCTGGATCTTGGCTGCATGCACCCCGACCTCCAGAACGGGGAGGGTGAACGCCGGTTCTGTTGAGTCCGCATCCGCGGCGGGAACGTGTTTGCGGCTGATCTCGCGGTCATCGATGAAGAGAGACAGGGTGGTGTCTGCCGGCGGTCCTGTGCGCCGCAGTTTGACCTGGGCCTTCATTTCGGAACCCCTGCGCGCCACGGGGGGCTGGAGATCGAGGGAGGCGATCGCTGTATTCTCGGGTGCGGAAACTCCAAGGAGCGTTACAAAGACCGGCGTCTTCGGGGCAATCTGCGCCTCGACCGCGCCTGCCGCGATGGGTTGCCAGGGCAGGGCTTGGTTGTCGGTGATGATGTGAATCTCGCGCTCGCGCTGGGAGTCCGCTTTGAGAAGGGCCTTCATTGCCGCGTTTGCAGCGGGGATGATTCTTGATTCGGACTGTCCGAGTTGAAGGGCGCGCAGGCGCAGGATGCCCTCATGTTTGTTTGCGATGGGTTCGGCGACGATTGCCTCGGGTTGTTCACGCGCGATATAAATGCAGAACCGGTCCGGGTCGCGCAGTCCTTCGATGATGGCGATGGCAGTCTCGATGCCCTTGTCCCAGACGGTTCCCCTGTCAACGCGGTAGCCCATGCTGTAGGAGGCGTCTAGCACGATGGCAACGTCGCGCGGGGCGTCGCCGAGCCAGCCCAGTCCGCCGCTGCGGACCATCGGCATGGCGAACGCGGCCCCGAGCAGCGCCATGATCATGGTTCGCAGCAACCACAGCAGGAAGTTCTCCAACCGGATGCGGCGGGAGGTGTTTTTCTCGGCTTTTTTGAGAAAGCGAACGGTAGGAAACGGAAGGCGCGTCCGCCTCCGGTTCTGCATCAGGTGCAGAAAAAACGGGACGGTGGCGCCGACACCCGCTGCCATGAGAAAAAGTGGAGCCAGGAACATGACCGGATGTCAGCGTGAAAGGCGCCTGCGCTCTGAGAGGTAGACGCGCACGAAGGATTCAAGCTCCTGGTTTGTCGGCACCACTCTGTAGTCGATATTCATGCCCGCGCAGGCTTTCTTGTAGTGCTGCAGAAACTCGCCGAACACCCTGTGGTATTCCTCCGCAAGAACACGCGGGTTGACAGGCAGATCCTCGCCTGTTTCCAAGTCGTGGAGTTCGCAAGGCTTGCTCAAATTGAGGTCCAGTTCGGCCGGGTCGAGCGTCTGGAAGAGGATGACATCGTGCTTTTGTTTCCGGAGGTGGGCGAGCCCCTTGATGATCTCTTCCTCGTCTCCAAGCAGGTCAGAAAGCACGACAACGAGTGCTCCGCGGCGGACTGAGGATGCAATTTCATGCAGGACTGCAGCCAGGTCGCCCCCCCCCTCGGGCGGGTGGTTCTGGACGTGCTTGAGAAGGTTGTGGAGATGCTGGAAGGAGTTGCCCGCATCCATGCGCACGTCGACCTTTTGTCCGTGCAGGTAGAGGCCGATCGAGTCCCTTGCCTTTACAATCACATATCCAATGGCAGCCGCCAGCCGGCATGCGAAGTGGTACTTGGTGGCTCCACCCTCGGAGGCGTAGTTCATCGATGCGCTGCGATCGAGGACGAGATAGACGCGGAGGTTGGTTTCGTCTTCGTAGCGCTTGATGAAGTATTTGTCGGTGCGCGCAAAGACGCGCCAGTCGATGTGCTTCGTTTCGTCGCCGATGCCGTAGCTCTTGTGGTCGGCGAACTCCGAGCTCGGGCCCCGCAGTGGGCTGCGGTGCGCACCCGCCAGAGTGCCCTCCACTTTGTTGCGCGAGAGGAGCAGGAGCCTGCCGAGTTTGTGCATCTCGGCGGGGTTCAGAAATGCCGCTATGCCCTCTTTGGGGGGCTCGCCTGCATTTGGTTTCGATTTCGGTTGGGAGACTCCGGCCATCAGGGGCGAGGTAGGATTTTCCAGTGGGTGTGGTCGCAGACGACGATGAATTTGGCGCCGATAAACGCGAGGTGCAGGTCGCCCTGTCCCGGGCCGACCATGCTCATTGAGACGCTTTTTCCCAGGTTGAAACTCACCGCCGAAGTGTTGTTCGGCATGGTGATGACACGCTGCGGAACCGCCGTGATTTTAGAGGCGTAGGCCAGGGATGCAGCGGATTGCAAATCCGAAAGATCGCCTAGAACGGAGCTTTTGAGGGAGTACTTCTGGTCTGGAAATCCTTTTGTTTTTTCGAAGCCGGTGAGGGTATAGCTCCATGGGTTTCCAAAGCGGTCTTTTTCGGGAGGCTTAGGTTCGTTTTTAAGACGCGGATGGGCTGCGATCTGCTCCAGACTTTTTGGATAGGCGACCTCTTTTCGGTAATAGGCCTGGAGGGAGGCGACGACTTTTTCCCGGTCAGCGCGGGACATCCATCCGCAGGCAAGCCGCTTCGCGCATTCATTAAGGGGCGAGGCGGGAAGCTTCAGATCAGACTCCCACAGTGCGAAAGCCTCCTGGGGGCTCCCCGCTTGCAGAGTGTGCCACGCTTCAAAACCCCGCACGACAGGCAGCAAGGGATCGCCGGAGTGAGCTGCTGCAAAGGCCTGGCAAGCTTTGATCAGCACGTCGTGATCACCGGGTGCCGACATGTGTTGCTTCCACAAGCTGACTAGACCGTCCTCGTCCGCGGCGTGGGAGGTGGCAGCGATCCCGAAACACAGGAATCCAGCCGCGCACAGGGCGGATGCCGTCAGGTGACTTATTGCGAGAGGGGGTTGCCGGTTCAAGGCTGGCCCGCCTCCTTTGCTGACGATGCGCGCTGTTGCTTTCGCTTGGCGATCTCGGTCTCTAAAAACTCCCCCCAGGCTTTGGGTCCGCCCGAGGCCATGATTCTGTCGCGGTGCTGCAGAAGATCCCGGTCTCGAGCCTCGAGTTTGATCGGCCGTGGTCCTTCGGTGTAGCTGTAGAAAGTTGCACCGGGGTTGACTTCGCTGAGCAACTCCTTGCCGATCTTGGGACTCAAGCGGTCCTTGTGTCGTACGATCGGCTCGGCAAGCTGGACGGAGTTTTTGCCCGGTTCGACGCCGATTACCTTTCCTGTGACTGCGATCGCATCGCCGACTTTTGAGACGGGCTCCGCTTTGAGGACGCCGAGAGAAACGGGCATGGACACGGTAAACACGACGTCCAAGTAGGACGAGGGTTCAAACGCTGTGATCAGGAAGCTCTCCCGGCCGCCTTCGCTCACCTGGCGCATTTCCATGATTTGCAGATACCTGAAAAAATGCGGGCGTCCTGCTGCTCCTTCAACGAGGGTTGAACGTGCGGCGGGAGACTTTGCCTCGGAAAGCGCGAGTGCGAACTCGTTGCCGTTTGAGGTTGCCGCGTGAAGCAGGCCGGTGAGCGTCAGGAGAAGAAGGCAGACAATGGCCGGAGTGCGTTTCATGAGGTGCTGTTGACGCGAGGTGGAACGTTTGTGGGCGGATCAATGGGTGATGGAATACAGCATCACATTCTGTCCGATCTGTGTTGCGCTCACGTCGTTGATGCCTCGCGCGTAGGGGGACTGGCTCATTTCCCATCCGCCTGAAAGGCCGAAGGGACTGTAGACGAGTCCGAGGTTTCCGTTGAACATCACACCGAACAGCGTGGGTTCCGCGCGCGCCTGGCCGCTCTCCTGCATGAGTGTCGGGGTCACTCCGACAGCAGTGATGTTGTTGGGTTGCTTGAAAAGCTGGGCGTTTTGGGGGATGCGCTCCAGTGGCTTGTCGGGAAGCACGGACCGGATCAGGTCTCGGAAGGACTGGTCGAAGCCCTTGCGCCCGCAGCAGGCTTCAGCGAAGAGAAACCCTCCGTTTTCCAGATATTTTTTGAGGGCGGCCTTTTCCTCCTGCTTCAATTCGAAGGATTCATGGCCGGTCATGTAGATGACCGGGGAGTTGAAAATCGCAGGGTCGCTCAGACGCAGTTCCTTTAGGTGGAACTTTACTGGAATGCCGGTGCGCGCGTTGAAGGTCTGCAGCATCACAGGGAGGCCGGCATGGCGCGTCTTCCAGATGCCGTCGTAAGTGACCTGTGCGACCGAGACAGAGTCCGAATAGGACTTGAGTTTATCGACAAAGCGCATGGCCTGCGCGGCGTTCTTCGCCCAGGCCCGCATTGCGGAGGCGTAGGAGAGGATGTTGACGCCCAGTTTGAAGGATGAGTCTGGTTTGTAGGCCTGCCAGTCTTCCTGCACCTCGCCCTGCCAGCCTGCGGCCATGCACCAGCGCGAGACGAGGGCGACCACCCGGCAATTCACCTCGATGCCGTCGAACCACGGTTCATTGCCGCGGAAGCCCGAGGCGTTCACCGCCTTGGTGTATTCGACCCTGTCGAGGTCGTAGTGGGAATGGAAGATGGGGTGGTCGGGGGAGAGCTTTTGAAGGGGTTGCTCCGGAAAGATCTTTTTCAGTTCTTCGACGACCGAGTCGTAGAAAGGTTTCGAGCCGAGGCCCGTGTTGAAAATGATCATGCCCCCGTTCAGGAGGTACTTGCGGAGCTTCTCCCTCTCCTGGGGGGCGTAAGAAAAGCGGTAATGGCCGGAGCGGAACAGGACGGGGTTCTGTTCGGGATTTTCGCTGATTTGACCGAGTGTGCGGATCTCCATCTGGAAGTTCGCATCCGTCTGCGACTTCATTTTCTTCAGGAGATTGTTTACGTCGTTTGGAGTGGCATTCCAGTAGATGTCCGCCCCGTAGAGTTCCTTTCCAGTCTGCGCAAAGCTGTTTGCCGCTGAAGAAAGGAGGGCGAGTGCACTCAAGAGGCTGAGGAAGGCCGGCGGTAGAATCCGGGCCAGCGAAAGACTTTTTCGGAGACCGGAAGGAAGGCGGCTTTCCGGGAGGGTTGTAAGCATGAAGGCCGGGTGATGAGTGAAGATTAGCTTCAATGATTGCTTGAAAAGCATTGACGCCAGATGGGGGGGTGGCAAGTCTTTAACTGTTCATGTTTCGCTGCTAGATTGCTTGCAGCACTGACTTACAAGAAATGAATCCCGCCACCTCCAAAAAAGTGATGTCCGCGGCGCTTGCCACGACGCTCTGTACGGGCACTTTGATCGCTGGTGATGGGACCGGCGAAGCTGGGTTCGTGGCTCCTCCGCGGGAGATGATACAGAAGAAGCCGCCTGCGCCGCCCCGCGTGGCCTCGTCCGCCGAGACGACGGGCAGTTGTTGCTGTCCGGCGGCACCGATGTCCCGCACGGAAGCGAAAAAGCCCCCGCAGCCTCCCGTATTGCTGATCAAGATCCGCGAGGACAATCCCGGTTCCGGAAAAAATTAAGAGGCCGTCCGTCTGGCTTGTTTTGAATTTGCAAAGATTAGCCAACCTCCCGGCTTCGGTTACTGCCGCTTTTGCCTTGATGTCCTGGGCAAGTCTCGTCCACGCCGCGGGTGACTGGCAGGTTGCGGACGCGCCCTTGCGGTTCAAGTTGGAACTGCTTCAAAAACCCACGCACGCAAGCGCCGGTTACTTTGCATCCCTGCCTGACGGAGGTGTTTTGCGTGGGGGGAAGCCCGCTACAACGGTGGTAACTGAGGACGGCAAGGTGCTGCCCAGTTATGTCTTGTGGCAGAATGTGGAGAATGGTTTCGCTCTCGTCTTTGCGAAGCCTGAGGGGGACCCGAAGTCCGTGAGCGTTTACATTCAACCGGGCGGTGCGGCGCGGGTGTGGAGTCCCAATACCGGGCTGACGCCTGGCTCGATTCTTTGCACAAGCCCGGGCCGCGACACTCTCGCCGCTGCGCAGGCCATGGCGGCATTGGGCCGGGTCGAGGGGTCTGTGCACTGGGGGGAGAATCCCGGCTATTCCCAGGCGGCTTTCAGCATCAGCGGGGATCTCTCCGGACGGCCTAAGCCCGCCGCGTTTTACCAAATCTCGCACGTAGACGCGCCGTCCGCCGGGGAGTACTGGCTGGCGCCTTCCTTTCACACGGGTCAGGGAGAGCTTCGGGTCGACGGGGCCAAGGTCGAACTTAAGGAGAAGAGTAAGCTATGGGGTGGCTTCGGGGCGTCGGTCAAGCTTGCCAAGGGGTTGCATCGCGTTGAGGTGCTGCAGACGGCTCCGGGTTCCGGCCCCTATTCGAGCAACAATCGTTGGGGCGGTCTCATGTATCTGGAATGGAAGACACCGAATGAGCCGCTTAAAAACATCGAGGCGCGCGCCATCAAGGCTTCCGAGATGGCGCGTTCGGGTTCCTGCAGGCTTTCGGCGTTGGAATCTCGAGAGGGCTCTCCGATGGCCGTCGCCAGAGTGACTCCCGGGCTCGTCTATTGGTTTGGAAACGAGGAGCCTCTGCTCATTCTCGAGTTTAGTGCGCTGGGCGCAGGATATCCTGCGGACGCTAAAGTGACGTGGACTTTTCCCGAGGGCGGCACCCTGGAGGGATCGCGGGTGAAGTGGCTGGTACCCGGTTTTCGCGAGGGCAGGGTTAAGATGACGGTGCAGTCTGGGAAGGCTGTGTCTGCGGCGATGATTCCGTACTTTGGATTTAGCACGCAGAAGACGAGCTTGGAGCGGGCGGACCACCGCGAAGCCTTTCGTGATACCCTTGCTGAGATGCTGTCGGTTTTGCCGAGGTCTCCGGATCCCGTGGCCTCGTGGGGGGACGCCTGGTGGAACAACATTTTTAGGACGGTCGAGGGCGGGGAGGGCGAGCAGCTGCTCAGGCGCCTGTTCGGAGAGCACTTTGAGGCGATCAGGAAACGTCTCGCACCGGCCCAGATGGCTATCCTTGAGGATGTTTTTCTCGATGTGACCCTCCGCGATCACCCTGAGGAGAACTTGGAGTGGCTGAAGAAATTTTTCGCCAACACGCAGGATGCCGCCCGGCAGAATGAGCTCCGCTTCCGCGAGGGCGAGTTGTACATGTACTACCTCAACGACCGCAAAAAGGCGGACTTTCTCTTCAATGGCCTGGCCGCGGCAAGGAGTGGCGTTGGCGAGCGCGCGCGGATCCGGCTTGGTGACATGGCGTTGCTCGGAGGGGATTTGAACAAGGCAACGAGTTTTTACGCCGATGTCCAAAACCGGGCCCGTGCTTTGCGAAACACGTCGGGCGTCGCTGTGGGAGCTTCCGTGACCAGGCAGCTGCTCACGGGCGGGACCGTAAACCAGGCCGTGGCGGCTCCGAGGGCCGCGCCTGATCTGAAAGGTGGGGCGCTGCAGGAGGTGTCGCTTGCGGAGAATGTGCGCACGCTCACCGAAGGCGGTTTTTTACTGGAAGCGATTCAGGGACTTGATGCGTGGGAGGCCGAGTTTCCGCTGAGCAAGATCAGCGGCGATTTCATCCTCCGGGAGGCGGCCATCTATGCCAAGTTGAAGGACTGGAAGCATGCCCGGCCGATGCTCGAGGCCTATTGCAGGGAGATCGATTCCTCCAGTTACCTTCCGGAAGCCGTATCAACCCTCATTCTGTGCGTGCAGTCGTCCAAGGCGGATCCTGCGTCGATTCGAGGCATTGTTGAGAAGGTGCGGGACCGACTGAAGTTTCATCCGGTGGCGAGCCAATTGGACAAGTTCCTTTCGTCAACAGCCCCTGCATCGAGATAGTCGTCTATGGTCTTGCGCATCCTTATTTTCGTCTGCTGTTTTTGTGTTAGTGCATTCAGCCAGAATGCACCCGAGCGGTCGCGGCTCTACAAAAAGGGCGACCCCGCCAATGGCGGAGGGTTGAAGGGAGTGGTCGGGTCTCCGGCGCTTCCGATTGAAGAGATTCTTGCGGTGTCTTCCGATGATGTTGAGCAGGTGTACGAGGGCGAGGTCGGTGGCGCGCAACGCAACGAGTTTCAATTCAGGGGCCTGCCGGTCGGTAAATACGACCTTGTTGTGATCTACGCTTCGGAGTTTTACGAAGGCCTGCTTCTCAACCGCGAGGCGAGCACGCTGGTTTCGGGGGATCTGGCGAAGATTGACGCGTCGATTCAGAAGTCGGAGCCGTTCTTCCTTAAAAAGTTCATCCACAGGGTTGAAGGCGAGTCAGGGCGGGGCCGGGGCGCACGAGCCGTGTGCACCTATCTTCGCGACAAGGGACCTGAGCCCGGGGCCGAGGCGTCGCAGGATGCCGGCGCTCGTTCCGGATTTCGGCGCACCTTCAAGCTTGTGCTGCTCAAGGATGTCGGGCCGGGATGGCAGATTGTGCGTGCGCGCGATTTGTATCCCGTGTGGATGAATCCAAAGGCCCCGTTGCCTGCGCACAAATTCAGCACGGCCTTGCACCAAATGCGGGTGGCAGACCAGGTGAAGGACTTGGGTGTGCTTCAACTCTCCAAATAGAAGGCTGCCTGATAACGACCACCGTCTTATATGAATGAAATTGAATTTACCTCCGGTCAGATGGCGGGCCGGAAACTCACACTCAGCGGAGAGAAATACACCATGGGTCGGAAGAGCGGACTCGACATCACGCTGGACGATGATTCCTGCTCCGGCGACCACGCCGAGTTGCGCATGGAAGGGGGCGAGTGGAAGATTGTGGACCACCACAGCTCCAACGGGACCTGGCTCAATGGCAAAAAAATAAGTTCGGAGACTCTGTCCCTTGGGGACGTCGTACAGGTAGGGAACACGAAGTTTGTGTTTTTGGGCGGGGACCTGCCGGCTGAGGAAAAGCCCGTTGCAAGGGTGCAGGAGCATCTGGCTGGGCCTTCGGCCAGCGGCGACGAGCTTGCGATTGTGGAGAAAATGCGCGCGCACGCCGACAGCATCCGCAGGGAGGTTGGCAAGGTGATTGTCGGCCAGGTGGATGTGCTCGACCAGATTCTGATGTGCATTCTCGCGGGCGGCCACGCGCTGCTCATCGGGCTTCCGGGGATGGCGAAGACACTGACCGTCCGCACGATCGCGCAGGTGCTCAACCTCAAGTTCAAGCGGGTCCAGTTCACCCCGGACCTCATGCCGGGGGACATCATCGGAACCGATGTTTTGGAGACGAATCCCTCGACGGGTGAAAAGGAGTTTCGCTTCATTCGAGGTCCGATCTTTTGCAACCTGCTGCTGGCCGACGAAATCAACCGGACTCCGCCCAAAACGCAGGCGGCGCTGCTCGAGGCGATGCAGGAGAAAATGGTGACGGCGGGCAATACGTCCTACACGCTTGAGGAGCCGTTTTTCGTGTTGGCCACGCAGAATCCGATCGAACAGGAGGGCACCTATCCTCTGCCCGAGGCGCAGCTGGACCGTTTCATGTTCAACATCTGGGTCGATTATCCGCTGCCGCACGAGGAGGAGGAGATTCTGCGCGCAACAACCGGCGGCGCCCGGGTCGAGCCCCAACCGGTGCTGACGCAGGAGGAGCTTCTGCAGCTACAGTCCGTGGTCCGCAAAGTTCCGGTGTCGGACCACGTGATCAAGTATGTGACGCGCCTGGTGGGCGCGACGCGCAGGCAGAATCCCGATGCGCCGCAGGTTACCAAGACATTCGTGAGCACCGGCGCGGGTCCGCGTGCGGGCCAGTATTTGATTTTGGCGGCGAAGGCGATGGCCATTTTGGAGGGCCGGATTCATGTAAGCTGCGCCGACATCCGGAGGGCCGCTCCGCCGGTGTTGCGGCATCGCATTCTGACAAACTTTGCCGCGGACTCGGAGGGGCTCACGCCGCTGGATATTGTCAAAAAGCTGCTTGAGGAAGTTCCCGAACCGGGTGCGGAGGCCTACGCGGGGCCCCAAAAGCGCTGACCTGTATTGTGTGCGCGGAGTTTTTTTCCAGCTTTTTGCGTTCACGCTGACCGTCCCGTTTGAGGGCTCTTGGACATTCGCCTGAATAGGGTTTCCACTAAGGAACGCCGGCTCTTGCCCGGATTTGCCTTTTAGAAAGCGCACCGTGAGCGGTTCAAGCCAGCCGGTTGGGCTTGATGACGAGCCTACTTGTCGTCGGGGAGCACAGTTCCGGACGGCCTGGGTGTATCGGCGCTGGTTCCGGCACTGCCGTCGCTGTGTCCGAACAGCATGCCCCGCATGAAGCTGCCCATCACCTCGATCAGCAACCCGAGGAGGCACAGGGCCTGAAACCGTACGACAAGAACGAACAACTCACCCCAGATGGTTTGAGTCGGCCAGGCGGCCGTGCCCATGAAGATTTTCATTACTTCCAGGATGGACCGGGGGATCGTCGCATAATGAGCCTGGTGCCCCTCAATGGCGTGCATCACTGCGCCGTTGGCGATCGAGGCCGTGAAAAGCGTGAGAAAGTAGGCTTTGACGTTGAGGTCCTGCGAAACGTTGCCCTGATTCGCGGCGCGCACGCCCTCGATGTAGGCCCTCGCCACCTTTGCGATCCGGAACGTGCGCATCACCAGCAAGATCTTCATTTGCTGGGCGATGACCGCCGCATCAATGGGGATCAGCGCCACGATGATCGGGACAAAGGAGATCATGTCGACAATCCCCCAAAAGCTGAAAACGTAGCCTTTGCGGTCGTCGCTCGTCCAAAATCGGGCCGCAAACTCGGTCATGAAGAAGACTGCGCAAATTCTTTCGGTAATTGTAAAGACGCTGTCGTATTTATCCAACGCAGGGACACTGTTTAAGACGGCGGCAAATACCGACAGCAGTGTCATTGTAACGATCGCGACCAGAACCCGGTGGCCGTGGCGGCCCTCGCGGTGCTCCAGTGCGTCTTTAACGAGCAGTTTGAACTTCGAAGCGTTTTGGGGGAGTTCTTTGTCCATCTGTGTTGGCGTGAAACGTGGCGACCTTAGCCTCCCGAATCTAGCCAATATTTGGATAAGAATGTAAACTTTTGACTGGGCTCTGGGGCTGTGTATGTCCCGAGAGAAATTTGTAGCGGACGGGGCCTTGAGCCAGACCCACGACAGGCTTCCTGCGTCCGTGATTTTTGGGACCCCGCCAGGCATGAAGCGCTGCTTTGCCGCAGCCGATTTTATCGGTGCGTTTACCCACGCGTTCATCGAATGCGGATGCGTGTTTCTACGGCCTTTGAGCTGGTAGCCGGTTAGTGGTAATGTCGCAAAAGATCACGTTGCCACTGCAGACCAGGCGTTTCTGGGCGGCGAAGTCACGGTGAGACAGATGTAGATAGAGGCAGCCGTGCGTCTCTGGTAACCGCTCCTGCTCACTCAGCGTGCCCCGGGCTGACTCCTCGTCCACCAGTGGAGGTTTCCGGCGGCGTCGCCGATCACAGCCAGCGTCGCGTCGGAGGTGCCTGACACGCGCGAGGGTAGGGTGGGCAGCGGTTCGTGCGCGCCCAGCGCTTCGCCGCTGCTGTCCCAGACCCGCGCGACCTGGTCCCGGCCGGAGGTCAGCAGCTGCCCGTCGGCCGTCCAAGTGGCGCTCAGCACGCCGCCGCGCAGCTTGCCGTAGTGTTTGCCCGCGGGTTTCGGAGTGTGGATGTTCCTCAGGGTTTTCACAGGAAACCCGTCTCCGGCATTCCAAAGAATGACCGAGCCGTCCTCGCTGGCGCTGGCTAGGATCTTTCCGTCCGGTCTCCACGCCACGCTGGAGATGCCCTCCTTGTGCTCGCTCAAGCTGAGGAAAATGCCGCCGCTGGCCGCTTCCCACACGTGGATGCCCCCGGCTCTGTCGGCAGTGGCGAGTCGGCTGCCGTCGGGGGAAAACTCGAGGGACGTGATCCAGTCGGTGTGCTTTGCGATTTTGTACGACAGGACGCCGTTGGAGGTGTGGAAGACTTTGACGGTTTTTCCGGGGCCGCCCAGCGCCACAAGCTTGCCGTCCGGGCTGAAGTCTGCGGCGAGCACCGTGTCGGTTTCGTCGCCGAACACGGCCAGACGCTTTCCGGTCGCGACGTCGTAAAGCACGGCTTTTCCGGACTGCACGGGCTTGCCTCCCCCGGCCAGCAGCAGGGCGCCGTCGCGGCTGAACCGGAGCACCTGCGGACTGCCCTCGGGAAACGGCACGAATCCCAGCGGTGCGCGGTTCTGGGTGTTAAAAAAGCGGATCTTGCCTTGGCCGCCGATTGCGACAACGGGCGCCCACGGGCTTGCTGCCAGCGCAGTGACGGGGTTGAGTCGCGTGCCTGCGGCGGTTTCCTGGGGCAGCCCGGAGGGCAGGGCGGGGTTTTGCGGACGGGCGCCCTGCGCCGCCGGCTGAAAGGCGAACGCGTTTGGAGCGGCGGCGGTGTCGCCCGAACCCTCGGGCAGCCCGGCGAGGATCCACTGCCGGATCAGCTCGATTTCCTCTTCTGGCATCTTCGGAGATTTCGGGGGCATCTTTTCCACGCCGTCCGCGTGTTCGATGGCCTGCATCAGAAGGCTTGAGTTGGGTCGTCCTTTTTTGAGCACGCCGCCGCTGCTGCCGCCTTTGAGTGTCGAGGCGAGGGTTTGGAGGTTAAGGTCCGCCTTCTGTTCGTCCTCGCTGTGGCATTTGAAACAGCGCGCCTTGAGGATCGGGCGCACGTGTTCCTCCCAGGTGGGCCGGGCTTCGGCGGCCGTGGCGGCAGTCGGGAGGAACTGGGGCAGGGAGGCGAGAAGGAGGGCAAGGGGGAGTTTCATCACGGTCAGTGTTGGAAAAGAAACTCGGTGGAGTTGAACAGCGCCCACCAAACCCGCTCGTAGTCGGCCCGCGCGGGCGGCGCCTGCGAAACCCTGTTAAAAACCTCGATTTCCCCCGGTGATGGCGGACGGCAGAGCGCCCGCAGGTACAGGGACTCCAGCGCCCGGTCCGGCGCCTGCTCTGCGATCCTGCGCATCACTGGAGAGGCACGGATTTTTTCGCGAACGGTGTCGCCGTTGATGAGGTGGAGCGTTTGCGACAGCGAGGCCTCCCGGCTGTCGCTGCCGGCGTCGATCGAGGTGCGTTCGGACTGGCCGAAACAGGTTAGAAAGTAGGATCCGTTGCGCACGCCTGGATTGTACATTTGCGCGGCGCGGTAGCGTCCCGGTTGGCTCTTCCAGACGACGTCCACCTCCGTCACGGCCGCCACGGCGTCGAGCGCGGTCACCGCGGGAAGGCGGCGCACCATGGCGTGGGAAAACTGGCGGTCGTCCTGCGTGTTGGAGGCGTTGACCGTGCTGCTGAGCTGGTAGGTGCGCGAGGTGACGATTTCGCGGATGAGCTTTTTCTGATCAAACCGGTGCGCCAGCAAGCGGCGTCCCAGTTCGGCAAAGAGCTGCGGGTTGCTGGGCGGGTTGGTGATGCGCAGGTCGTCCACGGGCTCGACCACGCCGCGCCCGAAGAAGTGCGCCCAGATGCGGTTGGCCATGCTGTTGGCAAAGAGGGTGTTTTCGGGGGAGGTGATCCACTGCGCGAGGGCCGAGCGCGGGTCCTTGCCTTCCACGTCGGGCATCGCGCCGCCTAGAAACTTGGGGGGCATCGGCCGTTGGTCGAGTTGGTGGAGCGCCGGCTTCTGGGAGCGGTCGTAGTAGATGAAAAACTCGCGCGTTTCGCTGCCCTTCTTGCGCTGGACGCCCGTGAAGAAGCTCACAAAGCCGTAGTAATCGTCCTGGGTCCAGCGGTCGAAGGGATGGTTGTGGCACTCCGCACACTGGATGCGGATGCCCATCGCAAGCTGCGCCACGTTCTGCGCCATATTCTTCGGGTCGTATCTCCCCGCGGGAATCATGGTGTAGAAGTTCGTCTCCGGCTGGGCGACGGTGCTGCCCCGGCTCAGGATTTGGGCCCGCATGAACTGGTCGAGCGGCGTGTTCTTTGCAAACTGCTCGACGATCCACTGGTGGTAGCCCACCGCGTTTTTGTTGTCCGTGCCGTTGCCGCTGAAGGTGTCGCCGAGCAGCTTCACCCAGTCCGCCCACCGGCTCGCCCAAACCTCGGCGTATTCCGGGCGTTCCAGCAGACGGTCTGCGAGACGCTCGCGCTTTGCCGGATCGGTGTCTGCGAGGAAGGCCCGGGTCTCCTCCTCCGTCGGGGGCAGGCCGATCAGGTCGAGGCTCGCCCTGCGCAGGAAATCCCCGTCGCTGCAAAGCGCGGAGGGCTCGATGCGCAGGCTGCGCAGCTTGTTAAAGACGGCTTCGTCGAGCGAGTTGCGGGGGCGGGCGTCTTCCGGCCAGCGGAACGCGTCGCCCTTTGGCAGGACCGTGACCTCCACGCCGACGGTGAACCGGTTGAAGCGCGCGAACACGTCGGTGGCACCCCGGCGTCCGGAGGAAACGACGCCGTCCTCGGAGATGTCGGCGGTCGTCTTGTTGTTGGAGAGGAAGAGGGCGAGGGCGGTCATGTCGCGGGTCGTGCCGTCGGAGTAGCTCGCGACCACTTTCAGGGGCTGCTTCTGTCGGGTGCCTTCAAACACCATGCGCTCCGGTTCCACCCGGATCCCGGTGACCTCGGAAACCTTTTCCTGATCGTCCCGGGCGCCCTGTTTCACCCAGTCCAAGAGCACCCGGTAGTGGTCCGAGTTTTCCTTGAAAAGCGTGCCGCCCGTGTGGGGAACGGCGCCCGTTGCCTTCAGAAGCAGCAGGCTTTCCTCGGGCGCGGCGAGGTTCACCCTGCGTCCGAGCATCTGCTGGGTCAGGCGGAAGTAATCTCCCGCGGCGTCGTAGCCGAAGAGCGAAAGCCGGAACCCGTCTTTTCCCGCAGCGGCTCCGTGGCACCCCCCGGAGTTGCAGGCCGCACGGAAAAACACGGGCATGACATCATGGCGGAAACTGACCTCGCGATCCGGTTCGGATGGGGGTAGGGGGGATTTCGAGACTACCGCAAGCGCCTGAGGGGACGGTGCGGCGGCGGCGACGTGCAGAAGGGGCGCGGTGCAGGACAGCGCGCCGAGGACCAGCTGGGTCAGGGTTCGAGGGCACATGGAGGAGAACGGGCTTTATTTTGAAGGGGCGGCGCTCAGGGCGGGGTCGACCCGGAGCACTCCCGCACCGGTTTGCTGGCGCACCAGCTGGTCGCCCTCTTGGACGGCGATCTCCGCGCGGATTTCTTTGTATTGTCCCAGCAAGGCATCGTTATCGACCCCGATCCGGAAGGTGCAGGTCTTGTCCCGGGGTGTGATTTGCGGGAACGGTTCGAGCAATTTGACTCCCGCCGGGAGGCCGACCAGCGAGGCCCGGGCGGATCCCGTGAACGGCTTGATGTGCTTGAGGCTGGCGGTGATCTCCCCAGCGTTCCCGCGGCGCACGCTGGCGCGCTGGAACTCCAGGTTCACAAATGGCTGCGTGACCGGAAGAGCCACCAGTGGGGAGCTCGACAGTCTGCAGCCGGATCCGAGGATGGCATTGCCGTCCAGCGAGGTGCCGCTCACGCAGATTTTCCAATTGTTCAATGTCGCGTCGGGGGAAGCCTTCAATGCAACCTTGGCCTCGGTTTGTCCGGCGGCCACATCCACGGGCACCCCCTGGACGACTCCGGGCGGCAGGTAATCCAGTTTGATCTGCAACGGTTCGTTCCATCCCTTTTGGCGGTGGATTTTGACGTGCAAATCCAGTTCGCCAGCGCGGACCAGACCCAGGGTTGGAGCCTCCAGCTCAAGCCGGAAGGGGCACTCCTCCACAACCGCAACCGGGAAGCTTTCGATCCAAACGGGCATCCAGCCTAGCCCGCCGCGGCGGTTTGAGAAAACAAAGCCCCGCTGGCAGTGCGCATCCATCTGCCGTTCGGGATTCACGGGCCGCGCCAGAATCTGGACAAAGCTCACCCCGGGTTTTGCGTCCGGAGCCGCGGTGAATTGCACGGGCACCTCCTTGCCGGTCTTGGACGGCGTGATCACCGGCGCCTCCATCGTCACCCCGGGCGGCAGTCCGACGGCCTCCAGTCGGAAGCTGTCCGCGCCGAACTGCGTTCCGAGGCCCTCGCCCACGTGCATCGTTGCCGTCCAGCGGCCGCCGCGGGGGATCTGCAAAACGGCCTCCCGGGTGGTCCAGTCGTAGCTCGCCGGCCGCGTCGGACGGCCCGGATAAACGCACACACTGTCCCGGTGCGGCTGAACCTCGACGCGGTATACGTACGAAGGCCCGCCGAGACCGCGGGTGTCTTCGATACCCAGCACGTAATCTCCTGACTCCTTAGCCACGAAGGTCACTGCGGGATCCAGCGTGTCCTTCGCGGAAATCGTTTGTGAAAAATACCCGCGCTCGGACATGGATGCGTCGTCGGCTTCGAGAAGCGCTCGGTCGGATCCCGAGCCGCCGCGTGCGGGGCGTATCCAGACCCTTGGATCCAGCGGTGTCCCAAGCGAGCGCGCAAACACGCGGAAATCGATGGCCTTGCCCTTTTCGGCATGGAACTGCCACACATCCACGTCGCCATCCGAGCCGATCACTCCGTTCAATGCTGCGGGAATGGCGAAAGTGCGCGCCTTTTCCGGGGCGTCATTGGGCTCGCTTTCGAGCATGTTGGGATGCGTGCTCACCCGCATGGGAAGCCCTGAAGGCGCTCGGCCGCCGGCATCCTCTGGCCGGAACTCGAAAAAATCGATCGGGCTCGGGTTCGGCCCGGCCTGCGGCAGGGTGAGCGTCTGGCGCAGCGCGCTGCGTCCGTCGCCGAGGAGCTGCACTTCTAGCTCTTCGCCTGGACGCCCTCCAGCGGGGTAGACCGCCTCGGGTCGGGGGAAAGATCCGATTTGGAGCAGGTAGTGCGCAAAGCGTGCGAAAATGGCTCCGGGATTCTGGGAGACTTCAATCACGTAACGCCCGTCCTGGGGTGCCTCGACGCTTAGAAATGGATCCTGCACGTACTGGGCCGTGTCGTCGCACTGAGCCAGCAGCCGACCGTCGGGCGCGAACAAGCGCAGCCTGCAATCGTTCTCGCCCCAGTAGTACAGCGAGGCGACGCGCACCCCCTCAAGGTCGAAGGAAAGCCGGTCCCCCTTGCGCGCCTCGAAAGCATAGCAGTCGCGGTCGACATCCTTCTGGCTGGGATGGATTTGGCCGTGAATCGTCGAATTCAGCCGCACAGGCTGGGCCTTGGCTGCCGAGTCGTTCTCCCCGGGCGTCAGCTCCAGTTCGTTAACGCCCGGCATTTCGCCGACGTAAAACAGTACCGGCTCCGACAGAAAACGGTCCGTCCGTAAAAACAGCAGATGCATCCCCGTGGGGCAGTCCGGTGCAATTTCCAGCTTCGCGCGCAGGGACTGCGGGTTGCTGCTGGGGGGATTTGTGTTGCCGAAACGCTCCGAGCTGGGCTTTGGCTCTTCGAAGGAAAGGGCCCGGATGCCGCCCCGGTTGGAGACGACCTCGCGCGGCGCTTCGAGGTAATTGCCGTACAATAGGGCGTCGACGGTGGTGCCTTTCTGGGCTCCGCGCGGGAGGAGGCATTCGACCACGTACTGGTTGAACCCGAGGGCTTCAGTTGCGTTCAGGAGTGGAAGCAGCGGAAGCGCGGCAGCTCCGAGGGAAAGGGCCGAACGCAGGGGGCGGGAAAGCCACGGGGGGATCGCTCTGGGGGAAAGTCGGTTCATGGCAGGTCGGTCATCCCAGGAGCGCCTTGATCACCTTGCCATCGCGCACGATGTCAATCGGCCTTTCGCCCGGAGCCATGAGGCGTTTGGAGGAGTCGATCCCTAGTTGCCCGTAGGCCGTGGCCAGAAAGTCCTCCAGTGTCACGGCGTCGCGCGAGGGTTCGTAGCCGATGGCGTCGCTTGCACCGTAGATCTGGCCCCGGGTGATGCCGCCCCCCGCGAGTACGAGGCTGTAGTTGCGGGCGTGGTGGTCCCGCCCGTAAGTGGCGTTGACCTTTGGGGTGCGCCCGAACTCGGTCATGACCATGACGAGAGTCGAGTCCAGCAGGCCGCGCTGCTCGAGGTCTGTGATCAGGCCGGACAGCGCATGGTCGAAGGCGGGCATGGCTTCCACAAAGTGTTCTTTGATTTTTTGATGGTTGTCCCAAGTCCCCGCGCCCTCGTAGGTCACAGAAACAAATCGGGTCCCTGCTTCGACGAGGCGCCTGGCGAACATCAGCCGTTCGCCGATCCCGAGGCGTTTGACCGGCGACTTGGTCGAATACTTTCCGCAGCCGTAAAGCTCCCTGAGGTGTTCGGGTTCGCCCTCGAGCCGGAAGGCGTTCTGGGCGGCCGGCGACCCCAGAAGTCCGTAGGCCTTCTTGTAAAAGTCGTCCATCGTGTCGAGCGCCTGGCCGTCCGTGTCGCGGCTTCGAAAATAACGCTCCGAGGCTGCGCGCAGGTTCCGGGCCTTCTCAAACTCGTCTGGGGAGGCGCCCCCCTGAAGGGAGATGTCTTTGACCTCAAACCCCTTTTGCCCGGGGTCGCTGCCGACGCTGAAACACCCGAACTTCGAGGGCATGTATCCGGTGTTCGGGGCAAATTCTCCGCCGGGCTTGCCGGGAACGCCGATCCACGCCGGCAGTTCGTTAATCGGTCCCGCTTCGTGGGAGACGATGGCGCCCATCTGCGGATGGATGATCGCCGAGGAGGGCAGGTAGCCGGTCAGGCTGTGGTAGGTTGCCTGGGCGTGGTCGGGAATCCGTCCGGTGACGGTGCGCACGACGGTGAGTTTGTCCACGATCTGGGCGCAGCGCTGCATGCTTTCGCTGAACACCACCCCTGGGATTTTGGTTTTCACCACCCCCAGCGGGCCGCGGATGTCGATGGCGGCTTCCGGCTTCGGATCCCACGATTCCAGCTGTGAGCAGGCGCCCGGGAGGAAAATCTGGATGACGTTTCTGGCTTTGGGCTCTTTGGCAGGGGCGCCGCCCCCCGCGGGCGGTTCAGCAGCCCGGAGTTTGAAATAGTCGCCCAGAGTAAGCCCCAAGCAACTGAGGGAGCCGACCTGAATGAAGCCGCGCCGGGACAAGGTTTTGAAATGGAGAGGGTCGCAGGACATTGGGCTTTGGAGGGTTCAGAGTTTGGGGGAGGCGTTTTCGAGAAGCAGCCGGAGCGTGACGTTGGCCATGTATTGGCCGGGGAACTGGACGGTGGCGGCGGGAGCGGTCTTGCGGTTGGTGGAATGAACCCGGACCGCTACCAGAAGGACCGTTGCCTCCGGCGGCACGAGTACCTGTGTGGTGATCGTCTGCCAAGTGGCCGGGTCGCCATCAATGGGCTCGCTTTTGCCAGCTGTGGCCAGGGCCGAGTCGCGGTGCCGGCTCCAAAGATCGGCTCCATTGGAGGAGTCGCCGTCAAAGGCATAGGCGCCGACCCCGAAGGCGAAACCCGGTCCGTCAGGGAAGGGGGCGGAGTTAAAGAGAGCCGACAGCTCGACCTTTGCCGGCTTGTTTCCGAGTTGCTCCCTGAGCGGGCGCAGGTCCACCAATTGCCAGAGCTCTCCCGTTCCCTGGACCTCCCCCCGGGGCGACTGCGCATTGTCCGCCCGCAGGAAGCGCAGCATCCTGCCTCCGGAGGGCGGGCGGATTCCCTGATCCTCGCCGGTGACTTGACAGAAATCGCCGCCCCACTTGGCGAATGCCTGTGGCAGGCCGTCGGTGGAGGGGGCCTCAGGGCCGTCGAAGTTACCGTTGGCCAGCGGCAGAAGGACGTAGCGCGCTTCTCTTGCTGAGAGAGCGCGTGCAGAAGCCAGCGACCCTGACAAAAAACCGGCCAGCAATCCTCCCAGCGCGATGGCTGCGGCCGCCGGCCAGGCGATCCAGCGGACGCGCTTCTGCGCGGGGGTCACGGCTTCGCCGGCGCTGGCCCAGGCCGCCTGAGCAGCGCAGGCTGGAGCCCACTCGCGCAGCCCGGTGTCCAGATTGCAAAGCCTGCGGAACTGGGCGCGGGCGTCCGGAGTCGCACGCAGTAGGTCTTCGAGCTGGGCGAGACCGGTTTGGTCGATTTCGCCCGCCAGATAGAGGGAGGTCAGGGCTTCGAGAGACGGTTTCATGCGAGGGAGTCCGCTTTGAGTTGGCGCTGGATGCAGTCCAGCAGCAGCGCCCGGAGGCGCTGGATGGTTTTGTAAAAAGCGGTGGGGTTCCGGCCGCTGCTCGAAGCGACTTCGTGGAGTTTGGCGCCTGGCTGGTAGGCGGAGACGAGCCAGTCCTTTTGATCGGGGGCGAGCTTGGCGAGGCACCCGTCAAGGGCGCGCCTTTCGGCGTGGAGTTGTTCGGTCTCGAGGGAGGCTTCTTCCAGTACCAGGTCCCAGAGTTCCTCCCGGAAAACGAGCCGGTCGCTGTAAAGGGCGCGCCGCAGTTTGAGCGCCTCGAAGCGGCCTATGGTCAACAGCCAGGCGGCGAAGTCGGTGTTTTGATCGAACGCGGCGAACTTCTTCCAGGCGACCAGGGAGGTTTCCTGAACGGCCTCCTCGACGTCCTCCCAGCGCGGAAGAAACCCGCGCAGGAACGCTTTGAGCCGGCCCTCGTTGCTGGAGAGGAGGCGCACGAACTGCTCGTAAAGACGCGGTTCTGGGGGATGCATCTGTTAGCAACCGCAGTTCGGAGGAAAATTGGACATGGAAAGGTGCGTTTTTTTGCGAGGTGAATGGAAGTGGAGCTTTCCCCCGGAGGGTGGCGTCCCGCGCTTGGATGCGCTCCGCTAGTTGCCGGGGCGGTCCGCTTCCTTGCACGCCTTTGGTTCGTAGATCTTCAGGTTGTCTGCTGAGGTCTGGTAGGAGACGCCGAGGAACCTGCCGTCCGGGCTCCACTTCAAGCGCATGATCGGGAGGTTTCGGGTGCTTCTAAATTCCTCAAGCAGGGTGTCCGTGCGCCCGGTTGAGGCGTTTTCGGAGGCGAGAATCTCCCAAGTCGCTCGTTGGGTGGCGGGCATGAACCCCTATTATGATGCATCCCTGTAAATAAGCTACGAGAATGGTGGGAAGGGGGGCGGGACAAATGCACGGGCCTTTTCGCCCTTGGAGGAGATCGGCCGATGGAAACGGGGAAACGGAAACGGGGTCAGGGCACGATTTCTGTGCCTGCTGCCTCCGACCGAATCCGGATGGCATCCTTGCAAGATTGAAAGGCTGAGTTGCTTTGTTTTTGTAGCAACTTGTGCAGGTTTGCAAAAAGCGGAAACAGTGGTAGATCTGACCCGAATAATCAAAATATCCCGACACTCGCCAGCGATACGTTCCGTACGTGTACCCACGACACAGCGCGAGGACAGAGACGGCGGACGTCCCGGGAAACGAACGTCTTAAAAACCGACAATCCATCAGGACGCGAGGCTGCAGTGCGTGACCTTCTTGCCGGTGGGACAGGAAGCGGCCAACTCGCGGTGGACGCTGGAGGAGAGCGGCTGCGGGTTGGGCGAGTTATCGTCCCTGTTGGCTAACGCGAAGGTTTTTTACCGCCGGTAATCTGCCTGCTTCAAATCCATGTTACCATGAAGGATGCGCAGCACCTGAATGGCAGATATTTTCACGCGATAAAATATCAAGTGGTTGCGAAAGAGAAGACTGCGAATGCCGGGAATAATTTCATCCCTCTTTCGCCCAAGCTCGGGATGTTTGATGAGTTCCAGCGCGCGTTTCCTAAGTCCCTCAAGATACTTGTCTGCTGCAGTTTCGTCATGGCCAGCGATATACGCCCAAATATCCAGCAAGTCCTCCCTTGCTGGAGTCGTGAGTTCGAGCCTCATGCTTGGCGGCGTTTCCTCGCCAACATCTTCAGTTCCTCGGTCACTGCAGGTGTCCACTCCTGCAATTCTCCCCGGTCTGCCGCTGTGCATCCCGTTTGGAGTGCATCTCGCAGATTTCCCAGCGTTTTGGATTCGAGCGTCTCACGGTAAAACAATTCACGAAGGGCCTCGCGGATTACCTCACTAGCCGAGGTATAGAATCCGCTGCTGACCTTCTGCTGGACCCATCTCTCCATTTCCGGCGTGAGGGAAACATTCATGCGAGAACGCTACCTTGAATAACAGACTTTGTCAAAAATCGTTATTAGAAGGCGTCTTCCTTATCTGCCCTTCTGGTCGCGAATCTGTTTCGGCAACAGCCCCCAGATCTCTTCCGCCAATTTCCGCGTGATGATTCCTCCGCTGACCGTCCGAACGGCGCGGGAAACGGGGTCAGGGAACGATTTTCGTGCCTGCTGCCTCCAACCTCATCCGGATGGCTTCCTTTCAACCCGAAAACAGAAGTTCACGCGGAGACACGGAGCCGCGGAGGGGGATAAATAATTTTGATTTATTGGTTTATATGATTTTTCTCCGCGCCCTCCGCGGCCCCGCGTGCGATCCCTTCTTCTCTTGTGCTTCGGCGTTCGGGTTCAAGCTTGGAAGGCTGCGCACTCACGTTGTGGCAATCCGCGCGTCACTTAAATCCAGGCGTTGCGGAGCCAACGACGGCGATCAAAGTGGACATCAATGTGACGCCTGGTCTCTGAGATGAGCAATAGGTTCCGGCTTTATAGCTCACGAATGCCAGTACATGTGAGGCATAAAAGGGGGGCCTTTGCGTCATGAAAGCACTGCCCCATGAGTCCACCGGCGACCAACATCCCAAAAAAACCAGTCCCTACCGCTCCCGTGTCCAGGCTGAGGAGCTCGTGCCCGGGAGGACAAAAACAAGCTCAGCAAATCAAGGCGAAGCCGGTAGCGAGTAGAAGGCGCATTCGGCAAAGAAGAATTGCGCCATGTTGATCTTCGAATAGTCGTAGTGGCTGATGGCTTGTTCCACAGCGGAGCGGTGCCCGGGATTGCCTGCCAGCGCAATGATCGCCGCTGCGGCCAGGGGGTTGCACATATAGGTGGACTCGTAGCTCTTGCGAGTGCCAAGCTTTTTGGGGTCCCCCATTTTCGCCAACTTCTCGCCGTCCGCTTGGGTGGGCTGGGGGAACCATGTCGGATAGCCTTCGCGCCACTGTGCATGGCCATAGACTTTGGTGTCGTTGTTGTCGAACTGCCGATACACCTCCAGCGGTGGGAGGGCGTTCTGGGCGTTCGTGACAAGGCCTTTCACGTAGTGCTCTCGAATGACTTGGTCGTTTTCCAAGGCAGCCAATTGCGCAAGCGAAGCCTGTGAACCCACGTAGATCCACAGTTGATGGGCGTCGATGTGCGCGATGGCGTGCCGGTCAGCGGCGAAACCTTCTTCGCAGATTTCGGCGCGAGTCTTTTCGCTTTTCTCAGGCCGTTCAGCGAGCGCCTTATGGTAACGTTCCAGCCACACGCCTTCACCCGTCACTGCATGCATTGCGCGGAGCAGATAGAGGTAGCGAACCGCATCGCGAAAGAGGTGCCCCGTGTAGCCTCCGCGGAATTCACCTTTGAACGCGCCGTCCGCCGGGCAACGCCAGTGCGTGGATTCCAGCACATCGGCGACTTCCTTCATCTTGGACAATATCTGCCGGCGCTCGTCAGCCGAAGCCAAGCCGCTCGTCAGATATGCGTGAAGCCCGAGAAACCAAGGGTGCGTTTGATCATCCGATCCGAGCGGGTAGTGGCACTTGTCATCGGAACCAATGCCGCGTGCGATGAATCCCGGCACCTCCGAAACGGAGGCGCATTTGAGGAGGCCCTGCACGAGGCTCCGCGTCTGTGCGAGGTCTTCGGCTTTGCCGCTTCGACGTGTGCGCTCGCAAGCGGCGGGCAGGTATAAGCCGTTAAACATTGGGCCATCCTCAATGGGGCTCCACCAGCCAATGACATTCGGCCTTCCCAAGGCGCAGTCCTCCGGAGTGGGCAGCTCACCCACGTGGTCTCGAATGATTCCGTGCTTATCAACCAGCGTGGAGAATAACTTGGAGTGCGCCTGCTCGACGGCATCCGCCACGGGTGTCCCGGCGAACGCATGGGTCGTGATGAGCGCGAGAAGAAGGGAGGCAGGAGCTAAGCGTTGCATTGAGTTTGAAGAGTTTGGTGAAGGCTCCGGATTCAGACAAATCAAATGGATCACGCTGCCCGCGTGTCCCGATAGGTCGCGGGACCACCCAAAAAGGACGTGCATCCTGGAGGGATGCCAGTCTCCCTCCTGGGGCTCCGCGGTCCCAAGGAAGATATCCTGTTTCGCCGGGGCAAAGTTAGGGTCACTTGTTCTTAAAAAGATCGCTCTGCACGATCTCATGGATAAGCGAGCGGAGCCCGTAGCCGCTGCTTTTTGCTCGGCCGACGATTTTGGCGACTTCACGTCGATCCGAGTAGTGGGGTTCGCTTCCTGTGGCATACATCAACAAGTGACGCGCGAGGTTGGCGGCGAGGGTGTCTCGTTGTTTTACGAACAGGGTGCGCAATTCAGTAATGTCGTGGAACGCTTCGCCGGTGGGGAGTTCTCCGGCGGCGTCGACTGGTTTGGCTAGTTTGTAGGACGGATTCCAGCCAGCGGCGAATACGACTTGGTTGGTTTCGCCTTTACCCAAAGAGCGATAGCGGTCTCGAAACCCACCGATGACATCGAAACTTTCAAGGGCGAACCCTGGTGGATCGATCTTTGCGTGGCAAGCTGCGCAGGCCGAATCCGAGCGGTGTTTATCCAGTTGTTCCCGAATTGTAGAGGTGCCTCGAGTGTCTGGTTCGACGGCCGGCACACCCGGGGGAGGCGGGGGGATGGTATTTCCGAGAATCCGCTCGTTCATCCAAACGCCGCGGGTGACGGGAGAGGTGGTTGTCCCGTTTGCGGTCACTTTGAGGACACTAGCCTGTGTGATAAAGCCGCCTCGCGGGTTGCCCGGAGGGAGAGCAACCCGGCGGATGGCGGAGCCGTTTACGTTTGGGATCTCGTAAAGTTCCGCCAGCCCCTGATTGATCATCACAAAGTCGGATGCGACGAGGTGGGTTACACTCAGATCCTTGTTCAGCAGTTCTCGAAAAAAGGCGCGGGATTCCGCGGGCATACTTTCCCTGAGATGCGCTCGGAACTCGGGATAGATGCGGCGATCGGGACTTGAGGCGTCGAGTTTTCTCAGATCGAGCCATTGATCTAGGAAATCCTGGATGAACCGATCTGACTTCGGATCTTGCAGCAAGCGCTCCACCTGAGCGCGAAGAGTTGAGGCTTCGTGCAGGGATCCGTTGGCGGCCAGCTTCTGGAGTTCGCCGTCGGGTACGGTGTTCCAAAGCCAGAGCGAAAGTCGCTCCGCTAGGGCCCTGTCGCTCAAATGCTGCGGGGAGCGGGATGGCGTGGGCGGTTCCGGTTCTCCGACAAAAAGAAAATCCGAGGAGCAAAGCGCGGCTTTGTAGGTTTCGCGCATGGCGTCCTCAAAGGTGCTTTTCGCGTCGAGCTGCTGCTTTGCGATCGCCAGGTATTGCTGGATTTCGGGTGTTTGGACGGGGCGTCGAAAAGCTTTTGGAAGGAACGACGCAAGGAGCCGGGTGGCGTCTTCCATCGGGTGTTCGGTGGCCACGGTGACTAAGGGAGGTTCACTGTCTTCCTTGGAAATTTCAGAGCCCCGGGGGCGTGCGCTGACCGAAACTTGTTTGATGGGCGGGCGGAGGGGAGGACGCAAACCGGAGGCGGGATCGAAAGGCCTGAGCGGGAGCTCGCCAAAAAGTGCCTTGTGGCTCGCGGGCGGCCATTGGGGAAAGAGAGGCCCCTCAACCTCAAACCAATCGAGAGCGATGCCGGGGCCGCTGTATGTGGTGGCTGAACCGGGTTCAGAGGAGGGGAAGCGACCCGTTTTGGGAGCGTACCCCGTCGGGGTGCCGATTTCAAAAAGCAGTTCTTCGTCCGGGTCCAGCCAGCTCGTGAATTCGTGGAGGTTCGAATTCAGGGAGGGCACATCGAACATGCCGAGGCGTCGGGAGGCGGAGTGATCGAACCGATTGCCGGGATCGGGCAGCCAGACCGAGAGCATAAAAAACTCAGGGCGGGGAGGGGGACTGACCGTGCCTCGGTCCCACCAAAAGCTCCATGCAGAGGTTTTAATGCGATAGACGCCGGCGTGAATGGGCGCAAATTGGAGGCTCCTTCGGAAGTCTCGGTCCACGGGCCCTGAGAAAAAACCAACCGCTCCTTCGTACTGCCGTAGAGAAAGGCTATCGACCAGTTTCATCCGCTCTTTCTGATAGGCGAGGTCTATGGGGTTGTTATCCTGGATCCGCTTTTCAGGATCTGGAAGCGGGCAAAGCGGGTCGAATTGCTTGTCCTTCAAAAGCACGGCATCGCCGCGCCCGATTTGGAGCCATGTTTCCGTTCCGGAAGTGGGATAGAACCGTTTGCTGTAAACGGGGGGTGGATTGGTTCGGGTGGCGATTGCCGCGACGAGAGCGGAGTCGACCACGTCTATGATTTTGGCGAGGTGTACGTTTGAAAGGTCGAGGGCCTCGCTGATTTTGTTGTAACCGTGACGGCGCTCGTCTTCCGGAAGGGCTTCCTTGAGCCGGAGATTGGGAAGGGAGAGAAGGTCGCGTAAACTGTTTTCGATCTCCTGCGCTGTCAGCCTCCGAACCACGGCGCGTCCGCGTTTGGCGATGACTTCGGTATCTTCGGCGTGCAGCTTTGCATCGATGATTCGGAGGATCTGTGTCCGGTCTGTTTCCGGCGGACGGTCTCGCTTTTTGGGCGGCATTTCGCCGTTTTCGATCCGGTCGTGGACACGAACCCAAGTGTCGAACTGGTTTTGATCTGAGGGGGGAAACTTGAGGGACTCCAAGTCCAGTCCGCCCTTCTTGGTTGAGGCGTCGTGACACTCTGTGCAGTGGGTATCAAGGAAGGGGGCAATGTCAGCGGCAGCGCAGGTGAAGTGCGCGAGCAGACCTCCTGCGATGGCTAATGCTAATTTACGGCGCGAGGTGCGGCTCGTGCGGCTCATCGGGGGTCGAGTCCGGTGAGTGTGCCTGTGCTGGAGGCAAATTTATCGGATTCAATCCCCAGACGCTGGAGCATGCTGAGGTAAAGGTTGCAGAGCGGGGTGTTATTCTTGAGGTCAAACTGGAGGTGTTGTCCGTGTTTAAATCCGCCCCCTGCAAGAAGGATGGGCAGGTTGGTATTCGAGTGTGAATTGCCACTGGCCATGTTGGATCCGAAGAGGACCATGGTGTTGTCGAGCAGGGTTTGGTCGCCCTCTTTGACCGACGACAGGCCGCTTAGAAAACCTGCGAGGTTTTGGATTCCCGCTTCTTCGATCTTCGCAAGTTGCTCGAGTTTCTCGGGCTCGTTGCCGTGATGTGTCAGGGAATGCGTGCGGTCGTTTACTCCGGGCAGCTTGAGGGTGACCTCCAGAGGATTCAGATAAAGCGTGATCAGGCGCGTGCTGTCGCTCTCCAGCGCGAGCCTGGCCATGTCGTACATCAATGCAGCCCGGTCTTTATCTTGTGTGATGTCGGCAATGTCCTTCGGTGACGCGGCGCCGGTTTGAGGCTTTTGCCGATTTTGCCAGTCCTCGGCATGCTGGAGGCGGTGTTCCAATTCCCGAACGGAGGTGAAGTATTGATCAAGACGACTCCGGTCGGCGGCACCCAGAAGCTTTTCGAGCCGTTTGGCCTTGTCGTTTACAAAATCCAGGAGGCTTGTGCGGTTTCGAATTTCGCGCAGGCGTGACTGGCTCTCTTCGGGGGTGTCGGCTGTAAAAAGGCGGTTGTAGAGTTTGGAGGGGCTAAACTCGGGAGGGATAAAAATGCCGTCGCGTGTGACCGACAGGAGGCCGTCGTGTTTGTCGTTTACGCCGAGTGCCAGGAAGGGAAAGCGGGTGTGGTGGCCGATGTGCTCCGCCGCGGCCTGGTCGAGGGAGATGGTGTTTTTAAAGGAGGGCGAAGAGGGGAAACGAGCGCCTGTGAGGAAGCTTTTTTCGACCATGTGCCCGCCCGAGTTGTCCGGATGGGAGACCCCGCCAATCAGAGTGAGGTGATTGCGATGTTCCTGAAGGTGGGCGAGGTAACGGGTGATTTCGTAATCGGAGCCGGCTGTTTTTGGAAAGAAGTTGTCCGGAATAAGTCCGGTGTTGGTCATGATACAGACCATCCGGCGTGGGGGGGCCGATGGATCAGCGGCGCGAGAGACGCGTGGGGCGAAGGCTTCGAGAAAGGGGAGAGCCAGGGTGATCCCCGCTCCGCGAAGGAAGGAGCGTCGGTTTAGATTGGATGGGGAGGATCGGAGCGGTGGCATAAGGGTGGCGGGAGGAATGGGAACAGGAGGCGTTCCCGCAGGGCGTGGCCATCGTAACAAAAAAGAGGACGCTTTTAGCGATCTAAATGAGAAACCCGTTGCCAGGCTCTTTGAAATCAATCCGTGCCTGCTGGGTTAAAGTGGCTTCCTGCGGATCATCTCCAGGTGGAGGTCGTGGTACGCGGCCCATCTGGAGGATTTTCAAGTAAGACGAGCCGGTGGTGTCGCTACGCTCAACTACAGGCGCTGTGCTGCCTCGGCATCCTGGCCGTAACTTTTACCTGATTCGAGGTCCTCTGCCGCCTTCGCTCCGCTATCGGCTGGGTTGGTCCGTCTCTTTGCAGGCCTCCGGTTCGTAGACCTTCACGACGTTAGGGGGTCCTCCCGAATCGGATACAGCAAGATATTTGCCGTCGGGACTCCATTTGACCCTCAAAGGCTGAATGTTGCGGATGTAGCGGAATTCCTCCCTCATTTGCTCCGTGCGAAGGTCCCATATTCTAATCGAGTAGTCACTGGAAGCTGTGGCGAGCAGCGGGAGTTTCGGGTGCCACGCCATGTCCTCCACCGGACCGTCGTGGACGCGCATTGTTTTCAGGACGGCTAGGGTCTCAGCATCGCGGATACGCACGCGCAGATCAGCGCCGCCCTCTGCAAGTTGAGTCCCGTCCGGGGAGGCAGCCAGACAAAGGGCGTCCGTTGTCTGCGCGGTTCCTACCCTCAGACCGGTTTTGACTTCCCAGGAGACAATCGTGCGGTCGGCATTCCAGGTCAGGTTGGTTTTATCCTTCTGCAGCATTTGAATTTCTGCGACACGGGATTCTCCCATCCAGACGGGTGAAATCAGCTCCGGCGGCCTCCACAAGCCCGCGCGGTCTAGTTTGCTGATAAGCTGTTCCGAGGCGAGTTCGATCGCGCCGTTACTTGTCCAGAGCATGCGGCCGGAGGGGCTAAACTTGAGGTCCCAGAAAGCTCCGCCTGGCTTGAAGCTCCGGGGGGCGCTCATCACCCCTTCTTCGACGCCCCAGATGACGAAGGTGGCATCCTGTTGGAATTTTGCGCCCAGCCACTTTCCGTCCCGACTGGCGGTAGTGTAAACGGCTGGATGCGTGACGAACGGCTGTTCGAGCGGCAGGAGTTGCATTGAGCGGCTTTCCGGACTGGTTTCGAGCGTTCGAACCTCCAATTCTGCCGTTGTGCTTTCCGAATGGATGCCGGATTTGAGCGTGGTGACTATCTTTGCGTTGCCGTGCACGAAACTGAACCCGTCAAAAACGCTGTTGCTCCAAACTGCAAACTGCGTCTTGTGACCATTCCGAGGGAGCGCCCAAACCTTGATGCTGTCCCCCCGTGCGACAGCGATTTTTTTAGAGAGTGGATGGGTTGTGAGCTGCCAGTCCAGGTGCAGGCTTTTCTGCATTTGGACGAGCCTTGTCTGGATGGCCCTCCCGTCGGTTGTATCATGAATCAAGAGCGCCGCCGCCCCGTCGGAGACTGGATTGAGGGTGACAGCGAGCTCGGGATCTGAAATGTAGGCGAGGTTGCTTTGAGCTTTCGTCCCAGGCAGCCCGGAGAGGCTGGGGAGTCGCTCGGCGAAAAGCCGCTTGCCGGATTGGGGCTCAAAACCCACGAGCACTCCGTTCAGCGAGGAGAATACCCTCCCTGCTGACGGGGTGTAGGCATAAAACTCGGGCGCGCCCACGCCAGGTTTGAACTTTTCCTTGGGTTGTTCGTTTTTTTGAACTCCGTCGACCACGGAAATCTCCACCAGTTCCTCGCTCCCCACAAGGCGAACCAATACGGATCTTTCGTGACGGGAAAGGCTGGCAATTCCACCTTTTTTATCCGGATGCGTCCAGGGGTCCCAGCGGAGCGCGCTCTTGCCCACGTCATACAGGTAAACCTGAGCCGGTCTCGTGATTGAGCACAGAAGCACAGTGCTTTTGCTGTCGAATTGGAAATAGGGCATCACTCTGGATTCAGGATAGGAAAACTCGAAGCCGCCCCTTGTAGTTTTCGTCTCAAGGTCGAACAGTTCCACCTCAATCAGGGACTGCTTTAAATTCAATCCGCAGACCGCCGCGAGTTTTGCGTCGGGGGAAATGGCGAGGCGCGAGGTTTGAGGGTGTCCCCGACCCGTATGGACGACCATTTCCTGGATTCCTGTCTTGAGGTTTACGGTGCGGATCGCGCCGTCTTCATGGAGAGTAAACAGCAAGTCCGGATCCTTCGGGTGCGGTTCGAATTTGTGCCATCTTGAGGCCGTCTTATTTTCAAGGGTGACCTCCGCTGAATCGGTCAGTCCGGAGAGGTACCGCCACTCTTGGTTCTGCAAGTCCTCAGGCACGCCATCCAGCGCCTTTTGCATGGCCGCGGCGTTTTGCGCCTGTTCGGCAGCCTCGGCGAGGGCGATTTGAGTGCGGGCCTGCGCCTTGCGGGATTCTTCCTTTTCCTGCTTCGCTTGCTGTTCGTTCTCTGCGGCAATTCGGGCTTTCTCCGCTGCGAGCGCGGCGTTGCGCTTGGCCTCGTCTGCGTTGGCCGTCGCTCGGGCTGCCTCCTTCTTTGCCAGATCGGCGCTGGCTTGGGCGTTCTTTTCGCTTTCCGCCAGCTGCGTGGTGAATATCAGGGCTCCGGTCATTGCAATCCCGACGAGCGCGGATGCCAGGCGGTGTCTTTTGACGAGTAGAACCAGTTGGCGCGCGAGGCCCGCGCCCTCTGCCTGCGTGGCAAACCCGCCGATGTAGGCTTCGATATCGCTTGCCAGCCCAGCGACGCTCCGATAACGGCGGTCGCGGTCCTTCGCAAGCGCCTTGAAAGTCACGGCCCGCAGCGCATCCGGCACCCGCAAGGCGTCTCGTTTCGGTGTGGCGCTGCTGACCTCGCCCCGGGGCATCGCCATGGTGGTGGTTTCGCCCTTGCGCACTTTTTCGAGCACCTCGTTGAGGGAGGAACCGCTCACTGGTGCACGCCGTGTCAGAATGGCGTACAGAATGCCTCCAAGCGAATAGATGTCCGAACGTTCGTCCAGTCCGCCGTATACTCCGTTCGCCTGCTCCGGAGACATGTACTGGGGTGTGCCCTCGATGTAGGGCAGGGTCTCGGGTTCGTCCTCCTGCGGGCCATGCCCCGCCGTTTCCGCGCCGGGCCTGCGAATCGCTTTCGCAAGCCCCCAGTCCATCACGAGCACCTCCCCGAACTCGCCCACCATGATGTTGTCGGGTTTGAGGTCGCGGTGCAGGTAGCCTCTGGAATGGGCAAAGGACACGGCATCGCAGACCTTGCGGAAGATGTCCAGTAGCCGCATGCGCGGGTAAGCCTCCGTAGTTTCCCTGTCGCCAGAGGAGAGCTGTTTGATGATCCTTTGAAGGGTGCGCCCCTGGATGAGCTTCATCGAATAGAAGGGGCGTCCTGCGGAATCCTCCCCGACGCTGTGGATGGGAACAATGTTGGGGTGCGCAAGGGCCGCGAGGATTTTGGCTTCGCGGAAAAACTGGGGGGCTCTGTCGGGGTCCCCGACCGTGCTCACTTTGAGTGCGACGTGGCGCTCGAGGGAGATGTCCTCTGCGGAGAAGATTCGTCCCATGCCGCCCCGGGCGATCTCGTCTTTGACCTCGTAGTCCATGCGCACCGGCATCTTGTCCGAGATGGGAATCTCGAGAGTTTCCATGGAGAACGCCATGGTGACTTCCCCGCTAAATGCGGTGCTCTGCGGGGGCGCGTCCTTGGAACCGGCGCCGGCCGTCCCGGGTGAGGCGGTGTCCTCTGCGCCGGGGAGGCGGTAGACGATGCGCCCGGTGACGTCGAGATTTTCGGGATCCGTGAGCGGACCGAATTCCGGCCGCGCCGGGTGGACGAGTCGCAGGGTGGAGTCCTGGTTCGTCTTTGACGGACCGGGCGCGGCGGCTTCTTTGACTGAAATGTGCAGGGAGCCGATCTGAACCGTGGCTGGGCAGGGGACGTCGACGAGTCCGCGGACGGGGGCTCCGTTGAGGAGGACGGGCGGGGTTTCATCAAGAGCGCGGAGCTGGAGCGTCCCCGGGGCGGCTACGAACTCGGCGTGTCGCGGAGCGACGCCGGGAGCGGAGGTGACGATCGCGCAACCGGGGGAGGTGCCAACGAGGAGGGAGCCGTCGCTCAGCTGGTAGGAGCGCTCGGCGGAGGCGTTTTCGGAGACGAGGATCTCCCAAGTCGCTCGCGGGAGGGGTGGCATGGTTTAAGGTTATATTACATGCTAATTTAGAATCGAATCAAATCTCTCTGGCTCTGTCAGGGTTCACGCCTTCTGGCGGATTGACTTTCGCTGCTTGGCGTGTTGGAGTTTTGCCATGAGTTTTGAGGCCGCCGGAAAGATTATTCTCCAGCAAACAATCATCCCTATTGGCGATGAAAAATTGCCATCGGACGTCAATGCGGGGCCTTTTGAGGTGACTCTTGAGGAGGTGATTAAAGAAAATGTGGATCGCCTGGGGCACACTGGTTCCCACAGCCTCGGGGTTTTCGTCCAGCTTTTGACCACTGGCAAGGTGCGTTTCAGTTTCCGCCACCACACCAAGCGCCTTGAACTCGCAGACAAGGCCGCGGTTATGCAGCGCTCCGAAGCGCTCCAGTTCGTGGAGGCCTGTCTGGCTGAGTTGCGAGTGGACGAGCACAACGGAGGCCTGCCCGAGTTCACCCAGAACATCATCATTCAGCCACCGAACCGGAAGCACTAGCGGATCCTCCGGGGCTTCTGCGTGAGCGGGGCGGCTGATGTTTTTATGGCCATTGCCGGTGGGGGCAATGCCGTGCCAGCACTCTCGGACCTTTCCCCGATGGGGTCCTTCGTGTCCGGTCATTTTTGTAAATCAAGAGCCGACCAATCTTAGGATCAGACAGTGTGACGGTGTTTCTGGGGCGCGGAGGATGGCAGAAGCGTTGGGCCCGATCTTATCTCAAAATTATCTCCGCGGTTCCGCGCCTCCGCGTGAGAACTTCCTTCTTCTCATGTGGTGGAGGTGTGTCACAGCCCTCGGGAAAGTAGGGCTGCAGTTTCCGTTGAAGAAACAGCTGAAGGCAATAGCATTGCGGCATGGTTATCACCACCACATTGGACGTAGAGGGGCACAAGATCACGGAATACAAGGGGATCGTGAGGGGGATCATCGTGCGCTCTCCGACCATTGTGCAGGGGTTTCTGGGAGGGTTGAAAAACATCCTGGGCGGACAGATCGGGGCGTTTCGGGAAATGTGCGAACAGGCGCGGCAGCAGGCGTATGATGCGATGTTGGCCGAGGCGTCTGCCCTTGGCGCGAACGCGATCGTGGGCGTGCGCTACGATGCGTCCGACGTGGGGTCCTCGAGCGTGTCGGCGACGGAGGTGCTTTGTTACGGGACGGCCGTGGTGATTGAACGGCTTCCTGCGGAGGCCGGTTCCAAGGGGTGAACCCCGGTTGTCTGCGAGGGCGGCTCCGGGTGGAGGGGCGCCCTAGAAACTCCAGGGTTCCGCGTACACCTCGAAGCTGCTGGATGCTGATTTGAGGTCCGCCAGACTGTCTCCGCTGGAGGTTCCCGCTGGAAGCCACAGCAGATAGCGGTAGCGTCCGAGGCAGCCCGTTGCGGACGTGAAGGAACAGGCCTGCTGTTCCGAGCGCAGCTTGGGGTTTTCAACCCCGAAAAACTTGTCCGAGTCGACGCTTCCGATCATCTGCCAGCCCTGGGCTTCGAGGTTCCCCGCGGCCACGGGAGGCGTGTCTGTATCGGAGGCATACAGCACGAAGTTTTGCGCCGGCCGGTTGGATTCGTTGTCGAAGAGCTGTCCGCGGTGCCAGCTGTAAGCGTTGATTTTCGTGACGGCGATCAGGGCGCCGAGGTCCATGACGATCCGGCCTTCCTTGTGGTTGATGATCTTGACGCCGTTTTTGAGCGGATGATTCCCGGTCTGCTGGGTGGACCCGGAAGGGGGATTGGAGTCCTGCTGGGGGGCGACGGTGTCCGCACCTTGAAAAAGACGGGCGGTGAAGGTTCCCGAGGGAACTTCGTCTGAGATCTTTGTGGACGGCGGTTCGATCGAGGGAAGCCGGAAGGCGGGGGAGCCGTCGCCCGCTTCGATTCGGGTGAGGACTCGTTGCGCACCGGTTTCGATGGAAAAGGATTCTCCCTGCAGGACGCTGCGGGACTCTGTCTGTCCGGGAAGGTACACCTTCACCTCGCCCGAGGTGACCTCGACCCGGCTCTGTCCGTCCGCGCTCGCGCTGGCGATGAACTCGGTCCCGATGTCGACCATGCGCGCCGTGGGCGTCTGGATGACGAAGCCGCGGGACTCGGTGGACGCGGCGCGCGCCTTGAGTTGGCCGTAGGTGAGGAATCCGCCGTTTTCCGAGGTGGCTTCAAAAATGCAGGGGGCGTACAGGGTCACGAGGGCTCCGCTTGTAAACTGGATTTGAACCTCCCCCGACAGCAGCTCCAGCACCTGCCCTTTGCGCAGCATCTCGCCGCGCCGGAACGCGGCCGAGGGGGAGGCCCACAGCGCGTCTTGCAGACTGGTGAAGCGGGCGACGCGTTCCGGTTGCCCGGAATGGCGGGCCTGCTCGAGGCCGCCCAGAACGACAGCCGCCGCCGCCGCCGCACCCGCCCAGAGCCAGCGCCTGGGCGTGGGTTCCTTCTGAGGCGAGGAGGCGTGTGCGATCGGAGCGCTTGAAATGGTGGCTGGTTGCGGGGCGTCCGCCGGCAATTCGCCCAGGGCGCAGTCGACGTCGTTGTACGCAAACCAGAGGGCCCGCGCCGCCGGATCCGCCTTCAAGCGCGCCGCCAGTTCGAGCTGCTGCGCTTCGGAGAGGGTGTCATTCAGAGCTCCGCCGAAAAGCGCGTACAGGGAATCAATGTCCTTACTCATGGGCTACGAGGCTGCGGGAGCCAGTTTCTTGTGCATGCACTCGGTGAGGAGCTTGCGGATAAGGTTGAGGCGGTTGTAGAGGGTCTGGGGAGCGCGGCCCTCCTTGCGGGCGAATTCCTTGATTTCCTCGCCCCGGGTGTAAATGGCGTCCACTAGAAGCCTGCTGGAATCGTCCAGCTTCTTCACGCATTCCTCCAAAGCATCCAGACGGGCGTCGTACTGTTTGAGGTCTGCGATGCGTTCCGCTGCCAGCACCTCGACGAGTTCGTCGTCAAAGAGCACACGCGAACGCCCGAGGGAACGTTGGAAATTTTTCACCTCGTAGGCGGCCACTGTGCAGGCCCAGGCGACGAAGTCTGTGCCCGATTTGAAATCGGCAAAACGCCGCCACATCGTGACGCTGGCTTTTTGTAAAATATCCTCGGCATCGTGCCTCCGCGCTACGAGCGAAACCACGAAGCGCAGCAGGCGTCCGTGGGCGCCGTTGAGCAGGCGCACAAACTCCTCCTGCCTTTCGGCAGACAAGGGTGCGCCCGGGGAGGCGTCCGGTGGGCAGGGGGTGTCCATTCCGATGGGTGGTCGGCCGGTGTCAGGCGATGAGTTCCTTCGCCACGTTGCCGAAGTTGTCCGTAAGGCGGAAGGGGCGGCCGTTGTAGTTGTAGATTAACTTGGTGTGGTCGAAGCCCATGAGAGCCAGAATCGTCGCGTGCAAGTCATGGACGTGCATCTTGTTCTCCGTCGCCCGGCCGCCGAACTCGTCGGTCCCGCCGTAAGCCTGGCCGCCCTTGACGCCGCCGCCGGCCATCCAGGACACCATCGCCTTCCCGTTGTGGTCGCGTCCCGGAGCACCTGCGCCGCCGCCGGCGGTCACTGTGCGCCCGAACTCGCCGCCCCACATCACGAGTGTCGAGTCGAGCAGTCCGCGCTCTTTGAGGTCCTGCAAGAGTGCGCCAGCGGGGCCGTCGATGCTCTGTGCCGCACGCTTCACGGAGTTTCCGATGTCGGAGTGGGTGTCCCAGCCGCCAGTGCTCACCTGCACGAAACGCACGCCGCGCTCCACCAGACGGCGGGCCACGAGGAGCTTGGTGCCGTTGGTGTTTTTGCCCATGCCCGGGCCCTGTTCGTACTTGTCGCGGACGGCCTGAGGTTCCTTGGAGACGTCGAAGGCGTCGGTGGCCTCGGTCTGCATTTT
>CANFTB010000018.1 GCA_947449735.1 Chthoniobacteraceae bacterium | reverse complement strand
AGGTACTTCACCTCCTCCGCCGGACAACGGCGCTTAGCCACCCCGGGGTAGCCGCACATTTTTTTGACTTTCCAGAAGGTTTTGAACCAAGTGTCGATCTGATGCGGCAGCGAACAGTAAGGCGTCACCTGGCGGCCGTCCGCGTCAATGTCGATATGCCGCTCGAAAGTGCGCGCGCCCTTGGAGTATGCGATGGTCAGACTGGCGGCCCAGTCCTCGTATTCATGGGTTGAAAGGCCTATGGTGTTTTGGGGATAGCGGTTGCGGAGGAAATCAATTTGGTTGAGCTCGAGGTCTGCCTGCTGGGTGGGATAGAGGGACACGCAATGGTTGAGCGCCAGGGGAATGCTCCGGTTTGCAAAAAACGTCACCAGGTCATCCAAGTCTTTCAGCGAAGATCCGCCGGAGGAGGCGAGCACGGGTTTCTTAGTCTTCGCGATCCTTTCTATCAAAAACCAGTCGTTAAGATCTGAACTGGCGAGTTTGATCACCGGCAGGTTCAACTCTTCACACAAATCCACAGACGCTTCGTCAAACGGGGTGGCGGACGGGATGCAACCAGCGTCCCGAATGGCCTCGACAAGGGTCGCAAGATCCCGTTTGGACAGACGGGTATCCATCGTCTTTTTGATATAACGAATGTCGGTCCGGTTTTTAAAATCCTTGTGCACGAACGTCTCAACATCCCGGAACTGGAGTTTGATAGTTGCGCGGACATTATTAAACCTCACCACCTTCGAAAAGCTGTCGACGATCTTTAGGCCCCTCTCCAGGCTGCCCCAATGGTTGTTAGCCATTTCAAGCACGAACAGATCGTCGAAATAATCGCGGTTTATCATATGTAAGTCTCCTTTTTCAAAAAACGAGGCAGCGCCGAGGGGGTGTCTAAAGACGGCCACCGCTGGGAACCGGAGGCAGCCTTGAAATGTCCGTACCCGTAAGCCGCCCTCAGAAAGGCAAAGCCCGCGGCCTCAGCCGCCTCCCGGTCGTCATCAGTGTCTCCTATCAAAAGCGTGTTCTCGGGAAGGAGTTGGTATCTGCTAACGAGCCGGACAGCACCATCCGCCTTCGCATTGAACGGATCGGAGGGCAAGTCTGGCGAGTGAACCGCGCGGAATAAACTCACGAGCGACAGATTCTCCAAAATTCTGAGGGTCGGCTCTAGGGGTTTGTTGGTAAGGATGAATAGCTGAACGGCGGCCCCAGAAAGTTCAACAAGCTCGTTCAACATGCCGGGATACAGTTTTGAATTCAGGCAACCATCCCTATTGTAATCCTCGCGAAAGGCCAGCACCAGGTTTTCGACGTCGCTCTGATCCAGATGGGGCCACATTTGGGCTATCATGTCGCGCAAGGGCGGGCCCACCCATCGGCGTAGATCGTCCAAAGGCAAGGAGAGGCCGAGGGAAGAAATCGCGGCCTGCAGCGAAGCGCTTATTCCTGGCACGGAGTCCACAAGGGTGCCGTCCAAGTCAAAAACAACGTTTTCAAAGCATCCGTTGATCATGTCGCAAAAATTGCCTCTTAAAACCGCCTGAAACACGAGTTATCACCATTCAAACCTGAACGGCAAATCACTCCTCAAGGGGCTTGATTAACATGTTGTTCAAAAACTCGTCCCTCTCCAGAAAGGGAGCCATGTCCTCAAGGGGCGCGGTCACCATCCGGCCGTCCGCCAGCCGCTTCGAACTGGTCTTGGGCTCAAAAGACTGCTCCCGGTCCAAAGGAACCAGGACAAGGCGGGGCTGATCACCGTTGAACAACTCGGCCAGATGTTCTGCAGGGCGCGAGACATCCAGCAACTCCGCCTCGATGCCATAGGCCCGGGCCACTTGGAGGAAGTCGGGAAAACCCACCCCGCTCTCCGGCCCCGCTCCCACTCTGAGCTTGAAGAAGTTGTCTTGCGTGGACCGGATTGAAAGGTAGCCGCCATTGGCAAGGACGAAGACCGTGACAGGAAACCGGTGGTAGGAAAGGGTGGCCAGTTCCTGAATGTTCATCTGCAGGCTCCCATCCCCCGCAAAACAAATCACGCGGGCATCGGGAACTGCATCCAGCGCTACAGCAGCGCCGATGGCCGCCGGAAGGTCAAAGCCCATCGAAGCGGAGCCCGAATTACTGAAAAGCCGCTGGCCGGCTTTCAGGTCTCCAGCCTGGAAGGGAACGATGCAAGCCGTGGCGTCGCCTGAAACAAAGACATCCCCCTCTTTGGAGGCTCCGAAGACCAGCTCGATAAAATGATAAGGATTAATCGTACCGGCCGGCGCGGCGCGGTGCTTCTCAAGAACATTCGGATAGCGCACAACCCTCTCCCGGCACCATTCCAGCCAGGGACGATGCCTGTCTCTCTCGGGAGACGGGCCCGGCAATTCGTCCAGCAGCTTTTCCAAGAAAGTCCGCACATCCGCGTGTACCGGCATGTGGGCCCGGAAGGTCGGCTTTTTAAGCTCCCTTTCGTCGATGTCGACTTGAATGGTAAAGGCCTCACGGGCAAAAGACGCCCAGTTGAAACTGATCTGGCGGATGCACATCCGGCTCCCAAGAATCAACAGGCAGTCCGAGTTCTGAACCGTAAAGTTTCCGGCGCGAGTGCCGATCGTTCCCTGTCTTCCGCAAAAAAGAGGATGATCCGAGGGGATCACATCATGCGTCCATGCCGTGGTCACCGGAATCTGCATTCGGTGCGCAAATTCAAGCAGCAATTCACCAGACCCGGACAGCTGCACCCCGCTGCCAGCAAGAATTACGGGCCGCTCGGCCGCCAATAACTTTGCCAAAACCAGCCCCGCGTGCTGCCGAACCTCCGCCAGGTCAAAAGCCAGCGCATCCTCGCTCGGGTCATAGGCGGGAAGGAGGTCCGGATCGATGAGTGCGGCCTGAATATCAACCGGTATATCGATCCAGCAGGGCCCGGGCCTTCCCGACTCGGCCAGGTACAGCGCTTTTTCCAGATGATAGCGGATCGATTCAGGCTCACGCACGAGTGCCGCGTACTTGGTGATGGGCGCGGCCATGGCTACAATGTCCACCTCTTGGTCGCCGAGCTGCCTGAGGCCTGCGACGTCGTTAAAGCTCATGCACGTCTCGCGCTTGACCTGCCCTGAAACCACCAGCATCGGAATGGAATCCGTAAACGCCCCAAAAACTCCGTTCAGAGCGTTTATACCGCCCGGACCAGTCGTCACGTTCAGAACCCCCACGCGCCGCGTGACCCGCGCGTACCCTTCCGCAGCCATGGCGCTCGCCTGCTCGTGATGATTGCAAATGTAACGGATGCGCGGCTCGCGGCCTATGGCGTCGTTCAGGTGCATCGCTCCCCCACCAGTCACTAGGAAAACATGCCTGACGCCCCGGTCGGCCAGTGTGCGGAAGACATAATCAGCAACGCGGGTTTTGCTCATAAAAATATTCTCTGGGGGGTGAAGTCACGGAACGCTAGTCCAGCGTGACTATTTTATTAGTTAACCCCAAGCCATTCCTGATGTGCGTGGAGATCGCGGATTGATGCAACAGGCTTCCAACAATGATCGCGTGCCCGGGAAGCGAAGCCAGGGCTTCAGGGGCTATAATGCGTCTGCCTAAGAGACTCTTGCCATGATTGAGCGGGTTGCCATCGACAAAAGCAACGATATCTGCCCTGCATAAACAGGTTTCAGCGAGCAGCTTGCTGGTCAGCTGCCCGGTGCCCCAGACGTAAACCGGCTCGCCGGCGCAAGACGCCAGCTTGCCGTCTATCGCCCTGAGGCGCTCCGAAGAGCGCTCGATGTAGAGATCCATTGCATGGCGGAACTCCGGGCTTTGAATCCACCCCGGGCCGGCCGCTCCAACCGGCGACCGGCGGAAGAAGCCGAAAAGCGCCGGATACGGGGTTCCTTGATTGGTCTCCAAAAGCTTGGTTTCCACCCGCAAGGCTTCAAATCCGCAGGCCTGCATCAGATTGGTGAGCGAAGCGGCTCCGAAGTGGTTTATATGCTCCACGTTGAAATCCTGGAACGGAGCCGCCAGACAGTCCGCGTAACGCGCTGCGTTGGGGACCTCTAAGTAGAGGATTCCATCAGCTGAAAGCGCTGCCGCCAGGGATTTCACCGCCTCCTTCAAGTCAAGGACATGCTCGAAAACATGAGAAACAACCGCCAGGTCCATTCCAAGGCATTCCGGCGGCAGAGCGTTAAGCCAGCCCTGGCAGGCAGGCACTCCGAACAGTTTTCTGGTATTTTCAACGCATGCCTCAGATGGGTCCACTCCCAGTAGGGAAACAAAGCCCCGGGCTTTGAGCGCCCCGAGCAGCCCCCCGTTGGCGCATCCCACATCCACGATTTTTGAATGCCGATCCGGCACACTCTGGCTGATGGCATCCGCCATTTTTTCCAACCTTTCCGAGTCCTCGGGACTCCCCCCGCCGCCCGTGGATGTGCCCTGGTCGGCATACTTCGAAAACTGGCTGTAGTAATCGTCATAGTCAGACGCACTCCCTCTGGTGTCAGCGTACACAAATGCGCAATCCGGGCAGGCAACGACATTAAAATCCGGGGGCAGGGGATGGCCTTCAGGCAAGGCAAACCTCTGGTGATGGAGAATCTCCACCCGATCTTGCGAGCAGATTGGGCACGGTCGGTATGCCGATTTATAATTCATAGCTTTAAACGGCCGGGGCATGTCCCATCCATTTTCCGGTCCTCGTCAACCCCTCCTCCAGCGAGATCCACGCATCCAGCTGGTGCGCAGTCTTTGCGCAGTTGGTACTGGGCACGTACCTGTTGGCAGACGAAGAAGGATTGCCGGAGGCAGGTTGGACTCCATAGATGATCTCAGACTTAGGACAAAGCACCTCCGTGACCGTTCGGGCCAAAGAAGATAGGCTCACCTCCTTGTCAGATCCAACGTTGTAAGCGCAGCCCGGGCTCCCCTTGAACAACAAGGTCCACAGCCACACAGTTAGATCGGCCGCGTATAAATAGGAGCGCACAGGCGAGCCGTCCCCCTTGACGCAGATCGCCGTTTTTTCAACTGCGTCCCGGATAAAATTGCCGACGGCAAAGTGGGCGTCGACGGGCAGTAGCGGACCGACAAACGCAAAGCAGCGGGCAATTTTGGCCTCGAGACCGTGCTCCTTGGTGTAAATCGAACAAAGAAGTTCCGCGACCCTCTTTCCTTCCCCGTAGGCCGAATCAGGATTCTGGGTGTCCGGCCCTCCGCAATACTCCTCCGGAACATGGGATAGCTGCGCGGGCTGCTTTCCGTAAACAGCGCCGGAACTGGTCAGCAGAAACTTTTTCGCGCCGCAGGCCACGGCAAAATCTAGCGTCCGCCGGGTTCCCTGAATGATCGTATCCAGCATTTCCAGCGGAGGCACCGGGTGGCTGGATGTTGTGCCGGCATGGATCACATGAGAGAACTCACCCTCCGGAAAAGCAAAGTCGCGCACGTCGCCCTTCCAGAAACTCACAGCCGGATTCTTTGCCAGATGGTGCGCCTTCTGCAAGAAAACGTCGGGGGCTCGGCTCAACACCACCATTTTCGCATTCAACTGCAGCGCTTCATTGGCGCGGCCGAAAGTCTCCATCAGCCAGCATCCGACGAATCCAGTGCCGCCGGTCACAAAGATTCGTCTACCCCGCAGTTCCTCCCAATAAGCACGAGTATGCTCAAGGACATGCTCCAAATCATCGGAAGGCAGAGGGCGTTGGCTTATCACAGTTTAGAGACGTGCTGGAAACTGACCTTCAAAGGCGGGAAAGGCGAAGCCAACATGAAAGGTTCAACCGCGTGTCGTCCGGTGTTTTACGAAATCCCGGATCGTCTTGATCTCATACGCCATCATCTCCTCCGTAAGCCCCGGGTAGGTCCCCAGAAACAACGCGGTGTTCATGATGGCGTCAGCGCCAGGAGTGTCGCCCACCAGGCGGAAGGACTCGGGCCGGTCCTTCTTCAACTGGACGAACACCGGCTGCCGCAGAAGGTTTCCCCCGAAAAGCATCCGGTTCCCAATCTTGTGCTCGTCCAGGTGGCGCCCCAACTGGCTGTGCGTAAACGAGGCGCCGGGGCGCACCCTGATCATGAAACCAAACCACGAACAGTCTGTACGGCAGCCGGTTTGGTCCCAGACGAACCCTTCTGGGGTCCACTCCGTGGCGTGCGTCGGAAGCGAGAAATCCAAAACGTCGCCCAGATCCGCAAGGCCCGCCCTCAGGTAATCCCAGTTGCGCTTCCGGGCTTCGATAAAGGAGGGAAGCTTTTTCAACTGGCACCTGCCTATCGCCGCCTGCGGATCCAAAGGCTTCAGATTGTATCCGAGATGGCTGTAGATGTACTTGTGGTCGTACCCCTCCGGGAGCTCTCCCAGCTGCCAGCAAAACCGTTTATTGCAGGTATTGTCCTTGCCGGACGGGCACCAGCAGTCCCGACCCCAGTCGCGGAAGCTCTCCGCGTAAGATTTGAGTGGCGCTCGGTGGACGATGTTCACCGCCCCCCCCTCGCCCATTGTCAGATGGTGCGGGGGGTAAAAGGACTGCGTCGAAAGGTCCCCCCAGGTCCCCGTGTATCTTGTGATGGATCTCCCGTCGGAAGGGATGCCAGGCGAGTTTTCCGTGAACCCCAGGGCCCTGGCCCGCTCCACGGGCATCGAATAGGTGCAACCCAGCGCGTCGCAGTTGTCCTCGATGAGCCAGAGGTCGTTCCTGCGGCAAAATTCCAGAACCGAGGCAAGGTCAAAAGGGTTGCCCAAAGCATGGGCAAGCATCACAGCCTTCGTTTTTCCTGGGACATACGCCTGCTCGAACTGCTCCACAAGCGCGTTCGCGGTCACAGGACTGTTATCCACGAAAACAGGAACCGCCCCGTTCTGAAGGATGGGCGCCACCGTGGTGGGAAAGCCCGCGGCGCAGGTGATCACCTCGTCCCCGGGCTGTATCCGTTTGTGAGCCGGCAGTTTGTGGGTTGTCAGAGCGGACAGCGCGACAAGGTTGGCCGAGGATCCCGAATTCACGAGAAGCGAGTATTTCACGCCCAGCAGGGAGGCCAGCTCCTTTTCAAAAGCCTCCCCCTCCGGGCCCAGCGTCAGCCAGAAGTCGAGAGTCGCGCCGACCGCGGCCTCGACCTCGTCCTCGGTGAAAACCCGGCCCGCATAGGGCACCGTGGTCTTGCCGGGCACAAACGGCTCGCTGGCGAGCTCGGCGGGCTTTTGAGCCGCATGAAACCTGCGGCTGAAGGCCCTTACAGAAACGGCATTCCAGCGCTTCAAAACCTCCCGCAGCTTCGATTCCGTGAGTCGCGCAACGACTTCCGGCAGTGGATCGCCCGGAGGAAGGGTGCTGAGCTGGTCGACGCAGACAAGAGCGTCCAAATCCACCCCTCCTTCCTGCAGATCCGCGGCTGCAAACGGAATTGCGCTCGGCGATGGCCCCACGCGATGCCGAAGCGCTGCCAAAAGCAGGCCTCCGCCGTCCGTCTCGGTCAGCACAAGTCCGTGCGAAAGGGCGGGGGCCGCGGAGAGTAGGGCGACGATGTCCCCGGGGGCGAAGTTGCTTTGATTCATTGAGAGGCCTCCTTGGGCTGCTGGCCGGCCGGCGAGCAGGACTTCTGCGTCTCACTCTTCTGTTCAGAATACGCAGAAATATGAGACTGAGTGAGAGATTGGAAATCGGCAGGAGAGCTGAGGGCGGCCGCCGTCCGGTACCAGGAAACCGTCTTCTCAACGGTTTCTTCAAAGCCCCACCGGGGCTGCCAGTTCAGGATGTGAAACGCCTTGTCGGTCGAGAGGTTCAATTTCACTGCCTCGTGCGGCGCGTTTGGACTGGAACGGTCCTCCCAGCGTCCGGGCCAGTGCCTCAAAATCTGCCCGACCAACTCGGCGACCGACCGGTTCGAAGACAGCAGCGGCCCGAAGTTAAACCCCCCCTGGTACGTTTCGGCGGGAAACGGATTCGCCCCCGGTTCGGCGGCCAGAAGACCGGCGAGCCTCAAATAACCACTCAAAGGCTCCAGCACGTGCTGCCAGGGACGTGTTGCGACCTTGTTGCGCACTGGGATAGCCGCGTCGGCCTGCAAGGCCCGGATGCAGTCGGGCACGATCCGGTCCAAAGCCCAGTCGCCGCCACCGATGACATTCCCGGCGCGCGCCGAGGCGACGCGGATTCCTGTGTCTGCATGGAGGAAAGAGCGCCTGTACGAGCTCACCACCAGTTCAGCCGCGCCCTTGGAGGCGCTGTACGGGTCGTGCCCCCCCATGGCATCCTCCTCGCGGTATGCGTGGAGCCATTCGCGATTTTCATAACACTTATCGGTCGTCACGACCAGCACGGTACAAGGACGGGCCGCCTGTCTGAGCGCCTCCAGCAGGTTGACAGTGCCCATGACGTTTGTCGCCCAAGTCTCAGAGGGCTGCACGTACGACTGGCGCACAAGAGACTGAGCTGCCAGATGAAAGATGAATTCGGGCCTCACTTGGTCAACAACCGCCCTGAGGCTTCCGGGATCCCTGACGTCGCCTGTTTGGTTGAGGGAAATCCGTCCCCCCAGATCCAGGCATTCAAAGAGAGCGGGCTGCGTGGGCGGGGGAAGCGCAAACCCGTACACTTCGGCCCCAAGTTTTAAAAGCCATTCGCAAAGCCAGCTTCCCTTGAAGCCGGTGTGGCCGGTGATGAGAACCCTCCGGCCCCCGAAAGTGCGGTCCAAATTACTTTCGAACATACAACAATTCTGCGACCGGCTAAGTCCAGACCTTCCACGGCGCGCATCCCGCGTCCCAAAGTTTGTTCAGATGCAGCGCCTCTTGATAAGTGTCCATCGGCTGCCAGAAACCCTCGTGCCGGTACGCGTTCAACTGCCCGTCCTTAACCAAGCTGTCCATTGGCGCCCGCTCGAGCATGACCGATGAATCGTCCGGCAGATAGTCAAACATTCGATAGTCGCAAACCATGTAGCCGCCGTTGACATACGCCTCCTCAAATTGCGGCTTTTCGGAAAAAGTTCTGATCTGGCCGCCGTCCTCAATCCTGAGACCGCCAAAACGACCGGCAGGGTGCACTGCGGAGAGAGTGCACACCTTTCCGCTCAATTTGTGCGATTCAATCGAATCGCGTATGTCGATGGTGGCAAGCCCGTCGCCGTAGGTGAGCAAGAAGGGCTCGCCGTCAGGTATGTAGCGCTGGACACACTTCACCCGGAAGGCCGTCATGGAATTCTCCCCCGTGTTTGCCAGGGTCACATTCCAGCCTTCCTCCGAATGGTTGCTGTGGTAGGCGACCGAAGCGCTTTTGCCCAAACCAAGGGTCACGTCGCAGGTGTTCCACAGGTAATTCCGGAAATATTCGCGGATCATGTCGCCCTTGTATCCAAGGCACAGGATAAAGTCCGTAAAGCCGTAGTGGGCATACGTCTTCATGATGTGCCAGAGGATTGGCCGGCCGCCGATCGGCACCATGGGCTTCGGACGGAACTCGGTCTCCTCTCGCAGGCGGGTGCCCTGTCCCCCGCAGAGGATGATTACTTTCATGAGCACATTGAAACAATATTTTCCCGGGAATTCTGCAAGACTTTTTAATTTCAGCCCGTAGCAAGTTCCGTGGAGATGTGATGTAAAACTATAATAATTAACCTCGCCCGCCACCAAGTTAACGCACAGTGCGCATCAGAAGCCTGAAATCAACCAGAACACCAACGGTACACCCTCCTGTGAAGACCGATGCTCCTGCCGGTAAACTCTCACAAACAAGCGAGACGCGGCTTCAAACCTTGGCTAGTTCACTAAAGAACGCTATCATCCTAATTGGAAAGTTCACCTTGAGGTTCAGAATTTTTTCGAGAATCAAACCCGAAGAGCCCCGCGGGATAAACGGGGCCCCAGTCTCTTCACAACGGGCATAAAAGCCAGTCAACTCCAGATCGTTACGAAAGAGGGCTTCTTGATCATAGAGCTTGCTGCCACCAAGCAGACGCACTTCGCACCCCAACAGCGCTGCATCAAGGGCCAGAGAAGTCAGCCAGTCATAGGAGTAAAACACGTCCACCGACTGCAACAAATCATAGAGTTCACGCTTAGAACTCGGCCAACCCCTTGTGATCTGGATCGCATCGGGCACTTCAGGGCAAGTTCCGTTCAACACTCCTTTCCCGATGTAGTAAGCCTTCCTCTCACGCTTCAACGAGGGGGAAACATGCCTAGCCCTCACCAGCAAATCGGCATCAAACACCGGGTAGCACAAAACAGGGGCGGTCGGATGAAACATCCGCGAATAGGTCAGGAAAATGTCCGTGGGAGCCGCCTCCATTCCCACGCCGCCAAATGCCCCCTCAAAATTTAACAAATACCGAACAACACGTTTAGCTCCCAGAGGATTGCCCGGAACCACCTCGGGATACAGGACGACCCATTCGTTCTGAAGCTCTTCAAAGCCACCCTGCGCGGCGGTCAGGCACAGCGGAGTGTCCAGCTTGCTGTTCAGGTTGAAAGGGAGGTTCGGAGGAAACGGAACGATGTAAGCATCGAACCCGTAAGACCTCAGCTCATTCGTCAAAAAGTGCAGAACCGAAATCCCGGCGGACCGGGGCGTGTAAGGAGGGGCACAAATACCGATCTTTCTATAACTCATTATTTGAAAATGTGGTTCGCAAGCGGACTCCGAGAGTCACGCCCCGGACTGCAAGCGATGACGTCTCTCCGGAAATGTATGGGTGGTCTCTCACAAGTTGCAGAGCAATCGTAGCTGAACTGCGGCGCACCCGAGGCAGTGCGCTTCCCCAGATGATTCCGAATGCCAGCGTCGAACTCGAAAGGAAAATCCGAGGCCAGCACTCACAGCCCCGGGCGCCTTGTGAAACGGAACAGCCGCGGCAAAAACTTTGGCCCCGGCCTCTTCAGGCTAGAAATGCAACGGAGCCGGCTGCGACTCAGATTTGGCCTTAACATACTCCTCGAACTCAGCCAGCCGCCCCTCCCTTTCAAGAAGGGCACGAGTTTCAGATTCGAGCTCGGAGTTGCCAGGTTCCCGGTAGAGCGCACCGAGCAGGAAATCTGCCGCCTCACCGTCGCGGCCCAATCCGAGCAGCAGGTTGCCAATCCGCAGCAAGGTGGGAACATCGGGGTTCTGAAGGTCAACAGAATCCGCAAGCAGCGCGAGAGCCGACTCTCCTTCACCAAAGGACAGCATCACACTGGCGAGGTCACGCAAAGCCTGCGGGTCGCTGGGGTTATCTTGAAAAATCTGCACGAAAGCATCTGCACATTCAGAGAAACGCTTTTCTTCAGCAAACTCCATCGCGGCCTCTAGAAGACTGTTTTTAATCTCGGACATCCTTAACTTCAGCAGCACGCGGAGTGCCAGAGCCGAGAAAAACAAACGTGCCCGCACTGCAACGCCTTGAACACTTTGCCCAAACCTGCGAAACAAAGCCCGACCGACGGATTGGACGCGACCCACTTAGCTTAAAGAAGAAGGTGGCCCCGGAAACGGCCGACGTTTCCTCCAAAAAACTTTTTCCCCCAACCGCAACGAACGTCCCCTCCTGGAGGCGCCATTGCATGGAATAACCGCTACCAATGAAACACTTAGCCTCTCTGAACTTGACTCCGGAGACACCGGCGCAGATCCGCCTGAATAAAAAAACACCAAATCCTTGAAACTTTTTCTAAAGATTGCTCAAGTCGTATCCGATATCTCGAAAGCGGGTACTCAGTTTGCCCGTGTACTATAGCCAAACACCCCCGCTAAACAAGCACATAGACACAGGCCTCAAATAACCCGAAGTACAATTTATGATCTCGATTAATACAAATTCTTCCTCCTCTCTTGCTTCGATGAACTTGCAGAAGTCTAGCGACCTTCTGCAGAAGAGCCTGGCACGCCTTTCCAGCGGTTCGCGGATTTCTACGCCGCAGGATGACGCTGGCGGTTACGCAGTTTCCATGAAGTTAAGTTCTGCGGTCAAAAGGACCCAGAATGCTTCTGCTAACGTCGCGAACGCGCTCTCCCTGCTTCAGGTGCAGGCCGGCTCCCTGAAGACGGCGGCGACAGTGCTCGACCGTATGTCGGAACTCGCCACCCTCGGAAGCGACGTGACCAAGTCCTCCTCGGACATCTCGAATTACTGCACAGAGTTCAACAACCTTATCACTCAGCTGAACACGCTCGCCGCTGATTCCTTCAACGGAGTCAGTCTGTTCTCCGGAGCGGTTGGAACTCTCAAGGTTTACATTTCTCAGGATGGCGCGCAGACCATGCAGGTTTCCCAAGCCAACCTGACGGGTTCGTACTCGGTTGCGACTGCGTACAGTTCGGTCACCGCGGCTGGTGTTTCAACGCTCACTGCGGCAGTTCAGGCCTTGGCTACGATCATGGCAACCAATGGCGCCGAAGCCAGCCGCGTTCAGTTCGCGCTCGATTCCCTCAACGTGAATCAGGTGAATCTCGAAGCCGCTCTCAGCCGCATCTACGACGTCGACGTGGCCGCTGAAACATCCAAGCTCGCCCGTGCGAACATCCTTGTTCAGTCCGGCGCGGCGATGCTCACTCAGGCGAACGCCTCCCAGTCCATCGCGCTCAAGCTTCTCCAGTAGTAGCAAGGAGCTTACCGAAAGCTTTAGAAAAACCCGCCCTGCATCAGGGCGGGTTTTTTGTTTCCTCACAGAGGAGACGTTTAGATCTGGTCCCCTCCCTGATTCTCCTCCAGGGCGCCCGTCCCCTGCAGCATCCGCAAAACCCCTTCCCCCGCGCGGGTGCCCGTCGCGAAGCATCCCTGCATCAAGTACCCGCCTGTCGGCGCCTCCCAGTCCAGCATCTCGCCAGCGATAAAGACGCCGGGAATCTTCCGCAGCATCAAAAAGGCGTCCAGTTCCTCGAAGCACACGCCGCCCGCCGTCGAAATCGCCTCCGGCAGCGGACGCGGACGCCTAAGAGGCACCACACAATCCTTCACAGCACTGGCAGCTGATTCCGCCGAACAAAATTGCGCCTCGCAAAAGCCGCGGAGCATCGCCATCTCTCCCGGCCCCAGCCGCCAGCGCCGGCCCGCCTCCTCCAAAAAATGCGCCTTTGCCGTGCCTAGCCGCGATACCAGACTTTCACGGGTTGAATCGGGCTTAAAGTCGATGCGCACGGCGGGCTCTTTCATTCCGCGCAAAGCTCCTGAGAGAGCGTAAATAGCCCCTCCCTCTAGTCCGTACCGCGTGATCAAGAGTTCGCCGCGAACCGATGACGCTCCGGCACTCACACGCACGTTTTTCAGCGGGAGACCCTCGCATGCCTGCACGGACTGCGATGGCCAATCACATTCCCAACCCGTGTTGGCGGGATTCAGCGGCTCGAGCCGGACTCCCAAGGACTCCAGCAATGCCGTCCAAGCGCCGTCCGAACCGGTCTGAGGCCAGGATCCCCCGCCCAGCGCCAGCACCGCTGCATCCGAGTGGACAAAGCTTCTTCCGCCCTCCGATTCGAACTCGAGCCGAACCCCATCTCCGGAGTGCAAGGAAACCAACCGGTGCCTCATCCAGAACTGGACCCCCAGCGAGCGCAGCCGGGCCACCCAGCGCCTGAGGAGCGGCGCCGACTTCATTTCCTTGGGATATACCCTCCCCGTGCCTGCGACGAAGGTCTCCACCCCCAACTCTGTGCACCACTCTGCCAGAGCCTCCGGGGTGAATCCGCTGATCAAACCTTTCCACCTTTCAAAAGTCGCCTCTCTGGGACAGACCGCGGGATCCTCCAGCGAACGGTACCTGCCACAAAATTCTTCAAAAGCCTCGCGATGCGTAATGTTCAATCCACCCCGGCCGGCGACCAAAAATTTCCGGCCGACAGACGGCTTGGCGTCGTACAGATGCACCTCCAAGCCCGCACGCGCCACCACTTCGGCAGCGCGCAACCCGGCCGGACCGCCCCCCACCACGACGACTGGAACGCGTTTCACAGCAGCGAAAGTTTGTCATCCCCCCCCGACAGGGTCCCTCGGCACAAGCGCACCGCCACGTACTCGGTGTCGGGCAGTATATACTTCCGCAACTCCAACGCCACTCCACTCACGGCAAACTCCTCCAGAATACAGGCACAAATTTCTTCCCCCAGCGTCTCGATCAACTTCCTCGGACGCTCCGCCGCCAACTGCTTGATCCGGCGACTCAGCGCAAAATAGTCCACCGTGTTTTCAATACGGTCCTCCAGTCCGGCAAAGCCGCGCTTTGGAAAAATAGAAACAGTCACCGTAAGACGCTGAGGCTCAGCCCGCTCCTCATCCGGAACCCCCACCCTTGCGCTGAGTTCAAGCGCCGTGATGTGGATCGAATCCGCAGGGGCCCGGAGGTGGGTTATTTCGGTCATTGGAAAACCATACCCGTTTCCTGCAGAAGTGGCCCGCAAATCATGCGCCGCGGTTCAGAGGCAGCCCAGTTGGCACCACAGGGTCCGCCGCTGTTTAAGGCTTCGCCAACGGTAGAAGATGCCCGTACTTCCGCAAAAACAGAAGTCGCTGTTCCTTCCAGTCCTCGTTGATCTCTCCGGGAGATTTGTGAAACACCATGAGCTTTGTCGTCACTCCGATTCCCACCCCGTCCAAGAAGTTCTGAACGCAAAAGGGGATCTCGTAGAAATGGAAACCTGTGAAGCCCTCGTCGAAAGGCTTCCGAACCCTGTCTTTGCGCACCGCGAAAAAAAGGCCGTCAACGCACACGACATCCCGCAGGCGGTCCCCGAGAGGGGCGGAATAATTAAGCTGGCGCGCAGCTCCCTCCTTCCAATGCTTCACCTGTCCGTACAAGGACTCCCGCTGCGACCACCAAACGCCGTCCACAAGTTTGCTGGCGCCGGCCAGTCCGATCACCCCGTGGTTCGGATGGTTGTTAAAAAGCTGCAGAAGTTTCTGGGTCGCATGAGGCGTCTCAATCTCCACGTCGTCATGCATGAAAACCACCACCGGATTCACCGATTCCCTGAGGCCCCGGTTGTAGAGGGACGCCAGAGATTCGGAACCGTTGTTTTCAAAAACCAGCATCTCGGTGCCGGGATGACCGAAGCGATCCTTGGTCCTTTGGATGAACTCCTCATCCCGCTTGCGCGTAGAAATCACCACGCTGACCGGAGCCTTAACCTTCATGGACATTTCAAAACTTTAAAAAGGCTCACCTGTAACCTTCCGGGTCCACCCACACCCGGCCGTAGCCCACCGCAAACAGCCCCTCTTCCAGCGGCTGGCGCACCTGCGGAAGGCGGCTCATCTCGGCAACGGCGATCTGCACCTTCGCCTCCGGCAAACCTTCCGGATCCGGCACGAGATGCCGGACCCTGAACACCGAAAAACCTAGGCTGCGCACCCACTCCTCTCCCGCCTCCACCATGGCCAGCGCCTCTCTGGAAACCGGGGTCCCGTGGGGAATGCGGGACGACAAACAGGGTTGCGCAGGCGCCTCCGCCGTGGGCAGTCCCATCTCCCGCGAAAGGGTGCGGATCTCCTCCTTAGTGAGTCCCGCGTCCCGCAGGGGGGCCAGCACCTTGAACTCCGTAGCTGCCTGCCGGCCCGGACGCACCTGCCGCATGTCGTCGGCGTTTTCCCCGTATGCCAGCCCGGAGAAAGCCTTCTCCGCGGCGATCTGCTCCAGCTTCAAAAACAGCTCCGCCTTGCAAAAATAACAGCGGTTCACCGGGTTTTGAGCGTAATCGGGATTTTCGAGTTCTCCAGTAGCCGCCACCTCCACGGGCGCGTCCAGGCTCCGGGCGAGCTCCAGAGCCTCGCTCAGCGCCTTGCGGGGAAGACTAGCGCTGTCCGCAATAACCCCCAGCATCCCGTCGCGCCCCAACGTGCGCCGCGCTTCCGCGAGCAAATAGGCGCTGTCCACCCCGCCCGAATAGGCGATCAGCAAGGGCGCATGCTCCCTGAGCACCCGCCTCAAATCTTCCTGCTTTGCCCTCAAGGTCTCCATAATTGGAACGTCGATCAGAGCAGCACCCTGCGGAACAACTCGCCCAGCGGCAAGCTGAGACCGATGTAAAAGTCGCCAAACTCCGCGTATTTCACGCTGACCTCGTCAAACCGCATCTTCGAAACGATGTCCTTGATGTGGAAGGTGTCGTGCGCGAAAAGCGTAACGCCCCACTCCGCGTCGTCCAGGCCCGTGCTTCCCGTGATGAGCTGCTGCACTTTGCCGTGGAACTGGCGGCCCACCCGACCGTGCGCTGCCATCAAGGCTTTGCGCTCTTCAAACGGCAGTGCGTACCAGTTCTGCCCGGGCTGGCGGCGCTTGCTCATCGGATAGAAACAAAACACCTCCCAGCTCGGCAGCGTGGGGTAAAGCTTGTCCTGCGCGTATTTGCGCATGCGTGTCCGAAACTCCTCCAACGCCTTTTCGAACTCCCCGGACCCCGGCGCGAGGTGCTGCTCTTGTTCCAAGGTCCGCGCGTAGTCGGCGTCCGATGAAAAATAGTCCCCCTCCTCCGTGAGCGACAGGAAGCTGTAAACAGGCGAAAGCACGTCGGGCCCCAGCCCGAGGCTGAGCTTTTTTTCAAAAGCGTTGGCCGTGTGCAAATCCGGGGTGAGCAGCATGAAGCCGATGTCCGCCTTGGGCGATACGATGCTGAACGCAAGAAGCTGCGTGTGGTCCGTGGCGCGGATTTCCTGTATTAATTGGCTCAGGTTCGTCTTCGCCTCGATTTTATCCTCCGGCGCCAGCATGGACCACTGGCCATGCTCCACCCGGTAAAACAGGTGCAGCACGTGCCAGCCTTTTTCAGGTACCACGGCGCTTTGAACGGCAACGGACATGCCCCGATCATGCGCCCCGCCGCGCAGGGGTCAAGGCAGGGACGCCGAGCCCAGCACAGTTCCCGGTTGCACGGGGTTCCCCCTCAAAAACTCCCCCGTCCGCATCCGGCGTTTCCCTTCCAGCTGCAACTCCGTAATCCACACGGACCGCGCACCGGCCGCCACAAGCAGGCCCCGCGGTTCCACGCTCAAGACCGTGCCGCCCGCGGCGCCCCCGGAATCCACGCGGCTTTGGATCAGTGAAAAAACCTTTAGCTTTCGCGCCACTCCCCCTGCTTCGAAGGCCGGCAGCGAGGTGTAGGCGCCGGGCCACGGATTCATGGCGCGCACCCGCCGCTCGACCCCCTCCAGAGTGTCCCAGCACAGGCAGCCGTCCTCACGCGACAGCTTTCGAGCGTACGTGGCCAGTCCGGGGTCCTGGGGCGCCCGCGGAGCCTTCCCGGCGCCAAGCAACTCCAGCGCTTCGGCCAGCCCCTCGGGCGCAAGCAGTCCAAGCCGGTCATGCAGGCTTCCCCCCGTCTCCCGCCGGCGGATCCTGAGTCTCTTTTCGAGCAGAACATCCCCGGTATCCAGCCCCTCGGCCATATACATCACCGTCACCCCCGACTCCGCGTCTCCCGACTCAATCGCCGCCTGAATGGGGGCGGCGCCCCGATGCCTGGGCAACAGCGAAGCGTGTAAATTCAAACACGCCACGCTTGGAAGGTCTAAAACCTGACGCGATAAAATCTGCCCGTAAGCCATAACCACCAACACCTCAGGACGCAAAGCCCGCAATGCCTCCACCGCGGAGGGATCCCGCATCTTTACAGGCTGCAGCACCGGAAGCCCCTCGCGCTCGGCTATGACCTTGATAGCCGAGGCTTGCAGTGTCTGGTGCCTCCCGACGGGCTTGTCCGGCTGGGTAAGGATCCCAGCCAGCTCATGACCCGAGCCCACCAACCACTCCAGCGAGGGCACGCCGATGTCACCCGTCCCCGCAAATACAACCCGCATGGCCTTAACCCGAAAGGATCTCGCTCAAGATCTCGTGCGTCACCTTCACCGGCAGCTGCGTGGCGTCGATATGGCGCACCTTGGACGGACCATAAAACTCAAGCACCGGCTTGGACTCTTCCTCGTAGGTCACCAGGCGGCGGCGGATGGTTTCCTCGTTGGCGTCGTCAAAACGGTTTTCCTTCAAAGCCCTCTTCTTAAGGCGCGAAATCAGAGCCTCCCTGTCTGGACAACTCAGATGGAACACTTTCTTCACATCGAGAATATCACGCATGATTTCGGCCTGCTTCACATTCCGTGGGATCCCGTCCAAAACCAGCGTATCCAGGTCCGGCTTAAACTTACGCATGCCGACCATGTCTCCGATCACAGCCATCCACAATTTGACCGTGATTTCGTCGGGCACCAGCTCGCCGCGGCTGGAGTATTCCAAAAACGCCTGCCCCAATGGAGTCCGGGTATCGAGGGAGCGGAACACGTCGCCGCAAGCGCAGTGGAAAAACCGCGGAATGGTCCCAAGCACCTTGCCCTGAGTGCCCTTGCCTGCGCCGGGGGCGCCGAAAATAAGATAGGTGCTGTACTTCATAAACTTAGTGGATCGGTCCCGTGCAGAGGACCGGACGTGTCATGACAGCAAACAATGCCAGCTGACGCGACGTGAAAAAGACCTGCTAACGACCGTCCATCATCATCATCCCGCCCAGCGGTCCGCGCCCTTCCCAGTTAGCCGGGCGGTTCCACGGTATGGTGCTGACGCTTTCAGACTCGTCTCTGGGGGAAGAAGCACACCCGGAAAGGCCCCCCGCCAGGACAAGCGCGGAAAACACAAAACGTAGAAAATTCATATGGATTAAGAGTTGATAAACAAAACCGCCTGACAAGGACGTCGCCGCGATTCCTCAGGGAACCCAGCCATGGCGTGGCCTGACAAGGATTTCAGATGCTCAGGGCGTCGCCTTGGCCTGAGGAAACAAGGCGCTGAAACTCGGCGGCTCTCCCGGGACAGCGGGTTCGGGGGTCGGGGCGAAAACGACGACATCGCCGAGCTGGACCTCCTCCTTGGAGTCCTTGCGGCGTCCCAAGTCCAGGTAGGTGATCCCCGCCGTGGCCGCAGCAGGGCGCACTTCCGTAATGGAAAGCTTGGCGATAGAGCGTCCGTTGCGCTGCACAAGTAACTTGGTTTCGGGCGTCACACCCTGCTTGTCACCCAAATCCACCACCACAAAATTCCAGCCCTGGTTGTAGGCCACCACCTGCCCGGAACGCGGGGCCTTGGAGCCACCCCCTGCCTCTGACTTCGGCTTGGAGACCATCTGAGCCATTTTCGTCTCCATTTCCTGCACCTTTTGGGCCGCCCGCTTCTGTTCCTCCGCAACCCCCTGCTTGGCCTTCTCCAACTCTGTTTTCAGGTTCGCAAGAGCCGCTTCCGCCACAGGGTCGACTGCGGGCGGCGGAGGTGTGGCGGCCTTCTCCTCCAGCTTCTTCTCCAAATCAGCAGCCTTCCCCTGGGCAGTCTGCAACTCATTCTGAAACTTCGCCATGTCGGCCTGCTTGGCGGCAATGTCAGCCTTCAACTTTTCCAAAGCATCCTTCTGCTGCTGAGTGCTCTGATTGAGTTCCTCCACCTTGGTCTCAACCGTTTTCTTCTCCTCCTTCAACTTGGAATTGTCCACCTTCAGCGTCCCGGCCGCTTGGTTCAGGCTGGACAGTTTGTCGTTTAAGACGGTCGCCTTCTCCTTGGTGAGAAATGCAAGAACCGCGGAGGCTATCGATAGCGCTATCGTGAAAAACAGGAGGAACCGGATCATACGCTGGTGTTCTGGGCTAAGGACTTGGGAGGAGAAAGAAGGGGCGGCAACTCTGGTTTTATCATATCCGCGCCGGAGTGTCTGCTTGCAAGAGGGATGTATCGTAAAAAAATGCGCGGCGGCAGTTGAGTTTCCCGAAGTCTACTCCATACTAACCCACGCCGTCAGGGGATGCGGATTGAGGGCGGGCAAACCCCGCCAGGGCCGGAAGGCAGCAACGGTAGTCTGACTCTGTTTGTCGCACACCCCTGGCGGCACCCCCTTGCTCAAACCGTAGAATGGCCTGCGAAGGCGCGTTAGTTGGCCCGCGAAAGCGCGTTTCTTACACGAACGCCGGCCGCCTGAGGGACAACCGCGGCCGTTCCGCTTTGGAGGTAGTCCCCAAAGCCGAGGAAGCGCACGGTTGCGAAGCCGTCTCCTTCCTGTTGTCCTATCCTCTTTTCCTATCTCGTTGTCCGAACTCCCCCCGCCAGCCAGCAGTCCAAATTTTCTCAGAGAGACTGGCTGTTTGCAGGGGTTTCACCTTTTTACCATTTTCCAAGCTCACCCTGCTTTTTCCAAGACGCGCCCCCAGAGGCGCGCCCACTCCTCATGTCCAAACTCCGCTTAACCAACCTCACCCGCCAGATCGAGATCGGCGCCAACTGCTACCTTCTTGAGGCTGGCGAACGCCGGATCGTCCTCGATTGCGGCGCCCACCCCAAGCATGAGGGCCGCGACAGCCTCCCGCAACTGGACCACCTGTCCGGAAAACACGTGGACGCGATCATTCTCAGCCACGCGCACCAGGACCACCTGGGCTCTCTCCCCGTCCTAATGCGCCAGCACCCGTCAGCGCCCGCCTTCATGACGGAGCCGACCCGTCAACTGGCTGATGTGATGCTTCACAACTCCGTCAACGTCATGTCCAAGCGACATGAGAACGGCGAGGGTGAGGTTCCCACCTTCCTCCACCGCGAGGCCACCAACTGTGTCCGCCGGTTCCATTCCCTGCCCCTGCACGAGCGCTTCACCCCCTCAGGAGAGCGCATTCCTTACGGAGAAACGGCCGAGGTTTCCTTCCAGTTTGAGGACGCCGGCCACATTCTGGGCTCCACCGCCGTTCTCATCGAGGCGAACGGCCGCCGCATCCTCTACACAGGCGACGTCAATTTCCACAACCAGTCCCTCATGCACGGCGCGCGCCTGCCAGAGAAGGACCTGGACACCGTCATCATCGAGTGCACGCGAGGCGCCGTTCCCCAACCCGCCGATTTCACCCGGGAAAAAGAGGAAGAACGCTTTGCCGCCGCCATCCGCGAGGTTTTCGCTAGGGGCGGAAGCGTGCTCGTTCCCGTGTTCGCCCTTGGGAAATCCCAGGAGCTGCTCACGATGATCTTCACCCTTCGCAAGAAGGGGCTCCTGCCCGAGTGTCCCGTGTACATCGGCGGTCTCAGCACCAAACTCAGCGAGATACACGACAAACTTGCCAGCGCCTCCCACCGGCAGCACCCCGGACTGAGCCTGCTCCCGACGATTTCCCCCTTCACCATCAGCGGACGGGAGGTCAACCAGCAACCCATCCGCCCCGGCCGCATCTACGCCCTCTCCAGCGGCATGATGACCGAACACACCCTCTCAAACGTCATCGCGCCGCATTTCCTGCCCAACCCCGCCCACGGCATCTTCTTCGTCGGGTACGCCGACCCCGACTCTCCCGCGGGCAGGCTCCGGTCCGCCAAACAGGGTGACTCCTTTCAGGTGGCGCCGGACATCCAACCGGAAACCCTGCGCTGCCAGGTTGAAACCTTCGGGTTCAGCGCGCACGGCGACAGGGAAAGCCTCATCGATTACGTCCAAAGAGCAGCCCCGAAACAGGTCGTCCTCGTACATGGCGACCCCGACGCGCAGGAATGGATGCGCCAGACTTTGTCGGTTCGAGCTCCCGGCACGAAGGTTCTTTCCGCACCTTCCGGCGTGCCCTTGGACCTTTAACCCGAACGCCGAAGCACCAGAGAAAAGGTGATCTCGCGGGGGGGCGAGGAGAAAATCTACAGCACCAAATGGAGCAAAAATGTTTATCCCCCTCTTCCCCTCTCCGCGGCCCCGCGTGAACTTCTGTTTTCGGGTTTAAGGAACCTGCAAAAAATATCCTCCCAAAAAATTCGCCGCTACTTCTGCGCGCTTGCGGAGTTTCAAGGTTGGACGCTTCAGGTCTGGTTGGACTCCGATCCCCCCAAGGATTCCCTCGCAGACCTGGCGTCTTTATTCACCGTGTTCCACCCCCAAATCTCTGTCCGGAGCCGCGCTTTTTTCACGCATACTGAAACCTCGCCGCGATGGACGGAGCCAAAAACAAGAACCCTAGTACCCAAATGAAATCCATTCTCACACTGGCGACCCTGGCCGCCTTCGTTGTCACTCCCGTATTTGCTCAGGACAAGCCCGAAGCCAAAACCGAAGCCAAGGCGGAATCCACCCCCGCGCCAAAGGCCGACGCTCCCGCCGAAAAAACCAAGCCCACTCCCGAAGACCGCTTCAAAAAGTTGGACAAAGACGGCGACGGTTCGCTGAGCATCGACGAATTTCGTGGCAAAAAGGAAGCCTCCGACGTGGAGGAAGCCTTCAAAAAGCTGGATGCAAACGGGGACGGTAAGCTCAGCCTCGAAGAGTTTGCTGCTGGCGCCAAGAAGGGCAAAAAGAAGGACAAATAACCCCAACCGCTGAGCCTTTTAAGAAGACCCCGGTCAGATCCGCCTCAAGGTGGTTCGCCCGGGGTCTTTTATTGAAGTTCAGGCTCCGCATTTTTCCGCCAACACACTCCGGAGCGGCTCCGGAATGGAAAGGGCCTTCAACGCTCCGCTCGCGGCGTCCACGCCGGAATGCACGGCCACGACCTCCCCGCGGGCCACCACCTCGCCGGATTCCGGCCGGCGGAATTCAAACCCGTAACGCACTGAACGCGTGCGCACCTCGCGGATGCTCAAAACCGTGTCGACCAGGTCCTCGAAACGCAGCGGTCTCAAATAGTCACAGCTCACCTTCAGCCTCGGCCAGCCGGTTCCCTCGCCATGCGGGTGCACCGAATAGCCCAGTGAACGCAGAAATGCGTGCTCCGCCGACTCCATCCAACGGAAAAAGTTGGCGAAATGGACGATTCCGGCCATGTCGGTTTCCGAAAACTCCACGCGGCGCTGGTGTACAAATTCAAAACCCATAGGACGCCTGATCGTAGCAGAAGTGTGCGCTCACATCTCCTTCCTTTTCCCCCGGGCGGAAACTTCCAAAAACTGCTCCGCCATCCGCGCCATGGAATGGTCCCGGTGAACCGCCTCCAAACCAGCCAAACCCAGGGCCTGCCGGCGGGCCGGGTCCAAAAGAAGAGCCTCCCAGGCCGCGGCCATCTCCGAAACCGACCCGGGGTCCACCAGAACGCCACCCCCGCTGGACTCAATAATTTCGGGAAAAGCCGCCACTCGGGGTTGGACCACCGGGACTGCACACGCCATGGCCTCAATCAGGTACAACCCGAACGCCTCACCGTAGGTAGCCGGCACAGAAAGCAGGCTGAGCGACTGTAAAAACCGCACCTTTTCCTCACGGCTGATATTCGGTGAAAACTCAGCCAGATGCAAAAGCCCGGCATCCCTCAAACGCGCCTTCTGCTGCTCCAGGAACGGCTGGTCCTCCGGAATCATGGTTCCTGCGCAGTGCAGTCGCGCCTCCGGAACCCTGCCCCTGCGGTGCAATTCCACAAAGGCTTCCACAACCGCCCCCAGACCTTTTCCACGGATAAAACGCGCGAGATAACCCACGACGGGCGGCGAAGGCGGAACCAATGCCGGGCCGTACCCCTGCAGGGCCATTCCGTTGGGAATGACCTCTACATTCCCGGCCTTCAGTCCGAGGCGGCCCTCCATCACCTCCGCAAAAAAACGACTCGGTGCCACGACCCCGTCCAACTCTTCCAAGCGCCGCGCCATCTCCTCCCAGGAACTGGTTTTCCAAGGCTCCGGAAGGCCATCCAAAAAACTATCTTCACCCTGCAGCGAACAAAAAACGGGCACCCCGGTTTCGCTCCTGATTCTGCGGGCCACCCCCGCGAGAAGACCGGTGGAGAGCCAGATGGCATCCGGCCTTTCGAACTTTAAAATCCAGTCGATGAGCTTGTCGATTTCCCTGTTTTGCGCCCCTTCTTCTCCCTTGAGCATGGACAGGGTCAGAGCCGCCGTATCTGCCCCGTGGGTCATTCCCGCAAAACGTCCCAGCCACTTTAAAATCACCCGGTGGTTCAGCAAGCGGTCCAACCAGAGCGGTGCTTTGCGGAACCAGGGAAAGCGCTGCTGCAGGTAGACGTTCAACCCGCCGAAAAACACGGGCGCATCCGGAGACGCAGCAGCCTCCTCAAGCGTCAGGGGAAGGTATAGCGGAAGCAAAACGGCGTCGTGACCGTCCGCGCAAAGCTGCTTTGCGAGCGCATTGTCGCGCATGCAGACGCCGCAGTAATAGCTTCCCGTCCCGGGGGTGAGAAAAAGCAGCTTCATCTTTTAACCAACCTCCCGGCCCTCCGCTGCCTTTGACTTTTCAACGCGCTTCACCTCGTCCCACAACACATCCAGTTCCTCGAGCCCGGCCCCCTCCAGCACCACCCCCCGCTCGCGGGCCAGCCCCTCCACCGCCCGGAAACGCCCGGCGAACTTCCGGGTCGCCGCGCTCAACGCCACCTCGGCGTCCACCTTCAATTTGCGGGTCAAATTCACCACCGAAAAAAGTAAGTCGCCCAACTCCTCCTCCAGACGCTCCGGCCCCTCCTGCAGCGCAGCCTCAACCTCCCCCAGTTCCTCCCGCACCTTGGCCAGAACCGGCAACGCCTCCTGCCAGTCAAACCCGATCCGAGCGGCCCGCTTTTGAATTTTTGCAGCGTACTGTAGCGCCGGCATGCCCTCCGACACCCCGTCCAGAACCGAGGCCTCGCGCGCGGCTCCCTTTTCCTGCCGCTTGATCTCTTCCCATCGCACCAGTACCGCATCGGAATCCGCCGCGCTCTCGGCACCAAAAACATGCGGATGCCGCCGTACCAGTTTTTCCGAAATCCCGAGGGCCACCCGGTCGAAATCGAAGCGCCCCTCCTCCCGGGCGATCTGCGCGTGAAACACCACCTGCAACAACAGGTCGCCCAGCTCCTCGCTCAGGTTGGGATCATCCGACGCGTCAATGGCGGCCACCACTTCGTAAGCTTCCTCCAAAAGCCCGCCCCGCAGGGTGGCGTGCGTCTGCTCCCGGTCCCACGGGCAACCGTCCGGAGCGCGCAACGCCGCCACAACGGCCCGGAGCTGTTCGATCGCTGGAAGGGAAGGGTCGGGCGGAAGCTGGCCTGGCATAGGCCGACATCCTAGCCGACGGGCCCGCTCCTGTCCTCCCATTTTCCACCCCCGCCTCCCCGCATCGCGCCATGCGTGGCAACCTCAAATCCTCCACATATCCCGGTTCCGCATCCCGAACTCCGAGACTTCGCTGGGCGACGCCCGGCTGATATACACCATCAAGCCCATCACACCGGTAAACGTCACCGCAAACACGCCCACAACCAGCCAGGCAGCCATTCCATGCCCGGCGGCCACCGCCTCATAAAAACTCTGCCACGAGTCCACGGGTGCGGGCGCGTGTAGAAAGATCTTCATCATCCACGCCCCCAGAATCAGCAAAAACAGATAAATGTAGTTCCGCTTCAGCCGGCGCCCCAGAGCCTCGAGTTTGCTCATTTTAAAGGACGGCATGAGCAGGTCCTCGCACATGATCCGCCTCCAGTCCCCCTGCAGCAACCGTGTGTTTTGCAGCACCACAGGCACCAGAAAATGCGCCTCCAGAAGCCGTACCCGGGCGCGGAAGGCGTCGTAAAAACGGTACCGCCGCGCCTCGATCCAAAGCAGAATCCAGACGACGGCGAGGTTGAAAAAAAAGATCCCATGCGGCACCTCGCGGATCGAGAGAGCCACGGTGAAGACTGTCGAGGTCACCGTGATCGCCCAGTTCGTCGTGGCATCCAGCCGCATCCGCCAACCCATGATCCTCCCGAGTTCGCCCCGGTAAAAATGCGACATCGCGTTGGCGTACACGGGGTCCAGCAAGGGGCCTTCCCCTGTTCCCAACCCTGAAGCTTTCCGTTCCTGTGCGTCCTCCATAGCCCACCTCTCCAGCTACAATTCCACGTTTTAACCCGAAACCGGAAGTTCACGAGGGGCCGCGGAGGCGCGGAGTGGGAGATAAATGCTTTTGCTTCATTTGGTTCTGTCAATTTTTCCCGCGCCCTCCGCGGCGCGTGAGATCCCCTTTTCTCCAGCGCTTCGGCGTTCGGGTGTCAGGAATCGCCATTTCAAAGCGCCTCCACTTATTGCATCGCGATCCGAGGGCTTCGCAAGCCCGCCAAAAACTCACAAACGATGCCACCCCTCTAGGTTTCCATCCATAGTCGCCCCACCGGGCGCGACTGTACCACCCCCGGCACCACCCCCGGCCCCACCCCCGGCACCAAATCCGATCAGCCCTAGCGGCGGGAACTGCCCTTCCGGATCAACGCCTCCCGCGCCAGCTCCAGCTGCGCCCGTTCGGCCGCCGTCAAACTCGCCATCCCGCTCTTGCCGATCTTTTCCAGAAGCGGATCGATCAACTCCAAGGCGTCCGCCTCGTCAAACTCCTCCCTCAGAAGCTGCGTCGAAACCTTCTGCGCAGGCACGGGCTCCAGCACTCGGAACTGCGGACGCCGCACCGGAATCTTGATCTCCGGCATGCTCCAGCGCCCCTGCTGAAACCGGATGTAACCGAAGGCGAATCCCGCCGAGACCAGCGAATGCACCAGCTGGCTCCAAGCATGCCCCGCAACACAGGACAGCACCTGCAGCCCTAGGAATATCAACGCGGTCCACTTGGCCGTGACCCCGAACAAAAGCACCACCCCCGGCGCCATCGTGGCAAAAGCGACGAAAAGAGCAAACGTCCCCGGCAATCCGGACCACTGGACCGGAAGAAACAGTCCCGTCAAAAGCCCCGCCAAGGCGGGCGCCAGCACCACCCCGGCGCAGAGCTTCAAAAACACGGCCCGTCCGAAAAACCCCTCCAGTTCACGCCCAAACCACCAAAGCATCAGCATGTCCAGAGCAAGAGAGATGGAAGGCGGGTTCCACAACGCATAGGACACCACACGCCAGACCTCCCCCTTTTGCAGCACCGCGGCGCTCGAAAAACCCAGCAACCCCTCCCAATTGTGACTGAAAGCCAGCGCCGCAGTCGTCAAAAGCATGGACAATATGCACCCCGCGACCAACGCCAGCGGAGCGTTGACAGGATGACCGGCCACTTCAAACCAAGGGCCCCGGTCTTGTCTTGGAAGTCCTCCAATCATTTCCCATTGAGCTTAGCACACTCCGAACCAAGTGCACTCTCAAGTCTTCACAGAACGTCGAAAATTGCCCCTCCCACCCAAATCCGCGCCGCTTTCAATGGATGGGAAGCGTGGCTACCCCCCTCCTCCCCACATCACCAAGGCACGCATGTTTATCAGAACGCCTAGATGGAACTGATGGCATTTAGGTGCGTTGCCTCAAAAGCAAATGGCGCCAAGGCCATCTTTCTGAATCGAGCCCTCGATGCAAGAAGTCCACAAGACAACTGCCACGAAACATTCACGCCGAAAAATAGCCCTTTGGTGCTCTTTCCCCATCTCCGCTGGATTCTAGAGCCTCATAGTCTCCCATTTTTAGAAGTGCAGCATCGATGGGCCTTCCACGCTCCTACGTTTTTAAAAAAGGATTCACTACCGTCACGCTTCCATACTGCTGCCCGTGATTCAGATCTTCACTTAATAACTCATGACACCGGGCACATTGAGCAGCTGCTAGAATTGCGGCATCCCAATACGATGTTCCGTACCGCTTTTTAATTTCAAGTGCATCACGTAAAATCGAAACCGTATTGTCTTGAATCCGAAATCTCATCCATTTCTCAATCAATCGCACTGCAAAATCATGCGTTAGCGCATCAGGACGCCGGGAATGAGTGGCTTGAACATAAAACTCCTGAAGTACCTGGACCGAAAGGGCTAAATCAGCACTCAACAAAATCTTCCGCGCTATTTCTCCCTTCTCCGACTCCACGGCATCCCATTCCAAGGAATACAAAAGGATATTAGTATCAACGAATCTCATGGCGGGAATAAAACTCATCTCGGCTTAAATTATGCGCGCCACTCAAGCCGAGTCGTTGAGAACGCAATTCGTCACGAAGCTCTCGCTCTTCACGTTCAAGTCGCTGGAAATCAGTTTCTCCAGTTCCACCGCTTGCAATTTGAAGGAGATAAGCCTTCACCAGTGCTGAGACAGAGGTCGCACGTTCTGCCGCTCGAATGCGCGCCATCCGATAGGTGTCATCATCCACACTCACGGTGATGTTCTTCATATACCGACACTGCCACAGAATCACAGTTTCACAAGAAGTGACTCGCGTTCGTGCCCGCAAGCTGCGAAAACGGTCCAAAAGAGATTTACGATCATGTTCAAATTAGATTGGGGAGAACGTTGATTCCGGCTTTCCGACATGCGGAATAGCCGCCGAGTTTATAGCTCACGATACTCTTCATATGTGAGGCATAAACGAACGGCCTTTATATCGTGAAAGGCCGCCCCCATTGGCCCTGGCAGCGAGAGCACTGGCCCGGGTTCCGTTTCGCCCGGATCAAACTGGATGCCCTGGAGGCTGAGTTTCTGCGGCCATCAGGGGTCCTCTCGGTTTTCCTCCGCCTCCATTCTCCCCCACCCCCAGCCCTTCTCCAACGCCGGTGCCTTCAAAAAAAAGCTCCGGCGGTGGAGAATTCTCCACCGCCGGAGCGGATCTTTCTAACGTCTAACCAAGCGTGCTAGACCGCCCGGTCGCCCGTCTCGTCGGTGCGAATACGGATCGCCTCGTTGACGGAGGATACGAACACCTTCCCGTCCCCGATCTTGCCCGTCTTGGCGGCCTTCACGATCGCGGCTACCGCCGAATCCACCAGGGCGTCGGTGACGACAACCTCCAGTTTGATTTTCGGCAGGAAATCCACCGTGTACTCGCTTCCGCGGTAGATTTCGGTGTGCCCCTTCTGGCGGCCGAATCCTTTGACTTCTGTGACCGTCATGCCTTCGACTCCGATCTCGGCAAGCGCGTCCTTCACCTCCTCCAGCTTGAAGGGTTTGATGATGGCTTCGATTTTTTTCATGGTTTTGAGCTTTTGAGCTTTGTTTTAGTCTGTCTTTAAACCCCCTCGGGGTCCAATTGACAAGCGGGCTAAACCTTACAGGAGATAGCCTTCCTCCCCGTGTTCGCTGATGTCGAGACCGGCGTCTTCCACCTCGGCGCTCGGGCGCAGGCCCATCACGACTTTCAACACCATGGCGATGACCACCGTCGCGACGACGGAAATCACCAGGGTCAGCAGGATCGCCTTGCACTGTACACCGACGAGTCCGCCGTCCGCGACGAGCTTGGCCAGGCCGTTGCCGGGTTCAGCCGCGTCCGTCGCAGCTGTCACAGCCGTGTCGAGGTTGGCGTTCGCCGCCTTGTCTGCGAAGATGCCCGTCATGACCGCCCCGAGCGTTCCGCCCACAGCGTGCACGCCGAAGGTGTCCAACGCGTCGTCATAACCGAAGATACCCTTGAGGTGCATCACGAAGATGTAAGGCACCACGGCGGCGACCAAGCCGATCACCACGGCTCCGGTCGTTCCCACGAATCCGCAGGCCGGGGTGATCACCACCAAACCGGCGACCGCGCCCGAGCAGAAGCCCAGGATCGAAGCGTGACCGCGCATCACGCGCTCCATCAACGCCCACACAAAGGAGGCGGTTGCAGCTGCAAGCGTCGTAGTCGTGAAGGCGTTTGCGGCGATCCCGTCGGCGGCGAGGGCCGAACCGGCGTTGAAGCCGTACCATCCCACCCACAGCATCCCCGTGCCCACCATACAGAGCACCATCGAGTGCGGCGCCATGCGTTCCTTGCCGAAACCGGCGCGCTTTCCAAGGATCATGCAAAGCACCAGTGCGCTCCACCCGGAAGTCATGTGCACCACCGTGCCGCCTGCAAAGTCGATCGCAGGAATGGACGCCGCCTTGTTCCAGACGCCGTTCATGAAGCCCGTCACGCCCCAGACCATGTGGGCCATCGGGAAGTACACGAGGAACATCCAGGCGCCGATGAAGGTCATCACCGCAGTAAACTTCATGCGCTCAGCGATCGCACCGACGATCAACGCCGGGGTGATGATCGCAAACATCATCTGATACATCGAAAACACGTTCTGAGACACCCAGTAGGAGTAGTCCGTGTTGGGGGCCGAATCGACGCCCTTCATGAAGAAGAACTCGCTGCCGCCCAGAAAGGGGTTGTCAAAATTCTTGCCGAAAACGAGGCTGTAGCCGAAGGCCCACCAGAGAAGGGTGACCATCCCGGCGCACCCGAGGCACTGCGCGAGCACGCTCAGGACGTTCTTTTTGCGCACCAAGCCGCCGTAGAACAGCGCAAGGCCGGGCAAGGTCATGAAAAGAACCAGAGCGGCGGAAGTCATCATCCAGCCGTTGTGGCCGGGACCCGCAACGCCGAGGGTCTTCTGAGAGAATCCTTCGGGATACACCTCCTCTTCCTCGCCCTTGTCGTTCTTCTTTTTCACCTTGAGGCTCTTGAAGGCGTCGTCCGGGCTGGTGTTCTGCAGGTACGACTCCAGCGCATTGATGCGCATCTCCAGGCTCACCTCGGGACCTGCCGCCTTGTCGGCTGCGGGCGCTGCCGCAGGGGCCGCAGGGGCGGCCGGCGCGGGTGCCGGAGCGGCCGGGGTCTGAACGGCGGCGGGAGCTGGGGCTGGGGCATTGTCCTGCGCACGCAGGCCGGTGGGAGCGAGCAGGGAGGCCAGGCAAGCCGCCAGGACCGCTACTCGGGGGATCTTAATCATAGGATGCATTGTAGGTTTAGTTTTTGGACTCCAACCCAACGCCCGCCCGGATGAGGGGCGAGGTTCGGCAGGCGCGGAGTGGGCAAAGCTCCATTCCGCGGGCCCAACCAATAGCTAAAGCCGTGCCAACATCTTTAAGCTATTTCTAATCATGCTTTTAACGATTTCACCCCTCACAACCACACCTCATTTCAGTGCTCAAAAAGAGTCATCTGTAAAAATTCAGACACCGCGGCGCCTGGTCCGCGCTTTGGCGAAAAAGAATGGTCGATTTGCACCACAGCGATCGATAAACGCCTGCGAAAACGGAGCCGCTCCGGAGGCGATTAAAATCAAACTCCTTCCTTTGTTGCGCTTGCGCATATTGGCACAAGCGATGCTGAAGGAAACGCTTCGAAGCGCTCAGGCCACTCGAAGCCGCAATCCACCCCCTGCGCGTCTGCGAAACCTGAGCACCGGCACAGCAACCCGAAACCCAATCCAAACCATGAAAATAACGACGCGCAACATGTTAGCGCCTCTAGCCGCCCTAATGGCGTGGCTAGCTTGTCCCGCAGCTCCAGCGAGCGCGCAAGATACGGCTCCAAAACCGGAACCGGCACCGGCTGCTGCAACGGCCCCCGCTGCCGCAACGCCCGCAGCGCCTGCCCCGCCCGCGGCCGCGCCTGCGCCTCCAGCAACTGCGGAGGCCACCGCCGAACCAGAGAAACCCAAGGACCCGGTTGCGGACCCGCTTGGCTACACTCCCGGACTCAACGCTGGGACCAAGCTCGACCTACAGTGGCCGGTGCCCGCGGATTCAAAATCAATCAACCCGGCAGGCAAAGATGAAGTGAGCATGGACGAACTCGTCCAGAACGTCGCTCACAACAAAGTCTCCATCAACATGGTGTGGGTGCTCCTCACGGGCTTCCTCGTCATGTTCATGCAGGCTGGGTTCGCCCTTGTGGAAACCGGCCTCTGCCGGGCCAAGCACGCCGCGCACGTCATGGCGACCAACCTGCTAATCTACCCCCTCGGGATGATTGGCTTCTGGATCTGCGGCTTCGCCTTCATGTTTGGCGGCTACTTCAATGGTCCGGTCCCGATCGGCTGGCAGCCCCCCTTCGGCCAGGGCCTGCAGCTTCTCAACGGGGAGTTCTCCATCGAACTCTTCGGCAAACCCTTCGGCCTTCTCGGCACCAAGGGCTTTTTCCTGAGCAACGACTTCCTGGATACAGCCGTGTTCGCACTCTTCCTCTTCCAGATGGTGTTCATGGACACCACCGCCACTATCCCCACGGGATCCATGGCCGAACGCTGGAACTTTAAGAACTTCATCATCTATGGCCTGTGGGTCGGCTCCCTGTGCTACCCGATCTACGGAAACTGGGTCTGGGGCGGAGGCTGGCTCGCCCAGCTCGGCGTCAACTTCGGCCTCGGCCACGGTCACGTCGACTTCGCCGGATCCTCGGTCGTGCACATGACCGGCGGCGTCCTCGCCCTTGTCGGCAGTATTATCATTGGGCCTCGTCTCGGAAAATACACTGCGGAAGGAAAGCCCCGCGCGATCCCCGGCCACAACGTACCGTACGTCCTGCTCGGCACCTTCATTCTGGCCTTCGGCTGGTTCGGCTTCAACCCGGGGTCCACGCTCGCCGGCACCGACAACCATGCCGCTATCGTTGCGGTGAACACCATGCTCGCTTCCGCGGGCGGCGCACTCGCCACCACCTTGTGGCTCTACCTGACCACAGGCAAACCCGATCCGACCATGATCTGCAACGGCATGCTTGCCGGTCTGGTCGCCATCACCGCCCCTTGCGCCTTCGTGAATTCGCTGGCCTCCGTCATCATCGGCCTGATCTCCGGTGTTCTCGTCGTTCTTTCAGTGAACTTCTGGGACCGGGTGATGAAGATCGACGACCCCGTGGGCGCCATCTCGGTGCACGGCATCTGCGGCGCCTTCGGCGTCCTCAGCGTAGGCATCTTCTCCAACGGATCCTATGGAGCCGGGTGGGGCGGCGTGCACACCCTCCTCAAGGACGGTGCGCTCCAGACGGTCCTTAACGATGGCACTCCTGAAGCCCTCAAGAAATACGCAGAGCTCACCGGAAGCGGATGGGCCGACCAGGGCGTCACCGGCATCCTCGGGCCGCTGTTTGGCGGAAACTACGCAGACTGGGGACAGCTGAGCGCCTCCTTCCTCGGAGTGATCGCCAACATCGTGTTCGTAGGCATCGCAGGGATCATCTGGTTCAAGGTGTCCAACCTCATCTTCCCGCTGCGCAGCAGCAAGCAGGATGAAGTGGACGGCCTCGACATGCCGGAAATGGGAGTGGAAGCCTACCCTGACTTCCACTTGTCCGACCGCACCTCGCCGCCGGTTCACTAAGCGACGAAATCACAAGCCGGGGCGCCTCAGAAACGCCCCGGCTCGGATCTAAATACCCATCAAGTTCCATGAAAAAAATCGAAGCCATCATCAAGCCCTTCAAGCTGGAGGAGGTGAAAGAAGCCCTTGCAGAAATCGGAGTCGAGGGCATGACAGTCACTGAAGTCAAAGGATTCGGCCGCCAGAAAGGCCACACCGAAATCTACCGCGGCAGCGAATACACGGTGGATTTCCTGCCGAAAATCAAGGTGGAGGTTGTTCTTGGTGACGCCCTCATCGAATCCGCCGTGGCAGCCATCGTAAAGGCGGCCAAAACAGGCAAGATCGGTGACGGTAAGGTGTTCGTCTCCGACGTCCACGACGCCGTCCGCATCCGCACAGAGGAGACGGGCGAGTCCGCCTGCTAATCTGTAGAAACCGCGTCTGTTCAATGGGGGGCGGCGGGACTAAAGTTCCGCCGCCCCTTTCGTTTTCCTGTTCGAGCCTTTTCCATGAATCCGCTTTCCATCCTTCTGGCCACCTGTTCCCTCGCGATAATCGCCCTCGGCGCCATGCTCTTCCGCATCACGACAAGCCGGTCGATCATGCTCAACTGTTTCTTTGGAAGCGCCTGCCTCCTCTTTGCAGCATACCACGCGGTAACCCACACCAAACCGGAGTGGACCTTCATGCTCCCGTTTCTCTCCTCAATGCTCTTTGTCGGACGCACCCTCGGAACCTGGTGGCGGGTACGCAAGGAGGCGGAACTCCTCCCCTTGGCGCGACTCCTGTCGGCCGCATCGATCATCTGCCTCGTCGCGACCTCAGCCGCTTGGTTCTGGCGTTAACCCCTTTACCAGGGACGCGAGACATAAGCTGCGTTTTACCGCCCCAGCACCGCCTTGAGGAAGCGCTCCATCTGGAGCCAGGAGTCCCGGTCGGCCTCGGCGTTGTAGGCCGCGCCCTTGGAATTGTCGCTGCCCGCGGCCTTGTGCGTGAAGCTGTGCACCGCGCCAGGGTAGCTGACGAGCTTCCAGTCGACGTTGTTGGACTGCATCTCGGCCTCGAAGGCCGCAAGGTCCTTGGCGGGCACGAACGGATCATCCGCGCCATGAAGAGCGAGAACCTTCGCCTTGATGTTCTTTCCGTCGGCCGGAGCGGGCGAGTCCAGACCGCCGTGAAAGCTGACGACCCCCTTTACCGCCGCGCCGCTGCGGGCAAGCTCGATCACCGTCGTTCCGCCAAAGCAGTAGCCGGTGGCCGCAAGTCTTGACGCGTCCGTAAGTGCGTCCCGGCTCAAAACGTCAAGCGCCGCGTTGACGCGGGAGCGCAGAAGCACCCGGTCCGCCTTGTACTTGCCGGCTTCCTTTCCCGCCTCCGGAGGCTGGGGCCGCACGCCCTTGCCATAGATGTCGGCGACGAGAACATTGTAACCTAACGTCGCGAGCTTCCGGGCGGCCTCCTTCTCGTGCTCGCTGATGCCAGTCCACTGGTGCACGACCAGCACGCCCGGACGCCTGCCTGAAACGGAATCGTCGTAGGCCTGCCATCCCTCGCACAGCAGGTCCCCCGACTTGTATTCCACCGTTTTCTCGACGACGGCCGCGGAAAGCGGACAAAGAGAGGCAACCAACGCGAACAGAGCTGGCAGGAGGAGTTTCATCCCTCCCAAACTAGGAGCCGTCGCCCCCACCGCAAGCGCTTTCCTCCGCACACCCGCCGGGATCACCCCGTTTCCCCGGGGGCCATCCTGCGCTCTAAAAGCTTGTTCCATAGCATTATTTTCCCTATGCGAAGTCCCTCCGCCAGCACGGCGCGGCGGCCTCCTCCCCCTCTACAATGAAACCATCGACCTCCCTCACCCTCTCCGTCCTTTCGCTCGTTTCGCCGTTTTGTATCGCCGCGGAAACACCCGCCTCCCTGCCCAAGGACGGGCGCCTTGCGATTGTCGGCGACTCCATCACGGAGCAGAAGTTGTATTCGAAATTCATCGAGACCTATCTCCTCACTGCGGCAGGACGCCCCGACGTGCACGTGTTCCAGTTTGGCTGGGGCGGAGAGACCGCCGGAGGTTTTGACGCCCGCCTCAAAAACGATCTCGCGGGGTTCAAGCCGGACGTGGTCACCCTCTGCTACGGAATGAACGACGGCACCTACAAGCCTTATGAAGATGCCGTTGGAAAGCGCTACGAAGATTCCATGCGCTCCGTGCTCACCAAGCTGAAGGGGGACAAAATCCACGTTGTGGTCGGCACGCCGGGAGCCGTGGACACCAAGTTTTTCTCCAAGCCATTTCCGAACAACCTCAACTCGGCGGACAGCTACAACCAGAGCCTCTCCACGCTGGGACAGATCGGGAGGAAGCTTGCCGGTGAATTTCAAGGAGGCTTCGCCGACGTCCACTCGCCCATGATCGATTCCATGGCAAAGGCCAAAGCCGCTTACGGCGCTGACTATGACGTCTGCGGCCGCGACGGAGTCCACCCCGGACCAAACGGCCACCTCGCCATGGCGTATGCCTTTCTAAAGGGACTCGGTTGCGACGGGGCCGTCGGTGAAATCACTATGGACGCCGCCGGAAAGACCACGACGTCCAAAGGCCACAAGGTAACCACCTCCAGCGCGGGCAAGGCCGAGATCGAAAGCGAACGTTATCCGTTCTGTTTTGATCCCGATCCCAAATCCCCCGGCAGCACCCGCAGCATCCTGCCGTATCTTCCGTTCAACAAGGACCTCAACCGGTTCACGCTCAAAGTCGCAAATCTCGCCTCCTCCAAGGCAAAGGTCACCTGGGGAGCCGAAAGCCGCGAATTCACCAAGGCGCAGCTCGAGGCGGGCATCAATCTGGCGGAAGAGTTCACCGTCACGCCCTTCGACAAGCCGTTTGCAGGGGTGATGAACGCCGTGGCGGCCAAGCAGGCTTACGAGACCATGATGATCAAGGGAATGATCAGCCAGTTCCGCGCCTTCAATACAGAGGTGCAGAACGACCCGGAACTGGGCGCCCTTTTCGAGAAGCTGCGCCAGAAGCTGACCGCATCACAGACCCGCCTTGATTCGGAAATTCGTACAAAGCTCGTACCGGTCAGGCACACGCTCACGGTGGCCCCGCTGTAACATCAGAAGTCACTCCGAGATCGCCACAGCGTGAGTCCCGGTTTCCAAGATCACCGCCGAACCGGGCAGCTCAGGCGGCACCGTCTCACTTCTGCCGCAGGTTCATCCGCGTGGCCGCTTCCGGCTGCACCGGCGTCCCCACCGCCTCCACCGGGTGTGTGAACAAGTAGCGCCAAACATCATCCTGGACGTAATTCCCCGAAGCATCCCGCGGTGAACTTTTCGCATTCGGTGTCACATATCCGTGCGCACGGTTGGCGTCACCCTTTACCTCTGCAGAGGTAATCAGCCTACGCGAGTTTCCATACGGCGGCTTCGCCTCGTCCGTGTTCACAACAGGGCCAAACTTGTTCAGCCCAAGTAAAATCCACGACCTTGGATAGTGGTCGCCCGACCATCCAGAGTCGAGCGTGTGGCTGTACCCGAAGAACCGGTTTGCAGGAGTCGCTGACGGCAGCCCCTGCCAGGACTCGTATTGATCACGGGGCCCGCAAAACATGACGCACCGGTCCACCCTCTGCTGGAGCGCAAAGCGCGCCGAGGACGTCGCCCCGTGCGAAGAGCCGCAAATGATCACTTTCGTCCAATCAAGCCCATTGCCGTCCGCATTGAGAAAATACGCCCAGCCGCCCTGGGGATTACTCTTTACCAGCCACTTCACAAACTGGTGGGCGCGCTCCTGCATCGAATCGGGAACCGGAATCTCAACGGCGTCGCTGGCGTTGATGCCGGTCGTCGCCTCCAGTCGGATTTTCCCAAGATACTGCTCGTCCGCGGGCGCGGGCTCCTTGTTCAGCTTCGAAAACCAACCGTTTGCGTAGCTGACCTGGATCGCATGCAAGCCGTAGCTGTTGACCCTTTCAAAAAGCGACTGGTTGTAACCCATCAGCCACACCACAAGCTTCCCCTGCGGGGACACGCGCGTGTCCACGGCGGCCCGCTCGGTGTCGGCCGGCTTTCCGTTTTTTTCAAAGAGGAAGTCAATCTCCGGGTGCGGCTGCGCCCTGGGGTCGATCTCACTCGCCCTAGCGCTCAGGTCATACGCCTTGGGCGCGGGATCGCTATACTTTAAAGGCGCCGCGGCCGGAGTCGCGGCGTCCGTTCCGGAACGCAGCAACACCGCAAACGCCAAAGCTCCAACAACCCAGCGCAGATAGGAGGTTCGTTTCATAAAAGTTTCTCAGAAGAGGACCCGGGTGATTTGGCAAAAAGGCCAGCGCGAAGGACCGATCAGGTCAGCGCCCGCCATCGTCGACGGTCGCCCCCTGCGGTGGGGATGCCGCCACCATGTCGGCGGAGTCCCGGCTCAAAACGGCGACGGCCAGAGCCGCATACCAAACCACCAGCAGACCCATAGCTGTCAGAAACACGCTCGCCGCCATCCAAACAACACCGCCGCCGCTTGCCAGCATGCTCAGCGAAGTTCCCGCGCAACCCGCGGAGAGAATGTACAACCTCACCGGGCTCAACTCCCGCGTCAGTGCCTTGGAAGGATTCTTCTGCACGCTCCGAAACGCCCCGTAATGGAGGGCCGTCAGCCCGAAAATCCAGCTCGCAAGAAACATCCAGAAGCCCTTTTCAGTCAAATGCCCGGGCTCCGCGGCCTCATCGGAATCCACCGGGGACTTCGCAGCCGTGGGCGCCTGAGGCGTTGCGGGAGCCGGGGTTGGCTCGGGCGGCTTGACAGACAACGGCTCCACAGGAAGCTCCAGCACCGCCGGCGCCTTGACCGGACTCGGAGCGGGCGCCGCCGTCTTCTCCACAACCGGTGCGCCTTCCTGAAAACGGCGCTCCTTGGTCATCTGCTCCAACTCCGTCCTGCGCTGAACGGTCCGATCCTTTAGAACTGCCGCCTCCTTCTCCCCAGCGTTCCGCAAAAGCGTTCCGTTTTGCCGCACCCAAGCCTTCTCCGCCACCCGCAGTTTCTCACGATCCGCCGAGCTGAGCACCTGCATCGCCTGCCGGTACAACGAACGCAACTCGGAATCTGCAGCTTCAAACTCGGCGTCCTTGAGAGACTTCTGGTACACCCTCTCCAGGTTTGCCGCGAGCTTCGGCGTCCAGTTCGCCTCCTCCCCGGAAGTTTCGCCGCTTTGCTCCGCCGACTTTACTACGTCCCTGCGAACTTCCTCCTCCTTGGCGACTGGCTTCGGAGCCGTCTCCTTTGCCGGATGGATGTTTGAGTTTGATTTACCTGATGCAGCGGACTTTCCAGCCGCATCGTCGGCGGCCGGCACCGTCCCCAACGGGAGTCCGGACGGCGGATCCAATTTCGGCCGGGGTGCATCCCCGGCTTTTGAGTCGGTTCCTCCGTCTCCCCGCCGCCGCAATTCCTCCAGTCGCTTACGGGTGCGTTCCCGAAGGACCTCCACCTCCTGTCCCGGAGTCTGCTGAAGCGCCCTAGCGTTCTCCTGAATCCAAGCCCTTTCCTCCTGCCTCAGCTTTGCCCGCTCCTCCTTTGGCAGCTTGCGCATCGCACGCACGTAGGCTTCGTTCAATTCTTCATCCGCCTGCTTGAACCCCTCATCGGACAGCGCCCTCTGGTGCAGCTTTTCATAGTTGAAAACTTCGGCGCCTCCTTTCAACGGGAAGCCAAAGCACATCATCACTGCTAAACCTGTCCACAAAATCAAACGTGGAAACTGAGTGAACTCGATCTTAACTCGCATAGGGGGTTCTTGATAGCCACTCTTCCCAAGCCTGTGGCATTTGCCAGATAAAATATCATTTTTCCTCATTTAAGCGACAGATAACGCATCCAACTGAACCTGGACTGACCCTCCGCCATTCGCCGGCCCGGCGCTAACGATTAAATTGCGAAAGGCGCTCCTAACGGAAAGAATTCCCGTCTCCTATGAACGCCCGCCTTCTCCTCCCCCTCTGCACCCTGCTCTCCGGCACCCTTTTTGCGGCCGAACACCCGGCGCGCAAAATCCTGTTCTTCACCAAGTCCAGCGGGTTCGAGCACGAGGTGATTTCCTGGAAAAAGGGGCAGCCAAGTATCGCGGAAAAATCCCTCCTCGAACTCGGCGCGCAAAACGGCTGGGAATTCACTTTCTCCAAGGACGGCTCCCAGTTTTCCCGAGCCTATCTGGACGGCTTCGACGCCGTGATGTTTTACACCACTGGCGACCTCTGCTCCCCGGGCACTGACGGCAACCCGCCCATGACCCCCGAAGGCAAGGCAGCCCTCTTCGACTACGTTCGCTCAGGAAAAGGATTCCTCGGAACCCATTCCGCCAGCGACACCTTCCACACGGACAACGAATCCCTCAAGGGACCGGAGCGCTACGTGAACCACAACGAAAAGGCCGATGCCTACGTGCGTTTTCTCGGCGGGGAGTTCATCAAACACGGAGCGCAGCAGGTGGCCAAAAACACGGTGATTGACCCAAAGTTTCCCGGCTTTGAGACCCTTGGTGCAGATTTTGGATTTCAGGAGGAATGGTACTCCCTCAAGGATTTCTCCCCCGACATCCACGTCCTGACCGTCATGGATTCGCCTGCGATGACCGGCCCGGAGTACGCGCGCCCGGCCTTCCCAAATTCCTGGGCCCGGCTCGAAGGCAAGGGGCGAGTCTGGTACACTTCCATGGGCCATCGGGAAGACGTTTGGACCAATCCGATCTTCCGCACGATCCTCACGGGGGGAGTGCGCTGGGCCTGCGGCGACTTGAAGGCAGACGTGCCTCCAAATCTCAAAACCGCCGCGCCCGAGGCGCATATCAACCCCGCGTACATACCTCCCAAGGTCAAATAGAAGCCTTCACAAAAAAACGCCGCCGAAAGGACATCGGACTACCTGAGAGCCAAGGCAGGGTTTAAGATGGACCCACGCATGAGCCTTTCCAAAAATCAGACGCTCCTCATTTTGGCCGGATCTCTCTGCGTGGGGGCTGCCGCCGGCCGCCTCGTTCCTGCGCCCGGTTCCCGAGTGGCCATGGACCTCGAGACCGGTCCCTCGGAGGGTCAATCATCCGCCGCGGAAAGCTCTGCAAATTCGCCCGCGCCGCCGGCCGAGCCGCTTGCCAACCAGTCCGAAACGCAGGAATTCAACGCGTTCGATCTTCAAAAACAAACGGACATCCTCAAGCGCATCTCCTCCAAGGCGGGCATCAACCTGCCGCCCTCTTCCATCCTGCTCTTGGCCAAGATGGTTCCGACCCTCCCGGCGGACCGCATCGAGGAACTCCTCCAGGAAACCCCCTCCGGCAAAGTCGAACACGAGGAGGTCCGCAGAATCCTCGCCGAAAGGCTCGCGGACATCGACCCCAGCCGCGCCCTGGAGCTCGGCAAAAAACTTGAGGACCGCAGCGTTCTCTCCGCCGCCCTCACCGTGATTGGGGAAAAGGACACCGCAAAAGCGCTGCAATTCATCCAGAGCCTGCCAAAGGAACTGGGCAAGGGTGTGCTCCAGGATTACTTCCAAAAAGCAGACGCCGGCAATCTCGGGGGCTCTCCCCTGGAGGTCGCCAAAACCCTTGCGAACCTGCCGGTCCTCAACGAACTCGGCTGGAACGGCGCGCACGGTGTTACGGAAACCCTGGGCAATCTGCTCTCGAAAACCGCCGCAGCCGATCCGGCCTCGGCGCTGGCAACGGTGAAGGAACTGGTCACAGAATTCGCCCGGCTCAAAAAGGACGGGGATCAGGGTTTCAACCCCGAGCGACTGACATCCGGGATTTTTCAGAGCGCCCTCAACAGACTCAGGTCTGAAAACCCTCAGGCCGCGTCGGCATTCTTCGACGCCATTCCGGACGCCTCCAAGACATCATGGATGTTTCCCGAGGAGGCGCTTTCCAGATTTAGAACCGGGGGAGTCGACGCTGCCATCTCCCTGGCAGAAAAGCAGGAGAATCCCGAGTTCGCCAAGCGCGCGGCAAGCGGCGCCTGGTGGGGGCTGGCCCAGCAGGATAGGCCGACCGCCATGGCTTGGATCGAATCCCTCCCGCAAGGCGTCTTTCGACAAGGTGTCCTCAACTCCGTGATGATGGATGCCTGGATGCAATCCATGAGCTGGGGAAGCGACCGCGCCGCCATCGACGCCGGAGCGGCCTTGCTCTCCAAGAATTCCCGCATGGACTACTTTGCGTCCCTGATGAGCGACAGGCGGTTCGGGGGCCGGGGATCCGCGCCCTCGGAGCTCATCGCCCAGTTGCCCATTTCGGACGATGACAAACAAGAGCTGTACCGCCGCGTTGCTCCGCTCAAAGGCAAGTAATCCCTAGAGCTTGCTGTCCAAATTCCGCGGCCATGTACCCCCGTTTTGTCATTCCCCTGAGCATCACATTCGCAGCAGCCGGTTTTGCAGCAGCGCGCAACTTCCAGCCCTCGCCAGCGGCCTCCCGCCCGGCAGCGCCCCCGGTGGCTTCCAACATCACCCGGCCCCGCGAAGCCGGATCAGTCATCCCGGCTCCAGGATCAGCAGGCAACCCCATGCGGCAGGGAGTCGCCGGCGATCCGAACAACCCGCCAATTCTCAATCAATCCCTGGATCCAGCTCAAACCGACGGATCCGAGGCAGCAGACCGCATGCTGAAGCGCTGGCTGGGACGCACGGCTCTGGCCCAGGCAAAGCCCGACGAGCTTGAGGCGGTGATCAAAGGAGCCACCTCCTCCATATTCAACCAGAAGGACAAGGATTACCAGTTTGCCGTCCGACGGCTTGCGGAAATTGACCCGGAGCGCGCCGCAAACCTGTGGGCAGGGAACGCCTACTACAGGATCCAGTCGGATCTCTTCCTCGGCGACTGGGCTAAGAAAGAACCCGCCGCCTTTGCCTCGTGGACCCTCGCCCAGAACCCCGACGTGCAGAAAGCGAGTGCCTCCGTCCTCGGAAATCTAGCCAAGGCTGATCCCGAAAAATTCGCCGACATCGCCGCCTCCCTCTCGTCCTCCCCGGCCGGCCCCATAGCAGCAAGAAGCGCCATTGAAGGGATGCGCGGTCAGGCTAAATACAGCGCGGAACAGGTGCTGGAATACGCTCAGAAACTACCCTCCGGCCCCGTCCGGGACGCCGCCCTGGTCGAGACGCTCAAAGGACAGCAGTCCGGCGCCGAACCGAGTCCGGAGGCGCTGGCGGCGCTTGCTCGAATCGAACCCGAGGATGCCAGACGCCTCGGACGCGAACTCGTGAAGGTCGCGCCCTCCCTTCCGGAGGGACCGGCGAGGGAAAGCGCCTTCGCCGCGTCACTGCGGGACCAGGCGGACAAAGATCCGGCGGCAGCGGCTAAGCGGCTGGAGGAGCTTTCCGGCTCACAGGATTACGCAGCCGCCACCCGCGGCTTCGTCGAACAGACAGCCCGAAAGGATCCGGCGGCCGCCGCCGAATGGGCTCTCACGATTCCCTCGGCCTCGCCGCTCCAGAGGATTTCCGCCTTGGAAAGAGTCGCCTCGGCATGGTTCAAGGCCGCACCCGACGATGCGCGCGCCTGGGTGGAAAAGGCGGCTCTCTCTGACGCCGAATACTTCCAGCTCACCGGCCGCAGCCGCAACCGGTAGGGCGCGGATATCGCAGCGGCTTGGCACCGAAACAGGCGCCCTTTGATAATCCATTACATTGAAAGAGATGGTGTTATTCGGCTTTTGGAAACGAGACTTCCACAGGCTTCCAAGAACTGAAAGATCGTCCGGAGCCGAGTTGACCGTCTTGATTCTCACCCCACGTCCAGATTGAGCCGTTGCCACGAAGCGCCATGGCAAAAGTTTCTCCGGCGGTGATTGCGGTCCAGTTGCCGGCCGGGGATATGGGAAAGGGCGTGATCTGCGGGTGCGTGGTTCCATCGCCCAAAGTGCCGTAGGTATTTTCACCCCACGCCAAAAGATCTCCGGTCCGGGTCAATCCGTAGGAGCGTCGACCGAACGCCTCGACCGCCACCCAGTGGGTTTGCTGCCCGGTCTGGGCAGGAGTCAGCCTGTTGCTGAATGCGCCGTCGCCCAGCTGTCCGGCCCGGTTGTTACCGAAGGCCCACAGGGTTCCGTCCTTGCGAACCGCCAGGGCGTGGGAATCCCCGCCGGTGAAGGCGGTCCAGTCCGCATCCGTGCTGATTCTTGCAGGCTGGGCTTTATCCCGGTTCGGAAGGACCCCCGCTCGGGCAAAGTCGCCGTCACCCCAAATCCACGCAGCTCCGTTTGCGGTGAGGGCAAAGACGTTGGATTTACGAATTGTGAGGGAAACAACTGGGCCGGCGATGCGTATTCTGACGGGTTGCGAATGTTCACCGCGGTCGCCAGTACCCAGTTGTGCCTGATCATTTTTCCCCCAGGCCCAGAGCGAACCGTCCGAAAGAGCGGCAAAGCTGCACTCCGGGCCGCAGGCGACCAAAACGGCGGGGCCGGCCAGGGGAACTTTCCGCGGATTCGCAGACACTGGGCCCCCGGGAAGGCCAAGCTGTCCGTAATCGTTGCCGCCCCAGGTCCAAACCGTGCCGTCGTCGCGAAGCGCCAGGGAGTGGGCGCGCCCCGCGGCGGATGATGTCCAGTAGTGGTCTTTGGACACCGGCTGGGCAACTTGAACAGGAAAGGCGCTGGATTGCGTGCTGCCGTCTCCAAGCTGGCCTTGTTGGTTTGCACCCCAAGCCCAGAGCGACCCGTCGGCCCTGACAACAATGGCGTGCCTCGCACCTGCTGAAATCTTTGGTTGAAAGGCCGTCGGCTGGCCCTTGGACAAACCGGGCGCCGCGCTGACGGGCGGTACCGGCGGCGGCACGGGAGCGGGCATGGGTTCAGGCTTTGGGGGAGCAGGCGGCAACGCCGGCGCAGGCGGAGGTAGCGGCGCGGCAGGTTTGGTCGGCACAGGCGCGGGACTAGCAGGCGGTGCCGGCGGCGGCACGGGAGCCGGCGTGGGCTCAGGCTTTGAGGGAGCAGGCGGCAACGCCGGCGCAGGCGCGGGACCAGCAGGTGGTAACGGCGGCGGCACGGGAACCGGCGTGGGCTCAGGCTTTGAGGGAACAGCCGGCAACGGCGGCGCAGCCGGAGGAGGCGGCGCGGCAGGTTTGGCCGGCGCAGGCGCGGGACTAGCAGGCGGTGCCGGCGGCGGCGTAGGCTTTGAGGGATCCGCCGGAGGAATTGGCGGCAAAGAAGGACTCGGCTCTTGCGGCGGCGGCGCTTTTTTAGGGGCTTGTTCAGGAGCGGTTTGAGGGGAGGGTCCGGGTGTCGGCTCGGCTGGGGCGGTCGGCACAGGTTTCTCCGGCAAGACTTCCTTTTTCGAGGAATCTGGATCGCTTTTGCCACCACTCGAAAGTGGGACTGAAGGTGCCTTCGGCGGCGCAAGTTTCAACGCATTTCCAAATGCCGTGTTTGCGACCAACAGGACCCCAATGCCGGTTATTAGGAGCCAGCCTGACTTCGTCGAGCACGGGGGGGACTTGGCCGAGGTGTTCATAATCTATTGGGGGTGAGAAGTCCGGTGTCTTGAAGATTAGCAATCGCAAGATGATGCGTGAAGCCTCAGTTGCTCAGTGAGGAAACTTAGTTGCCCTCTAATCGTTTAGATATTCGGAATGTAGCAACCGCGAGCCCTCAAGACTAGACGCATCCCACCAGTCCCCCGGGCATCAAGATTTCCCGAACCCTTTTCAAGAGACGCCTTGTCAGCGGCTCAAAAAATAAAAGGCGAGCGCCAGGCCGGCGATACCCGCCGCGCACAAAGCCCGGTACCAGGCCAACCACCGCTTGGCTTTCGGTGGCGCGGGAAGGTCCTTCAGGAGATTCGGGCTGGCGGAAAGCTCCATGGGCAGACCACTCAACACCTCCTCCGCCTGCGCTTGGTGCTCCTTCAAGACTGCGATCTGCCAGCGGGTTCCGCGACCCAGAGAGGGGGCGCACGGCATTTCCATGCTCATACCGGATTTTGTGAATTCCACGATGAAGCGGGAGATTCCAGCCTCGGCGAGGGCGTCATCCGCCATCCGCATGGCAAGGGAGTCCTCGGTGTCCAGAATGAGGGCACGTTCATTCATGCGAGGAAAGCTAAACGCGGACGCGGACGACCCGAAGGCAAATCGCAGGACGGAGGGGGCCTTTCCGTTCGCCCCCCGCGGTCAGCCGTTACCCCCAAAAGCTGATCACACGTCTCGCATGGAACGACTCTACGGTCCCGGATCCGCTCCCAACAATCCGCTTCCCAGAGTCCTGTGCAAAGGCAAACCTTCATCCCATGCCCTCCCCTGTTTACACCCCAACCGTCAAACCGCAACCGGCGCTGCTCCTGATGCTTTTGTCGGCTCCGGTCCTGTCGCTCGCCGCACCGGAGGCCGCCCCCGCCTCTCCCACGCCTCCCGGCTACACCCTGGCAGCCGCCGGCATCTCCTTAGCCCTGGCCGACATCGCCTCCTTCGAACCCGTCCAGCCGCCCACCGCCGAACAGAACCGCCTCGTCATCCTTGCGGGCCTTGATCAGTCCGTCCCGGTCAACCACCCCGACTCCGCCACCACCGCCGCGAAGGCATTCATCGCCTGGTGGTCCAGCCCGGAGGCGGAACCGGTCCGCGCACGTTGGCAAATCGCCGTTGTTCCCAACGCCCTGCCCGACGGGCCCAATGCCGCTCCACCCGCATTCCCCCCGCAGAAAGGTTTCTTCAACGATCCGGCCGCTCCTGAATACCGATACCTCTGGCGGTGGACAGCCATGAGCAGTCCCGACCTTGTCGTGGACCTCCGTCCCGCCCCTCAGCCGGCCATTCACGCCAACGCGCCGGCGCTCCCGCTCTTTCCCGACGCGACTGCCACCGCTTCGGACGAACTCGTCAACGCACTCGGCACCGGCGCGCCCTCCGGCCTCGCCCCGGTCCCGGGCATACGCATCCACGGCTCCTCTCAACACCTTGGCGAATCCCTGCAAGCCATCGTTGCGCGCAGCATTCCCCGCTCAAAGCTGCGCGAAACCATCGAACAGCGCGCCGTGCGTTCCCCGCTCGACATCGCACGCCTGCTAGCCGGCCGCTACCCCAACTCACCAGGCATGAGCTACATCCCCGCACTCGCATGGTCCGGAGCCATCCGTGTCAGCCAGCTCACCGGGGATCCCTCGTTCCGCGAAAAGGCACTGAACCAGATGACTCCCTTTCTCAACGGCACGAAGCCAGCCCTAGCGGACAACGCAAACCTCCCGTCCGTTGCCGGCCACCTCGCCTTCAGCGACCTTGCGGCAATGGAGGCCGCCCCCGAGGCCGCCGCACTCGCTCGAAAAGCGGCGGAACACCTCGTCCGCCCCTCCGGTTCGAAGGATCATTTTTTGCCCTCGGCCACCCGCTGGACGGACGACATGTTCATGGCAAGCGCCGTCCTCGCCCGCGTCGCCGGAGCCACCCGCGAAGCCGCCTTCTCCGAGGCGACCCAACGGCTCCTTGAATCCTACTCCGCGCGGCTCCAGCGGCCGGACGGCGTCTTCATCCATGTGGAGTCGAGCCCCTTCGCATGGGGCCGCGGGAACGGCTTCGCGGCTTTCGGTCTGATGGAGGCCCTGAGCCATCTTCCAAAGGACGGGACAAACCAGGACGCCCTGCTCGAAGTCTTTCGCAAACAGATGCACGGGATGATCGCGCAGCAGTCCCCCGACGGGGCGTGGAGACAGGTCATCGATGAACCGGGCGCCTACCGCGAGTTTACGGCAACGGCAATGATCACGACCGCGATGGCACGTGGCATCCGCCTCGGATGGCTTGAGCGCGACAAGTTCCTCCCGGTGGTCGAACGCGGCTGGCGCGCGATCGCCGTCCGCATCGGCGACGACGCCTCGCTGGTTGACGTCTGCACTGGCACCGGCGCAAAAAAGGATTGCGACCGGTCGCACTACCTCCACCGCGACGCGATTTTCGGCCACGACGACCGCGGCGGCGCCATGGCGCTCACCCTGGCCCTAGAAATCCACTCCCTCCGGTCCACGCACGCCAAATGACCCTCCGCACCCCGAGCCAGCTCTCGTTGTCCTGCTGTCTGAGGGAGGTGTTCAGACTGGCGGGACACGTTTGGCAAGATTTCCAGCATCCACCGTTCGGCGTACAATCCATAAAGCGAACCGGCTTCCGAGCCGTTGATGCTCATCGCGGTCTCTCAAAAATAAAGAGAACGATTTTGTCCTCTTCCTTATTCCGGCAGCTTCAACACGCCGGATTTTCGCCGAGCGTGCCAAAACCCGCCCTCGTCACTGCTTCTTTGCAGCCAGCGCCTCCAAGTAGTCGAGAAGGCTTGCGAACTCGCGCACCGTCAGGCTGTTCACCAGTCCCGGCGGCATGATCGAAGTCGGCAGCGTTTCGCGCTTCACGATGTCCTTCACATCGTAAGTCGCTTCCTGGGAGGCGACATTGCGCACCGTCACCTTGTCCGAGCCTTCGCGCACGACAAAACCCATGTTGACCTCCCCGCTCTTGAGAGTGAAGACGTTCGTGACGAACCCCTGCGCGATGGTCTTGTTCGGGTCCAGTATGTTCTCGGCGAGGTCGGGCCGCTTGTAGGTCTGCGCGATGTTGCCGAGATAGGGGCCCTTCTGCGCCTGATCCTGCGAAACAGTGTGGCATGCAGCACAGGTCTGCCGGGTGAAGAGCTGCTCGCCCAGCGCCGCGTCGCCCTTCGTGTTCAGCACCTGCGCGATCACATCCTTCACCTGCATGGTTCCGATCAAAGGCCCGCTGTCCTTGACGCTCTTCGTCAGTCTCATCTTCCCGGCGGCGCTCTTCGCCTCGTCGGCGACAGCCTTGTCCGGGTCGTCGAGCGCGGCAAGGATCTTGTCGGCGTAGGGGGCGTGCTTGATCTCGCCGGCGGCGCGGAGGATCTGCGCGCGGCGCTTTGCATTCTGCCAGCCGGCTTCGAGGGCCTTGGCCGAAAGCTCGCGCGACTCGGGGGCCCCCGTCTTCCGGGCGCTGAGCGTGAGGAGCGCGGCGTCGGCCCATTGCGCGGGCTTCCCTTCCATCTTCTCGGCGATGGCCTCGAACATCTGGTGGTGGTTCTCCAGCTTCGGCGCATTGAGGAAGGCGTTGCGGCCCGCCTCGCGCTCCTTTGATGCGGCGGACATACCGGCGAGCCGCACCACTCCCTCCAGTGACGCACGCGCGCCGTCGGCGCTGTCCACCTTCGAAAGCGCAGTGACAGCCTGGGAAACCACCACGGCGCTAAACTCCGTGGAACGGGCCGCCTGGATCAACAGAGGGACGGCCTCTGCCGGAATAGCATCCGCGCCGGCAAGCTGGATCACCAGATCCGGAACGACCTTCACATCCGACTTCGCAAGATCGAGGATGCGTTGGAGCGCCTCGTTAAATTGAATCCGGTTGCGGTTCAATTCACCTGCCAGGAATGCAGCCTCCTCCGGTTGGGCGCCGGCGAGCGTCGCCTTAAGCACTCCCGCAATCTTGTCCGTCTCTCCCCACGGTTCGGGCTGGTAGTAGGGCCCGCGGTAGTCGGGGCGCGTGCCCCAGCTGGCGCCATCCCATTTTCCCTCGGTGAAATGCAGGCGGCACAGCGCGCCGAGTATGCCCTTGCGGATCTCGGCACCCTTCGCCGTTGCGAGGCGCTTCACAAGCCCGTCCACGACATCGGCGTTGTGCATCATCCGCAGCGAACGGAGCGCGCTTTCGCGCTTTTTGGACGGCGCACCCGGATCGTCTACGATAGCCAGGCAAGCCTCGTGAGCGCCAAGCGTCGCAAGCGCCCGCTGGACGGTGTGCACGATGACCTCGTCCTCGTCGCTGAGCAGCGCAGCGATTTCCGAGGCAACGGAATTGATGCGCTGGCGAGCCGCTCCGATGACGGCGTTCAGGCGTGTCTGGGGATCGCCACTCTTGAGTCCGGCGCCGAAAACGGACGCGGGCACGAGCGAGGACGACTGCTGTTTGGCTCCTAGGCCGGAGTCCCCCAGCGCGAGCACCACGTAAGGCTGTATGGCAGGGTCTTTCGCAAGCTCCGCGACGGCGTTGATATTCTCAACTGCAGGCGCGTCCACATTGCGCTGCGAGACTCCGTAGAGTGCCGCGACGCGCGTCGGAAGCGGCTTCGAGACGTCGCCAGCGAGCACGAGAAGCAGGCTCCGCGTCGCGGCCTTGTCTTCGCGGCTTAGAATCGTGCGCTGCGCCTCGAGCCGTGTCCGGTGGCTCGGGGATTCAAGCAACTTCACAAGCGCGGTGTCCTCGAGCTTGTCAAAATCGGGAACCGCGGGCGCTTTGAACTCCTTCGGAGTTACGCGCACAATGTAGCCGACCTCCGGGCCGGCCCAGCCGAAGGTAGCGCCCTTCCAGCTCGCCTGGTACACATTCCCAAGCGCGTCCACGTCCGCATCCGTCGGGCGCGTCATCTTAATGAAAGGCTCCGGCTTCTCCGTCTCGACGTAGGTCGAACCTTTCCGAGTCACATTGTGGCGCCACAAAGCGCCCGTCCCCCAGTCCTCCGTGAGCGGGGCGTTGTTCCATCTTCCAAAGCCAGGCTCGTCGAGGAATACAGCCCCGGTGCCCGAGCCACCGCCGTAGTCGTTGAGCGGCTTGACGGCTTCGTCCGGAAAGTTTTTGTAAAGCGTAGGGTAGCCGTGGTGTTCCATCCCAGTGAAATGATGGAACCGCACGTCCCACCCGTCGCCGTCGTTCGTGTTGTCACGCGCGAACATTTCCATGAGCGGGCCGACCGCCACCTCGAGGATGTTGCGGGTTCCCCGCGAAACGAGCTCGATTCCGGAGCCGTCCGGCCGAAAACGAATCACGCCTCCCCCGCGGTGCTGCAAGTGCCGTCCGTCGGTGCCGACGGCATCCATGAAACCAAAGTCGCCGCCCGCGATGTACAGCCACCCGTCGATCCCCAGCTCGAGGCCGTTTGTCGTATGGTCCGCCGGTCGGTCCTTGAAGCCAAACGCGATGCCCGTGATGAGCGTCTTCTCCTCTGTCGCCACACCGGTGCGGCCCTTGTCGATGTACACGCTCACATCTGGCGGATGGACCACGTAGAGCCGGTCGCGGTCCCAGACCAGGCCGCGCGGAGAATCTAGGTCCTTCACAAACTCCTTCACCTCGTCCGCGCGTCCGTCGCCGTCCGTGTCACGGAGGCGGATGATACGGCCGCGGTGCGGCTTGCGTTCGACGGAACCGTTGCCGTCGCTTGAGACATAGAGAGCTCCGTCCGGCGAAGCCGAGACGAACACAGGATAGTTCACCGCGGGAGGGGCGGCGAAGAGCGTCATGTCGAATCCATCGGCCGCACGCGCATCCTTTAAAATCTCGGCTTCCTCCTGCGGGGTGCGTTTCGTGATCTTGGGCGTGATGTTGCCCTCGTTCCTGAGGGGGTCGTTCGGGTCGCCGCCGCTTTTCTTTGCCTCGGCAAGCTGCGCCGCACTCAACTTCGGGGCGAGAGCCTTGATGCCATCTCCCTTGATCGACACCTCCCGGATGCTCACCCAGCCGCCGCCGGTGGCCGAGCAGGTGATCTTCAGATAACGTACGTCCTTTGCATTGAGTGCGTGTTCGTCGACGCCCTCGTTCTTGTTCTCCGTCGCGTCCACCAGCAACGTCCACGCCTTACCGTCCGGCGAGCCCTCAACCTTGTGCTTGTACACTTGTTTTGACTCCCAAGTGATCTTCACACCCGTGAGCGAGCGCGGAGCCTCAAATTCGAACTGGAGCCACTGCGGCTTCTCTCCACCGTTCGCGCACCAGCGCGTGCCGTCGTTCCCGTCCGCAGCCTTCCAGACTTCGTTGCCGGGCTGCGTGCTTGACGCCGTGATCGTTACCGGAGTCCCGTCCTTCACGGCCGGAGGCGCAGTGGGGGCTGCGGCCGGCGGCTTGCCCTTGATAAAGGTCACCTCATTTTTGCCGGTGAAAGGCTTGAGGTATTCCGCGTTCAGCTTGTCGCAGGACCAAAGCAGACCGCGCGTCACAAGATCCAGATAGCGGTCGTCGGCCACCGTGGTGTTGTTGTGCCCGATCGTGGTGCTGAAGCTGCGCGTTTTTTTGGGGCCAAACTCGTTCGTCCAGGCGACCGTGTAGTTCACCGGAGCCTCGACGCCTTCATTCGACTTCTGGTCCTGCACGCCTGACGCCACAGGCTTTCCGCCGTGCATCTTCACGTTGTTGTAAAGCTCCTCGTTGACCGTCGGCCAGTCTGAGAGCCCCTTGGTGATCGGGTGCTCTGCATCGGTGTAGTGGATCGCGATCGGCTTCTGCCAGTTGTGGGAGCTCGACTGGAGTCCGAGGTAATTGAACCAGTCGTCCGTGCCCGTCCGGTAGGAGTGCATCGCGCAGTGCAGGTTCACCGCGGGCAAAGTCTCGTGCGCCTTGATGATGCGCTGGACAAGCGCCAGATCCTTCACGCCGGCCGCGCACTCGTCGTGGATGATCACATCGTAGCCCTTGGCCCAGTCCTCCTTTTCAAAGAGCGGAAAATAGGGCGTCGTGCTCTTGTCATCCGTCCACACGACGTCCACCTGCACGTTGGAGCGCGCCTGGATTCCCGCGCTCAGGATCTTCGGCTGGTTTTCGTAATCGTGGCAGCATCCTCCCGCTATGATCAGCGCGCGGAGGGGTTTGGTCTCGGCTCTGGCGAAGGGTGATGCTAGCAGAACGAGCAGTGCAAGGGGCAGTTTGCGAATCATGGGCGGAGGGGTGAGGAGTGACACTTTGATAGAACGCCGCCGCCTTGGGAAGCCTTGGCTACGGGCCAGGAGCAGGACCGCATCTTGCACCAGATGTGCTTCCCTTTTTCCGGAGTTGACCTGCGTTAGAGACGGGCATTTCCCTACCGGTCGCGTCCGACGCGCACAATATTACGTTTTTTAGTCAGAAAAAGTTCCAGCTTGGGGTTTATAAGGTAGGCAGCGGTCGGCTCTATTTCCGACTGCCGCAGCCCGCCACCCCTATGATCCCAGAAATGTCGCATCCGCACCCTCACGCCTCAAGGGATGCCCGCTTCAGATTTCTCCACCTCCGCAGGCGCCGCAGCGGCGGGACGCGCACAGACGCCCAGAGCACCCGGGCCTGATCTGGATCAAACTCCACTCCCTCTCATGTTCCACCCCAATAAGTTCTGGCGTCACTGCCTTTCCGCCGCCGCAATACTCGCCACGGCCTGCGCTACCGGCACATTGCGCGCCGCCGAGCCGTTCGAGGCATTCTTGGAGAAGCATTGCATCGGCTGCCACGGGCCGGAGAAGGAGAAGGGAGACCTGCGTCTGGACCGGCTCTCCCGCGATTTCAAGCTGGGCGCGGACAGCCATCACTGGGCGGAGGCCATCGAGCAGGTGAATAGTGGCGAGATGCCTCCCAAAAAGGAAAAAAGGCCGACGCAGGAGGAGATCTCGGCGTTTGTGACCCAGCTCGACGCGCGGCTTAAAGAGGGCCGGGATGCGCGCATGGCAGCACGGCCGCCCGTGACCCATTACCGCCTGAGCCGGAAAGAGTACCAGAACACGGTCTACGATCTTCTGGGCGTCCGATATGATCCCGCAAAACCGGGCGAGCTGAACGAAGACACCCTCTGGCACGGGTTTGAGCGCATCGGAGCGCAGCTTTCGCTTTCGCCCTCGCACGTAGACCGCTACTACCGCGCGGCGGACCTCGTTCTCGAACGCGCCTTCCCATCCGCTTCCAGCGAAGCCCGCAAAGTCCGCAAGACGGCGGCCGACCTGAGGTACGCGGGAGGGAAGGACCAGCAGGCAGCGCTCGACCGGTTCGGCATCAAGCGGCCGCTGCGCTACCTCCTGTTTCCAGGCACCACACAGAACGCATTTTCGACCAACTGGTTCGGAAAGACCGGCCCGGAGCACAGCGGCCTCTACAAAGTCCGGATCCAGGCCAGCGGCATCCGCCCGCCCGGAGGCCAGCCGGCACACCTGAGCATCGGCAAGCGCACCGGCGAGGAGACGGTGGACGCCCTCTTCGAATTCGACATCACCGCTCCGGAGGACAGCCCGCAAGTCTACGAGTTCGAGGTTTTTCTCGAGATGCCCGCGACCCTCGAATTCTGCGTGGTGGCAACCGACGTGGTGGACCGAAGATCCGGCGCCGCATTTCGAAACGCACTCTCCAGCAGGGGCGGGTACATATTCACACACAGCAGCGAGACACTCCTCCTGAATCCGAACGCCCCGCAAATGTTCGATGACAAGGGAAACGGTCTTTTCTCCACCGTGCTGCTTGATTGGATCGAATGGGAGGGCCCGATTGAAACGGAGGCGGAAAAGTCGCGGCGCGCGGGCGTGTATCCTCCCGAAGACGCGACGGCCGAGGTGGTCGCCGAACATCTGCAGCGCTTCGCCGAACGCGCCTGGCGGAGGCCGGTGCAAAAACCCGAACTGGACGAGTATCTGCGATCCTATCGCGCGGAGCGGGAGGCTGGCGAAAAGACGGCCGACGCCTACCGCGTCGCAATCCAGGGCGTGCTGACCTCCAGACACTTCATCTACCTTGTCCAGGGCGATCCGGTTGCCCGTGAACACCTCTCGGACCCTGAACTCGCCTCCCGGCTCTCCTACTTCCTCTGGAGTTCCATGCCGGACGACGGCCTGCTCGCCGCGTCCCGGAGCGGCGGACTCCACGGAGACAGCCTCAGGAAGCAGGTCGACAGGATGCTCGCGGACAGCCGGATCAACCGCTTTATCAACGACTTCTCGCGCCAATGGCTGCAACTCCACAGGGTGGGCATGTTCCCCCCGGACAAGAAGCTTTACCCGAGATACGACGCATGGCTCGAGGCCAGCATGCGCAGCGAACCGGTCGAGTTCTTCCGGGTTTTGTTTGGTGAAAACATCCCCATCGAAGGCTTCATCGACTCCAAGTGGACCATGGCGAATGCCAGGTTGTGCGATTTCTACGGCTTGCCGGAACCGAAGAGCGGCGGCTTCGAGCGCGTCTCACTCAAAGCCGAGGACCGTCGCGGCGGCCTGCTCACGATGGGCGCAGTGCTCGGTCTCACCTCGGACGGCACGCGCCACCGCCCCGTCCACCGCGGGGTGTGGCTGAGCGAGGTGATGCTTGGCAAGACGCCGCCGCCCCCCCCTGCGAACGTACCCGCCATCGAGCCCAATCCCCCGAAGAGCCCGAAGGCAACCCTCCGTGACAAACTTGAGGCCCACCGCAACGACGCAAACTGCGCCGCCTGCCATGCAAAGATCGATCCGCTTGGCCTCGCCTGGGACAACTACGATGCGATCGGACAGTGGCGCACCCGCGAGAAGGTTGCTGCGGGCGTTGGCGAAGATCCCTTGATCAACCCCTCCGGCTTGATGCCCGACGGGCGTGCTTTCAAGGATGCCGGCGAGTTCAAACAACTCCTGCTTGAGGACCGCGACAAGTTCGCACGCGCCTTCATCGAACACCTCTGCACCTACAGCCTCCGCCGCCCCCTGACCTTTGACGACCAAGACAGCCTCGGCGCCATTCAGGCAGAAGCCAAAAAAAGCCACTACCGGGTGAAGGACATCGTCCGCGCCGTGGCGCTGTCCGAACTGATGCGCAAGCGATGATCAAATCTTTATAGTTCTTGGTTCGTGGTTGCAAAGCGAGCAGCCGACGCCACGAACGGGGAACCAACAACTAGGAACTAGGAACTAGGAACTAGGAACGACGAACCAAGAACAAAGAACCCAGAACTGAAAAAAACAGTCATGAACTACCTCTCCCAATCCTGGCTCATCGACCGCCGCCACGCCCTTCGCGCCCTCGGCAGTTTCATCTCGCTGCCCTTCTTGGAATGCATGGTTCCTCTGCGGGCCGCGGAAAAGGCCGCCGAATCCGCCCCCCGGCGCAGCGCCTTCATCTACCTCGCAAACGGCGTCCACTCGCTGAACTATCAGATCACAAAGGCGGGAAAGGACTACGAGTTCTCGCGTTCCTTGAAGCCCTTGGAGAAGCACCGCGAGGTGATCACGCCCATCAGCGGTCTGCACCATCCGGGGGCCCTCAGCCACCACCACAACTGCATCTCTGTGTGGCTCACCGGTGGAAAGCTCGGACCCTCGGACCGCAATACGATCTCCGTGGACCAGAAGATGGCGGAGATCACAGCGCAGCACACACGCTATCCCTCGATGGAGGTTGCCATCACGCAGGACTCCCTTGCCTGGACAGCGGATGGCGTGCGGCTTCCCGCGATGCGCCGTTGCAGCGAGATTTTCGCGTCATTGTTTGAGGAGCCCAAGGGCGGCAAGACTGCTCAGAGGCGCGCTTTGCGCCGCAAGGGGAGCGTTCTCGACGCCAATCTCGCGGAGGTGCGCCAGCTGGAGAAAAAGATGGGCTCGGAGGACAAGGGGCGGATGGAGCAATACCTCACCTCCGTCCGCGAGGCGGAGATCCGGACTCGGCGCGCCGACGCATGGCTCGACACACCGCTGCCTGCCGTCTCCGAGGCCGACCGCAAGCGTACCAACCGCGACATCGCCGCCACCATGGCCGGGGATTATTTTCGCAGCGTCTATGACCTCATGGTGCTTGCCTTCCAGACGGACGTGACGCGCGTTGCCACCTTCAGCCTTGGCGGCGAGGGGGATGCCATCTCGATACCCGAGATTGGCATCACCGAGTCGCGCCACCAGCTCAGCCACCACGGCGGCGACGCCGGTTACATGGAGAAGCTCACCAACTACGACACGTTCGCCATCGAGCAGTTCGGGTATTTCCTCACCCGCCTCGCGGAGACGAAGGACCTGGGCGGAAAGCCGCTTCTGGCCTCAACGATGGCCCTCTTCGGCAGCGGCATGTCCTACGGCCACAGCCACGGCAACGCCAACTTGCCCCTCGTGTTCGCCGGGGGCACGGACCTCGGGCTCAAGCACGGCAGCCATCTCGACTTCAACCAAGGCCATTTCGCCGGGTACCAACTCGAAAAGCCCTCGGAGCATTACGGGCTCTGCAGCCGTCCCGCGAACCCGGACGCCCACATGAGCAACCTCCTGCTCCTCATGGCCCAGCGCATGGGCGTGGAGACGGACCATTTCGGTGATAGCAACAAGGTGGTCGCCCTGTGACGTTTCTTCCACGGGTTCTCGGCGCCTCGCTCCTTGTCTTCGGCTTGTGCGCCGCACTCGCCGAGGACGAACCGTTGCGGCCCGTGCCCGGGAAGTTTCCTCCTCTGGAGAAGGCGAAGGCATACCGCGGTGAGCTCGTGTTTGTGGACCACGCCAACCGGCGCGGCAGCATCCGCGTGCAAGGAGGCAGTGAAGTGTTTTTCCAACATGTTCCCAGCCCCTTCGCCTTGCTTCCCTATGGCATTGTCCGCTACCGAGGCGCGCCCGCGGACCTCAAAGACATCCCCCTCGGGACCATGTTACACGTTCGCGCCTTTCTCCCGCCGGACCCGTCGATGTCCTCACTCCCGGCAGTGCCCAAGCCCTCGGTGGAACAACCCGCCGAGAACCACGTCATTCTTCTGGAGGACGAGCCGAGCCACTGCCTGCGTGAGGGCCAAGTCTGGATACTGAAGGAGGTGGAGCTACAAAAAAACAAAGCAGTCATCAGCGCTACGCTCGGGCCGAAAGCAGACACCGAGGGAAAGACGGCGGAGCAAAAGCTTACCCTCGACGATGGTACACGCGTCTGGCGCGGCCGCGAATGCCTTGGGGTCGCAGACCTGGTGGCCGAGGGAGTGTGGCCGGCCGAGGGAAAAAGATCTCTCGGCGGCCAGCCCGCGCTGCTCGGACTCACCTGGCTGCCCGCCGGCACCTGGGAGAACCGGGTGGAAAACCAGTTCCACATCACGGACCTCTGGCTGGACGACACCGCCATGCATCGAACCTCCAGCCAGCAGACAGGGACACACAGGTCTAACATCCGTACCCGGCTGATGCCCGCCTGGGTTGATGCAGTGGAGTACGGAAAGTTTGGCCGCGCAACGGTGACGGTAACCCTCTTCGGCGGCATGGATGAATCCCTTTACGCCGATTTCACAAAAGGGGAGCAAGGCGTCATCGCAGCTGCGGAGAACACCTTGAAGCCTTGGTCCAGCATCGTCAGTTCGTCGCACATCGCCTCAAAAGGCACCATAGTGGACATCATCAAAACGGACGCACATCCTCCGCTGGGAAGCAGCGGCATTCAAATCCGCTTGGAGACCGATCTCATCATCGAAGGCATCCGTCCGGGAAGGATCGTCCGTGTCCGGCCCGCCATCTGGCCCCACGTCTCAGCCCCGCGCGAGGAATACCTGATCGACCACCGCGCCAGCCTCGAAGACCGGTTTCCTACGCCGGCAATCTTCCCAAAATACTGAAGCCCTTTCGTTTTTCTCCCGCACCATGAAGCATTTCTTTTTCGTGCTTGGCCTCTTGCCACTACTCCTCGGCTCGTACACGGCATTCGCGGAGGAAGAGCCGTTCCGGCCCTTGCCCGGGAAGTTTCCCCCTTTGGAAAAAGGGCTCTCCTACCGGGGCGAGCTCGTGTTTGTGGACCACGCCAACCGGCGCGGTAGCATCCGCGTGCAGTCAAAGGGCGCTTTTCGCTTCACCGCTCCGCACCCCTTCGCGATGCTTCCATACGGGATGGTCCGCCACCATGGCGCGCCGGCGGACTTGCGGGACATTCCGCTCGGCACCGTTCTGCACGTCCTGGCTTTCCTCCCGCCCGACCCGAAGACATCCGCCGTGCCGGTGTTGCCGATCAACAACCGGGAGAAGACCGGTCTGGGCGGCGCCGGAACTGCACCCGCCGAGAACCACCTCCTTTTTATCGAAGACGAGCCCAGCTACTGCCTCAGAGAAGGCAAGGTATGGAAACTGAATCAGGTGGAGATCGGGACTAACGAAAGCATGCTCACGGCTCGCCGCGAACCAAAACTTGGAGGAGGCGCCGAGGCTGGCGAGGAAACATTCACCATCGACGCCACCACACGCATGTGGCGCGGCCGCGAATGCCTCACCATCGCGGAGTTAGTGTCCGAAGGCACATGGCCCGCCAGCGGCAAAAAACCACTTGGAGACCACTCAGTACTGCTTGGGATCACATGGAAGCCCACACTGGGCGGCGTGTTCAGCCGCTTTCACCTATCGGACATCTGGCTCGACGACGAAGCGATACAGCGTTCCACCCGCCACCAGACCGAGGTGCACAAGGCCTTCATCCGCAGCCGCTGGTTGCCCGCCTGGATCGATGCAGTCGAGTACGGCAAGTTCGGCCGGGCGACCGTGACCGCAACCCTCTTCGGTGGAATGGATCCCTCGCTCTACGCCGATTTTAAAAAGGACGCCGCCGCCTTTATGAATGGCGTGGAGAACACGCTCAAGCACACCGAGGGCGGCACCGCCGGCCCGTCACAAATGGCAGCCAGAGGCACGGTCCGGGATGTCACACATACGCCCGGAGAAGCTCCACCGGGCAGCAGCGGCATCCAGATCCAGTTTGAAACGGACCTCATCACCGAAGGGATGCGCCCAGCGCGGGCGGTCCGGATCCGCCCCGCCGGCTGGCCTGACGTCCACCTGCCTCGCGAAGAATACGTTGGAGACGGAGTGGGTTTCAGCATCGAGCAGCGCTTTCCAACTCCGGCCATCTTTCCAAAATACTGATTTTCACCACAGCAAACCCCGCCCTATGACACGCTCCTTTTTCGCCTTGGCCTCCACCTTCCTCGCTCTCGGTTTGTGCGCTGCACGCGCAGAAGACGAACCCTTCCGGCCTGAACCGGGAAAGTTTCCACCGTTGGAAAAGGCGCACTCCTACCGCGGTGAACTCGTGTTAGTGGACCATGCAAACCGCCGCGGCAGCGTCCGTGTGCAGGGAGCAGGCACGTATTTCCGCAACCCGCCGCACCCCTTCGCCATGCTACCCTACGGCATGGTGCAATACCACGGAGCCCCGGCGGATCTCCGGGACATTCCGCTTGGAACGGTGCTTCACATTCGCGCCTTTCTTCCCCCCGACCCGAAGACGTCTTCCGTACCGGTGCTAGCGGTGGACAATCGAAAGAAGACCGCGGGATACAGCGGCATAGGCATCGCACCCGCAGAGAACCATGTGCTTCTTTTTGAAGACGAACCCAGCCACTGCCTGCGCGAGGGGTTGGTATGGAAGCTGAAGGAAGTGGACGTGAAGAACAACGAAGGCATGATTCTCGCCAGCTGCGAACCCAGGCAGGAGGGGCAAGCCAAGGCGGAGGTGGAGAAGTTGACCTTCGACGCTGCCACCCGCGTCTGGCGCGGCCGCGAACGCCTCGGAATCCGCGAACTGATCGCCGAAGGCGCCTGGCCCGCTGAAGGCAAGAAATCCCTCGACGCCCAAAACGTTCTCCTCGGCATCATGTGGAAGCCTACACCTGATGGCATTTTCACCCGCTTCCACATCTCGGACATCTGGCTGGACCACGATGCGATGGCGCGCTCCGCAGCCAATCAAGCGGAAACGCACAAAGCCTTCGTCCGCAGCCGCTGGATGCCCGCCTGGATCGACGCCGTCGAGTATGGAAAATTCGGCCGCGCCACCATCACCGCAACGCTTTTCGGGGGCATGGACGCATCGCTGTACGCTGATTTTGCCAAGGATGCCCCCGCCGTGATGAACGGCGCTGAGAACACCCTGAAGCACGCGGGCGGCGGCTACGGCCCGGCGCACATGGCATCGAAGGGGCCCATCACCGAGGTCACCAAAGCGACCGCCAATGTTCCGATGGGCAGCAGCGGCATCCAGATCCGTTTTGAAACCGACTTGATCATCGAAGGCATCCGCCAGGGTCGCGTCGTCCGCGTCCGCCCGACCAGCTGGCCCGCGGTGAATTTGCCCCGCGAAGAATACGTGGGCGACGGAAGCAACCCGGAGGACCGCTTTCCGACCCCTGTGATCTTCCAGAAATACTGAAACCGCAAATCTTGCGGCCCGGCTCCACACTTTAGATTCCATGCGCCCCGCCCCTCGAAAGGCAGCCACCGCTCTTCTTTCTGCAGTCCTTTGCATGAGCGCCTGCCGCACCCCAACCCATGGCCCCGCCGTGTGCATCGACGCGCTACAGTCAGACCCAGGCGTCGCGGCCAAGAATCTCTTCAAAAGCCACTACGACTTTTATTATGAGGATCCAACTCTGTTCGAAGAGTTGCTTACACCGAGGCTTTTCCGGACCTTGAAGCACCAATACGACGAGTTCGAAAGAACGCGGCTGATTGGCGCCTTGGATCGAGATCCTTGGACCAACGCCCAAGACGGTGAGATTTCCCAACCATATAGTTTTACAACTCTAAAAGCCCAAGATTCAGAGGCTGTAGTTCGATTTCAATACTTATTCGTGTTGGGTCCCAAAAGCCGGATTCCGCAGTCGGTTCTTATGAAGTTTGAACGCCCGACCTCTGGAGCGACGTGGCAGTTTTCCGACCTTATCATGTCAAACAACGAGTCGCTTGTTGGGCTGCTAGAACGCACTCCATGAGACCTCTCCGCGGGCCGGTTAGGACGCTTAGTGAGCCCCTTTCGGACCCATCAGTTTAAAACCGTATGGCCCGTTTATCTCCCCTTCTCGGTCTTGTGGCCATACTTGCTGTTATAACGCCCACGCCAGCGCAGCAACCTTCATCCGGTAAGACAGAGCCGACGGAAAGACCCTTGGTAGAGGCTGTCCCAGTTGCCAGAAATCCGGCCCTTCTCGCGGTCGCTCAACGTCTTCAAGAGGCCTATGAGATAGACCTCAAGCTGGGCTTGGGAAACAACCCAAAGCTTTCCAGGAACTACGAGGTCACCCCCTTGAAACCCGAGCACGTGGAGAACGCTCTTTCGATTTTCGCCTGGATGGACGCCGAGTTGAAGAGGTACCCGGCCGGATGCGTCAAAAAATTTGGAGTGAAGAGCTTTGTCTTGGCTAATGCCTTTACCGCTAGAGCTCTGAAGACAACTAATCCGAATTACTCCCCGACCTTTATCGGCGACAAGAGCACGGCTTCCATCTTCGTAACCGTGCCCGCAGTCATTACCCCAACTATTGAGGCTCTCGGGAAAGGCTACATTCACTCAACTCTTTTCAACTACCTGCTTGGAGATGCGAGTGCGCTGGCCCCTGACATGACTGCCGCACATTGGAAGTCGATCGAGTCGGACGACACCAAACCCGAGACTGAAAGCGGAAAAAGGCTCACAAAGTCCAGCAACACCAGGGACGGCCTCTACAAGATCATGTGGGATCCCAGCGATTTCAATGAGCTCATCACCCTTTCGAGCACCGACGCCCGTTTGAAGCAGCGGATCGATCTTGTGCAGAGGTTCCTGCAAAATCTCGACCCTCAGTTCAACCAGTCCTACTGGGCGATCCTGTCCACTGTTCCGGAGAGCCAGCGAATTGTCTGCCTCAACGACCTCTCCGACACCCATGCGGCGGACCAGATCAAGGCGGATCCCTCGATTCAATCCGACCTTCAGTTTCTGGAGACGCAATGGGGCTTCAAGGTGCTGTGGCAACCGGGGTCACCTCCGCCGCCGATGCCGCCGAAAGTCCGCTTGGAATACTCCTACTTTACCGACAATAAGCAGCTCCACTTGAGAATTTTACTGAAGATGATTCGGGAGGAGTTGGCGATCTATCCCGTTGAGGTCACGCGAAGGTTGAATGTGAAGAATCTCTATGTGTTGAATGACTTCAATTTCAGGGGTGCAGGCGTAGCAGGACAGGGACTCAGTTGGCTGCCGCAAGTCTCATTCGCCTACGGTTTGCACAGTTTCGATCCACAGAAGACTGCTTCCATGGATTTTCTCCGGAGGACGATCCATCACGAAGTGTTGCACCTGTTGGACAAAGAATTCTCAAAAGAGGGCGGACCCATACACGGAGATGCCTGGGACAGTCTCAATCAAAAAGGATTCATGTATAAAATCGGGAGGGTCTCGGCGCTTGCCGCCGCCGCACCAAACTATCCGAATGCCCCGAGCCAGTCCACCTACTACAAGGACAACACCAAGTGGCAGGGCTTCGCAGAACCCTACGGGATGAATGTGGCGACAGACGACCGGGCCACCCTTTACGCGAGGCTGATGACGATGACACAGGCCGATGAAGGACGTGGCGACCAGACCTTCATCACAAAGCTTCTGAATGATCCTATCATGAGGGCAAAAGCTGAGCGGTTGCGGGAATTTTTCCAACATCTCAAGCGGGATTTGAATATCGCATCTCCCTGCCCGTTTTATGAGCGAATCGAAGCGCCTCTACCGCAACCCAAAGGCTAGCAGCGGAAGGTGCTCTCGAACTAGTGCAAGCTGAGATTCTGGAGCCCTCCAGCATCGACAGCCGTTTGCCATTGATGAAGTAGCGAGTGGCGCTTCACCCCTCTTACCGAGTCCTCTCACAGCCTTGTTAGGCCCTGAACGAAAGCGGTTAGATCACGCTGGCCGATATAATGTATGGCTTCTTAAAACCGTATATTAAATGAGCACATTCGCGTGGGCGAACACTGATCTGAGGATGGTTCTTTTCCCCCATAAACTCTCTCTCAAGATTACGATCTCACCGGCTCCGTTTACCCGTGTCCGTCCTGTGTCGCGGGGCGCGCTAAAAGCCTCAAAGCAGTGGATAAGATCACAGCCGAAAACCACTTTCAACCAGCCCTTGGGCCTCACAGCTCATTGGCAAAACGGTTTTTCTGCCTTGGGGCCTCAGAGACCCGAACTGGATCGTTGCCTCTCAACAAATCAAACTCCCCCCTTTTAAACGCACACTCGCCGCAAGCTCATGGCGAGGGCGCTGCGGCGCCGATATATTTGGCAACAGCCTGTCCCCGCGAATGGACATGAAGTTTCTCGTATATCCGGCCGGTGAGCGTTCGGACCGTGGAGAAGCTGATCCCCAATTGATCTGCGATCTCTTTCTGTAAACACCCCTTCGCAAGAAGTTCGAGGACTTCCCGCTCGCGAGGCGCCAGTTTTTCAAGCACGGCGACGCGGCTGGAGTTGTCTGCCACCGGCGGGTCTGAAGGTTTTCGGAACGCCTGAATCACCCGCCGCGCGATGCTGCTACTCATTGGTGCTCCGCCCCGGTGCACGTCGCGGATGGCTTCCAACAGCTCAGCGGGCTCCATCGGCTTCCTTAAATACCCGTTCGCACCCGCCGCCAGTGAATCAAAAATCGCCTCGGAATCATTGTATACTGTGAGCATTAAAAAATGGGTGTGGGGTAACACGCCGGAAAGGCGGGCGACACAGGCAATGCCATTTGCCTTGGGGAGATTGATATCCATCAACACAACTGCAGGCGACTTTCCGGGAAGCAAATCCCAGGCTTCTTCTGCCGAAGCAAAAGTGCCCACGCAACAGAGATCCGGGGCGGAGGAAACGATGGCATGCAGATTTCTTCGGAGTTCCGCATCATCCTCCACAATCGCTACTAGTATAGAAGAAGGAATCTCAAACATGCTGTGTCAAACCATGGGTGGTGCTGAGGGAAACCCGCAACTGCATCCGAACTCCGTGAAGCCGAACGTAGCGTACCGCAAGCCCGCCACCCACTTTCTCATGCATTCAGCCAAGCTTGCGAGTCCGCCGTACGTATTGTCGTGGGAGGGGATAAAACCGCAGCTCAGCCTGCACTGGAACTTAGCAGAACGCGCGCCGCGCGGCGCCGCGCCGCGACACGGCGGGCAAGCTCGTCCGCGACGACGCCCACAAGGATCACCGCGCCGATAATTGCAAACTCCACATTGTTGCGGGTGGTTACCAGAGTGATCGTATTTCGCAGCACCTGCATGAGAGTCGCCCCGATGAGGATCCCGACGATTGAGCCTTCACCTCCGCGCAGGCTGCAGCCACCCAACACAGCGGCGGCAATGGCGTAAAGTTCGTAAAAGTTGCCGAAGTCGACGGGTTGTGCCGAATTCACATCCAGAACGAACAGCACGCCACCCAGGCCTGCGAGCCCCGAGCTGATGACATACGCAAGAACCGTCATGCGTTGGGTAGGAATCCCGCTGTAGGTGGCAGCCTGCGGGTTGCGGCCGAGGGCCAGCAGGTACCGCCCGAAAATGGTCCGGTTGAGAAAGAGCGCGGCAAGGATGGCGACTAGGGCCAGGAAAAAAAGCGGTGCGGGAAGATCGAAGCCGGGAAGGAACGGGACCTTTCCGGTGGACAACAGGCGCAGTGTTTTAAACTCGGTTCCAAAGCCGACGGTTTGGTCGGCTGTGAACCCCCGCGCAACCCCGCGGTAGAGCAGCAGGCCGCACAGGGTCACAATAAAGGGCTGGATGCGGAGCTTGGTGATCAGCAGGCCGTGAAAGAGGCCGATTCCCAAAGAAACCGCAGCGACAGCCAGCAGAGCGAGCGGTAGAGGCCAGTGCTGCACCGTGAGCAGCCAGGGCAGCGCACAGCCCACCAGACAAACCACGGACCCGAGCGAAAGGTCGATGCCGCCCGTGATGATGACGAACCCAACGCCAATGCTTAAAATTCCAAAAAGCGCCGACCGGCGCAGCACGTTCTCCACATTGTACGCGCTCAGAAAACTGTCTGAAAGAAGCGCTGTTACAACACACACCACGACAAGCAAACCGAAAATTCCGAGATTTTTCTTCATATTAAATGGAGCTGGCCGCGACTTCTGTGTGCGCTGCCGTGGCTAGCCGCATCACGGCTTCCTCGCTGAGATCCTTTCTGAGCAGTTCTCCGCTCAGGCGGCCTTCGTGCAGCACCAAAACACGGTCGGACATGCCCAAGATCTCCTCCAGATCGCTCGACACAAACAAGACGGCGGCCCCGTTGGCCGCGAGTTCCTCCATCAACCGGTAGATCTCCTGCTTTGCACCAATGTCCACGCCGCGCGTCGGCTCATCCAGTAAAAACACTCCCGGCCGTGTCGCAAGCCACTTTCCAATAACGACCTTCTGCTGATTGCCGCCCGACAAAAACTGCACAGGTTGCTCAACTCCGGCCGCCTTGATGCGCAGCGCGGGCATCATCTCTTCGCAGAGTGCCCTTTCCTTGGCTCGGTTCAAAAACCCACCCGTCTGCTCCCGATGCAGCGATGCGATGCTCAGGTTTTCGCGAACGCCCATTTCCAAAAAGAGCCCCTGATGCTTGCGGTCTTCCGGCACGAGCGCGATCCCAGCATCCATCGCCATCCGCGGGGAGCGAAGCTCTACCAACTCCCCAGACACGCGCACCGTTCCCTGCAGGGCGGGCACCACACCGAAGAGAGCATCGAGCAATTCGCTCCTACCGGCTCCCACCAGTCCTGCCAATCCCACGATCTCACCCGCACGCAGTTGAAAATCAACGACCTTGCCTGGGTTGGCGCGGGTCCGAAGTCCAACCACATCCAAAACGACCTCACCCGTTTCATGGGGCTCGTGCGGATAAAACTGTGCCAGTGCGCGGCCGACCATCAGTTGGACCATGGCGCCGTGTGAAATTTCCTCCCGCAAGAGTCGTCCTGCGTTATCACCGTCCCTTAGGACTTCCACCCGGTCAGCAAGGCCCTGAACCTCGCCGAGGCGGTGGGAGATGTAAACGATACCGGTCCCTTTGCTGCGCAGTTCCCGAATGAGTCTCAGAAGCACCTTGGCTTCATGGTCGGACAAGCTGGACGTGGGCTCGTCCATGATGAGCACACGGGCGTTCACAGAAAGAGCCTTGGCGATCTCCACAAGCTGTTGCTGGCCGATTGTTAGATCGCCCACCAAGGCACCCGGCTCCACGCTAAGCCCAACACGTTCCAATACGATGCGCGCCTCCGTCTCAATACGGACGGCATCCACCCACCCGCAACGGTGAGGTTCGCGTCCCAGAAAAATATTGGCCCCCACATCCAGGGTCTCGGCGAGGTTGAGTTCCTGGTGGATTAAAGCGATTCCGAAACGAAGCGCCTCCTGCACCGAACCGATCGTGCGAACGGCCCCATCCACAACCAGTTCACCGGAGTCAGGCCTCTGCACTCCCGCAAGGATCTTCATCAGCGTGCTCTTGCCAGCGCCGTTCTCACCGACGACGGCCAATACCTCGCCCGGATAAACGCTGAGGCTTACGCCTTTGAGCGCGCGAACGCCCGCAAAAGACTTGCTGATCTGCCTTGCTTCCAAAAGGGGCGATGCCATGTGATCGAAAAGTTTTAAGGCTCGAGCCCTTTCAGGTGTCTGCCTCCGAACGGAACCGGGTGGAGCCCTCAAACAGAATAGGACTCCACCACGCACCGCGGCAATCGAGAGCGACTACTGCGCCGCCCCGAGCCGCGTCTTGAGCTCCGTGCGAAACGCGACGACGTTTTCTTTGAGAATTTTACGCGCCGGAATGTCGAGGAACTTGTCCGCACCCACTGCCTCGGGCTTGCCACTCAAAAGCCCGGACAGCACCTCCACCGACTTGTAGCCGTACATGTAGGGATCCTGCACAACGGTTCCAAACACGCTGCCCTTTTCAATGCCGTCGAGGGTGGCGTCGTCCTCGTCGAAGGCGACCAGTTTGACTTTACCCAGCTTGTTTGACTGAGAGAGCGCCTCAAGGATCAGCGGAGGATTATAGGCAAACAGTCCAACCATGCAGCCGAGATCTGGATACTTGGCGAGTGCATCTTCGGCGTTCGCCTTGCCCTTGGCCCGGTCGAACTGGTCTGTCAGGGTGCCCAAGATTTTGAAGCCTTTGCCTTCGAGAACGGCGGAGGTCTCGTCAAAACGGCTGCTATCCTCCGGGCGTCCAAGGAGGGCGTCGATCACGCCTTGTCTGCGCCGCTTGGCGTTGTCTTGTTCCAGACGTCCGATGAAAATCATGACCGTTCCGCCCGCGGGCATCGCCTCCCGCACCAGTTCTCCGCACATCCGCCCCGCCTTGTAGTTGTCCATCCCGATGTAGAGAAGCCTCTCGCTTTTCGGCGCATCCGAATCGTGGGTGATCACCTTGGCTTTTTTGGCGGCCATATTGATGAGTTCCGTCTGATTGGCCGGATCAATCGGACTGAGCGCGATGCCATCGATCCCCCGGGTCAACAGGTCCTCGACCATGCGTTTCTGGTCGCTGATGCCTTCTGCCGGCATGAGTGTTTGGGCATCAATTTTAAGGTCGCGGGCGGCAGCCTTGACCCCAGCAGCTGCGATCGTCCAAAAGGAGGCCACTCCGTTTGTGACGAAGGCAATTTTTTTCGACTTCTCACCGCCCGACGGTGAAGACGTGCCTCCCTCGGTGGAGGCTGGTTTGTTGCATGCGCCAAGGCTCAAGGAGAGCAAGCCCAGCAGGGCTGCGTTACGGAGGAGGGAGTGTAATTTCATGGTGGGGAGAAGACTAGTGGGTGGTCATGCCGCCGTTGACGTGAAGATTTTGACCGGTGATGAATGCAGCGGCCTCGCTCGCTAGGAAGACTGTGGCGCCGGCGACGTCGTCCGGAAGGCCCCAGCGGTCGAGCGGGATCAGACTGCGGTAGGCCGCCTTTTGTTCCTCCGGATCATCCAAGTGCCTCTCGACCGGAATCCAGCCGGGGGAGAGCATGTTGACGGTGATGCCCCAAGGGGCGAGCTCGGAGGCCAGACTACGGTTGAAGCCGTTCTGTCCGCCCTTGGCGGCGACATAGGCGGTGAAGTTGCCGACGCCGCGGGCCACAACCTCTGAGCCTACGTTGATGATGCGCCCCCACTTTTGGGACTTCATATGCGGAAGGCAGGCGCGCGTGAGCAGAAACGGACTCTTGATGAAGAAGTCCAGCATCTGCTGGTAAAACTCCCAGTCGTATTCCTCAATCGGCTTCTGCGGTTGGGCGGGAGTGGCGTTGAACACGACGATGTCCACCGGTCCAAGCTTGCCTGCAATCTCCGCCACCATCCTGCCCACCTCGGCCTCGTCGGTCACGTCGCCTCTGACCAGCATGCCGTCAATGCCGGCCGCCTCCAGTTCGGCAAATGCGGATTCGGCGCGTGCGGCATTGTTTTGATAATTCAGGGCGACTTTGGCGCCTGCTTTGCCCAGGCCGGCGACCATCGCTTTTCCAAGGCCTGTAGAGCTGCCGGTGACAAGGGCTACGCGGCCCTTCAGAGAGAAAGAAGAGGGATCAAACATGGAAAGAGAGCAGGAGTTGAGGTGTGGAAAGTGGGCCGATCAATTGCAGATGCACGGCCGCGCAGGAGACTACTTTCCCGCAGCGGTCCCCACGCCGTCAACGACATCCACGGCCACGGTCGAGTTTCCGAAGCGCTCGAAATCCGAGTAGGACCAGACCACTTTCTTGGAAGAATCTACCTCAATACTCAGCGGCATGTTAGGTCCGGCGTGGCAGTTGCCCAGGCGGGTGTTGCCGTTGGGCAGGCGTTCCACGCGCGTCACCCAGGCGAGCTTGATGCCGGGGAGGTCGTCCTGCTCGAGTTTCCAGACGATTTCACCCTTCGGATTGACCTCGAGGACGCTGTGGCCGTTTCCCGTGCCGATCAGGGTGTTGCCGTTTGCAATCCTAACCACGCTGAAAAGATGGTTCCCAAAAGCCTCAGGCCCGTGGCCTCCAGCCGGCTTCTTACCAAAGAGCGGCACCGCAAACTCCCACACAACTTTTCCGTCCCTGTCGTACTCCCTCACCTTGCCGTCCGCCTCGTGTGCCACCAGATAGGTGCCTGCCGGGGTGCGCCGGACGAGCCTTGTGTCGCTGTGTTTGTTCGGGCGGTCCCGCACCAGCTTGATTTCGTGCACCAGCTTGCCGTCGCGATCGACCTCGATGATGCGGCCCACACCGGATTCGGAAATCATGGTCAGCCCGTTTTCCAGCCTTTGGCAGGCATGTACCTCCATAGGTACTCCAGCGTTTCCGTTTGAGGTCGCGGAATCGTATTCCCATACCACTTTGCCTTCGGGGTTGAGCTCCGTCACCTTGGTCCAGCTGGACTGGAACAAAAGGTTTCCATTGGGCAGAAGCGAGGCGTCGTGGAGCCCGGCACTTTTGACATCGCGCTCGAGCGTGCCGTCCGGAGCGACGATGGCGACGCGCCCCGTGTTGGCCACAAGCAGGCGGTGCTGAGTGCCCATTTGCTCGGCATGAAGGGAGCGAACGTCCAGAAGGAACGTCGAGGCGAGGGCGCCGAGCAGCAGGGAGGAAAGACGATGACGAAGGAGGGAATGGCAGTGCATCAGGTTGTTTTTCATTGGGTTTTGGGGGTTAGGAAGAGGGGTATGCAATTCAGCGCGACCGATTAGATCGAAAGTATCAAGCCATGATGGCACTAATGGGTTCCGCACCCTCGACGCCCACGAGCTTTTGGTCGAGGCCGCCATAGAAGAAGGAGAGGTGGTTTGGGTCCACGCCCAGCAGGTGCAGGATTGTGGCGTGCAGGTCTTTGACCTCGCATCGGTTGGCGACCGCGCGGTTGCCGAGTTCGTCGGTTTCTCCGTAGCTGACGCCCCCCTTGATTCCTCCCCCGGCCATCCACATGGTGAAGCCGGCCGAGTTGTGGTCGCGCCCCGTGCCGGCGGCGTATTCCGCGGTGGGCTGGCGGCCGAACTCGCCGCCCCACACCACCAGGGTTTCATCTAGGAGACCCCGCCGTTTGAGATCCTTAAGAAGACCCGCCACCGCCTTGTCCGTGTTGCCAGCATGAAACTCGTGATTTTTGACCAGATCCCCGTGCGCGTCCCAGTTGTCGTCGGTGTGCGCGCCCCCGGAGTAGATCTGGACGAAGCGCACCCCGCTTTCCACCAATCGGCGGGCGAGGAGACACTTGCGCCCGAAGTCCTCGGTGCGTGGGTTGTCCATTCCGTAGAGGGCGAGGGTCTCTGCGGACTCCTTGGAGAGATCGATGGTGTCGGGGGCGGCCGCCTGCATCCGGTAGGCGAGCTCGTAGCTTTCGATGCGGGCGGCAAGGTTGGTGTTGTCGCTGCGCCCGCTCAGGTGGGACTGGTTGAGTTCGTTGAGCGAATTCAACAGGAGTCTCTGTTCCCCAGTGCTAACACCCTCGCGAGGACTTAAATCCAGAATGGGAGCACCCGCGGCCCGGAACACCGTGCCCTGGTGGGTGGCCGGCATGAAGCCAGAGGACCAGTTTTTTGCGCCGGAAATGGGGCCGCCCTTTTTGTCGAGCATCACCACGAAGCCGGGCAGGTTTTGGTTGAGACTGCCCATGCCGTAGTTGATCCAAGAACCAAGGGCCGGCTTGCCCCCGATGATGGATCCTGTGTTCATTTTGAGCATCGCCGAACCGTGGATTGGGGACTCGGCCGTCATGCTATGGATGAACGCAAGATCATCCACGCATTGAGCGACATTGGGAAAGAGTTCGGAAACCCATTTTCCGGACTGGCCGTACTGTTTGAACTTCCATTTGGGCTCCACAATCCGGCCCTCGTTCTTGGAGCCGCCGCGGCCCTTGGTTTGGATTTGGATGGTCTTGCCATCCATCCCGAGCATCGCGGGTTTGTAGTCAAAAGTGTCGATGTGGCTCGGGCCTCCGTACATGAACAAAAAGATCACGCTCTTTGCCTTGCCCGGAAGTCTCACCCCAGCCGGGGCTGGGGACGCCGCCGCCTGCGCTTGCGTGCCGAAGAAGCCGTCCTTTGCCAGAAGCCCGCAAAGCGCCATGTGCGTGAACCCGCCGCCTACGGTGGTAAGGAATTCCCGGCGCCGGACGTTGCCGCAGAAGTTGGAGTGGGAAGAAGTGCGCATGAGCGGGCCTTTGGATTAGTCCAGATAGATGAACTCGTTCAAGTTGAGAGCGATCAGGGCAAAACGCTGGAGGGCGGTCATGTCGGAGATGTTCAACTCGCTTTTGAGCCTCTCGCACGTCTTGAGGCAAAGGGCGATTTCGCTTTCCCGGGGGGGGCGTTGCAGTACGAGTTGGAGGCCGCGGCGGATCTGTGCTTTGACGTCGTCGCCCGCTTCCCTGCGCAAGCGCTCCGCGAACAACCTGGACTGGTTCTCCATGAAGTCCGAGTTGAGCAGCCCAAGGGCCTGCGTCGAAACCGTGCTCACAAACCGCACAGCGCAGGGCGTGTCGGTGGGGGCTTGGTCGTGGTCGGCGAGCAAGGGCACCGAAAGGGTGCGTTTCACATGGACGTAAATGCTCCTGCGCGTCGTGTCCTCCTCGTTTTCCACCGGCCAGTTGCGGCCCGGAACAGACTGGGTTTCCAAAACAGCACGCGGCAGCGGGGGATGCACCGGCGGACCAAACATCTGCGGCAGCAACACTCCAGACATCGAAAGAATCGAGTCCCGTAGCTCCTCCGCCGTGAGTCTGCGCATCGGAAACCGCCAGAAAAGAGAGTTCTCCGGGTCCTTTTCAAGGGAGTCCTGTGTTCCGGCAGAACTCATCTGGTACGCCTGCGAGGTCAACAGCAGCCGGTGCATCGCTTTGAAGCTCCACCCTTTTTCGATAAAGGTGCGCGCCAGATAGTCCAGCAGTTCGGGATGCGTCGGCAGCTCGCCCAGACGCCCAAAGTCGTTTGGCGTGGGCACAAGCCCCCGGCCGAAATGATGCTGCCAGATCCGGTTGACTGCCACGCGGCTCACCAGCGGGTTGTCCGGTTGCGTCAGCCAGTTGGCCAGTGCCAGACGTCTCCCGGACGATGCCCCGCCGCCGACTGGTGCGCTCGAGAGAAGCGCAGGGCCGCCCTTGGTGAGAATCACCGGGTACGCAGGTTCCACAAGCTCTCCCAAATTCTGAGGGCTGCCGCGGCGGTGGACGGCGAGGGGCGCGGGGGTGGCGCCGTCTTCCGAAGCCGCACTGATTGGAATGCCGACCAACCGGCCTGCTTCCGCCAGCCACGAGGGGTTGGCTTTTTTGATCTTTTCCAAAAGGTCCCCGCCCGCGAGGCGGTTGAGGTCCCCTTGCTCGGACCTTTTCGGACCGCGCAGCAGCTTTTCTGCCCGTCCCTCGGGCGAGAGCCCAGTGTATAGGCTTACGTTGGGCAGCGCACCGGCGCCCGCGGCAACGGTTCGGACGGCCAGGAAGTTTGCGCCCGTATGGAGCAGGCGCTTGAAGTTTGGAGCCAGCTCTATGGCGCGGCGTCCCTTGGGGAGGTTATGTCCCTGAAGGATCGGGGACCCGTTGAGGAAAACCTCCGTGTCGTTCTGGTATTCAAGGTCCAGATAGAAATCCGCCGGGATCTCTGCCAGCCCGAACTTGGCGCGCATCCAAACCTCGGCACCTGCCCCGGCGTCTGTGGTGTTGGCCGTGCTCCAACCCTTGGCGGCGAAGCTCTCCGCTCGCCAGTTGGACGCAGGCGCCTTGGTGGTGTGCTGCCAGGCGTTCTCCTCCCCTCCCCGGGGTGCAACGAGTGGGGGTGCGTCCTCGCCCTTCCTAGACGCGGTGCCGGTCTTGGCATGCCAATCCATCAGGAGCTCCCGGTTCTTCTGGTATTCCGCGTCCAGACTGGCGAGCCGTTTGTTCTGCTCGAGGTTGAGCCGGGCGCGGTCCACCTCGGGCGCCCACAGGCGCGGGTTGTTACGCGTGGCGCCGTAGTCTTTCAGGCCGTGAAAGAACGCCATGAAACTGTAATAATCCTTCTGCGAGATCGGATCCTTTTTGTGATCGTGGCAGCGCGCACAGCCCATCGTCATGCCGAGGAACGCTTCGCTGGTGACCAGTACGTTGTCGGCCAGCAGGTCGTATTTGGCCTGGAGCCGGTCGGAGGGTTCGTCGTCCCACTGCATCAGGCGGAGGAAGCCGGTCGCGGTGAGCGACTGTAGCGTGGGCTGCTCCAACTCATCCCCTGCAAGCTGCTCGAGAATGAAACGGTTGTAGGGCAGGTCCGAGTTGAAGGCCTCGATCAGGTAGTCGCGGTACCGCCAGATGTGGGGCTTCTCGTTGTCGCGCTCAAAACCCTCCGACTCGGCGTAGCGGATCACGTCCATCCAGTGGCGGGCCCACTTCTCCCCGTACTGGGGCTTGGCGAGGAGCGCGTCGACAAGCCGCGGCCAGGCGTCGGGCGAGGCGTCTGCCACAAAGCTTGCGACCTCCTCGGGCGATGGGGGAAGGCCTGTAACGTCGTAATAGGCCCGGCGGACAAGCTGCTCCTTCGAAGCGGGCGGGTTCGGGCGGAGGTTCCTCTGGGCGTGTTGCTTTGCGAGAAACGCGTCCACCGGGTTCTTCCGCCACGCTGGGTCGGCCGCCGCCGGGGGGGCATCCGCGCGCACGGGCTTGTAGGCCCACCAGTTGGCGCGGTCCTCCGTGACTCCGGGTGCTTGGGCGTGCGCCGTCTTGACAGGGGCGCTCTCCAGGGCCGGGTCGTAGGGCGCGCCCATCTCAAGCCATTTCTGGATGATATCAATTTCCGCCTGGGGCCTCTTTCCAGCGGGCGGCATCTCGTGGTCCGCATCCCGGTAGCTGAGCATTTCCAGCAACCGGCTCTTCGACGGGGCGGCGGAATCGATGGCCGCGCCGCTTTCGCCTCCCTTCAGCAAGCTCTCTCGCGAGGTGAGCACAAAACCACCCTTCGTCTTTTCCCCGCCGTGACACTTGATGCAGTGCGCCTTCAAAAGGGGGTGCACCTGCTCCTTGAAAAACTGTTCCGCTTCCGGAGTGCCCTGCGCTGCGAAAACGGAGCCGCTCGAAAGCAGGAGCAGTCCGGAGCAAAAACCGAGGACGGAGGACGGAACCTTTATGTTCATAAAATGCAGGCTCACAAACGGTTCAGCTAGGAAAATAGCCGAGCTTTGCAGAGACCGAAAGGGCGGCCTCCCGGACCAGACTGCCCACGAAAGCAAACCTCGACGCGGGCAGCCGAGAGGACGGGCCGGTGATCCAGATCCCTCCCACCGGAGCGCCTTGCCGGTCGAGAATCACGCTCCCAACACAGTGCGCCCCCTCGCGTTCCTCTCCCTCATCCACACCGAAGCCGCAGGCCCGGGTGCGCTGCAACTCGGCCTCGAACGCGGCGCGTTCTGTGATCGTGCGCGCGTTGAAGCGTGTGAAAGGCATCCGGTCCATCAGCGCGCCCGCCTCCGCGGGAGGCAGGGCTGCGAGCATCGACTTCCCAGGGGCTGCCGTGTGCAGCTCAAAACGGACCCCCACGTCCACGCAAAACCGGAATGGATGACGGCCCGGAACCTGTTCGAGCACGATTCCTTCCGCGCCCGAGATGGTCCCCAGCAGGACGGTCTCCATCGTCGCGTCCCGAAGGCTGCGCATCGTTTCCAGCGCCGACTCGGTCAGGCTCCGTTCTCCAGCAGCGGGGGCGCAGCTCAGCCGCAACAGCTTCTGGGTGAGGTGGAATTTTTTGGAACCCTCGTTTCGCTCCAAATACCCCCGCTCTTCCAAAGTGCGGCTGATCCGAAAGACACTGTTTGTCGGGATCTCAAGAGTGGCGGCAAGCTCGCTGAGCGTCAGGCCGGCCGGCGCAGCACTCAATATCTCCAAAATACTCAGCGCGCGGTCCAGATTGGGCACACTGTATTTGGAGGGCGCCTTGCGCTCGGCAAGGAGCGAGGAGGAGCGGTTTCGGTTTGTTGCCATATAAAAACGCGTCTACATGACAAAAAACCAACAGAGCGTCCCCATCTTAGAAAAAATAAACCGAATGCTGAATCTGCCTTTTCGCCCCGATTTCCGCGGCCCGCGCGCTCGGAATGATCGCGGGGCGCGCTAAAGTGCCCGCGTAAGAAAGAACGAGGAACCGATGGCATGCAGGTTCTTTCGGAGCGCCGCATCATCTTCCACAATCGCCACGAGGATAGAGGCACCCATCTCAGACATGCTGTTTTGAACCATGGGCAGTGCTAAGGGGGATCCGCAGTTGCATCCGAGTTCCCTGACATGGAACGGAGTGTGCCCCAAACTCGCCACCCACTTTTTTCATGCGTTCAGCGACGTTGGCGAGTCCGCCGTGCATGTTGTCTGGGACAGGGATAAAACCGCAGCCATTGTCTTCGATCTCGACGGATAGCCATCCGGGAGAACACTGGATTATTAACACAACCAGCGTTGGTTTGCCGTGCCGTACGGCGTTGTGCACGAGTTCTTTTGCCGCAAGAAAAGCCTCGTGCCTTGCGTTGGAGGAAAGCGCGAGCTCGGGAAGTTCGCTGGGGATTTGAGCGCGAAACCGGATGTTTGCGAGTTCGAGATGTTCTTGTGCAAACTGGCAGACAAAATCGACGAGATTCTCCACGGAATCGCGGGCAGGGTTCACGGCCCAGACGATTTCGGCGAGTTGACGGGCAGTTTGTTTGGCGCGCTTTGAGATCTCATTTAATGGTTCGGCGGTCTCAGGATGGACCGAGAGGTTTTCCAGGGCGCGGGTGCTGATCAACGCGATAGCGGCAAGGCTGGCCCCCAGTTCGTCGTGGATGTCACGCGCAATTCGAGAGCGTTCTCTTTCCACAAGATGCTGGCGCTCGAGCTCAGCAAAATGGCGTTCCATCCGACGTCTCGCGGTGAACTTTGTGAGGCCGAAGGCGCACCCGGTGGAGGCGACTCCTGCAACGATCCAAAACAGGGGGCGCTCCCAAAATGGCGGGGGAATACTGAACGCAAGAACGCTGCTTTCTGCGATGCTGCGGCCTTCCATGGTTTGTCCCGCGACCAGCAGATTGTAGTTTCCCGGAGGAAGGTTTTCATAGAAAGCCAACCCGTCTCCGCCACGGCCCAAACTGAAGCATTCTCTCCAGTTGAGAACGATTTCTTCGCCTTCACGCACTTCCGGACAATGCGGCGGTTTTAGAATCCATGCGCCAAACGTTGTCGACGCGTTATCCAAGAGTGCAAGCGCGTGCTTTCCATCGGGCAGTGTTACCACCTGGGCTAGCTGGGCGCGGGTGCCGCTTCTTGCCCATTGAAGGGGACCGCCAAGCGCATTGTTCATCTCCACCCCCTCGTCGGTCGATAGTACGGCCGTCGACCTCCCGCGCCCTTCCGAGTGTGCGATCGAGAGCGTGATGTCGCGAAGCGCGTACTGGCCGATCATTTGAGGCACACTTGAAATGATCAGGAGTTGAATCCGGTTGCATCGCGGGGGTGCGCTGAGTGTGGCTGAGCGCGCTGAAAACTCTGAGTTGGCAATCGTTCCCATCCACCCCGCGCTGTCCCCGTTCGCGTTTAGATCCTCGGTACCGATGATGGCTCCGTCTTTGTCTAAAAAACGAACCGTGAGTTGGGCGTGGGCTCTGAGGGCGTGCCATTGGGTGTCATAGCCTGAAAGGAAGTATTGGAGTTTCGGGGACGAGCCGTTTTCGGGAGAGAATTCTTTGAAATGAACACGCATCGAACGCACAGAGGAGAAGCTCAGGGGCCCGGCGCTGGGCCGTGTTGCTGCACTCCAGGCGTTCGCAGCAAGAGGGGTGTCATTCACTTCAAGGGACACGAGATCAACCCCGAGCGGCTTGGTGTTCACGTCCTGGGGAGACCGAGCCGATGCGCTCCGACCTGCGACCAGTAAAAGCAGCGACACGCAGGCGCTTCGGAGCTGAGGGAAGAAAAGCGAAGGCATGTCCTGATGGGGCGGGTTAATCTGGCGACAACTCCAGAGGCGTATCTGCTCTCGCAGGTCTTAAACAGATTAACCTGCTTTTGTGCGCCGCTGTCTTGTCGCTCAAACGCCCGACAAGACGCGGCAGGGTGCTTCTGTTAGGTTCGAGAGATGGTCCCTACCCTCCGCGCACTCTTGTTTTTAGCAACGCCTCTCCTGCTCTCAACGGTAGCGGCTGCAGGCAAGGGACATGTTTCTGTATTCGGAGAGCGTCATTTCCCTCGGACGGGGGGAGCTGTAGCCATCTCTGCGCAAAAGATCGTGGCGAAACTGCAGGAATCGGGCGTCGACGCACGGGCTGTCGATGCGGCAACACTGGAAAGTCCTTCCTTTCTGGAGGAGGCTGATTCTTCGGTGTTGGTGCTTGCGACCGGAAACTCTTTTCCAGAGCCAGCGTTTGCAAATCTTCAGGCATTCCACCGCGCGGGGGGCAGTTTTGTTTTAACTGGAGTGCCCTTCACCCACCCCTGCGAGCGAGTGGACGGCAAATGGCGCGACTTGGGGCACCGGAGTTATTTCCGCCATCAACAAGACGGGATCGCCACAGGCGGCTTTAAGTCGGCGCCAGCGGGGCAAACGTGGACACTGCAGGTGCCGGAAAGTCCCCTTGCCATTCCGAAGGAATGGTTTTCAGGGAAAGACGGCCGGACCCAATGGCTGGATGTCGAGACCTTGGATCCTCTCGACGAGGTGGTGCCGCTTCTCACCAGCGTGGGCCCGGAACAAAAGCCCCAGCCAAGCGCGGCGCTGATCAGGCATCGTTGCCCGACGTTTTCCGGTGCATGTGACGTGTGGCTCGGACACATGATCGGCGGCTCGGATGAAACCGACGTGTTCATGGCAAACCAGCTCCTGGTTCGTGGAGTCCTCTGGTGTTTGCGCGAGAAGCAGCAGATATCGGCGGACGACTTCAGCACCAAACTTGCCCGGTTAGGCCAAATGAAGCTCCCGGGACAGCTTCCCAATGGTCTGCTGGCCCAAGAGCTACCGAGACCCTGGGGCGAATCCTTCTTGCCGAAATCGAATCCTCCCGCCCGCCAGCTTACCGCCGTCGCGTTGAACAAGCTGAGCCTCGAGGAGCGGGTGGCATTGACGTGCCTCCAGGGGTTGACATGTCGCACAGAACCGCAGATCTGGCTGCTGCATACGGCAGCCGACCGCTTTTGGTTGGAATGGCATCAAAAGCAGGGGCACATCGACGGGTTTCGCGAGGAAACAAACTGGAAGACGCTGTTTGCGAAATACAAGGACGAGGTGAAAGGAGCCGTCATTGCGGATCCTGACCTTTACCGCGGGGACTTGCTGGCGGTTAATGTGGCTGCCTGCGAGGACTGGATTGTGGCGTCGCCGGAGCTGGCGAAGTCGCTTGGGTTGGTCGTTAAAATGGATTTGCGCGGCCGTTTCAAGACGTACGCCGAGGGCTTGGAGTGGGTTTGGGCAACGTACAAGGATCGCCTGAACCAGCATGTGTGCGACTACATGCACCCTGAGCGTCTAAAAAATGGAAAGTTTGCGTACGCCTATCAGTGGAAGGCGCCGATGGTCTGGATCTGCGGTCAGGAAGACGAGGTCAATCCGGGAGCTGATCGCGGTGCGGAAAAACGAGCGGTCGCAAACGTGTTCTCGCAGATGCCCGTGAACATACCCATCTTTGGTTTTCCGGCCGCCGGTGAGGGAGTCGGCATTGGAGAGCCGCCGGGAGTGGCGTTGGCGAGCCGGTATGGAAAGGGGCTCGTCTGTTCGGACCACATGCTCAATGCGGGCGTCATGAGCGGCGTGCGCGTTGCGCAGTTAAGGCAACCGGAGCAGCCGCCCGCTCCGGTTCTTGAGAAGGACAAAATCTACGTGGCACTGGCGATGTCCGACGGCGACAACCAAAACGCGTGGCACCTGTTTTTCCGGCAGTATTTCGAGAGTCCGAACCACGGTAAATACCCACTGGCATTCGGGATAGGGCCGGCGATTCGGGAACTGCAGCCTGCCATTGCCGAGTGGTACTATGAACGCGCGACGCCAACGACCGAATTTATTGCCGACGTGAGTGGCGCGAGTTACATGCAGCCCGATCACTGGGGCGAGGCCTACACCAACAAATCCGAAGTCCTTGCAGGGTTCCTGAAATGGACGGCGAAATTACTCCCGCCGCTCGGGCTGCGAACCGTTCGAACAGTCCACGGTGAGGATGCCTTTTTATCGGAGTACGCGAAGGCGCTTCCGTTTTGTCACAGTCTCTTTGCGGACATGGGTTGTTATTCAGGGCACAGCGGCTACGCGAATCTCACTTACAAATTGCCAGACGGGATGCCTGTCTTTCGTGCAGTCACAACCTGGCGCAACTTTGGAAGCGGATTTATGGGGGAGATTCGCGAACAAGCGGGTACGCAGCGCCCTGCATTTGTGAATGGGTTCGTGCACTGTTGGACGTTCCACCCGAAGGACGTGGATGAGATCGTTAAGAACGCGGGCTCGGATATCGTCTTTGTCACGCCCACCCAGCTTGCAACCCTTTACAAGGAAGCAAACGCCACACTTCCTCCTTCGGGCCAGGCGCCCCCGCATCAGTCGCCAAAAAAGACACCTTGATCCAAGTACGCCGCACCCCCCAAGTATGAACCTCTTTAGCGCTCCGACCTCAGCCTTCTTACGGGCCATCCTCGCCGTCCTGCTTGCCTCGATATCCGGCGTTGAAGCATCCCAGACCAAGGCCAAACCCAACATCATCGTCATTCTCGCCGACGACCTTGGTTACGGTGAACTCGGCTGCTACGGCGGCAAGGATGCCCCGACGCCGAACCTCGACGCAATGGCCAAGGCAGGCGCAAGGTTCACCTCCGGTTATGTCACCTGTCCGGTGTGCAGCCCGACACGCGCCGCACTGCTGACGGGCAAATACCAACACCGCTTCGGGCATGAGAACAACATCGGCCAGAGCTGGGAGATTGAACACGCAGAGCTGATGGGATTGCCCGTTGAGGAAAAAACGATCGCCGACCGGCTGCGAGCAACGGGCTACCGCACGGCCTGCATCGGAAAATGGCATCTCGGTGCGCATGAGAACTTTCATCCCCAGCAACGCGGCTTTGACGAGTTCTTTGGCTTCCTTGAAGGCGGCCGCGCCTATCTCTCCGATGATGACCCCGGGAATTTCTATTTTAAACCCACCCCGCCCTTCAAAACCGTCCATTTCAAAGAGGCCGGCAAGGCGCCGATACTTCGCGGACGCGAGGTTGTCGCGGAAGAGGAATACCTCACAGATGCCTTTACCCGCGAGGCGCTGCGATTTGTCGATGAAAAGCCGCAACAGCCCTTCTTCCTTTACCTCGCATACAACGCTGTTCATACGCCGATCACGCCCTGTCCGCGCTGGGAGGATAAGCTGCGGCATATCGAGAATCCGGTCCGCCGGGCCGTCGCATCGATGATGGCTGCAATGGATGAAGACATCGGCAAACTGCGCGAACATCTGAGAGAGCGGGGCCTTGCCGAAAACACGCTGCTGATATTTCTGTCCGACAACGGCGGGAGCCCCGGAGGCAATCACACCTCCGTCGATCCGACCTGCGCGAACTATTCCCTCAACACACCGCTGCGAGGCTATAAGGGCGAGTGTTGGGAGGGCGGCATCCGCGTGCCATACCTCGTCGAGTGGCCCGCAAAAATAACGGGAGGAATTACTTTCGACGAACCGGCGTCATCGCTGGACATCGTGCCGACCCTACTGGCCGCCGCAGGCGCACCGCCTGCCGAGAAAACAGACGGGATGGATCTCACGCCGTTCCTGAGCGGCGCGAAGACTGGCGCAGTACACCAAACCCTCTTCTGGCGGTATCACACGTTCAAGGCAGTACGAAAAGGCCGGATGAAGCTCGTCAAAGAGCGCAATGGGAAGGATCAGCTTTTCGATCTGACGGCGGATTTGACGGAGTCGAAAGACCTTGCAGCAGATCGACCGGACTTTCTGGCAGAACTAAACCGCGACTTGGAGACTTGGGAGCGTGAAATGAGCCCGCCGCGCTGGAACCAGATCCGTCCTTTACGTCCTGATGGACGGCCTTTGTTCGGAAATTTGTTATCCAACGGCAATATGGAGGAAGCGCAGCCCGGAGGCATCTGGCCAGCCGCTTGGTATCGCAGCGAGGGCGGTGTGCAGTGGTCGACCGAAAAATGCTCCAGCGGTGGCCATTCTCTATACATCGCCGAGAACCCTGCCGGCAAACAGCAGATCAGCCAGTGGCGCAGCATGGCTGGGATAGCGACGCCTCGGAGCCGTTATCGTTTGCGATGGATGTGGCATCACACTGACGCCGGTAACATCACCGCTCATCTCCGGTTCTTCGATGTGAGCGGCAGGTTTATCGAGCAAAAGAGTGCTGCTGCGATCGGCAGCAATGACCGGTTCGAGGCTCAGCATCTGGTCGCCGACGCCCCCGCGAACGCGGCCTCAGTGGATATCGTGTTTATGCGCGCTGCTGACGGCGCGGGCCGCGTATGGATCGATGATGTTGATCTCTCGGACCAGCCGTTGGAGTGATAGGCCGCCATTTTTAGATCTTTCAACGCGCGCCGGAGTCCGGGGCGAACTAATCCGCAAAGCAAAGGGAGAGTCGGGCCACAACTTGAGCGGGCTGACGTTCCACTCCTTGGGGCACACATTCATTTCTGCGCTGGCAAATACGGGTGTAAGCAAAGAGCTTCGCATGGAATTTGTCGGGCAGACCACGGGGGTGGTTCACAAAGTCTACACGCACCACGAGGCTGAACGCCTGCGCTCAGCCATAACGACCATTCCAAGCATCCTGTGAGCTTGCGTCCCCTTTCCGACTATCCGGACCTAAGCTTTGCGACTGTGGTGGCGGACCTCCTGAGACCCTCCACTCCCTCCTCGAAACTTTCGTCCCAATGCTCGCGAACGCTGAAGCGGCAGATGACGTCCGCACGATACTGGTTGCCCACCAAACCGAGTCCATCCATCAGGGCTACAGCCACTTGGTGCTCGAAACCTTCAGGTCGGCGGTGTTTTCGATCCAGAACGCGAAGTAATTTACCGAGGAGGCCCCGAACAGTTCTCGTGCGGCTGGATTTTCAGCCTGCCTCTCGCCTCGAACCTCTCTGGCGCTGTATCCAAAGTCCTGCGATCTAGTACGACTGCGTTGAGTCTAGTGCTGATTTTGATCAAGACTGGGGTTGCCAAGGTGGATCCATTAAGGTATAAATAAGGGGTTGAAATGGATTTTTAGTTTGACCACGCCAAGAGCGAAACCAACCGCCTCAAGCACGGCATCGATTTCATCCAAGCTCAAGAACTCTGGAAAGACCTTCATGCCCTCCAGATTCAGGCAAAGAGCGACACCGAGCCCAGATTCGCCCTAATCGCCAGAATGGAGGGAAAGGTCTGGAGCGTATTTTTTACAGAGAGAATTTCAAAGATCCGGATTATTTCAGCCCGCAGAAGCAGAACCAACGAGGAGGAATTGTACTATGAAGGCCGAGCAACTTGATGATGTCTTTGACTCAGGAGCGGATCTGTTGCCGCATCTGGATCTCTCGACGGTGAGAAGACCCAACTTGGAGCAGAAACGAGTCAACGTGGACCTGCCCATCTGGATGATTGAGAACTTGGACAAAGAGGCCGACAGGGTGGGTGTTACGCGTCAGTCCATCATCAAGGTCTGGCTGGCCGAGCGCCTGAAGATGGAACGGTCTGCGTAAAAGCATCTGACCGTCCCTGGGAGACAGCGGTAAATCAAAAGTGTGAAAATTCGGATTACGGATCCGATTTTTCATGTAAATTGGATGTGTGATTCCGCGTCCTCGTCATCTCCTTACCCTGCAGGCGAAGTTCTCGCATTTCCCCGTGGTGGCGATGTTGGGGGCACGCCAGGTCGGTAAAACGACCCTTTCCAAGGAGCTGGCTAAAGAGTGGAAGGGGCCAGCCCATCATTTCGATCTGGAAGATCCAGACGATCAAGCCCGGCTTGGGGATCCCAGTTTTGTACTCAGGGAACTGAAGGGCTTGGTCGTGATCGATGAAGTGCAGTTGCGACCCGATTTGTTCCCGCTGCTCCGCGTGCTTGCAGATCGCCCGGAGTGCCCCGCCAAGTTTCTGCTACTTGGAAGCGCTGCCCCAGAACTGCTCAAAGCCACGTCGGAGACAATGGCAGGCCGGGTGGTGTTCCACCAGCTGGACGGGTTGGAATGGAATGAAGTTTCTCCTGCTCTTGAAGGGTCCGGCCCCGAGTGGATGGACGAACGTTGGTTGAAGGGGGGCTTCCCACGAGCGTTTCTGGCGAAGAGCACGGGGGTGAGTCGGGAATGGAGGGACGCGTTTATCCGAACCTACCTTGAGCGTGACCTGCCCCAGTTGGGCATCAATCTGCCTGCCCTGACTCTGCGGCGTTTTTGGACGATGCTGGCCCATCACCATGGACAGACTTGGAACGGCAGTGAGCTTGCTCGTTCCCTGGGGGTCAGCGACAAGACAGTGAGCCGGTATCTGGACATTCTGGAGGGAACATTCATGGCTTTCCGGCTACTGCCCTGGCACGCCAACGTGGGAAAACGGGAGATCAAGTCTCCGAAGGTGTATGTTTCAGACACGGGTCTTTTGCACAGTCTTCTTGGCATTGCCCGTCACGAGGACCTTCTGGCGCATCCCAAGTGCGGTGCATCGTGGGAGGGGGCCATCATCAGGGAGCTTCTTCATCGCTTTGATGTGCAGAGGGGAGAAGCCTTTTTCTGGGGTACTCATTCCGGGGCGGATCTGGACTTGCTCGTGGTCAAGGGCTCAACGCGCCTGGGTTTTGAAATTAAACTGACAAAGGCCCCCAAAGTGACCGCATCCATGAAAACCGCATTGGAGGTGTTGGGCTTGGAGCATGTTTTCGTGATGTGCCATGGGCAAGGTGCCCCATGGGAGCTGGCAAGGGGGATCACCGCGGTACCTGCTGGCAATCTATCTAATGCGGCCTGGCTCCCTGATCTGTCGTTCCCAAAGTGGGGGACACAAGCATGAGGGCCGCTCCCTCTTCGCAGCGTCTGCTTGCATACCTTTAGGCCTCAGAATCTGAATCACGTGTTCGAAATATCCACGAACCCCCATTGATCAAAAGGTCGTGCGCTCCCCACACACAGCAGCAAAGGAACTCAGTGAGCACGGCATCCGAACTCCCGACGTCGAGGTCTGCCTGATCCATTGCCCTGTATGTACACAAGTCCTGAAACAGAGCCCAGTCTGTCATCCGGTTAGAGCGCTCGTAGATCTTGAATATTCTCCGGGCCGTTAACCAGACCAGTCCGGGAACCCCAAGGGACTGGCCCTCCTTTTCGAAATAGCCGTCGTATTTCGCAATGCAGT
>CANFTB010000017.1 GCA_947449735.1 Chthoniobacteraceae bacterium | reverse complement strand
GCGGGAATTTTACGCTCGATTGCGCGCCAATGGAAAAAAACCGATGGTCGCCATCACTGCCACCATGCGAAAGCTCGTGGTCCTTTTTAACCGCTTACTCAACAACCCCAACTTTACCCTTGCCACATGACACAGTTGCTCCGCGTGAGCAAAATTGAAAACCAGTCGTTGTAAATTGGCTATGTCCGCGCGATCCACTCCTGATACTCGCAAGACAAACCAGCCTTCGCCCTCCGGAGTGTGGCGCGCCGCCGTGCAGGGGGTGTCGCTTATATTGCTTTCGCTTGCCGCCTGCCGCAAGGCGCCTGTCCAGACCCTGGTGGCTCAGGAGTTTGCTGATTATCCCTCGGTCGGAATTCCCGAGGGTGTCTATCAAATGGGCGCCCCTTGGGAAACCGACGGCCAAGTGCACCTGGCCAAAGTCAGCGCATTTTTCATGGCGGAGACCGAGGTCACCTGGGGCGAATGGAAGGCAGTTTACGACTGGGCGCTGCAGCACGGGTACAACTTTAAGAACCCGGGTGCGGGATCCTACAGGGACCGCCCTGTGTATGAGGTCAGCTGGTTTGACGCCGTCAAATGGTGCAACGCCAAGAGCGAGATGGCCGGGCGCAAGCCGTGTTACTATCAGGACAACACGTTTCAAACCGCCTCGGTTTACCGGAGTGGCGACCTGTTGCTGGATACAAAGATGGTGGACTGGACCTCGGACGGTTACCGGCTTCCAACGGAGGCCGAGTGGGAGAAGGCTGCCCGGGGAAAGGGACAGGGGCTGCGGTTTCCAAACGGCGACACGCTCTCGACGGAGGATGCGAATTTCAGCTCGGCGGGTCCGAAAAGCGTCCGATGCTACCCGGCCAACGGCTACGGCTTGTATGACATGGCGGGTAACGTGATGGAGTGGTGCTGGGACGGGTATGCGAAAGGGTATTCGGAGCAGCTCGAGGATCCGCTGGGCGTGGGAAAGGCGCCTCAGAGAGTGGTCCGCGGCGGCGGCTGGATGAACAAGGCCGAGGGCTGCCGCGTTTCGTACCGTGGAAGCCTGAAGCCTGATCACGCTGGAGACGGCGGCTTCCGCTGGGTCCGCCGCTAGCCCCGGGAGTGGCGACTGGGCCGCCGGGCTTGTTTTTATCGGGTGTTACTTGCCCGGCTTGAGCGGCCGCACCCTGATGTTTTTGAAATCTACTTCTCCTCCATTTGCCTGAAGGGCAACGGCTCCTTTCCGCACGGATTCCCACGGGACCGGCTTGTTCGGAGGAAGCGCAGCCTTCACCTTCTGCCACGCAGGGTCATCCAGATTATACTGGCAGGCGGGCTTGGAGTTCACCCAGTGTTCGACTTTTCCTCCGCGGGCAACGAGGCGCGCCTTGTTCCACTGGCCGACGGGGTTGTCGTAGACGTATGTCGCGAGTATCATGCCCCAAAGAGATCCTGACTTGTACTTGTCAGACTGCGCCGGGTCATGCACCTGAAACTCGGGAGATGAGGAAACGTTGTCGGCGTGTCCGTTTGGAATCCAATAGAAAATCCCGCTGTTCGTATTCGGGCCGACCTTCCACTCTAACTCGAGTTCAAAGTTATCGAACTCCCCGTTGGAAATCAGGGGGGGATTTTTTCCGGTGGTGTGGATTACCCCGTCTTTGATCATCCAGCCCTGTGGCTGCGCCCCTTTCTGGACACCGTGCCAGCTGTTGAGATTGCTCCCGTCGAACAACACCTTCCACTCGTCCTTGGAGGCCGAATTCGCTTCGGTCGTTTCGTTTTTTGGTTCCTTTTTCGATGTGGCGAGCCAGCTCGCGCCTCCCGCAAGCGCAGCGCACCCGAGAGCCGCGGCAATCCACAGACCAGCCTTGCCCTTTGTCGGTTGGTCTAGGTCGGCTTTTGACAACTTGACCGCCTGGGTCTGCCTTTGTGCGGAGTGCAGCGTGGCGATGGGAACCACCTGCGCCGGGGCGGCCGTCTGGACGACCGGAGTGGAAAGGGCGGCGAAGGCGGCGTGCAGATCGGCCGTCAGCTCGGGATAGGTTTGGTGCCTGTCTGCGGGCGCCTTTTGCATCATCTTGAGAACCACGGACGCAATCGCCGGATGAACGTCCGGGTGGGCGCCGCAGATGTCAGGCAGTGGCGCGCTGACGTGCTTTATCATGACCCCAACGGCGCTTTCACCCGAGTAGGGCGGGTTGCCGCAGAGCAGGTGGAAGAGCGTGCAGCCCAGACTGTAGATGTCGGCTCGAAGGTCGATGTCGCGCCTGCCCTCGGTCTGCTCCGGGCTGATGTAGAGCGGGGTGCCCATGGAAGCGCCTGTCATCGTCAGGCTGTTTTCCTGCGAAGAGCTCTTGGCTAGGCCCAGGTCCCCGAGTTTGACCTCCCCGTCGCCGGACAGGAATATGTTGTCGGGTTTGATATCCCTGTGGATGAGCTGCGCCTTTCTCCAACCGTAGTCGAGCGCGGTGGTGACGTGCATGCAGATGGCGATGGCCTCCTCCGCCTCCAGTTTTCCGAGCCGGTCGAGGCGTTTTTGCACCGACTCGCCATCGACAAATTCCATGGCGAACCAGTGCTGTCCGCCTGTTTCGCCGGCCGCGTAGACCTGGACGAGGTTCGGGTGGTTGAGGGCCGCCGCCGCCACGGCCTCGTTGTGAAAGCGGGTGACGAATTCGGCGTCCATCGCGAGAGCCGGCCGGAGCGTCTTGATGGCGACTAGTCGCTTGAGGACGGCCTGCCGGGCCTTGTAAACGGCGCCCATGCCGCCCTGCCCGAGGCATTCGAGTACTTCAAATTCGCCCAGCCGATGACCTTCAATAGACATGTCTGACTTTGTTAAGCCGTTAAATGTCCCGGGAACAGACAAAACAAGTTTAGGTCGCACGGCCGACAGGAGTGCCAGATCGAAGCCGATCCCAGCCGTCCGGCAGGTCTGTCGGACTGTTATAAGTCCTGCTTAATTAAAGAGAAAAAGGGGGTGCCGTTTGAAGGGGGCGCAATCAAGTCCCGCTTCTAATAACGGCCGCTTCGATGGCGCCACTTATTTCCCCGCGGCGACCGGCACTACTGCGTAGCTGTGCGGCACCGGTGCGCGCCCCGCCTGGGCATTCCGTTCATGCTCGGCTACCTGCTTCAGGAGTTCTTCGTAGCGCGGCCAGTTCTTGATGTAGTTCAACGCCATCCCCGCGTTGTATTCCTTTTTGTCCTCAAAATGGTCGTAATGCGCCTGCACTGCGGCAGGGTCATCCACGTTGACCTTGTAACGGCTCTGCATCCAGCGCCGCGTATTCATCAGGCTGCAGGCCTGCGCCTCGGCGTTCCGCCGCTGCTCGTTGTGACCGCGGACCGCCTGCGCCTGCTTGAACTGAGGCGTGGCCTCGTTGAAGGCGAGGTTGATCCCCCGCGCCAAATCCGCCGCCCCGTAACGTCCGACTGCAGCGCCGTCGATGCGCACCTCGAAGTTCCCGTCCGCAAGGCCGGTGACGGCCAGCGTTTCCTCAGCCAGATCCTTTTCAATGGGAAGAAGCTCCAGCAAAGGCTTTGCTGCTGGATCGATGGGGAAGGGCAGCGCCGTTTCCCGCACGGTGAACCACACGCCGCCCTCCTTCTTTTCAACGCCGGTGACCTCCGCATTGACGCTGTTGCCAGTCCGGCCGCCCGCCGCATCCACGGTCACCTTTGAAACAAGAGAAGGCGCCCCCTGGGTTTTCAGGAAAAGCCAGGCCATCATCAGGTGCCCCGGCGCGCTTGGATGGACGCGGTCCGCGCCGACGATGGTCCACTTCGGATCTTTCTTCTGTTGCTCCAGATTGAGCGCCGTCATCGGGGCATGAAAATCCACAAGCGTCGAAGGGTTATTCTGCGCCATTTCCCGTACGATCCCTGCGCATCGGCCCAGCCCGTCGTTGCAGCCCGGTTGGTTGTTTTCCTTTTCGAGCACCACGGTTTGGTCGAACGGTGATGGAGTCACAAAGTATAGTTTGGGATCGCCCGCCTCGGCGCGGATTCGGGCGACCAGTTTCTCCATGTTCGCCTTGTACCCGTCCAGGGCCTGTTGCTGCTGGCCCTTTTTCGCGTCGTCGGGGTTTGCAATGTAGGAGCCCCGGTTGACGTCGTTCATCCCGAACATGATCGACACCGATGTCGGCTTCTTGGCGATCACGTCCTCCTGCACCCGCCCGAGCGCGCCGCCGGCGCTGTCTCCGGAGCGTCCCGCGTTCACAAAGCGGACCGTCCGGTCCGGGAAACGCGTTAGATAATAGTCGGAAATGATCGTCTGGGTGGCGCCCCGGGCGGTGATGCTGTCCCCCAGAAGACAGACCGTTTCTCCGTCTTTGAAGAGCTCGCCCCCGACCGCGGGGCAAAGGGACAGGGCACCCAGCAGGGGGACGACAATGGAAAGTTTAGTCTTCATGAAGCGTGAGTGAGAAAGGGGCCAATTTTGAGACGGAATTTTTGAGCGCAACCGTCCCGACATGCACTGCGCTTGGGGCGGTGCTAGGATTGCGGGTCCGGTGGACTGCGCCAATTTTATTCGGCGGAAGCGAGGCGCAGGTGGATGTTGCAGCGGTCCCGGGGGGCTGATGTCTTTTATTAATCCATAAACGTAAAAGCGTTCTTATGAGGGATCTCAAACTCTCTAGCTAAGTTCACGCTTCGGGGTTGTGAATGTGCGTTCCCTAGCCTGGGCAAAGCGCGCAGACACCAGTATTCCTCCCCCACCAAATGAAACGTTCGTTCCTCCTCATTGGCTTCTTATCCTGTCTTTCGCAAAGCCTGCACGCCCAGCTTCGGGCGGGCGCGTCTGCGGTGGACATCACCCCGGTGGAGTTTCCCCTGAACATGCCCGGTGGTTTTAGCGCAAACATGGCAACCCAGGCGCACGACTCTCTTTACTCCCGCGCCTTGGTTTTCTCCGGTGGTTCCACAGCATTCGCCATGGTGGTGGTCGACAACCTTGGCGCCGGCCCCGACGTGCTGCAGGAGGCGAAGGCGGCCGCTTCCGAAAAGACGGGCATCCCCGAGTCCCGGATGCTTGTGTCCTCAACCCACACCCACACCGGACCGCCCCTTCACGGGAGGGATCCTGGTTCGCCTGCTGCCGCGTACCGAAAGCGTTTTGTCGAAGGCGTGGCACAGTCGATTGTGCAGGCTCACTCAGCATTGGCACCGGCCGCTGTCGGGGCCGCGGCGCATGCGCTCCCTGACGAGGTTTTCAACAGGCGCTGGTATTTGAAGCCGGGTCAGATGCCTCTCAACCCATTCGGCCGGATGGACAGGGTGAAGATGAATCCCGGAAACAGTCCTGCCGTGCTGGAGCGTCCGGCGGGGCCGACGGACCCCGACATCACCGTGCTGTCCGTGCAGGATGCAAAGCGCAAGCCGATGGGTTTGTTCGCCAACTATTCGCTGCACTACGTCGGCGGCAGTCCCGGTGCACAGATCTCCGCCGATTACTTTGGAGAGTTCGCCCGGGTGATGCCTTCGAGGTTGAGGGCGGGCCCCGAGTTTGTGGCAATGATGTCCAACGGCACCTCCGGCGACATCAACAACATCCCCTTCGGCACCGTGCGCCCGCCGCGCGAACCGTTCGAACAGATCCGGATCGTCGCGCAGAAGGCTGCGGACACCGCATGGACGGCGCTGCAAAAGATTGAGAAACACCGGGCTGATGTGGCTCTCGGTATGCTGGAAAGGGAGGTGACTCTAAAGTTCCGCAGACCCAGCGAGGGCGAGGTGTCTGAGGCGCGGGCCGTTCTTGAAGTCAAAGACAAGGACGCTGTGGCAAAGCTGCCGTCTCTGGCGCAAAACTACGCACGCAGCACGGTGGCGGCCGCCGAGAGGGCGGAGGATTCGCTCGTTGTCAAACTCCAGGCGCTGCGGATCGGCGACCTGGCGGTCTGCGGAATTCCGTTTGAAGCTTTTGTGGAAATCGGACTGGAGCTCAAAAAACGGAGTCCGTTTCCAAAAACGATGGTCGTTGGTCTGGCCAACGGAAGGCACGGTTATCTTCCAACTCACGAACAGCATCAACTGGGAGGCTACGAGACCTGGATCGGCACGAACGTAGTCCAGGAGGACGCATCCGTCATCATTGTCGGACAACTCCTGGAGATGTTGCAGGAGCTTTCTCAGCAATGAAGGGCCCGGCGGATCACACGGCCTTCATCCGGGCGACACACTTCAACAGGTAGGGCAGGAGCTGTTTTTTACGCGAGACGACTCCAGAGAGTTCCCAGATAAAATGGGAGCGCTCTGGGTAGTCGATCGTCTTTAAAAACTCAGGTTCCCCGCGCACGAGGAGAAGAGAGGTCTGCTCGTTGATGTCGGTTACAAGCAGGGATGAGAAAATGAGGCCGGCGGCGGTCCTTTGGTTTTCGAGTTCTGCCAGAAGGGATTCGCGCTTCTCGGGGAAGTGCGCGAAAGAGAGTTCCTCGATCTGGGCGACGCTGAAGCTATAGCCGTTTTCCTTGTACACTTTGGAATCAGCCCCGACCGCCTGAGCTGGAGTCATGGTCAGCAGCGGGGAGCCGACTGCAAAAATCTCGTTTGAAAGCTGGTCCGGGTCGACCCCTGCAATGCCGGAAAGCTGCGCCAATAGCCTGCGGTCGGTGGCGGTTGTCGTCGGTGAGGTCAGGTTGAGGGTGTCGGAAAGCAGTCCGCTCATGAGCAGTCCTGCGATTCCCTGCGGAATCTGCACTCCCGCGTTCTGGTAGCAGAGCGCCACGATGCTGCTCGTCGAGCCGACCGGATTGTTCCAGAAGTGGATCGGCGTGTGGCTGGTGAAACCTCCAAGTTTGTGGTGGTCGAGGATCTCGATGATCGGCACGTCCTCGGCGCCCCTGACTGCCTGGGTCAGCTCGTTGTGGTCCACGAGTATCAATTGCCGGGGGATTGGTTTGATGAAGTCCGACTTGGAGAGGATTCCCACGAGTTTGCCGTCCTCGTCCAAGACGGGGAATATGAACTGTCCGCTCTGGGCGGCGACTTGCTTGGCTTCTTCCAATGGCGTGTGGGGCAGGAAGGAGACGTACTCTGATTGGATCATTCGTCCCACGCGCACGGCCCCGCGAGAGAGCAGCACCGTGGATGCCGTGTCGTGCGGGGAGGATATCAGCGTGACTCCCGCCTCGATCGCCGCGTCGCGGATGCAGTCTGAAATTTCGAGGCCTCCGGTGACCACGATGGCGTGGACATGTTCCTGAATTGCGAGAAGCTGCACGTGCGGGCGGTCCCCGACGAAGAGGATGACCTGCTTGTCGCGGTAGCGGCGCAGGCGGGGCACGAACGATTCCTGTGCCATTGCGCAGACCATCAGGAGTTGCTCGGAGGGTTCGGTGTTGAGGGAGCCAGCGACGAGCTCGCCGCCAAATGTGGAGACGATGTCGGAAAGAGACGCGGTCACCATCCTGGCTGAGTCCGCCTCGTCGCGGGAAGGGAACAGGTAGTGGGTGATCTTGAAAGAACTCAGCAGGCCCAGGCAGCGGTGGGCGCTGTCGACCACGGGAAGTCCCCGGAGACCCTTCTGGTCGATGAGTTGAATGGCGTCATAGACTGGGGAGTCGGCGTTCACGCAAATCACCTTGGGCTGCATGACGTCACCGACGTTCGGGGTGAGGTCGGTGAGGAGGGTGGGCGCGTTGAATCCGAATTTTCGCAGCACGAAGTCTATGCGCTCGTTGGTGGTGCCGCAGCGGGCGGCGATGACATCATGATGGCCGGTGCGCGATTTGAAGTCTGCGTAAGCAATTGCTGAGCAGATGGAATCCATGTCTGGGTTCCGATGGCCGATAACGATGGTTTGCATGCGAACTGGAAGTCTATTGGGAAGGGCAGGCGGTGTAGAAGCGGGAAAAGCCTTTTCGATGTGCCGGCGGAGGGAAATCGCTTCTCAAACGGGTTCCGCGCCCCGCTTGTTGCGTTCAATGGCATGGGGTGAGGGTTTCGGAATAGTTTTTGCGGCGCGTGGGCATCTTCGACGATGCTGGGCAAGGAGGTGTTTTTGAACGGCTGTGGAGCTGCTTTTTTCGCGGAAAAACGGACAAGACAGAGGGCGGGGCGGGCGTGAAAGGGATGTGGGTGGAGCCAGTTTTTTTTGTATTTCCTTAGCTCCAAAGTGGCGAAGGAGTGGACATAAAGGTTTCTTTGTGGCACAGCGTCCCTCTTGCTTTTGTAAGAAAGTCTTTGGCAGGGGTGGAGCAAGCGGAGGCGCATTGCGCCGGCGTCCGCATTTCCACCGAGCTAAAGCTTACATTTCCCAACAGTTAGCAATTTATAACCCAAATGCCTAAAACCACCAAAACCGTCAAACTCACCGCCAAACGCGGTGCAGCGAAATCCAAAGCGGCAGCCAAATCTGCGGCGAAGCGTCCCGTGAACGCTCCCATCCAAAAGGGAGTCAAATATGTCTACACCTGGGGAGCCGGCAAGGCGGACGGGGACGGCACGCAGAAGGCGCTTCTCGGCGGCAAGGGTGCCAATCTCGCTGAGATGACGCGCATCGGTCTGCCCGTGCCTCCCGGATTCACCATCTCCACCGACGTGTGCACGTACTTTTACGATCACGCAAGGTCCTATCCTCCGGTTTTGCAGTCGCAGGTTGAGGCTGGAGTGCTAAACATGGAGCGGATCATGGGCAGCAAGTTCGGCGACAGCGCCAGCATGCCCCTGCTTGTCGCCGTCCGCTCGGGCGCCCGCGACTCGATGCCCGGGATGATGGACACCATCTTGAACCTCGGTCTGAACGACCAGACGGTGCTTTCACTGGCCGCCGCCACCAGCAACGAGCGCTTCGCTTGGGATTGCTACCGCCGCTTTATCCAGATGTACGGAGACGTTGTGCTCGGCGTGCAGAAGCGCGAAGGCGAAGACCACGAGCCCTTTGAAACCGTCATCGAAGAGTACAAGCACGAGCACTATCACGCTGAACTTCTCGACAGCGACCTGACTGCGGAAGACAACATGGAGCTTGTCCAGCGCTTCAAGAAGCTGGTGAAAGTTCGCACAGGCAAGGTGTTCCCGACGGACGTGTACGAGCAGCTCAAGGGTGCTGTCGGCGCCGTGTTCGGCTCCTGGATGAACGACCGCGCGATTGTTTACCGCCGCAAGTACAACATTCCCTCCGAGTGGGGCACCGCCGTCAACGTGCAGGCCATGGTCTATGGCAACACGGGCCCGACCTCCGGTTCCGGCGTTGCATTCACCCGCAACCCCGCCAACGGTGAGAACGAATTCTACGGCGAGTTCCTGATCAACGCGCAGGGCGAAGACGTCGTTGCCGGCGTCCGCACGCCCGAGCCCGTGGCTCGCTTGAAGAAGGAAATGCCGAAGCCCTTCGCCGAGCTTCTCAAAGTGCGTTCGATTCTCGAGAAGCACTTCAAGGACGTCCAGGACGTTGAGTTCACGATTCAGGAAGGGAAGCTGTTCATGCTCCAGACCCGGAACGGCAAGCGCACCGCCGCGGCAGCGCTCAAGTTCTCCATGGACATGTACAAGGAGAAGCTCATCGACTGGGAGACCGCTGTGATGCGCAACCCGGCCGACCAGCTCGACCAGCTGCTCGCGCCGATCTTCGATCCGGCCGAAGTCAAGAAGGCCAAGGCGCTCGCCAAGGGGCTTCCCGCCGGTCCCGGCGCCGCCTCCGGCAAGATCTATTTGAACGCCGACCGCGCTGCCGCCGCCGCCCACGACAAGGGTGAGCATGTGCTGCTCGTCCGCAACGAAACCTCCCCGGAAGATCTCCGCGGAATGATCGCCGCCGAAGGGATCCTGACCGCCAAGGGCGGCGTGTCCTCTCACGCAGCGCTCGTGGCCCGCCAGATGGGTAAGGTTTGCATTTGCGGCGCCTCCGACGTTCTCATCAACTACGAAAAGAAGACCGTCACAATTTCCGGCAAGGTGTTCAAGGAGGGGGATTACCTCTCCATCGACGGAACCAGCGGAGTTGTTTACGGCGGCCAGTTGAAGACCTCGCCGAGCGAGATCATCACCGGCACCGTGCACGGTAAAAAGGCCGCTCAGAACTCTGAGAAGTTCAAGAGCTTTCAGCAGCTCATGAAGTGGTGCAGCCAGGCCACCCGCATGGAGGTGCGCACCAACGCAGACACGCCCGAGCAGACCGAGAACGCCATCGCTTTCGGCGCCACCGGTATTGGACTGACCCGTACGGAACACATGTTCTTCGAAGGGAACCGCATCGACGCGGTGCGCGAGATGATCCTCGCCGACACCGAAGAGGCCCGCAAGAAGGCCCTGGCGAAGATCCTGCCCTACCAGCGCGCGGACTTCACAGGCATCTTTAAGGCGCTCAAGGGTTATCCCGCCACGATCCGTCTTCTGGATCCGCCGCTGCACGAGTTCGTTCCGCACGACCGCGCCGCGCAGGCCGACCTCGCAGCGAAGCTCGGCCTGAGCGTCGAGAAGGTCGTCTCCCGCGTTGAGGCTCTGCACGAGCAGAACCCGATGCTCGGACACCGCGGTTGCCGCCTCGGCATCGCCTACCCTGAAATCACCGAGACTCAGGCGCGTGCGATCTTTGAAGCCGCCGCCGACGTCCAGAAGAAGGGCATCAAGGTCAAGCCCGAGGTGATGATCCCCCTCGTCGGCTACAAGCGTGAGCTCGACCTCCAAGTCGCGATCGTACGCCGCGTGGCCGCGGAGGTGCAGAAGGAAAAGAAGGTGAAGCTGAACTACTCCGTCGGCACGATGATCGAGGTGCCCCGCGGCGCCCTGACGGCCGACGAGATTGCGCACACGGCTGAATTCTTCAGCTTTGGAACCAATGACTTGACCCAGACCGCGCTCGGCATCAGCCGCGACGACATGGGCAACTTCCTGACGCCCTACGTTGAAAACGAAGTGTTCTCCAAGAACCCCTTCGCAAGCCTCGACCAGAACGGCGTTGGACAGTTGGTCAAGATCGCCATCGAGAAGGGCCGCTCGACCCGTCCCGACATCAAGCTCGGAATCTGCGGTGAACACGGTGGCGACCCTGAGTCGGTGAAGTTCTTCCACCGCGTGGGTCTAAACTACGTGAGCTGCTCGCCGTTCCGTGTGCCGGTTGCCCGTTTGGCCGCCGCTCAGGCCGCGATCGAAGAGAAGCGCGCCGCAGGGCACGCTGCGAAGCCTGCAAAGAAGGTGGTCAAGAAGGCTGCCAAGAAGAAATAAGGGCCTGTCCCTGAAGTGAGTAAAAAGCCGCCCGGGGAAATCGCGGGCGGCTTTTTCGTGCAGTGCTGGGAAGGCTCAACGGAAGTCGTGGCTTTCGGGCGCGTCCATCTTCTGCGAGTGCAACGCCTCGACCCTGTCTGCTCGCAGGTTGGTGATGCCCTCCTGCTGCTGGACGGTTCCTTCGATGACGAGAAAGGTTTCCTGGCTGACCCGGAGCCGGAAGCGTTCGAACAAGGCGGGTGCCAGGATCACGTTTGCCACGCCGGTTTCGTCCTCCAGGCTCAAGAAGAAAAATCCCTTCGCCGTCCCCGGGCGCTGCCTGCAAATCACCATGCCCGCCGTTTGGACGCGCACCCCGTGGGGGGCGCTTTTCAACTCGAGGGCCGTCCACGCGTCCGGCAGGTGTTTACGCAGCAGCGCCATCGGATGCGGCCCCGTCGTCAGGCCGGTTCCGGAAAAATCCGACGCCAGCCTTTCTCCCGGGGTCATCGGCGGCAGGGGTGAAGGGTTAGCGCCTTCGGAGGGTGTACGGGAGAAAAGGTCGGATTCACGGAGGGGGGCCTCCACGCTCCAGAGGGCTTCGCGTCTATGTGCCGAAATGCCGCTCAGAGCCCCGATGGAAGCAAGGGAGCGGAATTCGTTCTGGTTCAGGCCTGCGCGGCGCTGGAAGTCCTGCATGTCTTCGAAGGGTTTCTCGCTTCGGGCGGCGAGCAGCCTGTCGCCGCGCTGGCGTGCCAGTCCCTGAACCATGCAGAGTCCGAGGCGGACCGAGTCGTCCCGGTCCACGGTGCAGCGCCAATCGGAGTGGATTGCGGAAACCGGCCGGATTCGGATTTTCCGGCGCCCGGCGTCCTGGATCAGGGTGTTGCTGGAATAAAACCCCATGGGCTGGTTGTTGAGCAGGGACGCGTAGAACTCGGGCGCGCGGTGCACCTTCATCCATGCGCTCGCGTAGGCGATCAGCGCGAAGCTGATGGCGTGGGATTCCGGGAAGCCGTAGAGCGCGAAGGAGCGCATTGATTTCAGAACCTGCTCGGTGATGTCCTCGGAGTGTCCGCGCGCGCTCATCTTCTCCCGCAGCCTCGTGCAGACCTTCTCCATGCGCTCCTCCGAGCGGTAGTCGGAAAGCGCCCTGCGCAGTTCTTCCGCCTCGGCGGCGCTGAAATCCGCCATGACCATGGCCATGCGCAGCAGCTGTTCCTGGAAAAGCGGAACCCCGAGCGTCCGTTCGAGTACCGGCGCGAGGTCAGTGTGGATGTAGGAAACGGGTTCCTTTCCCGCGCGTCTTGCCAGATAGGGGTGCACCATGTCGCCCTGGATGGGCCCCGGACGGATGATGGCCACCTCGACCACGACGTCGTAAAAGCAGCGCGGTTTCATGCGAGGGAGGGTGGCCATCTGCGCCCGGCTCTCAATTTGAAAGACTCCCACGGTGTCTGCCGTCGACATGAGCTCGAAGGTTGCGGCGTCATCCTTCGGGATGCCCGCGAGGTCGACAGGGCGGTTGCGGTCGGCGCAGAGTTCCAGCGAGTCCTGCAGCGCGGCCATCATCCCCAAGCCCAGCAGGTCGACCTTGATGATGCCGAGCGATTCGCAGTCGTACTTGTCCCACTGTGCTACGACCCGCCCTTCCATCGAGGCGCGCTCCAGCGGGACGATCTCGGAGAGTTTGCCGGCCGAAATCAGCATGCCTCCGGAGTGCTGGCCGAGGTGCCGCGGGAGGCCGCAGATTTTAGTATAAAGCTCGGCGGCGATCGCAGCCCTCGGATGGGAATCCGGAAGGCCCGCCTGCCGGAGCTGATCCGCCACCGGAGGCGCGTCTGAAAACTCGCCCCGGGAATGCAATGCGGAGAACCGGCCGAGGATGTCCTCCGGCAGGTCCAGCGCCTTGCCGATCTCGCGCATGGCTCCCTTTCCCCGGAAGGTGATGACGTTGGCTGTCATGGCCGCGCCGGTTTCGCCGTAACGCCGGTAGACTTCCTGGATCACCCGTTCCCGGCGGTCGCCGCTCGGCAAATCGAGGTCGATGTCCGGCCAGCTTGTGCGGCCCTCGGAGAGGAAGCGTTCAAAGAGGAGGCCGCAGGCGATGGGATCGCACGCCGTGATACCCAGGGAGTAACACACGGCCGAGTTGGCCGCGGAGCCGCGCCCCTGCACCAGGATGTTTTGGCTGGAACAGAAGTTCACCAGGTCCCAGACGATGAGGAAGTAGCCCGCAAAACCCAGCCGGCTGATGATCTGTAGCTCGTGCTCCAACTGGGCGAGCACCTTGCGTCCGGGGTGCGAGTATCGCGCGCGCGCCCCGGCCATTGTAACCTTGCGTAGAAACGAATCCATCGAGTCGCCGGCGGGGACGGGGAACTCCGGAAATCTGTACTCGAGCTGGTCCAGAGAAAAAGAGATCTCGGAAGCTAGGCGGCTTGTGTTTTCGAGGGCTTCGGGAAACTCGGAAAACAGCGCTACCATCTGGCGGGCGGGCCTGAGGTGGCGCTGGTCGTTTTGCGAAAGCAGGCGCCCTGCGGAATCGAGGCGGGTGTGGTGGCGGGCGCAGGTGAAAACGTCCAAGACCGGACGCTGGTCCGGTGTCGCGTAAAGCACCCCGCCGGTGGCCAGCAGAGGCAGTTTGTTGCTGTCCGCAAGATCGGCCAGTGCTTTGTGAAGGCCTGCCTCTCCTCGCGTGAGCGGCCGTTGTATTTCGATGAAAACGTTGTTCCTCCCGAAGGCAGAGCAGAGGCGTTGCACCGCCGCCTCTGCCTCCGCCGTGTCGCCGCAGGCGAGGGCACGTCGCACGGGCCCCTCCTCGTCGCCTGTCAGTGCGGTCAGGCCTTCTGCGTACTCGTGAAGATCCGACCAGAAGACCGCGGAGTCGCCCTTGGCCCCCCGAAGCTTGGAGTGGGTGATCAGTCGGCACAGGTTTGTGTAGCCCGTTTTGTTCCGCACTAGGACGGGGAGCACGGAGCCGTCCTCGAGCGATAGTTCGGCGCCCACGATGGGACGGACGCCGGCCTTTTTCGCGGCGTTGTGAAACCGGGGCGTGCCGTACAGTCCGTCCCGGTCGGTGAGCGCCACGGCCGGCAGATCGAGTTCGGCGGCGCGGGCGGCAAGTTGGTCGGGATGGCTTGTGCCCCTCAGAAAGCTGAAGGCGCTCCGCGCGTGGAGTTCGACGTAGGAGGGTGGACTGGGCACTCGGCGGGAAAGGGGGTGAAGGGGTGTGATGGAGGACTGGCCGACGGGCGGTGGACGGGCTCGGGGCCGCATTGCGCCGTCATTCTTGCACATTTGATAAGAGCCGTCCCCGCAGGATTAACATTGAAGCAGGGCGGCTGTTTGTTTTCAGTTGAGGATTGTATCTTTTACGGCGGGCACGGCGACAAAGTCCGCCCATCTATCCATGCGTATTGTCTTAAAGTTTGGTTCCGGAATCCTCGCTTCTGAAAAGGGCAACACCCTCGACAGAAAGCAGTTTGCGCGTCTTTCGAAGGAGGTCGCGGCGCTCGTTGCTGCCGGGCACCAGTGCATGGTGGTTTCCAGCGGTGCTGTCGCCGCCGGTCTGCGCTCGCTTGGCTTGAAGGCGCGCCCGGAGGATCTGGCGTTGCGTCAGGCTTGCGCCGCTGTGGGGCAGTCCAAGGTGATGGCGCTCTACGACGAGTGCTTCGGCGCGCACGGCCTGCAGGTTGCCCAGCTTCTCCTCACCCATGGAGATGTCGACAGCCGAACACGTTCCGAGAATGTGCGCACCACTCTGAACTGTCTCCTCGAGCGGGGCAACGTGGTTCCCATCATCAATGAAAACGACTCGGTTGCCACCGAGGAGCTCAAGTTCGGGGATAACGACAGGCTTTCCGCGGAGGTGGCCATCTTGGCCCGCGCAGACATGCTGCTGCTACTCACGAGCGTCGAGGGGCTTCTGGACGCCAAGGGAAGGCGCGTCCCCGAGGTCGCCGATGTGGATGCTGTTGCCGGCCTTGCCCGGGCGGACAAGGGAAAGCTCTCGGTCGGCGGCATGGTTTCGAAGCTGCAGGCAGTGAAACTGGCCGTCGGCGCGGGGATCCTCACCGCGATTGGAAGCGGCAGGAAGGCGGGCCAGATCGCCGGGATTGTGGCAGGAAGGGACGCGGGGACGCGCTTTGTTCCGGTGGAGCATTTGTCATGAATGGTTTACCCGAGTTGATCATGGATTTCGGCCGGCGCGCGCGCGCGGCCTCGAGGGTTCTTGCCCGTGCGTCCACGGAACAGCGCAACGCGGGGGTTCTGGCGATGGCCGACGCGATTCTCGCTGCGGAGGGGGAGATATTGGAGGCCAACGCGGCTGACCTCGCCGCCGCCCGGCAGAAGGGGATTTCCGGCGCGATGCTGGAGCGCTTGACGCTGAGCCCCTCGCGGGTTGCGGCGATGGCCCGGGGTGTGAGCGAGGTGGCCGCCCTGCCCGATCCTGTGGGGGAGGTGATGCGCTGCTGGACCCGCCCGAACGGTCTGGAAATCAGCAAAGTTCGCGTTCCGATCGGCGTGGTCGGGATCATTTACGAATCCCGTCCGAACGTAACCAGCGACGCGGCAGTCCTTTGCTTGAAGACCGGGAACGCGACCATTTTGCGGGGAGGCTCGGAGTCTATACGCTCCAACGTGGCGATCGCCGCTGCCCTTTCCAAAGGGCTGTCCTCGGCCGGTTTGCCGGCTGATTCGATACAGCTGGTTCCGGTGACTGACCGCGATGCTGTGGCCCTATTGTGCGCGATGGACAGGTACTTGGATGTGATCGTGCCGCGGGGGGGGAAGGGGCTCATCGAGACGGTGGTGCGTCAGGCGCGGATGCCGGTCATCAAGCATTACGACGGGATTTGCGCGCTTTATGTGGACCGGACGGCGGACCAGAACATGGCGGAAGCGATCGTTTTGAACGCCAAGTGCCAGAGGCCCGGGGTGTGCAACGCTGTTGAAACAGTCCTGGTTCACAGGGATGTGCTGCCCGCTTTTCTGGAGAAAACCGGCCGTGCCCTCCTGCACAGGGGGGTGGAGCTGAGGTGTGACGGCGAGGTCCTGGAGGCCGCAGCCAAAGTGTGCGGCCCAGAGGGGAAACTGGCGGCGGCGGTCGAGGAGGACTTCCGGACGGAATTTTTGGACATGATTTTGGCAGTGAAGGCGGTGGGATGTCTGGAGGAGGCTTTGGACCACATCGAGGAGCACGGCTCGAGGCACAGTGACGGGATTATCACGGAAGATAAGGTGCTTGCCGAAAGATTTTTGCAAGAGGTTGACTCAGCAACCGTCTACTGGAACGCGTCCACCCGTTTCACGGACGGGGGCGAGTTTGGGTTCGGGGCGGAAATTGGGATCTCCACTGACAAACTGCATGCGCGGGGTCCGATGGCGCTGGAAGAACTGACGACTTACAAGTATCAACTTAGGGGCACTGGCCAAATCCGAGAGTAAAGGAGCATGCAAACAAAGTTTTTTAAGAACCTTAGCGTAGCGGGTGTCCCACACCGCATTGGAGTCGCCGCAGTCCTTTTTGCGGGGCTTCTGCTGGCGGGGTGCGCCTCGTTTCCCTCGGGCAAGGACGGCAAGGATCTTGAGGCGGCGAGGGTGAGGCTCATGGAGGCTGCGATCACCAGAGACCAGTCGGTGATTCAACCGCTTCTCGCTCCCGATTTTACGTGGAGGGAGGACACCGCTCCCTTGGACGAGGAGCCCTATGATTTTTGGAGCCGCCACAAGTTGTGGACGGATTTCGGGACGCTTCTCAAGGCAGCGCCTGTGCGGAGGGAGAGCCTGATTGTCGCTCCAAAAGAGTGCCTTCGTGAAACTTACAAGGGGCCTCGGTTGGCGTGGAGGAAGGTCGGAGTGGAGTGGAAGCTGGCTTATTTCTACCCCGGGACCGCGCTTTTGGACTAGACGGCCGGGGTTTGGCTGACTCAGTGGGATCCCCCGGGGAAAGGGGGGGTCTGTAATCGTGTGTAGTGCCCTTTTTAGGAGGTGCTTGCGTTTATCTTGTGGATTTCATCCTTCGGGCTTGGGCCAGCTGGATCCAACATTTACACAAGCATTACATTTCTGAGCGTTGTCTGAAACATGGTCTTTACAAGGATGGGGTGGAATCTAGCCCAACGGTTTCCAAACCAGGAGACCACCCCAGCAAACAAAAAACATGAAAACCGCAGCATCTCTCCTGACAGCAGTCATGATGGTTCCCTCAGCTCTGCTTGCCGCAGGCGCTGTGCCCGCTCCGGCTCCGATCCCCGCTCCAGTTGCCCCGCCTCCGCCGGCGAAGGTTACTCCTCCCCTCCCGCCACCTCCGCAGCCCCCGGGCAGGGCCGTGGCGGATGCCGGCCGGTTTGGGGTTTCACTGGCAGGCTTGAATGCCGCCGAGGTTTCCGATTTTGCAGCAGGTAAAGTGGAGTTTCTGAACGTCGAGGATGTTGCCGGAGGGCTCGGGCCCATTTTCAACGATGTTTCCTGCGTGGCCTGCCACTTTCAGGGCGGCGCTGGCGGCGCCAGCAACACCTTGGTGACCAGATTCGGCCGCGTGACAAACGGGGTGTTTGATCCGCTGGTTGGGTTGGGGGGACCGCTGCTCCAGAGGCGTGCGATCGCACCGGAATATTTGGAAATCGTTCCACGGGAGGCGAACGTGGTTGCCCGGCGGATGACCACTCCACTTTTCGGTGCCGGACTGCTGGAGGCGATCCCGGACGCTGTGATCTCTGCGTACGCCGCAGCTGCGAAGCCGGACGGAGTCAAAGGCCGCGCAGCCATGGTGAAGGACCCCGTGAGCGGGGAGACCCGGGTGGGGCGCTTCGGCTGGAAGGCTCAGCATGCAACGCTCGACGGTTTCGCTGCGGACGCGTATCTGAATGAGATGGGGGTGACCAGTCGCTATTTCCCCGAGGAGAATGCACCGAACGGAAACAAGGCCCTCCTTGCGAAGGCGGACAAGGTGCTTGATCCTGAGGACGCACTGGCGGTTGGTGCGGAGAAGTCAGACTTGAACCTTGCCGCGGACTTCATGCGCTTGCTGGCTGCGGTGCCCCGGCTTCCCTCGAATGCGTCGATTGCCTCCGGAGAGGCGCTGTTCAAGGACTTGGGGTGTGTGGTTTGCCACGTGCCCTCGATGACGACCGGCGTGAGCCGCATTGATGCTCTGTCTAACAAGCCCGCAGCGGCTTACTCGGACTTGCTCTTGCACGACATGGGGCGCCTTGGGGACGGGATCGCCCAGCCCCCTGCGACGGGCAAGGAGATGCGCACGGCGCCCCTCTGGGGGATCCGCCTGCGGAACAGGTACCTACATGACGGGCGGGCGGGCACTTTAGACATGGCTGTGCTTGAACACGATGGCGAGGCCAAGGCTGCCCGCGAACGGTATGCAAAGCTTCCCGCAGCCAAGCGCCAGGCCTTGATGGCGTTTTTAAACTCTCTGTAAGTCCGCCATTCCGGATTGGACTTTGAGAAGCAGGGAGCGCAAGCCGGGGGGCAAGCGCTCCCTGTCCTTTTTGGAAGGACGGGTAGTTTTACCTGAAGATTTTTTGCGTCCTTGGAGCGTCTGCGGTGTTTGAGAGATGGGCTCAAATTGAGTACAACCCTCTGCCCGCCACCTCCATGAAGCTTCGCCAATTTTCACTCCGTCTGCTTGCGGGCGCCATCGCTCTTGCCGCTTCCTTTGTACCTTCCCTTCTCCACGCGGCTTCCGATGCGCCCAAAAATGTCCTCTTCATCGTTTCGGATGATTTAAACACGCGCCTCGGCTGCTACGGCGATCCGCAGGTCAAGACTCCGAATCTCGACCGCCTCGCCCGGCGCGGGGTGCTTTTCAACCGCGCCTACTGCGCCTTCCCGTTGTGCGGTCCGAGCCGGAACTCCTTTCTGACAGGGCTTTATCCGAACAGCACCGGGATCATCGCAAACGCCCAGATCTTCCGGCAGTCGATCCCCGAGCAGCCCTCGATGCCGCAGCTTTTCCGGCAGAAAGGCTATCTCGCCGTGCGGATTGGAAAGATGTACCACTACGGTGTTCCCAAATCGATTGGCACCGTGGGGCACGACGATCCGGCCTCCTGGGAAATCCAGTTGAACCCTGCAGGGGTGGACCGAACGGAGGAGGAGTCGCAGATTTTCTCCCTCACGCCCGGACAGTTCGGCGGAACGCTGAGCTGGTACGCCTCTCCGAAGGATGACCGGTTGCACACGGACGGCCTGCATGCATCCGACGCCGAATGGGTTCTGGAGCGCTGTGCGAAGGATCGTTCGAGGCCCTTCTTTCTGGGGGTTGGTTTTTTCCGTCCGCACACCCCTTACGTTTCTCCGAACGGCTATTTTCAAAAGTATCCCGAGGCTGAAATGCCTTTGGTGACCGGGGTTGCCGAGGACCAGGCGGATATTCCGGCTCCGGCCCTCGGAAGCCACAAAAAGGAGCAGGAGAAGCTGACGGACGAGCTGCGCCGCAAGGCCGTCCAGGCCTACTACGCCAGCATTTCGTTTATGGATGCCCAACTGGGGCGCGTCATTGAGTCGCTGGACCGGCTCGGGCTTTCGGAAAACACGGTCATCGTGTTCACGAGCGACCACGGCTATCATCTTGGCGAGCACGGGCTCTGGCAGAAGATGAGTTTGTTTGAGGAGAGCGCCCGCGTGCCGTTACTGGTGGTCGCGCCGGGGATGAAGAAGGGTGTTCAGGCGGCCTCGCCCGTGAGTTTGGTGGATTTGCTGCCGACGCTCGGCGAGCTGTGCGGCGTGCCGGTTCCCGACAATGTGCAGGGGCAGAGCCTCGTGCCGATGCTCAAGGATCCTTCCAAGGAGGGGCGGGGCTGGGCGCTCACCCAGGTGGCCCGGGGGGCTGGCAACTGGGGGCGCGCAAGCGCGCGCAGCGACGTGGGTTCGGAGGGGAAGATGTTTTTCGGCTACAGCCTGCGTACGGCCAAGTGGCGGTACACGGAGTGGGACGAGGGACGCAAGGGCAGGGAGTTGTACGATCACGACAACGATCCGAAGGAGATCAACAACCTCGCGGAGAAGCAGGAGCATCAGGGGACCGTGGCAATGCTTTCGGGTCAGTTGCAATCGGCTGTCGCCTCCAGTCTGCCCAAGTCTGGGAAGATGCCCGAGGTGAAGAGCGGCCTCTGGGCGCCCCAGTACATCGAGTAGGTTGTGTTCGCGAGTCCCGGCGTCGCGGCGGGCGTTCGCGGACGGGACGATGAGCCGGTGCCTGCAGGCGGTGTCTCTTCTTTCTGAGCCGTTGGCGTGGATTTGCTCCTTGGATTTGTCGTCCTTCGGGGTTGTCTTGGGCTCATGGCATTGTCGCAAGGCAGGGTCTCTCCTGCCTCGGCGTGATTGGCCCCCTTCAGACAGTTACCCGAATCACATGAATTCAAAACTCCTTGCCCGCCTCGGCGTCGCTCTTTTTTGTTCAGCTGGAACCGCCTTCGCTGCCGAGAGCTCCGGGTCAGGCATTTTATTTTACGGGGGTGGTTTGGTGGAGCGGTTGCTAGAGGGAGGGGACCTGGAAGCCTGCCTGCAACTCGCACAGCCGAAGTCTGTTTTGAAGGTGCGCAGCCTTGCGTGGACCGGGGATGAGGTGGGGTATCGTCTCCGTCCCGAGGGGTACGTAGAGCACATGAAGGGCCTTCTGGCCGAATGGCCGGCGGACACGGTGGTCATCGGTTTTGGGAACAACGAGTCTTTTCACGGAGCCGCGGGACTCGCCGAGTTTCGCAAGGACTGGGAGGTCTACCTCAGGGAGATCCGCAGTTTGCATCCCAATGCCAGGGTCGTGCTTCTGGGGCCGGTGGCTTCCCAATCCGGGGGTGCCGTGGACGCGGCGGCTCGAAACCGGGACATTCAGGCTTATTCGGACGTGATCAAGGAAGTTGCGGGCCGGCACGGCGTTCAGTTTCTCGACTTGTTCACGGCGAGCGGGCTGGCTTATGCGAAAAGCAGCGAGCCGCTGACCTCGCAGGGCATGCATTTGAACGAGAAGGGGACCAGGGCAATCGCGAAGCTCGTGGCCGAGGGATTGCTTGGCAGGGAGGCGGTGGAGGTGCTCCCGGCCGAACGCATCTCGGAGGTCGCGAAAGCGGCGGCCCAAAAGGCCGGGTACGTTGCCGACGTGGTGCGTCCCAAAAACGGAGTTGTGTACTACGGAGTCCGCAAACGGCCCGAGGAGTACGCCGCCGAAATCCCCCGCATCCACCAGCTGATCACCCAGTCGGACGAGTTGATTCACGCGCTGGTGCGCGATGCATCGAAAGGTTTTGCCGATTATCCTGCCCCCTCCCTGCCTCCTCTTCCGGAGGGAAAAAGCGTGCCGGACCGTTTCAGCGGCGGGGTTTTGAAGGACCCGACGGAGCAGATCAAAGACCTCACGGTGGCTGAGGGTTACAGTCTGAATCTGTTTGCATCGGAGGCTGACTTTCCCGAGCTCAAAAACCCCGTGCAGATCTCCTTTGACGCGCGGGGGCGCCTCTGGGTGGTGACGATGCCTTCTTTTCCCCATACCGTTCCCGGCGAAAAACCGGACGACAGAATCCTGATTCTCGAGGACACCGACAGGGACGGGAAGGCGGACCGCTGCACGACATTCGCCGGCGGCTTTGACGCCCTGGACGGGGTGGCCTTTCACGAGCGCGGCGTGATCGTGTCCGCGCAGCCCCGACTGTTGCTTTTCAACGACACCGACGGGGACGGGCGCGCCGATACGCGGGAGGAGCTGCTCCGGGGCGTTGACGTGACGGATTCGCACCATGGGGGGATGATTGCGACAGATCCCTTGGGGCACGTGATTTTCAGCGACGGTGTTTTTCATCGTTCGCAGTTCGAGACGCCCTACGGTGTCGTGCGCGGAATTGACTCGACCACGTACCGGCTCGACATCAACACGGGCAGGGTTTCCTTCGAGTGGCAGGGCCTCACACCCAATCCTTGGAAGGTGGCCTTCGACCGCTTCGGAAGCATCTTCCAACGGTTTGGCGGCGGCCATGTCCTTGACGGTCTCCCTCAGACGTGGACGCCGCTCGGGGTCGCTCATCCTTATGGAAATGGGACGGTTGTGAACTACGCTAAAGGGTCTTCGCTGAGCATTGTTTCCAGCCCGAACTTTCCCGAGCGCTACCAGCAGGGAGTGGTCTCGTCGTCGCTCCTGGGCAGTTACATCGTCTCGATGGCAGCGGCGGACGTCGAAGCCGGGGCGATGGTCGGCGTCGAAAGGCTGGACCTTCTCAGTTCGCAGAACTCCGCGTTCCGCCCCGTCGACACCGCCTTTGGAATGGACGGGGCGCTCTACGTTTCTGATTTTGCGAGCCGCATCATCGGCCACGCGCAGCACCCGATGCGGGATCCGCAGTGGAACCATACGCGCGGGCGAATCTGGAGAGTGGTTTCAAAGGACAAGCCCGTGGTTCGCGACTGGCCCCGCATTGAAGGAGCCCCGCTGCCCGAGTTGCTGCAACTCCTGCTGCATCCGCAAGATCTGGTTCGCGAGCACGCGCGGATTCAGCTTCGGAAGATCGCGCCGGTCGATCTGGTTCCGGCTGTTGATGCCTGGGTGAGCGGCCTCGACCGCACGAAGCCGTCAACGGAGCAGGGGTTGCTCGAGGCGGTTTTGGTGCTTGCTTCAAAGGGTCTAGCAAGAGGCGAGTTGATGCAGGGACTTATGAAAAGCGCGGACCCGCGCATGCGCTCAGCCGCGGTCCTGGCCGTGCGATTTTTGCGCCGGCAGATGCCGGATGCGCAGGGCTTTCTTGTGGATGCGGGAAAGGACGTGCACCCGCGTGTGCGGATGGCCGTTCTGAACACGGTGTCGCACCTGCGCTCCATGGAATTGAATCCGCCGTCCCAGCCAGCGGGCGCCGCGGTGGACGGGCATGTGCATGCGGGCAGCGCGTTTTCCGCCGATGCTGTGATCAACGCGGTCGGTCCCGAGGGGGAGGGGGTGCAGAAGATGCTCAAAGATCTCAAGGCCGGCACCATTACAAAGCGCGGACGTTCGGTCCCGGTACTTTCAGTGAATCCCGCGACAAGGGTTGAGCAGTGGTTGGACGGCGGCGTTTCGGGAGGCGTGGAGTTGTCCTCCTTTCCCTCGGCAGCCGATCTCGCAAAGGCAAACGCCAGTGGTGTGAAGGTGCGGACTTACCGGACCTTCTGCGAGGCGGATGACCGCAAGACGGCGTTGATCAGCCTCAAACACAGCTTTCTGGACATCACGGTGAACGGGGTGCAGGTCTTTGGCGCCGACAATCCTTTCAGTTCGCTGCAGCAGGTAGAGGTGGAACTGGTCAAGGGCCTGAACGTGATCTCTATCGACTTCCGGAGGCTCAAGGAGAAGGCGTCGCCTCCGCCTGTTTACATTTTCGACACCGCCGGCGCTCCCCTCGCAGGGGTGCGCTTTGCCGGAGACAGTGCGGGCCTTCAGGCCTTCGCCTCCGAATGGAAAAAGGCGCAGGCTGCCGACGAGGGTGCATTGCGCGTGCAGGCCGTGCCCAACTTGATGCAGTTCGCCCCGAGGGAGCTGCGGGCTAAGGCCGGGCAGCCTGTTCGATTGATTTTTGAGAACCCTGATTTGATGCAGCACAACCTTGTCGTGGTGGCGGCGGGAGCCGACGAGGAGGTCGGAAAGATGGCCGACCTCATGGCAACTAAGGCGGACGGCATGGCTAAAAACTTTGTGCCGGACTCTCCCTCGGTTCTGAGCGCGACTCCCCTGGTGAACCCGGGAGGACGCAGCGAGATTTCCTTCACCGCGCCGAAAGCGCCCGGGCGCTATGCGTTCCTTTGCACCTTCCCGGGGCACTGGCGGATCATGCGCGGTGATCTGATTGTGGAATAAGGCCGCTTTGGGCGAGGTGGTTTTGCAGCCAATGCAGAGCTTCCTCCCGCGTGGTCAGCGCGCCTTCGAGCTGCCGGCTTTGGACCTCCTCCAGAAGTTCGGCGAAAACGGGTCCGGCTTTGATGCCCATTCCCAGCAGGTCTTTCCCCGTGACGAGCGGGGGCGGAATCAGAGGCTCATTCGAGAACTCTTCGATTTTGCCAAGGAGAAAGGTGTAGTTCGAAATGTCTCCGTTGCTGCTCGCGCAGTCGACCTTGTGGAGGACGAGCTCGTCCGGCATCGTCGGCCGGGCGAGGAAACGCTTCAGCCGCGAGACCCGCATTTTCTGGACGTCTTTAAACGCCATGTGGTTGGCGACTGCCTCCACGGTGGCGTCGATGTCCTTGCGGGGAAGACGGAGCCGGGAAAGGATGGACTCTGTCATTTCGGCGCCGACCTTTTCGTGGCCGTTGAAGCGGATCCTGCCCTCGGCCGGGTCAAGCGAGTAGGTGGCGGGCTTTGCGATGTCGTGAAAGACGACGGAGAGCAGCAGGGGAGTGGACACTTCCGGGGGCAGCAAACTCAGCATGAGCCGGGTGTGGACCCACACATCGCCCTCCGGGTGGAACTGGGGAGGCTGCTCGCAGCCCTTGAGCTTCTCTAACTCGGGGATGATTTGCCGCAGCAGGCCGCTGCGGTCGAGCAGATCCCAACCGCGGACGCGGTCGGGCGAGTGCAGTGTCTTGAGCAACTCCTCGCGAATGCGCTCCGCGCTCACCTGTGAAATAGCCGCAGCGTGCTTGCAGACGGCGTTCCACGTGGCTTCCTCAATTTCGAAGCCGAGGACTGTGGCAAAGCGGATGGCCCGGAGCATCCGCAAACGGTCCTCTGCGAAACGCTCCTCGGGGTCGCCGATCGCACGCAAAACACGGGCCTCGAGATCGGTCCGTCCGCCGACGTAATCACGCAGCTCGCCGAGGATGGGGTCGAAGAAGAGGCCGTTGACCGTGAAGTCGCGGCGCCTTGCATCCTCCTCCGCGTTGGAAAATTGGACGGATTCCGGATGCCTGCCGTCCGCATATGCGCCGTCGGAGCGGAAGGTCGCCACCTCGACCTCGACATCGCCTTCGAGAACGCGGACGACGCCGAACTGGATTCCCACGGCAACGGTCCGGCGGAACAGCGCCTGGACCTCCTCGGGCCGCGCGCTCGTAGCCACGTCGTAGTCGTGCGGGACGACGCCTCGGAGGCGGTCGCGAACGCATCCCCCAGCGTACAAGGCTTCATGTCCTGATTCCTGGAGACGCGCGACGACCTTGCGTGCGGTTGCTTCAATGCGGGAGGACTCGCTCATCGTGGAGGTCCGGCGGTTGTTTGAGGCGGTTCCGCGGGCATTGGCTTGGCGTTGCGCTCTAGCGCTTCTTTTGGGTGGCGGCAGTGAACCAATCCACGGCTGGAGCGGTGTTTTTGCGCTGGTCCTGACGCGGCGGTCCGTCGCGTCTGGGGCCGGGGCCTGCGCCGCCGCTTTCGCGGGGGGCTCTTGGGCCCACTTCCGGGTTGGTTTTGAGGGAGAGCGCGATTCGTTTGCGCGGCAGATCCACCTCCATCACGGTGGCCTGCACGCGCTGGCCGACTTTGACGACCTCCGACGGGTCCTTCACAAAATTGTCGGAGAGCTGGGAGATGTGCACGAGGCCGTCTTGGTGGACGCCGACGTCCACAAACGCGCCGAAAGCTGTGACGTTCGTGACGACGCCCGGCAGCTTCATGCCCGGTTGGAGGTGCTCGACCTTCTCGACGCCCTCCGCGAAGGAGAAGGCTTCGAATTGCTGGCGCGGGTCGCGGCCCGGCTTCGAAAGCTCCGCAAGGATGTCCTGCAGCGTTGGAAGCCCGATGTCGGTGGTGATGTATCGTTTGGGGTCGATTTTAGACCGCTTGGAAGAGTCCCTCAGTAGGTCGTCGACAGAGCAGTTGGCGTCCGCCGCCATCGTGTCCACAAGCGTGTAGCGTTCGGGGTGTACGGCGCTCGAATCCAAGGGATGTTCGCCGCCGCGGATGCGCAGGAATCCGGCCGCCTGCTCGAAGGATTTCGGGCCGAGGCCGGCAACCTTCAGCAGTTCCTTGCGGGACCGGAAGGGGCCGTTTTCATCGCGATGCGCGACGATGTTTGCGGCGGTGCGTCCGTTGAGTCCGGAGACGTAAGCCAGAAGGTGTTTGCTCGCTGTGTTGAGCTCGACTCCCACGCGGTTCACACACGAGACGACCACGTCATCTAGAGAGCGCTTCAACGCGTTCTGGTCCACGTCGTGCTGGTACTGTCCGACGCCGATCGACTTGGGGTCGAGCTTTACCAGTTCAGCCAGCGGATCCATCAGGCGGCGGCCGATCGAAACCGCGCCGCGCACTGTGATGTCGTGGTTGGGAAACTCCTCCCGCGCGGCCGGGCTCGCCGAGTAGATGGACGCTCCGCTTTCGTTTACCATGACCACGGGGATCGCCACGGGAAGCCCAAGCTTGCGTATGAACGCCTCGGTTTCGCGAGAAGCCGTGCCGTTGCCGACGGCGATGGCCTCGACGTTGAACTTTTTCACAACCGACAGGACCATTTCCGCAGCCTCGGCCTGCTCGCGGGCGCTCTTTTCGGGGTAGATCACGTCGTTTGCCAGCAGCTTGCCCTGGCGGTCCAGCAGCACCACTTTGCAGCCGGTGCGGAAGCCGGGATCGATGGCGAGCACGGTCTTCTGTCCAAGCGGAGCAGCGAGAAGCAGTTCGCGCAGGTTTTCCGCGAACACCCGGACCGCCTCCTCGTCGGCCCTCTTTTTGAAGTGCATGCGCGCCTCGCCCTCCATCGCGAATCCGAGGAGGCGCTTGTAGCAGTCCGACACCGCGGCCTTCACTTGCAGAGCCGCCGGGGAGGCGCCTTTCACAAACATGGAGTCCAGCGTCGAGATGGCCGCGTCCTCCGGCGGGGTGAGGCGGGTGAACAAGAAACCCTCCTCTTCACCCCGGCGCATCGCGAGCACCCGGTGGGAGGGTGCGTTCGTCGCAGGTTCGCTCCAGTCAAAGTAGTCCTTGAACTTGGAGCCCTCTTCTTCCTTGCCCGCCACCAGTTTGGAGCGGATGACGCCCTGGGAAATGTAAAGGTCGCGCAGCTTCGCACGCGCGGCCGCGTCGTCGTTGATCCGCTCCGCGATGATGTCGCGTGCTCCTGCGAGTGCCGCCTCCGCATCGGGTACTTCCTTGGCGGCATCCACAAACGCAGCGGCCTCCGACAGGGGGTTGCAACCCGCGGCCTGCAGCCAGAGGATTTCGGAGAGCGGCTCGAGGCCGCGCTCCTTTGCGATTGTCGCACGCGTCCGCTTTTTGGGGCGGAACGGCAGGTAAAGATCCTCCAGCGTGGACAGTGTTTCCGCGGCGTCGATCTGGGCCTTGAGCTTGTCTTCCAAAAGGTTCCTCTCCGCGAGTGAAACGAGGATCGCATCCCTGCGCTTGTCCAACTCCCCCAACTGCTCGAGGCGATCCCGGACCGCGGTAATCTGGACCTCGTCCAATTCCCCCGTCTTTTCCTTGCGGTAGCGGGCGATGAAGGGGACTGTCCCCCCTTCTTCCAGAAGCACCGCGGTTGCGGCAACCTGGCGGGCCTCGAGTTTGAGTTCCTTGGTGATTTTGAGGATGTGCTTTTCGATCATTCGGTGGGCTAAAGGTGGAGCATTGCTCGGCTAAAAGAGCACCTTCGCGCTCGGCGGGTGGCGAGTCAATCGGTTGCTTTAGGTCGCAATTGAAGGGGCTGGTTTTTCGGGGGGGCGGGGGGTGTAGGAAGCGTAAGCGCCGGCCGGCGGGCACGCAAAAGCGCTTGCGTTAGTGGGTAAGAATTGAAATAATATTAAACCGATCAGAATTGTCGGGTATATGAATTCCGCCACCCTCCTTGAGTCTTCCGAAGCCGTGCTTGCCCAAAGCGAGGTGCTCTCCCGCGCCCCGCTAGCAGACGTTTTGCGCTGGGCGAGCGACACTTTTGGAGACCGGGCTGCCATTGGAACCAGCTTTCAGGGCGCTGGGCTCGTCATGATCCATCATGCTGTGCAGGCTGGACTGCGGTTGCCCGTATTCACCCTGGATACGGGTCTTTTGTTTCCCGAAACTCTGGAGCTTTCCTCGCGTTTGGAGCGTTTTTTCGGCTGCCGGATTGAGTCCGTGCACCCGGAGCTTTCGCTGGACGAGCAGGCCCGGGATTTTGGAGCCGGGTTGTGGAATACGCGTCCCGACACCTGCTGCCTGCTGCGCAAGGTGGAGCCCTTAAAGCGCAGGCTCAACTCCCTATCGGTTTGGATCACCGGGGTGCGCCAGGAGCAGAGCGAATCGCGCAGTGGAGCCGGGATTTTGGAGCGCTACCTCTTTGACCCAATCGCGGAGCGGTACATTTTGAAGCTCAATCCAATGGCTGCTTGGACGCGGGACGCCGTTTGGGAGTACATCCACGAGCACAATATTCCGTATAACCCTCTCCATGACAAAGGCTACCGCTCGATCGGCTGCGGTCCGTGCACGCGCCCGTCGGGTGACGGCGGCGACGAGCGCGCCGGGCGGTGGACCGGTTTCGAGAAAACCGAGTGCGGCATCCACACCTTCCTTCCTGCCGCCAGCTAGGTCTGCGTCTCCGAGTTCGGTTCGCGCCGGGCGGCTTCCAATTTTCAAAACCACTTCCATCTCCTATTCATATAAAATGAGCACAAGCGCTTCCGAATTGTTGTTGCCGGACTTCTCCTCGCATCCCGCCCACGCGGGGAAGTATCCCGCGCCGCCCGCCGGAGGATGCCCGGCGTTTTTTCCCGAGAAGATCAGCCGGGATGATGCGGCGCACCTGGACGCGCTTGAAGCCCAGAGCATTTTCCTGCTGCGGGAGGCCTACCACCATTTCAAAAATCTCTGCATGCCGTGGAGCATGGGCAAGGATTCAAACGTCCTGATCTGGCTCTCGCGCAAGGCGTTTGGCGGCCACATTCCTTACCCGCTTCTGCACATCGACACCACCTACGAGTTTCCAGAGATGCTCGTCTACCGTGACTGGGCCGTGCGCTACCACTCCTTGAACCTGCACGTGAAGATCAACGAGGACGCACGTGCCGGCACCGGGGCGTACGCCGCGAGGGGCCCCATCGGCTACGACACCGCCGACCCCGTGACCGTCACGCACGAGCTGAAGACCGCCGCCCTGCAGCAGGTGATGGCCGAACACCAGTGGAGCGCGCTCATCACCGGAATCCGCCGCGACGAAGATCCCACGCGCGCCAAGGAGCGCTACTTTTCACCGCGCAACAAGGACTTCGAATGGGACTACAAGGACCAGCCGCCGGAGTTCTGGAACCAATTCACCACCTCCTGCTCGGCGGGCGAACATGTTCGCGTGCAGGCGCTCTTGGACTGGAGCGAGCGCGACATCTGGCTCTATATCCAGCGCGAGGGGATTCCGATTCCCCACATGTACTTTGCCCGGACCGGTCCCGACGGAAAGCGTTACCGGTTCCGGTCCCTCGGCTGCTGGCCGATCACCGGGGCGGTGGAGAGCGAGGCGGACACCATCGACAAGATCATCGACGAGCTCGCTGTCACCACGACGAGCGAGCGCGCTGGCCGTGCGCAGGACCATCACGAGCGCAACGCGATGCAGAAGCTTCGCGCAAAGGGCTTCATGTAGGCCCGGACCGGCAGGTCGCGCCCTTCACCCTGTTTTTGAACACCATTCACACTTTCTTCCATGTCCTCTGCTTCTCCCGCATCTCACGAAACCCTGGCGCCCGGACAGACCGGCCGCCTGCGCGTCGTCTTCGTCGGCCACGTTGACCACGGCAAGTCGACCCTGATCGGCCGTATTTTTTACGACACGAACTCCCTTCCCGACGGCAAGGTGGACCAGATCCGCAAGGCCTGCGCGGAGGAGGGGATGGATTTTGAATACGCCTTCCTGCTGGACGCCCTGCTCGAGGAGCAGGAGCAAAACATCACGATCGACACGACGCAGATCCAGTTCAAGACCGCCAAGCGGCCCTACGTGATCATCGACGCCCCCGGGCATAAGGAGTTCCTCAAGAACATGATCACCGGAGCGGCAAGCGCGGACGCCGCGGTCCTGCTCATCGCAGCGAACGAGGGTGTGCAGGAGCAGAGTTGCCGTCATGGGTACCTGTTGAGCCTGCTCGGGATCAAGCAGGTGGTCGTCGCCGTGAACAAGATGGATCTCGTGGGGTATTCCCAGGAGACCTTCGAGGCTGTCCGCACCGAGTACAGCGCGTTTTTGAGCCGGATCGGTGTTGAGGCTCGCGCCTTTGTCCCCATCGCCGCCCGCAACGGAGTCAACGTGGCGGGTCGCACCCCCGACGCGGGGGCGGAGAATCCCATTTCCTGGTACGACGGTCCGACTGTCTTGGAGATGCTCGACACCTTCGAGCCGCCGGCGCCTCTGGTCGCCATGCCCTTGCGCATGCCGATTCAGGACATCTACCGCTTTGACGAGCGCCGCCTGCTGGTCGGCCGGATCGAGTCCGGTACCCTGCGCGTTGGGGATACGCTGGTGTTTTCTCCGAACAACAAGACGAGTGTGGTGGCCTCCATTGAAAACTGGAGCGGCCCGGAAAAGACTTTCGCGCTCGCCGGGGAGTCTGTTGCGATCACTTTGAGGGAGCAGATTTTCGTACAGCGCGGCCATGTCGCCTCGCACGAGGCGCACGCGCCGATTGAATCAAACCGATTCAAGGCGAGGCTTTTCTGGATGGGCAAGCGTCCCCTTGCGGTGGGCAGTCCCTACAAGCTCAAGCTGGCGACTCAGGAACTCGACGCAGAAGTGGTTTCCGTGGAGCGCGTGATCGACGCCTCCACGCTCGACACCGTCTCAGGCGGCCAGGCCTTCATCAACCGCAACGACGTCGCCGAGGTCACCCTCCAGACACGGGGTGCCCTGGTGATGGACAACCACGACAGCAACCCGTTCATGGGGCGGTTTGTGATCGTCGACGACCGCAATGTGGCGGGTGGCGGCATCATCCACGGCGGCGTCTATTCGGACCGCACCAAGGTCAAGAGCTCCAACATCTACTGGTCGGAGGGCAACGTTCTGCCTCGGAACCGTTCGCTGCGTAACGGGCACAGGGGCGCTGTTCTGTGGTTGACCGGGCTCAGCGGTTCGGGCAAGTCGGCCCTCGCACGAAATCTGGAGCGGGAGCTTTTCAACGGCGGCCGGCAGGTTTACGTCCTCGACGGCGACAACATCCGCCACGGGCTCAATTCCAACCTCGGGTTCTCCCCGGAGGACCGCATGGAGAACATCCGCCGCGTGGCCGAGGTGGCGACGCTGATGGCGGACGCGGGGCTGATTGTCATCACGGCTTTTATCTCGCCTTATCGCCAAGACCGCCGTCGGGCGCGCGAGATCGTGCTCGAGGGAGGGCACGAGTTCGCCGAAATCTTTGTGGACGCCTCGCTAGAGGTCTGCGAGGCGCGCGATGTGAAGGGGCTCTACAAGCGGGCCAGGGCGGGGGAGATCACCGACTTCACCGGAATCAGCGCGCCCTACGAGGCTCCGGAGAACCCGGAACTGGATGTGCGCACCGGCGAACTCAGTTTGGACGAGTCGTCAGCTCTGGTGCTGGACTACATCGTACCCCGGATCCGCGCGGTCGCTGAGGACGAGGTATCGATCTAGCGGAGAGTTCCGCACGCAAATTCGTCAGGGGGAAAGGCTCCCGGACCTGAAGAATCAGAAAGGGCGGGGGAGATGGTGAATCTCTTCCGCCCTTGTTGCTGTCTGAACCGCGGGTCCGCCCAAGGCGAACTGCATGGTGTTGGCCCGGCAGGTGAGGTCTAGCGGCGCTTTTTGGCGCCGAAGGAGTACCCCTTGAGTGTGCGGCCGCCTTTTGCGTTCCCGCCCGGAGGAATCGCGCTTTCGTTGAAGAGGGCGGTGTAGAAGTAGGGGAAGCCCTCCAGTTTCTGCCTCGGGATGGTGGTCTCGATGTACCTTTCGATGGCTCGGACCGTGTCAAGTTCCTCCGCGGTGAAGAGTGTGAACGCGTCCCCTTCCTGCTGGGCGCGGCCTGTGCGCCCGATCCGGTGCACATAATCCTCGGGATGGGAGGGTACGTCGAAGTTGATCACGTGCGAGACGCTTGCGATGTCCAGTCCGCGCGCCGCTACGTCCGTCGCCACAAGCACTTCAAACTTCCCGGACTTGAACCCCTCGAGAGCATCCATGCGCTCCTTTTGGCTGCGGTCGGCGTGCATGCAGGCCACCGGGTGGTTGAGTTCCTGGAGCCGGGCCGCGACGCGGTCGGCCATCATTTTCGTCGCCGTAAACACGATGACGCTGTGGTACTGAGTCTTCTCGAGAAGGGCCAGAAGCAGGTCAAACTTCTGGTCCTTGGCGACGGGGTAGACCGCGTGAGTCACCGTTTCGGCGGGAGAACGGCGCTGGCCGATCGCGATGACCTGAGGGTCTTTGAGAACCCATTTTGTGAGGCTTTCGATTTCGGGAGGCAGGGTGGCGGAGAAGAAAAGGGTCTGCCGTTCCTTGGGGCAGCGCTCCACAATGCGCCTGACCTGGGGCAGGAAGCCCATGTCGAGCATGCGATCCACTTCGTCCAAAACCAGAAACTGGATGTCGTCGAGGCGGATGTCTCCTTCTTCCATGAAGTCGAGGAGGCGTCCGGGCGTGGCGACGAGCACGTCGACTCCGCGCTGGAGCATCTGGCGCTGGGGGCCGTGCGCGACGCCGCCGTGGATCATCCCGACTTCCACGTCGAAGAAACGCGAGTAGTCTTTACAGGCGATTTCCACCTGCGCCGCGAGTTCCCGTGTCGGTTCCAGAATGAGGCAGCGCATTTTGCCGTGCTTTGCCAGGAGCGAGAGGAGGGGCAGGGCGAAGGCCGCTGTTTTTCCGGTGCCCGTTTGGGCGGAGCCCATGAGGTCCTTGCCGCTGAGGATGACGGGGATTGCCTGCTCCTGGATCGGAGTGGGCTCCGAGTAGCCCATGGATTGAACGCCGTGCACAACCGCCTCGTGCAGGCTAAAATGTTGAAAGTCTGATGTCATTGAAAACGATGCTGAACTAAGCTGAAGCTTGGGGTGAACCGACCGGAGCGGGCGCGACATCCGGCACTGGCCGGCGGTCGGTCTTTTCCTCGGACCTAGGGGTGGCCTGTGCTAGAAGCCGGTTGATTTGCGCCGCGGCGTAGGCTGCGCCAAAGCCGTTGTCTATGTTGACGACCGTGACGCCGCTTCCGCAGCTGTTGAGCATGCCGAGCAATGCGGCAAGCCCTCCGAAGCTGGCACCATACCCCACGCTGGTCGGTACGGCTATCACTGGTTTGCTGGTGAGCCCGGCCACCGCGCTCGGAAGGGCGCCCTCCATTCCTGCAACAACGATCAAAACGGCGCACTCCTCCAACGTGTCTCGAACCGCGAGGAGCCTGTGGATGCCGGCAACCCCGACGTCGGAGATCCGCAGAACGGAGTTTCCAAATATCTCCAGGGTGACGGCCGCCTCCTCCGCCACTGGAAGGTCGGACGTGCCAGCGCAAATGACTCCGACGATTCCGCCCTGCTTCGGAAGGGGAGAGTTCTCAACGCTCACGCAGCGCGCCTCTGCATGCCAGCGCGCGTGCGGGCATGATTTTTTGAGCTCAATGTAATGGGCTTCCTCCACACGGCTTGCCAGAACCACTCCGTGGTGTGCGAGGATCACCTGCGCGATTCCGGCGACCTGCTCCGGCGTTTTTCCCGCGCCGAAAATAACCTCGGGAAACCCGCATCGACTCTGCCTGTCGGTGTCTACCCGCGCATATCCCAAGTCCACGAAGTTCATCAGAGTCGGGGGCGGTCGGGAGGATGGGTGCCGGAGTCTGCGCTTAAGACGTAGCGCATAGGCTGCATGGCGGACTCGAAAAAGCCGTGGCGCTTATAGAACTTGTGGGCCTCCTCGTTGCCTTGATCGGTTAGCAGCGTGATCCGCTTAAAGTCTTTTTTGCGCGCATACTCCATCGCGTAATTCAGGAGGCGCGTCCCGAGGCCATGGCCGCGGTAGTCCTTCTTGATGATCAGGTCCTCGAGGATGATCACGAATCCACCCTCCGCGGTTGAAATGGTGAAGAGCAGGTTGATCATTCCCAGAATCTGACCGTTCTGCTTCAGCACAAAAATGCGGCCCCGATTCGGTTGCTCCAGAAGCATGCGAAGGCCGCGGGTCTGGCGGGTCGGGTCCGGGACGAAGTCTCCCTCGATGGTGAAAAGCTCAGTGAGAAGCTCCGTCAGATGCGGGAGATCCTCCAGTGTGGCTTGTTCGATGTGTGGGCCGTCCATAGTCAAACCCACAGGAAAGCAGGCTCGCGCCGGAACGGCAAGCGGCCGCATTGAGACAATTTGTTTGCGGATTCGCGGTAATTGATCTCCTAGGGGCGGATCGAAAACGAGTTTAGGTGCGGCCCAACCGCGTCCACCGCGAGTTTAACGGCTTGGTAATCCGAGGAAAGCAGCCTTGCGGCGCCCTCTCTCAGTTCTTGTAACATTTTGGGCGCTCCTCTAATTTCGTAGGCTTGATGAATTCTTCCCCCCTTTCTTCCCCTGCTTCCGGGCAAGGATCAACGCTCTCTCGTCGCTCCTTTTTGCAGGGAGCAGCCGCGGGTTCCCTGGCGGTTGCAGCCGCAAACCTCCCCGCCGGTCGGTTTGCGCACGCGGCCTCGGGATCGGGCCCGCTGCGGTTGGCAATGGTTGGCGGGGGCGGGCGCGGGTCGGGAGCCGCAAACCAAGCCCTCCGCTCTGGAGTTGACGTGCGTTTGGTGGCCATGGCGGAGTTGTTTTCGGACAAGGCCGAGTCCGCTATCAACAGTTTGAAGGCTCAACATCCTGACAAGGTGGACGTGCCGCCGGAGCGGCTTTTCCTTGGGTTTGAAGGCTACAAGCAGGCGATCGCTGCGTGCGACGTTGTGATTTTGGCGACGCCCTGCACGTTCCGTCCGGCGATGTTCGAGGAGGCCGTGCGCCAGGGGAAGCATGTGTTTATGGAGAAGCCCGTGGCGGTGGATGCGCCCGGGGTGAGACGCGTGCTTGCCGCCGCCGAGGAAGCGAAGCGCAAGAATTTGAAGGTGGGTGTCGGGTTGCAGCGACGGCACAAGCTCGGCTATCAGGAGACTGTCAAACGGGTGCAGGACGGCGCTCTCGGGCAGATCATGTACGCGCGCACGTTCTGGAACATGGGAACGGCCCGTGCGATGCTGCCGCGCAATCCGGCCTGGAACGAACTTGAGTACCAGCTGCACAACCAGTTTTATTTCGCCTGGCAGTGCGGCGACATCCATCTCGACATGGGGCTGCACAACATCGACGTCATCAACTGGGTGAAGGGCGCCTATCCGGTCCGGGCGATGGGGGTTGGCGGTGCGGAGGTGCGGAGGGGCCGCGATTCGGGATGCCTGTACGACCATTTCTCCATCGAGTATGAGTACGCGGACGGCACACGTTTGTTTGCCCAGAACCGGCAGATTCCCGGCTGCTTCAACTACGTGGCGGAAGCACTGCACGGCACCCTTGGGTCGGTTGAAATGTTGAACGACCGCAATATTTTCCAGATCACCGGGCAGAACGCCTGGAAGTACGAACTTGAGAAGCCCATTGTGAATCCCTACCAAAAGGAGCACGACGACCTTTTCGAGGCCATTGTGAAGGACCTTCCTTACAACGAGGCGGAGCGCGGGGCGCTTAGTAGCATGACTGCCATCATGGGCCGCATGGCCGGGTACTCCGGAAACAAGATCGAGTGGGACGACGCGCTTGCCTCCGAGCGTCTCTTACACGCTCCCATTACCTCCCTTCAGGATCCCGCGCCTGTTCAACCCGACGAGAATGGCGTGTACCCATTGCCGATTCCCGGTAAGTATGTTGCGGTTTAGCCTGTCCGTTTTGCAGTTCTGATCGTCCGCCAGCCTTTTCCTCCTCTTTCCCCCCAAAAGAATGAAGCGTCTTCTCTTCCTGTGCCTGGGCACACAAGTACTGGCACTCAGCGGCGTGAGCGGCGCGTGGAAGGTTGATAGTTTTCTGGGAGACGGAAATCCCGGGTTCAAGGGCGACTTCAAAAAGGTATCCGACGCTCAAACGGAGAAGCCTTTTGGGGTGGTTCGTGGCCCGGACGGAGCCCTGTGGTTCTGCGAGTATGGCGGAAACCGCGTGCGCAAGGTGGGCACGGACGGTCGCGTGATGACTGTGGCCGGGACAGGTGAAAGTGGGTTTGCTGGAGACGGCGACAAGGCCCTGAAGGCAAAGCTCAACAAGCCCCATGAGATCCGGTTCGACTCCGCCGGCGACCTGTATATCGCCGACATGGCGAACCACAGCATCCGCAAGGTCGAGCTGAAAACCGGGGTGATCAAAACGGTCGCCGGCACCGGCTTCGGCGGCTACGAGGGCGACGGTGATCTGGCGACCACCGCGCATCTCAAGCATCCCAGCGGCATGCAGTTCGCACCCGACGGCAGCCTGTATATTTGCGACACGGGAAATCATGCGGTCCGCAGATTGGACGTGAAGACCGGTGTCATCTCGAATGTCGCCGGGACGGGTAAACCCGGCCTGACTCCGGACGGTGCGTCTCTTGAAGGGACGCCGATTTCAGCGCCGCGGGCGATTGATTTCGACAGGGACGGAAATCCCTGGGTGGTGTCGCGGGACTCGAATCTGGTGCTGAAACTGGACCTGAAGTCGGGGACGATCAAGCACGTCGCCGGCAACGGACAGAAGGGAAGCGACGGCGACGGCGGTCCGGCGAAGAAGGCGTCGCTCAACAGTCCAAAGGGCATTTCGATCGACCGCGAAGGCAGCGCCTGGATTGTGGATGGCGGAAACTATTCGATCCGGAAGGTTTCTGCGGATGGCAAGATCGAGCGCGTGGCGGGCACCGGTGAGCGCGAGGATGGGCCGAGCGGCGACGCCTTGGCGTCTCCGCTTAAGATGCCGCAGGGAATTTTTGCGGACAAAGACGGCTCTGTTTTCGTGGGAGACAGTGAGGCTCACCGGATCAGGGTTTTGAGACCCGACGCCAAGCCTGCGGCGGTTCCGGTGCAGGCGCCCGACGCCAAGCCCTCGGCGGCCAAACCGGTTTCCGCGGCCAAGGCGGAGATGCTAGCCATGAACGCCACAGGAGGGGATTCGCTCAGCAAGGTGTCGGCCGCTCCCGGATCGATGCCAGCTGCGGTTGAGGGATCTGCCAAGGGTGTGGCTGTTGCCAAAGCCGCGCCCGCCGCCGCGCCCGCGTCCCCGGTCGCCGTTGAGGCGGTTAAAAAGGAAGCCGCTCCTGCTCAAAAAACTATCCAGGAAGAGAGTAAACCTGCGGTCGTTGCAGCTGTCCAGCCGCCGCAGGCAAAGCCCGAGCCTCCCGCAGCGCCGCGTCCGGAACTCAAAACTGAAAAGCCGGGGGCGGTTGTGACTGCGACGGCCTCGAAACCTCAACGGGAGCCGACTTCGCTCACGGAGGAACCTGATTTGGCCGCCAAGAAGGCGCTGGAGGAGGCCCGCTTAAAGTTTGAGGCCGAAAAGGAAGCGTCTTTGCGTAAGAGAGAGGAGGCGCTTGCTCAGAAGGTTTCGGAGGTCGAGCGCAGGGAGCGGGCTCTTGAAAAGAAGCAACTGGAGCTCCTCCAGCAGGCAGATGCCCTTCGCCTCAGGGAGGTGCAATCGAAAGAAGCAGAGTTGTCCCGCCGGGAACAGGATTTGAAGCGGCGCATGGCCGATCTCGAGAAGGCGAAGGCCGCGAGACTTCCGGGAGCGAGCCAACCCCAGGTAATTGCCCCGACTCAGGCTGCTGCCCCTGCCCCTCCCGCTGCTTTATCGACTCAAGTCGTCCCCAAGGGCGCCGCTCAGTCAAGCGATGCTCCTCCTCGCTTCGGAGAGTCCCAAGCGGTCGCTCCGGTTGCGGAAAACAGCCTCGGAATGAAGTTCGTTCCTGTTGGTGGCGTTCATTTTGCGGCCACCAAAACGCGGGTGAAGGATTACGAGCAGTTCGTCGCGGACACACACCATTCCAAGACGCGTTGGCGTTCGCCAGGTTTTGAGCAGACGCCGGACCATCCCGTGGTGATGGTGAGTTGGGTGGACGCCGTGTCCTTCTGCAAATGGCTGACGGATCGCGAACGGGCCGCCGGTCGACTCAAACAAGGCGAAGTTTATCGCCTGCCAACGGATTTGGAGTGGAGCCAGGCGGTCGGTCTGCCCGCTGAAAAGGGGTCTACGCCCGAGGCAAGAGACATGGGCGTCAAAAACCACTTTCCCTGGGGCGCCCAGTGGCCTCCGCCGCAGGGTGCGGGAAATTACACGGGACAGGAATCTGGAGCGGACAAGGTGATCGCAGGCTACAATGACGGCTTTCGCTATACGTCGCCTGTGGAAGCGTTTCCGCCAAACAGCAAGGGCCTTTACGACCTCGGTGGAAACGCATGGGAATGGTGCAGCGACACTTGGAACGCCAAGGACCGCAGCCGCGTGCTCCGGGGCGGGTCTTGGTATCAAGGCTCGATGCAACTCGGTCTTCTGTCCTCCTGCCGCATCCCGGCCGCACCGGACCGGGAGGCTGGATTCATCGGCTTCCGCGTGGTTCGTGCACCCGCTTCGAAGGGCCGGTGAACGGGGCGTTGCGTTAGGTTAGCAGCCTCCGGGTAGCCGTGATCGCTGGCAACAAACCGGGTGGAGGCAAGCTTGGTTTGTTCGGAGGTCTATAGGACGTAAGTTTGACCAGCTCGCAAACGGGGCAAGACCACTTTTGCCCTCCGATCAGGGGCGAAACTCCGCGGAACGGAATTATTCCTTTTTCTTTCTTTTCCGTTCTCTGGCTCCGGAACGTTCGATGGTTGAGAATTCCTCCAGAGTGAGGCTTCCATCCTTGTCCACGTCCGCCTTGGTAAAGTCCGCCCTAGCTTTCTCTTGGCCGCTCTTGCCTTCCAAAAATTCCTCCAGCGAAAGCGCGCTATCCCCGCTCTTGTCGAGCGTCTTGAAAGCTTCTTCAGCAGAGGGCGGGCCGGTTCTCTTTTTCTTTTCCTTGGCCAGGCACAACGGACTGCCGATGCATAGGAGCAGAAGGGTCGTAATTACTATTTTCATAAGGGACTGCTGCAATGCGTTTATGCAAAGACGCCAGAGACGGGCTTTGACTTGTTGCCAACGCTGAACGGACGGCCGTTCGGGGCCGTCACGACCTGATCCAGCGGATACCCAGCGGCCCACCCGATGGTGGCGTGCAGTTCCCCGATGGAGACAGCGTCCTTCTCGACTTTGGCGCCTACCGCGTCGCTCGCCCCGTGCACGAAGCCCCGCTTGATGCCGGCGCCGGCAAGTACTGTGGAAAAGACAGTCGGGTAGTGGCCCCGCCCGGATCCCGTATATTCGGGCTTCCGGCCGAACTCGGTTGCTACCACGACCAGCGTGCTGTCCAGCATGCCGCGGCTCTGGAGGTCGTTGATGAGCGCCGCGTAAACGCGGTCGAATGTGGCACCGGTCGACTCCATGGCGTCGCTCAGGTTGTTGTGCATGTCCCAGCCTCCGTTGCCCACCTCAACGAAACGCACCCCGCTCTCCACCAGGCGCCGCGCCAGGAGGCAGCCACGTCCGAGTTGGGAATCCCCGTAGGCGCTCTTGGTTGCCTCTGACTCGTGCTTGAGGTCGAACGCGCGGAGTTCGGTGCTCTTCATCAAACGCACCGTTGCGTCGTAGAAATCGTTGTAGGCCGCGATGTTTTCATCGGGAAAGCGCTGCTGGAAAGCGGCGTCCACCTCGCGTACGAGGGAGAGCCTTTCCTCGACGGTCTTCATGCCGGCGTACGGAACCGAATACTGCAGGCCGGCGTCCGGGTCGATGATTGGCAGCGGGGTGTAGGTTGCGGGAAAGAAGCCGTTCCCATTGTCCGAGTTGTGGTTGACGGATACGCTCGAGGGAAGAGTCTCGTGGCTCGGGCCGAGGTAATGCTGCCCCCAGGCGCCGAGCATCGGGTGGCGGATGGTTCCCCGGGGTTCGTATCCGGTCCGCATCAGATAGGTCGCTGTGGCGTGCACGCCGACTTTTGCGGACATCGACCGGATGACGCAGATCCTGTCTGAAACCTTCGCGATGTTTGGAAGAAACTCCGAGATCTGAAACCCCGCCTTGGTGCTGATGGCGCCCTTCGGCCCCTTGCTCGGGCCGGACTTGGGGTCGAAGGTGTCGATGTGGCTCATTCCACCGCGCAGTTGTATAAAGATGATGCGTTTTGCGGAGCCGAATCCGGGGCCGCTTGGAGTGGCTGTGGCCGCGCCCTGGACGGACGTTGCCGCGGCGGCGTGGGCGAGCGACCCGACCGAAGGGGCGAGGGTGACACCGAGGGCTGATGCTGCGCATCTCTCCAAAAACAGCCGGCGGGACAAAGGAGAGAGTTTGTGAAACGGATCTTTCATCGTGGCGGGGTGGGGGCGGGTTACTGGACGAAGATAAACTCGCGGGTGTTCAGTAGAACCCAGCAGAGATCTTTGGCCTTGAGTCCTTTGTCGAGCATCGAGCGGGTGGACGCAGCCTCGGCTTCACTCGGCGTCCGGCCCAGAAAACTGAGGTAGAAGTGCCGGACCTGTTCTTCTGGAGAGGACGACTTCGCGGCTTCCTTCATCACGGTGGATGTCGGGCTCGTGACGGCCTTCTGAACTTCTCCGTTCATCATCAGCAGCACCTGGGGCACCCCGCCTTCAGTGCTGTTGGAATCGGCTACATCCCGGTCGGACTGGCCGAAGTTGCGCAGAAAGTGGCTTTCCTTTGCCGGTTGTGTCAGTTCAGAAGCGCGCGCGAGAGTCAGGCCTTCGAAGCGGGGCGGCGGCTCGCCTTCGAACTCGTCCGAGCGGACGTCGCCACCCTTTCCTCCCTTCTTGCCGAATCGCACTCTTTTCCCTTCGCCCTCCTCCTTGAGGGAGGCCAGCTTGGCCACGATGTCCTTCTCGGTCGGGTTGTCGACGGGAATGTCCAGCTTGCGCATCTCTCCGGCTCGGCGGAGTTTGAACTTGTCCACCTCGGCGCCGACTGTGAGGGTGAGAACGGAATCCCAGATCTGGTCCGCAGTCATTCTCCGCAGAAGCGGGCCGGGAAAGGCGTACGGGGATGCGTCGGCTTTCGGAGTCGGACTTGCCTGGGCTTGGTACGTTTTTGAGTTGAGGACGATCCTTTGAAACTCGCGCAGATCGAAGTGCACGCGCTTCATCTCCGAGGCAAGATGCGCGAGCAGTTCCGGGTTGAAGCTTTGCTTCGGATCGTCCAGGTCGCTGACAGGCTCCTGAACTCCGAGTCCGAAGAGCTTCTTCCAAAGACGGTTCGCGATCGCCGCGGCAAAGCGAGGATTCTCGGGGTGCGTGAGCCAGACAGCAAACTGGTCCCTGAGCTTGGCCGGGTCGCCGGTGGAGGCGGGGGTATAGGCCGGGTTCTTTGCGTCCTCCTTGCTCCAAGTAATCATCTTGGGTGCCACGGGCGCGCCGGGTTTCGCGTCGTCGTACTTGTAGTCCTGCGGGAACACAAGTTTGTTGGCCGGCAACGTTTCGACGCGCGCGAGGTTCGGCCCCATCAGCCTGAGGATGGTTTGCTTGTCGAGTACTCCGGACTTCTGGAGGCTCCTAAGGTTGGCCTTCTCGTAGCTCTGGTCGGTGGCGCCGAAGAAGGCCGCCATTTCAAAGAAATTGCGCTGCGTCCAGTGCGCCATCGGATGGTCGTGGCATTGGGCGCATGCGACGTTCGCGCCGAGGAAGGTGGTGAGCGTGTTGGACAGGTTGTCCAGCGGCATGCCGCGGTCGCGAAGCAGGTAGCCGACGGGCCCGGTGGATGTCATGCGGCCCTCGGCCGTCATCATTTCATACACGATGGTGTCCCAGTGACGGTTGGACGCGATCTGCTCCTTCACCCACTCCTGGTAGACGTAGGATTTGACGGCCTTTCCCCCCATTCCGAACTCGTCCTTCAGGCGCAGCATGTCCGAGAGCCAGTCGAAGAACTGCGAGTTGTAACCGTCAGAGGCGAGCAGGGTGTCGATGAGTTTGCCGCGCTTGCCGGGTGTTCTGTCGGCGAGGTAGCCGGTCAGTTCTGCTGCGGTGGGGATCCTGCCTGCGACGTCTAAATATAGGCGGCGCACGAACTGGTCCTCGGAGAGGGGGCCGTTGCGCTGGACTCCCGCTTTTGTGAGACCCGCGCCAACAAGCGCGTCAAGCCGGGCGGCCGACTGTTCGACGGGGACCGGCGTGGCGGCGAGGATCGGGGCGGCGGCTTTGGCGAAGGCTTTGTCGGCGGGGACCAGTTTGGTGAGGTTCAGCCTGTGGGTCTCCCCCGTTTCGGTGCGCACGGTGATGTGGACGCCGTCGACGGAGAGGAGTTCCGCGTTGATTTTGCGGCCCGCGGCGTCGCTCCACACATGCCAGGCGTCCTTGGGGCGGGTGGGTTGGAGGGCGGGCTTTTCGGCGGGGGTCTGCTTGGCAGCAGCCGTTTTGCGGTCAGGCTTGGCAGCAGCGGCCGGAAGTCCGAGCAATGAAAGTACCGCAAGGCAGGAAGCAGCACTTCTGGAGTGGGGGCGCATGGAGGAATTCGGGTTGATGCTGCAGTTTTAAAAACCGCACAGGCCCTCGAGTTGCGCTGGAGTTTTGCGGAGCCGGTCGGGAGAGCGGCTTTAAAAAATAATGGTGAAGCGGACTGTCGCAGTTTGCTGACGCGCAGGCAGGATATCGTCGCATTCGACGATCGGGCCGAGGCCCAAGCAGGCAGCCTGATTACAGCCGCTGCTGTTTATGAACTGCGGCTGGGTGACATGGGTAAAAAGATGTCGCGCCCGGTGGTAGTGCCGGGCGCGACATTCCTCCGTTGATTTTATTGTCCTAGTGCGCGAGCAGTTCGCGCAGCACGAATGGGAGGATGCCGCCGTGCTTGTAGTAGTCCACCTCGATGGCCGTGTCGATTCGGCTGCGCAGCGCCACGGTTTCGGTGGCTCCGTTTGCCCGGTGGATGTGCAGCGTCACGGTGCTCATCGGCTTGATGTCGTCGTTTAAACCGGTGAAGTCAAACGTCTCCGTCCCATCCAGATGGAGGGTCTGTGCGCTGACTCCTTCGGGGAACTGCAGTGGCAGGACACCCATGCCTACCAGGTTCGAGCGGTGGATGCGCTCGAAGCTCTGCGCCACGACCGCTTTGACGCCCAGAAGCCGCGTGCCCTTGGCCGCCCAGTCGCGCGACGAACCTGTTCCATACTCCTGGCCGGCGAAGATGACGAGGGGTGTTCCCGCCTCTTGATAACGCATGGAAGCGTCGTAGATCGCCAGCTGCTCGCCATCGGGTTGGTGCAGGGTGACTCCACCTTCAACGCCGGGGACCATGAGGTTTTTGATGCGCACGTTCGCGAAGGTGCCGCGGGTCATGATCCGGTCGTTGCCGCGGCGTGAACCGTAGCTGTTGAAGTCCTCAAAGCCGACGGCGTGGTCGAGCAGGAACTTGCCGGCGGGAGAGGCCTTCTTAATCGCCCCGGCGGGGGAGATGTGGTCGGTGGTGACGGAATCGCCGAAGATCCCGAGCGGGCGCGCGCCCTTGATCTCGTGGATGTGCCCGGCTTCGAGGGAGAAGTCCGTGAAGAAGGGCGGCTCCTGGATGTAGGTGCTGTCGGCGTCCCAGTGGTAGATCTCCCCGGTGGAGGAAGGGATTTCGTTCCACTTCGGGTTTTGATCCGCGAAGTTGGAGTAGAGGCGGCGGAAGGCGTCGGGCGAGAGTGCGGAGGCCATGGCTTCGCGCACTTCCGCAAGCGAGGGCCAGATGTCGCGCAGGTAGACGGGCTTGCCATCCGTTCCGGTGCCGATGGGCTCGTGGGCGAGGTCCTTGTCGACCGTTCCCGCGAGGGCGAACGCCACGACCAGGGGCGGCGACATGAGGAAGTTGGCCTTGATGTTCTGGTGGACGCGCGCCTCGAAGTTGCGATTCCCGGAGAGGACGCTGGCTGCGACGACATCGTGCGCCTGAATGGCCTCCTCGAGTTTCGGATGGAGGGGACCGGAGTTGCCGATGCAGGTGGTGCAGCCGAAGCCGACGACCTGGAAGCCAAGCTGGTCGAGGTAGGGCTGAAGGCCGGTGCGGTTGAGGTAGTCGGCGACAACGCGGGAACCCGGTCCGAGCGAGGTTTTTACCGCCGGGTTCATCTTGAGGCCGAGCTGGACCGCCTTTTTGGCGAGCAAGCCTGCGGCCAGCATGACGCTCGGGTTGCTGGTGTTGGTGCAGCTCGTGATGGCCGCGATCAGCACGCTGCCGTGTCCGATGTGGGAGTCGGCCTCCTGATAGGCTGCGGCGGCGGGGTCAGCGGTTTGCTTGAGGTGAACGGGATGCTGCTCTGTGAGTTCGGACGCGGGCTTGCCGTAGCCGCCCTCAGCCACGGGTTTGGAAAGGAGCGCTTCGAAGGTTTCCTTGAGTGCGTCGAGGTTGATGTGATCCTGCGGACGCTTCGGGCCTGCAACTGCCGGAACGATCGTGGAGAGGTCGAGTTCGAGATCCACGCTGTAGACGACGTCGCCCTTTGCGGGGATGCCCCAGAGGCCTTGAGCCTTGTAATAGGCTTCGAAGGCCTTGCAGTGTTCCTCCGTACGGCCGGTCTCGCGAAGGTACTGGACGGTGTGCGCATCCACGGGGAAGAAGCCCATGGTGGCGCCGTACTCGGGGGCCATGTTCGCGATGGTGGCGCGGTCGACCACGGGGAGGCTCGCCGCACCGGGGCCGTAAAACTCGACAAACTTGCCCACCACCTTGGCCTTGCGCAGCATCTGCGTGATGTGCAGTACGAGGTCCGTGGCTGTGACGCCTTCCGCGATGGCGCCGGTGAGGTGGACGCCCACGACTTCGGGGGTCAAAAAGTAGACCGGCTGTCCAAGCATGCCCGCCTCTGCTTCGATCCCGCCGACACCCCAGCCGACGACGCCGAGGCCGTTGATCATGGTGGTGTGGGAGTCGGTTCCGACGAGTGTGTCGGGGAAGTAAACGCCTTCTTTTTCAAGCACGCCCTTGGCGAGGTATTCGAGATTCACCTGGTGGACGATGCCGATTCCGGGCGGGACGACGCCGAAGGTTTTGAATGCCTGCTGGCCCCATTTAAGCAACTGGTAGCGCTCGCGGTTGCGCTTAAATTCGAGGTCCAAATTTTGCTCGAGGGCCGTGGAGGAACCGAAGTAATCGACCTGCACGGAGTGGTCCACTACCAAGTCCACGGGGACGAGGGGTTCGATGATCCCCGCGTTGCGTCCCATGCGCGCCACTGCGGAACGCATGGCGGCCAGGTCGACGAGGAGAGGCACTCCCGTGAAGTCCTGAAGAACGATACGGGCCACTACGAACGGGATCTCGACCTGGGCCGGTGCTTTTGCGTTCCAGTTAGCCAGAGCCTTCACGTCCTCCGGCATCACCTTTTTCCCGTCGCAGTTGCGAAGGACAGATTCGAGGACGATGCGGATGGAGACGGGAAGCTTCGAAACCGGGCCGATTCCAGCGGCTTCAAGGGCGGGCAGTGAAAAGAACTGGCCCTTTTTGCCTGTGCCGGTGTCGAAAGATTGAGAGTGGAAGGGGTCTGTGCTCATGGTGACTTCTGAAAAGGGAAACGATTTGGGGACGATGGGGCAAGCCTGCGTCGCGGAAACGTCACACTAGGACTCAAAAAAACAGGAGCCCAGACGTTTTTTGCCCCTGGTTTGCTAGTGTCTCCGGTTTTTGGACGGCGGTTCGGATCCAGAAGGACCGCACTCATTGCTCTGCGTCTATTGAAGCAGAGCGGCTGCTTTGCCGGCGGAGGAGGGGTACTCTGCCTTGATCTCCTCCACGAGTGCTGCGGCCTTAGCTCTTTCCCCAGACTCCACAAATGCGCGCGCCGCGCCCAGAAGGGCCGCCGGCTGCAGCAGGCGCTGCGACGGGAGAAAAACCTCCACGGAAAGAAACGCCCGCAGGGCGTCTTTCCATTGCTTTGCCTCAAGCGCCGCCTTCCCAAGCGCCAGCCAGGAGATGCCGGCGGCCAGGGTTCCTGCGCCCGGTTGTGCGAGCGCGTTCCATGCGGTCTTGGCGCCGGCGGGGTCGGTTTGCGCGGCCACCAGCAGCCGGTAGGCGGTGTCGAGTTCCTGTTCGCCCGTGGGGGTCCACTGTTTTTGAAGCTCCGCCATTGAGGTGTCGTCGCCCTTGACCGCCAGGGCGGGCAGGCGGAGGCGCATCACTTCTGCCCACTGGTTTCCCGGGACGTCGGAGAACCCCCTGAAGAAGCCGGCGGCGGCGGCGGTTTTCTCCAGAACGCCCGCAGCGTCGCCCGCCCTTGCCAACTGGCGCGCCTCGGAAAGCTCAGGCGGATCTCCGAAATCCACGCGGTCGACCTGGTTTAAGGGGGTGAGTACGTCGGCGAGGGCGCCGTTCGGTCCGGGAACTTTCAGGAAGAGGAAGTTCCCATCGCGCCGCATTTCCTTGGCTGCATGGACCTTGCCGTCCTTGAGAAAAACGGTTTCGGCGGGCAGCAGGCCCGGGAGTAGTAGAAACGGGAGCAGGCTTCGCAGCGGCTTCATTTGGTCTCCTGAGGTGTGGCGGCCTTCCGAGAGTCGAGGCGTTCTCTCGCGGTCTTGGCTTCCGGCAGCGAGGCCAGACGCGGTTTTGCCAGTAGTTCGCGGTAGTGAGCCGCCGCCTTGTCGGGTTCTTGGAGTTTTTCAAAGCACTCCGCGGCAAGCAGGTAGGCTTGAGAGACGAAGCGCTCGTGGCGCTGGTAGGCCACGAAAACACGCTGGAAATACTGGACCGCGCCGGTCGGGTCGCCCTTCTTCAAGAGCACGTTGCCGAGCATGAGGATTGCCTCCGCTGTGGACTCTCCGCGCCATTCGCGAGTGGACGCCACCTGCTCGAAGAGGGCCTTTGCCTCGTCCAGGCTTCCCGTCTCGAGCAGGGCCTTGGCGCGCCCCAGCGTGACGTCCTTCAGCTTGGAGGAGGCGCCGGCCTTGTCTACAGCGTCGCTGAACCACTTGAGCGCCTCGTCCGGTTTTCCTTGTTTGAGGGCGATCTGGCCCCTGCCGTTGTAGGCGTAGTCCAACAATTCAGACTTTGGAAAAGCCTTTGCCAGTTCGTCGTAAAAGGCGCCGGCTCTCTTAAGTTCATTGCGTTCCAGCAGCCGGTCGCCGCACTGCGCGAGGAGCGCCGCTCCGAGGGAGGCGGGGGGAGTCTTGTCGCAGATGCCGTCCATGACGGCGGCCGCAGCCTCGGGCTTGCGTTGCAGGCGGGCGAGTTCGGCGCGCGCGTAGGCGATCCGCGCGGCCACCAGGGGGGTGTCGGGAAAGCCGGACGCGTTCAGGTGTTTTTCCAGAACGGCAGCAGGGTCGTGCGGGGGCTCGGCCGGGGGGGCACCGTCTGCGCCGGGGGCGGGTTTTTGCGCTTTGAGCGAAAGCTGGGCGAGCTGGGCTAGGAGCTGCTCCACGGCGTCCCTGCTGCGGTCGGCTATGAAGTCGCGGATTTTCTCGCCTAGAAAAGTCCTGGCCTCGTCGAGCTTGCCGGCCCGGGCGGTGGCCTTGGCAATCCAGTACATCGCCAGCACGTTGGACGGATGGTCCGGCTTGGAGGCAAGAAACTCGCGGAACATCTGCGCGGCGGTTTCCGACTGGCCGAGGCGCTGGAGCTGCTTGTTTGCCTCAAAAAGGGCGTAGTGTACGACCTCCTCGGAGCTGCCGCAAAGGCTTGCCTTTCTGTAGAGTGCAGCGGCCTCTTCGTGTTTGTTGAGGGCTGTGAGTGCGTCCCCGTGGAGGGAGAGCACGTCGCCGGCCGTCGGGTGGTCTCCGTAACGCGCCTCCCAGAGCGAGCAGCGCCGGGCTACCTCCTCCGTTTTGCGGGCGGCCTGATAGCAGGCGGCAATCCGGTACTCGGCGTCCGGAGCGTAGAGGCCGTCCGGGCTGTTTTTGAGGATCGACTCGAAGGCGGCCAGCGCGGCGCCGTATTTGCCCTGGAAAAATTTCGCGAGCGCCGTCCGGTAGACGGCCTCGCCGGCGTACTCTCCTGAGGGCCATCCTTTGAGGTAGCGGTCGTACCCCTCGATGGCCTCTGGATAACGGCCTTTCGAAAAAAGGGTGTTGGCCAGAACAAACTGGGCCGTCGGGGCGTGGGGGCTTTTGGGGTGGGAGGCGAGGAGTTTTGAGAATGCCTCTGAAGCCTCGTCAAACGCGCTGACTTGAAGCTTTTGCGTTCCAAGGAGCAGGAGTGCCGCGTCCGCGTTGCGGGTTTGCGGAAACTCCTCCAGGAGGGTTTGAAGGATCTTTTCGGACGCCGCGGAATCGCCGGCTCTCGCGTGCAGGGAGCCGAGGCTGAACAGGCCGGCTTCGCGGTTTGATTTGTCGGCGGTGGGCAGCACTGACTCGAGCAGAAGAATCGCCTCTTCGAGGCGTCCGATCTCCTGGTAGGCGGAGGCTTGCCGGGCCCGCAGGGCGGCGGTTTGGTCCGGGGCCTGAGTCGCCTGTTCGAGCGCCAGGCGCGCGGCGTCCAGCAGGACGCGGAGCCGGCTGTTCACTCCTGTAAGCTCGACCGTCCTGGCGGGATCCGCCTTGGCCGCGGCGACGTTGGCTTCCATCCGGCGCACGATGCCTTGGATGCGCTGCTGTTGCAGGATGACGGTTTCCTCCTTGCGGCGGACCATGGAGTAGGCCGCGAGCGCTTTTTTCATCTCCAGGGCATGCAGGAAAGCGTCGCCGACTTCGAATGCGAGCGCGTTGAGTTGCAGCGGATTGTCCACAAGGGACAAAAGGCGGCCCTGAAGGGCCTCGAGAATCTTCAGCGCCTTGTCCCTTTCTCCCCGCCCCGCCTCCACCGCTCCCAGAAGAAGCGCCGCCTGAACGCTTTCCTGCGTCTTAAAGCCTTCCGCGACAAGTGTTTGAAGGATTTGTGCGGCATCGGCTGTCTTACCAATTTCTTTTAAAAGGGACGCGCGAGTGAGAACGGCCTGCTCCTTGTTGGGGCCGCCTTTCTGGGCAAGTGCTCCGAGGGCGGCGGCCGCCTGTTCTTTTTGTCCCAGCAGCGCCAGGCAGTGCGCCATGTTCAACTCGGCGTCTGCAGCTCTGCCGCCGTTCGGGTAGAGTTTGAGGTAACGCTCAAAGGCGGCCTTGGCTTTCTTGGGGTCGTTCAGATTGAAGTGGGCGGCGGCGATGGAAAAGTGGACGCTTTCCATCGCGGGTCCCTCGGCCTTCGATGAGAGCATCTCCTCCAGGCCGGCGAGGGCGGCGGCGAAGTCACCGGCGCCGAAGGCGTTCATCGCCTTTGCGTATGTCTCTCCCAGCTGTGCTGTTCCACCCGGAGTCTGGGCGCTCGAGACGGGCGCCAGCGAGAGGGAGAAAACGCCCGCTGCAATACAAACTGACGCGAGGGAGCCGGCAATTCGCAGGGGAATTGCGCGCGGCTCCGGGGGCTGTTTCTGTGGGTGAGGGGTAGGGTGGAAGCCCATCGCCCGAGAGGTTAGCGGGTTCCCCTCTTCAGCGGAAGGGTTTGCTCGCGAAAGTCCTCGAGATTCTTGAAATCTCCCGGATGTTTAGCAGCAGACTAATTGGCGCCCGCCCTGCCGCCTTCCTGCCGGGTTGAAACATTCAGCGTGGAAAGGAAGTCTAGCTGCTCCGGTCCCCGCTTTTTCGTCGGAGCGAGGCGCGCCAGACGTGCACCGATTTGCGATGCCGCGCGGGCCAGGAGCTTGAAAATGCGAGAGACGGGAGGGATGTGTTTCATGCCACCCATTCTTGCAGGCAGGGTGGGACATCCGCTGGGCGTGGGGCCTTTTTTTTAAAAAAAAGAAGGAAGGCCCTCTGGCGCCGGACGCCCGGCCGGGCGTCCGGGGTTGTGCCGGACTATTTAGTGGGCCGCGGCGCCCGCGGGGAGGAACGCCTTGAACTTGTTCTTGTCGGTGGCTTTGACGTAGGCCTCTTCCGCCGAAACGATTCCCGCCTTCAGGGCGTCGAGGATGGCGTCGTCCATGAACTGCATCCCTTCGGATTTGCCGCCCACGATGACGTCCTGGAGTTTTTGGGTCGCTCCTTCGCGGATGATCGCGCTCGCCGCCGGGTTGACGATGAGAATCTCGTTGATCGCCTTCCGGCCCTTGCCGTCGGCCTTTTTCATCAGAACCTGGGCCACGACTCCCCGGAGGGAGTTCGCCAGCATCGTGCGCACCTGCGACTGCTGGTCGGAGGGGAAGACGTCGATGAGGCGGTCCACGGTCTTGCGGGCGTTGTTTGTGTGCAGTGTGCCGAAGACGAGAAGGCCGGTCTCCGCGGCGGTCAGCGCGAGGCTGATGGTTTCGAGGTCGCGCATTTCACCCACGAGGATGATGTCGGCGTCCTCCCGCAGGGCGGCTTTCAGGGCCACGGGGAAGTTGGGAGAGTGTTCCGGCACCTCCCGCTGCGTGATGACCGAGCGCTTGTTGGGGTGCACGAACTCGATGGGTTCCTCGATCGTGACGATGTGCCTCGAAAAGTTGGTGTTGATGTAGTCGATCAGCGCCGCGAGCGTGGTCGATTTTCCGGATCCCGTGGGGCCGGTGACGAGGACGATTCCGCCCCTGAGCTTGCCGAACTCCTTGACCACTTCGGGGATGCCGAGCTGGTCGAGGGTCATGATTTTGGTGGGGATGATGCGGAAAACGCAGCCGAACCCGTGGGCTTGCTTGAGGTAGTTGCACCGGAAGCGCGAGTTGGCGTCCATCTGGTAGGCGAAGTCGAGGTCGCCTGTTTCCAGGTATTTCTGCCAGCGCTCGGGGCCGCTGATCTCGCTCATCATGTAGGTCATCTCCTCCTCGCTCAGCGGCTCCTGCCGGATGGGGACCATGCCCCCGTGCTGGCGGATCTTCGGCGGGGCACCCTGGGCCATGTGAAGGTCCGAGCCGCCTGCGGTGACGAGCACCTGAAAGAATTGGTCAATGTATGCCATATCGAAAGTTGATGAAGGGTGGGGGCGGGTCGGTCTACGAGTTCATGTACTTGCGGAACAGCGTCTTTTGCTCGCAGCGAACGTAGGCTTCCGCGCCTGTGATCAGGCCCGCCTCGAGGAGTTCGGTGAGGGAGTCGTCCATGAGTTTCATCCCGGCGCGCTTTCCGGTCTGGATGACGCCGGGGAGCATGAAGGTTTTTCCGTCGCGGATGAGGTTGGCGACGGCCGAGTTGTTGGTGAGGACTTCAAGGGCGAGGACGCGGCCTTGTCCGTCCGCCCGTGGGATGAGTTGCTGGGAGACGATGCCGCGGAGGGATTCGGAGACCATGACGCGGATCTGGTCGCGCTGGTCGGAGGGAAAGACGTCGAGCACCCGGTCGAGGGTTCGGGCTGCGTTGCCTGTGTGAAGGGTGCCGAGCACGAGGTGGCCCGTCTCGGAGGCGCTGATGGCGAGCTGGATGGTTTCCAGGTCGCGCATTTCGCCCACCATGATCACGTCCGGGTCCTCGCGCAGGGCGCCGCGCAGGGCGGCGGCGAAGCTCTTGGTGTGGGTGCGGACCTCGCGCTGGGTCACGTGGCAGTTTGCGGAGGGGATGAGGTACTCGATGGGGTCTTCGAGGGTGATGATGTGGTCGTTGCGCTCTTGGTTGATGGCGTCGACGAGGGCTGCGAGGGTGGTGGATTTTCCGGAACCCACGGGGCCGGTGACCAACACGAGGCCGTTGTGGAATTGGGTGAGCGACTTCAGGGAATCGGGCAGGCCGAGTTCGGTTAGGGTGCGCAGCTTTGCATGGATAATGCGGAAGACGAGGTCGTATCCCACGCGCTGGCGGATTACGGAGGCGCGGAAACGGCCGAAGGTGGCCTCGTAGGCAAAGTCGACGTCGCCCTGGGCGTCGAGCTGAGCGAGTCGTTCGGGGCTCAAAAAGCTCTCGGCAAGCATCCTGGTGTGGCCGGCGGTGAGGTATTCCGCGTCCGGGAACATGACCTCGATGTTTCCGCACCTGCGCCAGGTGGGTTGGGCGCCGCTGCAAAGGTGCATGTCGGAAGCCTCCGCGGATTGGGCGTACTGGAGAAACTGGTCGACGTGTGTAATTTGGACGCCGTTGTAGGAATATTCTGCGGTGGGTAGGGGTTCCATAGGGAGCGATGCGAGCGTGATTCTTGTGTAAATAGTCGGGAACTCTCCAGAACCAAAGCAGAGAGTGGGCTGTAAATGAGCTAATTTCCTGTTGGCGAATCAGCCGCGAACGCATTACCCTTAGAGAGTGTCCTTGCGGGTACGGCTTGTGTCGATCCGGGGCAATTGGGGCTCTCGAGGGGTTTGTCCTTTGGGGTTCCTCCGTTCACCTAAGCAGACCCTCTGATGTCCAACGAAACAGCCGGCAACGTAAGTGTACCCTCCCACGAGGGTTTCGACCCCGAGTACCTGCGCGCAGGCCAAATCATCGCCGAGACTTTCGCTCTCCGCAGTGTCATTCCTTCCGCTCTTGGCGAGTTTCCTGTCTGGCTGGCGGAGGACGAGGTTGCCGGAAGGCAGGTGTGCCTTCATTTTGTGCCGGCTGAGGTGTCTAAGGATCCGGACTTGCGTGCAGCCTTGAAGGAGGAGGTGAAGAAAACCCGCAATCTGCATCATGAGAGTATCCTTCGCGTACACGAATTGATCGAGGGAGAGGATTGGGCGGCCGTGGTGACAAACGCCTACGAGGGCGAGTCTCTGGCCCGGCGTCTGCAGGAGGAATCCACTGGGTTTTTTGAATCGAGTGAAGTGAAAGGGTGGATTGACCCTGTTCTAAGAACGATGGCGGACGTTCACAGCGTTCCTGTATTGCACCGGAACCTTAGCCCGGCGGACATTATTATCACTTCGAAAGGGGAGGTGTTGCTCTCCGGGTTTGGCACGCGCAGGGTGATCGTCGATGCGCTGCGGCGCTCCGGAGTTCGGGAGGGTAAATATCTTTCCCACACGAGTCCTCAACTTTTTGGGGGGGCCGCGGCCACGATCAGCGACGACATTTACTCAATTGGGGCGACCTTGTTCCAGTTGCTGACTGGGAAGCGTGTTTTTGAGGGAACGGATGTGGAGAACAACATCCGGGTGGAGCGTCCCCCGGGGGTCGTTGAGTTGCGTCACAAATTGAATCGCGACGGGCAGGAGCTTTACGCGAATTGGGAGCGCACCATTGCCCAGTGTCTTTCCAAAGATCCTGGCGAGCGGCCGGTGACGATTGGCGATTTGGTGAAGAGGCTAGCCGGCCAAGTTGAGCCCGAGAAGAAGTCTGTGTCCCCGGTGGCGGCGGCACTCGCAGCCAAGGCTGCCGCGGCGAAAGCGTCTGCGCAAACACCACAGCACATGGGGGTTGCTGGAAGCGAGGAGGAGCCTGAGGAGGAGGGTGCCGAGGCGAATGAAAGGATCTCCGCGCCGCGCCCCATGCTCACGTCGTTCCCGCCTGAGCGGCGTTCGGGCGGAAAGAAATTGGCGCTTGCGGCCCTCCTTGTATTGGCCGGGGCAGTGGGGGCTTGGTTCGGAGCGAGTTTCTTTTTTGAAAAAAACGAAGATTTCGAAGAGGACGAACCCGCGGAGGTTGCCGCGGCTCCCAAAATTCCCGAGCCGGAGCAAATTCCGGATGCGAAGTTTGTGGCGCCGACCGAGCCCGGTTCGACGCCGGAGTTGACCGCGCTGCGTCCCGGTACCCCCCCCAAGCCCAAGGTCGGCCTCCCGAATGGAGTGGACCCGGGCATCGAGGGTTTGCCGACGCCGGTGACCATGGAGCCTCCTCCTCGAGATGCTTCTACGGCCGCTGCAAAAGGCAGCGCAAACGTCGGTCCCCTTGCTTCGTCAAAGACGAATCAGACTCCTGTGCCGCCCATTGGAGAGGACCCCGACATTGCGGCGCAGAGGGCACTCGACCTCGCAAGAATCAAGGCCGAATCCATCAAGCAGGACGGCATCGCCAAGCGCGAACAGGAACTGGCCCGCAAGGCTCAGGAAGTGGAGCGTATGGAGCAGGAGCTTGCGAAGAAGGAGCAGGAGGAACTCGCCAAGATCAAGGCGGAGAAGGCGGCTCCGCCTGTGGTGGCGCCTCCTCCAGCCAAGTTGGAATTGCCTCCAGCCAAGGCTGAGTTGCCGCCCGTGGCCAAGGCCGAATTGCCTGCGCCACAGCCGAAAGCTGAACCGGCCAAGCCGGCCTCCGAAGCCAAGCCCACTGCGCAGGCTGCCAAGCTTGACACTCCCGGTGCGGTGGAAAACAGCATTGGCATGAAATTCGTCCAAATGGGGGATGTGCAGGTTTCCACCTGCAAGACGCGCCTCAAGGACTATGCCCAGTTTGTGAAGGAGACCGGCTACCCCAAAACCCGTTGGAAGTCTCCGGGCTTTGCCCAGACTCCCGACGATCCCGTCGTGATGGTCAGTTGGACGGATGCCCTCTCGTTCTGCAAATGGTTGACTGACAAGGAGCACGCCGCGGGATTGTTGAAGCCCGGCGAGTCCTACCGGCTTCCCACGGATTTGGAGTGGAGCAAGGGGGTCGGGTTGCCTTTGGAGAGGGGCGCCTCTCCTGAGATGCGGGACATGGGGATTCAGGACCAGTACCCTTGGGGTACTCAGTGGCCTCCGCCCAAAGGAGCAGGAAACTACACGGGCAAGGAGACCGGCGCCGAGGTCTATATCCCGGGTTACGATGATGGATATGCCCACACCTCGCCGGTTGGCAGTTTCCCTCCGAACGCTCAGGGTTTGTATGACATGGGTGGCAACGCTTGGGAATGGTGTATGGACACGTGGAATCCCAAGGCCCGCTCGCGAGTGCTGCGCGGCGGTTCGTGGTTTCAGGGTGCCCTCCAGTTGAGTCTCTTGTCCTCGTGCCGGATTCATTCGATGCCGGACAAGGAAAGCGACAACTACAGCTTCCGTGTGGTACGTGCCACACCGGGCAAGACACGTTAGGCTGTCGTAGGGCTTGGCTTGGGGGGGAGTTTTGATCCACGTGGAGGTCGAACACTCCCGGTTCAACACTTCCGGCTTTTGCGGGTGATCCGCGGGCGGTGAGGCAATGGGAGGGGTTTTGAGCTGAGAGGAGGCCCTCTGATTCACTTTTGAGGAAGGGGCAGTGTGACGCAGGAGAGAAATTTCTATGATTGATCCATTATTGAGCGACGAACCGGTGACCGATCCCCTGCCTCTGTACCGGTTGCGTGACGGATTGATGGGCGTGGATTTGCTGGCCGCCGCCGTGTCTCATTTCAACCTGTTTACCTGGTTGGCCGATCATCCCGCGACGGTGGGATCCCTCGCTGCGCATTTTGGAATGCACGCCCGTCCCGCTGGGGTTCTGATGACATTGTGCTCCGCGCTCGGACTGGTGACTCAGGCCGGGGGTGTGATTCACGTGACCGCACGCGCTCGAGAGCATCTGGTGGAGGGGTCGCCCTGGTGTCTCAAACCTTATTACGACACGCTCAAGAACCGGCCGCAGACCAGGGAGTTCGTGGAGGTGCTTAAAACCGGGAAGCCCGCCAACTGGGGCAGTACGCATTCCAACGCGTGGGCGCAGGCGATGGAGTCCGACGAGTTTGCCGACGAGTTTACGGCGGCGATGGACTGCAGGGGGATTGTCTTGGCGCCGGCTCTCGCCAGAAAACTCGATCTTTCCGGAAATCGCGCCTTGCTCGATGTTGCCGGCGGCTCTGGAATTTATGCGTGCGCATTGAGCGCGCGATTTGAACACCTGCGTGCCAGCGTGTTTGAGAAGCCTCCCGTCGATCGCATCGCCCGGAAGGCTGTCGCCCGACGGGGACTTTCGGACCGGGTGGATGTGATTGCCGGAGACATGTTCCAGTCCGAACTGCCCTCGGGATTTGACGTCATACTGCTCTCGAACGTGCTGCACGACTGGGATGATCCAGTCGCGGCGGCCCTGGTGCAGAAGGCCGCGCGCGCGCTGCCCTCGGGTGGGCTTTTGTTGATTCACGACGCCTTTCTGAATGCGGAGTCCACCGGACCGCTTCCGGTGGCGATGTATTCAGCCCTGTTGCTGCATTGTACCGAGGGGCGCTGTTTTTCCGTTTCGGAGATCCGTTCGTGGCTGGAGCATGCCGGTCTTGAATGGGCCGGACATCATCCAACGGCCGTCGACAGGAGTGTGGTCGTTGCTCGGAAGGTTTAGAGCGTTTCTTTCAGTATCATGGAGCGCGCGTTGTTTACCGTGGATGCTTTTACATCCACGCCTTTTTCCGGCAACCCCGCGGCCGTATGTCTGCTGCCGGAGCCGGCTCCGGAGCAATGGATGCGGCTTCTGGCCAGGGAGATGAATTTGTCCGAGACGGCGTTCGTGCATGTCCTGGAGGAGGGGTACTCACTGCGCTGGTTGACACCTCTTTCAGAAGTGAAGCTTTGCGGCCACGCCACTCTCGCGACGGCGCATGTGTTGTGGGAGACGGGCGTTCTGGACTCTGGAAGTCCGGCCCGCTTTCACACTCTGAGCGGCTTGCTCTCCTGCAGGCGGGAGGGGGACTGGATCGAGATGGATTTTCCCGCAAAGGTTTGTACGCCTTGCGCCGTTCCTGAGGGGCTTGAGAGCGCTCTTGGATGCATGGTGCTCGAAAGCGGAAGCAACGGGATGGATTATCTGGTGGAGGTTGAAAACGAGGAAGTTTTGCGCGGTTTGTCTCCTGATTTCGCAGCGCTTGCGCGGCTGCCGGTGCGCGGCGTGATCGTGACTTGCCGGAGCGCTTCTCCCGGCTGGGATTTCGTGTCGCGGTTCTTCGCGCCGGCGGTGGGCGTCAGCGAGGACCCTGTCACGGGTTCAGCGCACTGCGCGCTTGGTCCGTATTGGGAGGCTAAAACCGGTCGTTCTGAGTTTCGGGCTTTCCAGGTCAGCGCCCGCGGTGGAGAGGTCCGCTTGAGCGTGCGCGGCGGGAGGGTTTTGCTCAGGGGGCAGGCGGTGATGATGAGCCGGATCAGCCTCCTCCACTAGAAAACCCTTCCTCAGGGAACTAGCATGACTTTTCCCGTCGACGGATCTTTGACTTCCGTTCCCGGGGGGACGCCAGTCGCATCCAGAAGCTTGCCGTCGTAAGGGCTCTTGATGATTCCCGACTTCCCCGGCACGCGTATTGCGTACTTCGGCTCGTCGGTTTTTTGCGCCGCGGCGGCAGTCGGCGTCGTTTGTGGCGCGCCGGCAGTCATTTTGGGCTGAGCGGGTTGCGTTGTCGCTGGAGAAGGGGGTTGGCTTGCGGGCCTTTGCAGGGGGGGCGGCGTGTCCTTCGCCTGAATGCCCGAGCCTGCTTCGGTTTGTTCCTTCCAGACTCTTTGAAGCTGCTGGTTGCGTTCGGCTGGAGAGAGGCTTTTGTTGTTACGGATGGCGAGTTCCTCCGAATTGAGCTGGTTCAGCCTGGATCGGTCGGGCAACGCCGGTTTTTGAGCTGCTGGGGCAGCTGTGCTCATTCTGGGCTCGACGCCGGCCGTCCACTGTTGCGCGCCCTGTTCAGGGCTTTTCGGCGTCGGGCCATTTGCCTGGACCAAGGGGCGTTTAGGGGCTGGCGTGGCCGCTTTGCTGCGGGGCTCAAACACATCATCCATCGAACAGCATCCCGAAAGAATGACCGCGACGGCAGGAGCGAGATTTGACAAAACAAGGCGGGCACTCATAGGGGAGTTCAACCTAAGCGGTTTGTGGTCCTGGCGAAAGCAATTATGACGTTCATGGAGTCTTTCTAGTTGAATGCCGGCTTGCCTCGCGCCCGAAGCAATGAGGGGGATTTTGATGGTTCTTCGGGTGCGCGCCGAGGAATGGATTTGCTGGCGGGGAGTTTATTTGTCCCAAGCTTCTGTCTCGCAAAGCCGGTCGGTTTTTGAGGACGCTTGAAGCCATGGTCCCCCCCGTCGCACAGATACTCGCCGATCTTGTTTCCATCAACAGCGTTAACTCCGCGTATGAGGGAGGGCCCGGCGAGGGGGCGATCGCCGCATGGGTGAGGGCCTTTTTCGAGGACCGCGGAGTCGCCGTCTGCGAGCAGGAGGTATTTCCTGGAAGGCCGAATGTCATCGCAAAAATCCCGGGTTGTGACGGTTCGCGGAAGGTCGTGTTTGAGGCGCACATGGACACAGTCTCAGTGGCAGGAATGGAGATCCCACCCTTTGAACCCCGGATTGCGAACGGCAGGATGTTCGGGCGCGGGAGTTGCGACACCAAGGCGGGTCTCGGCGCGATGATGCATGCGGTGGCCTTGATTCATGAAAGCGGGGTACGGCCGCCCTGCGACTTGTGGCTCGCGGCGGTGGTGGACGAGGAGTTTTCCTATCGCGGCGTGGTCAGGCTCTGCGAGGGGCTTAGGGCGGACGCGGCCCTCGTCGCGGAGCCGACCGGCTTGCGGCCGGTGATAGCCAGCAAGGGGGTTGTGCGCTGGCGTATTGCGGTGCATGGAAGGGCGGCGCACAGCGGAAAGCCGCATCTGGGAGTGAACGCCATACAGCATATGGCCCGGATTATCCTTGTCCTTGAACGTGACCATGAACGCCTCGCCGGAAGCCCTCACCCGCTCCTCGGCCCGGCCACCTTGAACGTCGGTGTGATTAAGGGCGGCGTGCAGGTGAATTTCGTGCCGGATTATTGCTGCATCGAAGTCGACCGGCGCCTGCTGCCGGGGGAGACGGTGGACGGCGTGCTGGCGCACTACCAGGTTTTGCTCGATAGCTTGAAGCGCGAGTATCCAACGCTTGATGCCCGGATGGAGGCGCCCATGCTCACCGACATGGCTCTGGAAACCGAGCCCGGGGCCGCTCCCGCGGTGCTCGCTTCGCAGCTGCTTTCCGAGATGGGACTGGACGGAGAGCTGTGCGGGGTTCCCTTCGGGAGCGACGCCAGCAAGCTATCCGCGTGCGGGGTTCCCTCAATTGTCATCGGGCCGGGCAGCATCGACCAGGCCCATGCGGCGGTGGAGTTCGTCGAGCTGGCGGAGGTCGAGAAAGCGGCTGAGTTTTACAAAAGCTTTGCGCTCCGTTTCGGCGCGTAGAGAAAATGAGATCTCACGCGGAGCTGCGGAGAGCGCGGAGAAGTTTTTGGTAAACAAATAGAAGGTAGGGATTTATTCTGAACTTCGCGGCTCCGTGTCTCCGCGTAAAATTCTGTGCTCGGGTTCAAAGGAGATTTGCGAGGACGCTCAGGAACCGCTGGATGTCCTGGGCGGTGTTGTAACCGTGGACCGCGATGCGGATGCGGCCGGCGTTGTGCATCACGTGGATGTTCTCCCTTTCCAAAGCAGCGTGCAACTCGACGCTGCGCGGGTGTTTAAAGGCGATGATGCCGGTGGGATTCGCGGGCTCCCAGTTGCAGAGCGGGGTGATGCCCAGCGCACGGACGCCGCTCTCCGCGGTCGCAGCGAGCGGGTTAGCGTGCGCTTCGATGTTTGCAATGCCCGTTTCCTGGAGATACCGCAGCGATGCGTTCAGCGCGTACAACGCCGCAAAGTTCGGCATGCCCACCGAAAAGCTGGCCGCACCGGTCTTGGTGTGCGCGGTTTGGAAGCGGTTTTCGTCAAAAGCGTTTTGAATGTGGAGCCAGCCTCCCGCCCGCGTGGTGAGGCGTTCGGAGGCCGCCTCAGGAACGCCGATGATGCAGCCTCCGTGGACACCGAGCGTCCATTTGTGCGTGCTCGAGATCAGGATGTCGGCACCTTCCCAGTCAGGGGAGATGCGTCCCAGGGCCTGGGTGAGATCGACGGCGATCACCGCGTTCGGTGCCATGCGCCGGACCAGGTCGCGGAAGGCTGTCCACTGGATCCGGTGGCCGTTGTAGAAACTCACCAGCGAGATTTGGACGAGCCTGGTGCGCTCGTTGAGGAGGCCTTTCAAATCTTCCAGCGAGAGGGAGCCGTCACGGGCCTCCCATAACTTCAAGACGGGCGGAGTCTTGGCCCTGAGCCACGGCGTGACGCCCGCGGGGAAGTCGAGGTTGTTCACGACGACCTCCGCGGCGGAGTCGAGTTCAAGCGCGGAGGCGAGGAGGTTGTATGCCTCGGAACTGCAGGAACAAAAGGACACCTCGCCGGGTGTGAGTCCAAGATGGCGTGCGCTCGTTTCGCGGCAGGCCTCGACCTGGGCGAAGTGCGCGTCCCGCCCTTTCATTCCGCGGAGCTTGTCCTCGGAGTATTGATGGAGAGCATGCCCGACGCATTCAGGGGGGATGCTTTCGGCGGCAGTGTTGAGGTAGGTGATCCCGGCGAGGGCCGGAAAATCCTGCTGGCGGCTCTGTGGAGTAAGCATTTAAGGGGAGGGGTCTAGAGGGACGAATCTGCGGGTGCGGCGGATGTGCCCTTTCCGGGTCGGGGCCAGAGCAGTTTCATTGCGGCGACGCCGATCCAAGGGGCCAGGCCCGCGGCGAGCAGCACAAGATCGTAGCTTTGGGTTTTGTCGACGATGCTGCCGAAGAGGCGGTGCATGGGGGAGGTGACGGCCCACACCCAGAGGCTCAGGATGCCGGTGAGCCTTCCGACGTGTTCGCGGGAGAGGTCCTGCACGAAGCTGTAATAGCAGGGGAAAAGCGCGAGCGCGCCGGCGCCGATGACGAGGAGCGCGAGGAGGAGCGGCCAGCCCTGTCCCAGCCACGGTATAAACAGGCTGAACGAGGTGAGCACACACGCGGCGGTGTAGACCGTGCGCCTCGCGTCGTGGGGATGCGTGTTGCGTCGCACAAGCCACAGGGATGCGGCGCCCGCCAGCAGGCACCCGGCGTCGGTGGCCGCGTAGTAGAGGGAGTTGAAATTGAGGGCGAAAGCCTCCTCGTAACCGCGGCCGCTCTGCAGGAATTTCATCAGCCACACCCGGTAGATGTGCCATGCCGCCTGGGCCCCAACGATCAGCAGGGCGACCGCCCAGAACTTTCTGCCCACCAACACCGGCCAAAGCGGAGACGCCGGGGTGGAGTTGCTGTCCCGCTTCGGTTCGGCAAGGTCGGCTGGTTTTAGGATGAGAAACCAGCAGAGAACCCAGAGGAAACCCACCGCCCCCACGACAATGAATGCATTGCGCCACGAGCCCGCCTCGCTGGTCATGAGCAGCTTCATGATCTGCGGCGTGAGGATGGCGCCGATCGAGGCTCCGCTCTGGAGCATGCTGTTGCCCATGGTGCGGTCCTTTTCATCCAGAAGCTTGAAGGTCGTCTTGAGCGCGCATGGCCAGTGGCCCGCCTCGAAAAAGCCGAGCAGGGCCCGGCAGACCGCAAGCTCCGTGAAGCCGTGGCTCCAGCCCGCCGCGACGCCGGTTAGCGACCAGGCGGCGAGCACCGCGGGGTACAAAAGATAGACGGACACGCGGTCCGCCAGAAAGCCGAACACCAGCGAACCCGCGGCGAAGGCCCAGCCGAAAAGCAGCTCGAGCGTGCCGTACTGCGCGTTGGAGAGCCCGAGTTCAGAGGTGACCCTGACCGAGGCGTTTGCGAGCGTGACGCGATCCATGTAGTTGATCGTCGTCGCGAGCAACAGCATGCCGGTGATCCACCACTTCCACGAGGGGGCGCGGGACTGTTTGGGGCTTGGATCCATCGGGTGGTGGGTGGCCCCCGGGTCAGGCCAGGATATCGGAGGCGACGTGGCCCTCCACATCCGTCAGGCGGAAATCCCTGCCGGCGTGCCTGAATGTGAGCTTCTCGTGGTCGACCCCGAGCAAGTGGAGCATGGTCGCGTGCAGGTCGTGAATGTGCATTTTGTTCTCCTGCGCGAAGTAACCGTAGTCGTCGGTGGCGCCGTAGGCGAATCCGGGCCTCACCCCGGCGCCCGCCATCCACATGGTGAAGCCGTGCGGGTTGTGGTCGCGGCCGTCGGCGCCCTGGGCGGTGGGGGTTCTTCCAAACTCGCCGCCCCAGAGTACCAGGGTGTCGTCAAGAAGGCCGCGCGCTTTGAGGTCGCGCAGGAACCCGGCGATGGGCTTGTCGACCTCGGCGGCGTTCTTGGAATGGCCCTTGAAAAGGCTGCCGTGCTGGTCCCATTGGACCTCTCCATCGCTGTGGGTGACCTGCACAAAACGGACGCCCCGCTCGAGGAAGCGGCGGGCCATGAGGCATTGACGGCCGAAATTTGCGGTCACGGGATGGTCCACGCCGTAAAGACGTTTCGTGTATTCGCTTTCGGCGGCGATGTCCTGCGCCTCCGGCATGGTGCTTTGCATCCGGTAGGCGAGTTCGAAGGAGTTGATGCGTCCCTCGAGCGCCTGGTCGGCGCCGGACAGTGCGAGGTGAGAGCGGTTGGCCTCGGCGAGGAACTCGAGCTGCCTGCGCTGTTGATCGCCGCTCAGCTGCGCGTTTCGGATGTGCTTCACCAGGGCCTGATCGGACGGGATGCTGGCGTTGCCGATCGGGGTGCCCTGGCAGTACGTGGGAAGGAAGGCGGAGCCCCAGTTGTTGACCCCGCCGTGCGCCAGCGTGGGGCAGATGGTGATGAAGGCCGGGAGGTTTTCATTTTCGGTGCCCAGGCCGTAAACTGTCCACGCGCCCATGCTGGGCCGCACCTGGGTGTCGCTTCCGGTGTGAAGTTTTAGGAGGGCGCCTCCGTGGGCGGGGTTGGTGCCGTGGAGGGAGCGGATGACGCAGAGGTCGTCAACACACTGCGCGACGTGCGGGAAGAGCTCGCTCACCGGCAGCCCGCTCTGGCCGTATTGCTTGAAGGTCCAGGGGGATTTGAGCAGCTTGCCCGTTTGTGCGAACTGGACGCGGGGTTGTTTGAAGGGATAGGGCTTCCCGTCGTCCCTTTGGAGAAGGGGTTTCGGGTCGAAGGTGTCGACGTGGCTCGGGCCGCCCTTCATGAAAAGAAACACCACCCGCTTCGCGCGCGCCCGGGCCGGCGTCGCCTTTGCTGCGAGGACGTTCGCGGCTGCGCCCAGGGCATTGTCCCCGCCGAGCAGGGCCTGGAGCGCCAGGTAGCCAAAGCCGGCAGAACTGCCCTGGAGGAGCCGCCGGCGCGTCATTAAAATCGGGGGCGTTGTGTGCATCGGTTTACCTTAGGTAGATGAACTCGTTGGCGGCGAACAGGGTCTGGCAGAACAGCGGCCAGGCAAGGGCAGTGTCCCCGGAGGATTTCAAGTCGAGGATCAAACGCCTGGCGCTTTCGAGTTCATTCGCGGAGGGCATGCGTGCGTACAAAATCTGGTAGGCCGCCTCGATGCGCGCCGGTTCGTCCGCGATGCGGTCGAGCGCGCCGGCGAGTTCCTTTCCGCACTGGGCCACGACCGGGGCGTTCATCATGATCAGGGCCTGAGGGGCGACGACCGTGCTGTTGCGGCTGCCCGTGGGTGTCGTGGGGTCGGGGTAGTCGAACTGTTCAAAGATGTCGCACAGGTGGTTCCGGATAATCGGAAGGTACAGGGCCCTCCGCGCGCTTTCATACGTCGTGGCGTCCTTGCTGGTGTGGTTGAAGACGAACTCGCGGTTGCGGCGGGGGATGGTTTTCCCCCCAAGCGTCCGGTCCAGCCACCCGCTGCAGGCGAGCATGGAGTCCCGGATCTCCTCCGCCTCGAGCCTCCGCATGTTGGCGCGCCAGAGCAGTTTGTTTTCCGGGTCGAGCGTCTGCGGATCCGGCCGGCCCGGGGCCGGCGGGGCGGGGAAGCTCGACTGCTGGTAGGCCGCGGAGCTCATGATTTGCCGGTGGAGATCCTTGATGGACCATCCGTTTTCCACAAAGCCGCGGGCGAGCCAGTCGAGCAGTTCCGGGTGGCTCGGCTTCGCGCCCAGGATCCCGAAATTGTCCGTGGTCGCGACGATGCCCTTGCCGAAATGCCAGCGCCAGACTCGGTTTACAATGACTCGCGACGTCAGCGGATGCTCCCCGCTGGCGATCCACTTCGCCAGTTCGAGGCGGCCGCTTTGTTTTGCGGGGAAGATGGGCTTGGTCAGGCTGGTGCGCATGACCTCGGGAAACCCGCGTTCGACGCTTTTTCCAAGCGTCAGGTAGTTGCCGCGCAGGTGGACTTTGATGGTCTTCACCACCTCCTTGTCCGCGACGCTCATCACCCCCGGAAGCTCCGGGGCATCGGCCTCGATCCGGGCCGCCTGCTGGGTCAGACTCTCGATCTTGGCGAGTTGCTCCTTGTCCAGAAGGTCCGCGTTTTTCACCGGCAGCACCAGGAGCCCCTTGGAATTCGTAAGTGCCTCGTATTCGGCTCCTTTTTTGGCTTCAAGCGCACCCTTGAACAGAGGAGCGTAATGCGCCCGGATTTCGTCCCTCCCGCCGTCGGCCGCCAGCGCGTGCCAGCGTGCAAAGACGGGGTCGGCGCTTTGGACTGCGAGGTGTTTCCGGCATGCGAGAAGGACCGCGGCGTTGAGGCCGGCGTGTTTGGCGGCGTTCTCCGCCTGCGCCTGCGTGGGATCCGCGGGAAGATCCGCCGCTGCAACCAGGTAATCCGTCGCACTTTCCTGAACATGAACGCGCGCGGAGGTCCTGCATTTCTCCGTGTACGCCGCCGCCTCGGCCTTCTTTGCCTTGAGGGTGTCCTGGTGTTTCTTGCTTTCCTCCATCTGCTCCGCCGTGGCGGTGGAGTGTTCGTGCCAGAATTTAATGGCCCCCATCTTCTCGGACGAGAGGCTCCGGGTGCTCCGGAAGATCGCGGCCATGGCGTAATAGTCCTCCTGGGTGACCGGATCGAACTTGTGGTCGTGGCAGCGGACGCAGCCGAGTGTCATTCCGAGGAAGGCCTTTCCAACGGTGTCGATCTGCTCGTCGATAATGTCCATCTCGAGCTTTTGCAAATCCGGTTCCGCCAGCACTCTGGCTCCGAGCGAGAGAAACCCTGTCGCGGTGACCGTCTCTTTGGAGGCGGGCAGCAGGTCGCCCGCGATCTGCTCGATGATAAAGCGGTCGAAGGGCTTGTCGTTGTTGAAGGCGTCGACGACGTAGTCCCGGTAACGCCAGGCGTGGCCGAAGGCGATGTTCTCGTCCATCCCGTTCGAGTCGGCGTAGCGCGCAACGTCCAGCCAGTGGCGGCCCCAGCGCTCGCCGTATTGGGGGGAGGTCAGCAGGCGCTCGAACACCCTTTCGAACGCTTCCGGCGAGGAGTCTGCTAGAAACACGTCGATCTCATGCGGAGTCGGCGGCAGGCCGGTGAGATCAAATGTCGCGCGGCGGATGAGCGTCCTCTTGTCGGCGGGTGGCGACATGGAAAGGCCCGCCTTTTGGAGGGCGTCGCGCACGAAGCCGTCGATAGTGACGGGCGTCTCTTTTAAGGCCGGTCCGGGAGCGGTCTGCAGAGGCGCGAAACTCCAGAAGCTGCGGCCCTTTTCGATGTCTATGGTGCGGGCGGGTTTGGACTGTGCCGTGCCTGTCCTCGGGTCGGGGGCGCCCATCCTGATCCATTCCTCCAGCGCCCTCACCTCGGAGTCGCTCAGGCGGCCTTTCGGCGGCATCTGAAGGTCATGGTTTGCGTAGCGGACGGCCTCAATGAGCAGGCTTTTGTCGGGGTCGCCCGGCAGGATGGCGGGCCCTGTGTCCCCGCCCTTGAGCGTCAGCGCACCCGTGTCGAGGGAGAGGCCTCCCTTGATCTTCTTGTCGGCGCTGTGGCATTCCAGGCAGCGCTCGAGGAGAATAGGGCGGACCTTTTTCTCAAAATGCTCCAGCTTCCCCGCGTCGATGACGGAGGCATCCGAAGGCGCGGCAACGCCCGCCAGAGGGATGGCGAGAAGCAGCGCCAGAAGGTATCGGGTGCGAGCGTGCATCGGGGGTGGTCCGCAGGATGCGCATGGTATACTGCATGCCGTGGCTCCTTCGAGAACAATCGGCTTCCGCGCCGTTCCTTAGCGCCTGCCCCAACCCGAAACTAACAAGGCACTTCAAGCGCGGCGCCGCATCATGCACCGCCACGCCGCCTCTCGGTCCCAGACCCGTCCGGTCCCTGCCTCAGCGGGTCAGCCGCAGGAACTGGCCCGGCCCCGTCTTGACGTACCAAGACGGACCGCCCGTCTCGGCGTTTTCTCCGGCTCGCTCCTGGGGAACGTACAGGCGGTAATTGCCGCCTTCTGTGACGCCGGCAATCCGCATACTCACCTCGGCCATGGTTTCCGGCTGCTTCGCTGCGGGGGTCAGCGGAGCGCCGTCAAGTACGAGCGAGGGAAGGGGCGTGGCGTCCAATGGAAACCAGTTTCTGTCGCCGACGGCTGTGCGCTCAACCGCCTTTTCAAGCACGCCGCGGTTCTGGCTGTCCTTGAACGCCGACGCTGCCGCAAAGGAAACGCCGGCGATGAGAACGATCGTCCAGGCAACGGCTGCCTTCGACAAGTCCTTGCCCTCCCGGTGAGAGGAGGGGTGGGGCGTGTTTTGAAAAGGAGCCTGAGCCATGCGCGTCAGTCTTCCTTCGAGAGTTTGGCGAGGATGGAAAGGTCCTCCAGCGAGGTGGTGTCGCCTGTCACGACGGCGCCGCTGGCGATCTGTTTTAGAAGCCGGCGCATGATCTTGCCCGAGCGTGTCTTTGGAAGCGCCTCGGCAAAGCGGATTTCGTCCGGCGTCGCCACCGGTCCGATCACGTGGCGGACGTGCTTCTTGAGGTCGTCCCTGAGCTGGTCGGTGGCGGTGACGTCCTGTTTGAGGGTCACGAAGCAGACGACGGCCTGGCCCTTGAGGTCGTCCGGGCGCCCGACCACGGCCGCCTCGGCGACGACGGGATGGGAGACCAGTGCGCTCTCGAGTTCGCTGGTGCCGATGCGGTGTCCGGCGACATTGAGGACGTCGTCGATGCGTCCGACGATCCAGAAATAGCCGTCCTTGTCGCGCCGTGCGCCGTCGCCTGCGAAATAGGCGCCCTTCACCTCGCTCCAGTAGGTCTGCTTGTACCGGGCCTTGTCGCCGTGAATGTTGCGGAGCATCGAGGGCCACGGTTTGCGGATGACAAGCTTGCCCCCGACGTTTGCGGGAACCTCGTTGCCCTCGTCGTCCACCACCGCCGCGTCCACGCCGAAGAAGGGAAGCGTCGCTGAGCCGGGCTTTGTGGGCACCGCGCCGGGGAGGGGGGTGATCATGATTCCGCCGGTCTCGGTCTGCCACCAGGTGTCTACGATCGGGCAGCGTCCACCGCCGATGAGTTCGTGGTACCACATCCAGGCTTCGGGATTGATGGGTTCGCCGACAGAGCCGAGCAGCCGCAGGCTGGAGAGGTCGTGCTTCTTGACCCACTGGTCGCCCCAGCGGATGAACGCGCGGATGGCGGTTGGAGCCGTATAGAAGATGGTGACGCGGTAGTCCTCGATGATTTTCCAGAACCGGTCGTTTTCCGGCCAGTTTGGGGCGCCCTCGTACATGAGGGAGGTGGCGCCGTTTGCGAGCGGACCGTAGACGAGGTAGCTGTGGCCGGTGACCCAGCCGACGTCGGCGGTGCACCAGTAGACGTCCTCATCGCGGAGGTCGAAGACGTACTTGGAGGTGACGTAAGCGCCCACCATGTAGCCGCCGGTGGTGTGCAGGATGCCCTTGGGTTTGCCCGTGGAGCCGGAGGTGTAGAGGATGAAAAGGGGATGTTCGCTGTCCAGCGCGACCGCGGGGCAGTTGGCGTCGACCTTATCCATCTCTTCGTGCCACCAGTGATCCCGGTTGGGTTCCATGGAAACCTCCTGGCCCGTGCGCTTGAAGACGACGACGCCGCGCACCGTCTGGGCGTCGCCTTTGAGGGCGTCGTCGACGTTGCGCTTGAGTCCCACGACGCTTCCCCGGCGGTAGCCGCCGTCGGCGGTGACGACGAGGACCGCCTGCGAGTCCGAGATGCGGTCGCGGATGGCCTCGGCGCTGAAGCCTCCGAAGACGACGGAATGCGTGGCGCCGATGCGGGCGCAGGCGAGCATGGCGATCGCCGCCTCCGGAACCATCGGCATGTAAATGATGACCCGCTCGCCCTTTTTGACCTTGTGCGCCTTGAGGACGTTGGCGAACCGGCACACTTCGCGGTGGAGCTGCTGGTAGGTGAGCGCTCTTTTTTCCCCGGGCTCGCCCTCCCACAGGATGGCGGCCTTGTTTTGGCGGGCGGTGCCGAGGTGCCGGTCGAGGCAGTTTTCGGAAACGTTCAACTTTCCACCGACGAACCATTTGGCGAAGGGCTCCTTCCACTCCAGAACCTTGCCCCACTTCTGCTGCCAGACCAGTTCGGAGGCCTCGCGGGCCCAGAACTTGTCGGGCTTCTGGATGGATTCCTCCCAGAGCCGCTTGTATTCGGCGAGGCTGCCGATGCGCGCCTTCTTTGCAAAATCCTTGCTGGGTTTGAAAACGCGTTTTTCGACCAGGTGCGACTCGATGTTTTTGGAGCTCATGGGAGGGAATTGGAAAACGACAAGGAAAAGCGTTTCGGTCCTCCAGCGCAAGCGCTCTGATTGCGGGCGCCTCCGGGGCAGTACACCTGAGAGCGCCTCGCTGTGGGTGGGGGCTTGGGTGACGCGGCCGTCAGTTCCCAGAGACAACGTCCAGACGCCTGAATTTTTCCGAGTGGGTTCCCTTCCTTCCCCCCAGAACCGAGGTTTGGTTGGCGTGCGGTGCCTAGAAGTTGAACCAAGTTTCCAGATAGAGGGTGTTGTTGTCCTTGGCGTTGCGGCCGCTTCCGTCGTAGTTCTCGCGGGCTCCGTTGAAGTGGCTGTACATGACGTACTTCAGAGAGACTTTCACATCGCTGTTGGGCATGCCCGGGAGACCGCCGCGTTTGGCGAAGGGATGGTAATTCACCTGAAAGAAAGCACCGTCACTCTTTGGGGAACCGGTCAGATTGTCGGCGTAGAGGGTGGCGTCAGTGGAACCATCGACCCGAAAAAGGCCGACCGTTCCTCCGATGGTTTTGTCATGCAGGTAATCAAAACCGAGCTTTGTGCTGTGAAGATGGTTGGTGTGGTTCGCGCTGCCTCCAAGTGCCTCGGATGCATTCTCAATCGTGCGCTCTTGAATGCGTGAGAAGAACACATTCAATTCCGCCACTCCTTTGGAGAACTGGTATTGCGCGTCAAAACCGATGTCACGCGTGCGATCGGTCTCGGATGAGGTGTCGCGCCCGGGGTGCGTGGAACCGTGAAGGCCGAAGATCCCCGCTTCGAAGGAGGAGTTCCGGATTTTCTTCGTATAGGCCAACCTCCAGTAGGGAGCGATGCCGCTGATTAAGGCGTTTTCGTTGGGGTCGACCCCCATGGCCCTCTGGAATCGACGTCCGAGGGTGCGGTATCCAGCTACATCGAGGTAGATGGTGTTATTGAGGAATGCGTATCCTCCCAGCCCGAGCACCTGTTGGGCAAAACCGCCGTCCAACAGTGTGGCTGCGGCCGGCTTGGGCGCCACAACAGACGAGCTGAACGGGAAGGTCCATGCGGGAAGCGTGTTCCACGGGTCCGAAAAACTGGGATTGTTGTTCACGTACAAGCCGTAGGTCGTGGGTGTTCCAAACCAGCGGGCTTTGTCGGCATAGCGAAATTCCACATTGTCCCAGTGGAATTGCCGTGCGCCCCCGTCGTAGGTGGCTTGTGTGAAGGCTCCAAACTTGTTCAGAAACGCAGCGGCGTCTGAATCCATTCCAGCAGTGAGGCCTGCAGGCAGAAGACGCCCGCTGTAAAAGAGGCTCACGGCGCTCAGGGCGACATTGTCGTTCTTTCCCACATGCGCCGCCGCACCGCCGGGTTGACTCTTGTCAGTGTGCGTCAAAGAGGGCTGTAACATCAGCGAGAGGGGAGGGAAGTTCGATTTCTCCAAGGCATCGGTCTTGGTGTAACCCCCGATTTTGAACATGCGCCCCTCCTCGGTCAGAACGGGAAACCCAGCATGGCAATCCACACAGGACATGCCGGTCTGGCGGGAGAAACTTGGGAGAGCCTGCGCCTTAGACGCAAGGAAGCTCATGAGCAGGAGCATGCACCACAGCAGGCGCGGCATTTTCAAAATCGTGGTTATGTGTGTTCTGCAGGTGTTCATTGGTAGTCTAAGCAAGTGCTCTATTGAGCTGAAGCGCTTGGGACATTTCCACGTGAGGCAGCGTTCAAAAGAACGCAAAAGTAGTATTCAACGATCCCTCAACGTCGGAGGCAAACGTCCTCCCCTTGCGACTAGGAAGAGTCGGAAGAGCGCGAGGATTCTGGGGCCTTGCGTGGATTTAAAAAGTCAGGACTACGAGCTGGGCGGGAGCAGGCGGGCGCGCTGGTCGCGCAGGGGCAGTCGGATCGAAAACTCGAGGCCCTCTCCGTCGTGCGAAACAAGGTCGATCTCCCCGCCGTGCTCGCGGATGATTTTGCGCACAATCAGCAGTCCCAGTCCCGAGCCGCCGGACTTCGTGGTGAAGTAGGGCTCAAAAATCATGCTCATGTTGGCGGGGGGAATGCCGCCGCCGGTGTCCCGGAAGGTGATGCGGATGAAGTTGTCCTCGAGGGCGGATTCCACGCGCAGCAGGCCGCCGGAGCGCATCGCCTGGATGGCGTTCTTGATGATGTTGAAGAAGGCCTGCTTGATCTGCGTCCTGTCCACCTCCGCGAGGGGAAGGTCCGTGCGCAGCCGCTGTTCGACCCGGATGTTGCGGTCCGTGATCTCCGGGTGAAGGAAGTCGACGGTTTCACGCACCAGCGTGTTGAGGTTTTCGAGTCCTATGTTGAGCGTCGTGGGCCGGATGGCGCCCAAAAATTGCTGGACGATGGAATCCAGTCTGTCGATTTCGCCCTTGGCCACGTCCAGCACGCTTTGGAGGTCCTCGCGAACCTTGGCCGGGACTTTGCGCAGCTTCCGGTCCAGGAGCTGCAGGTGGATATTGAGGGAGTTGAGCGGGTTGCCGATTTCATGGGCCACGCCCGCCGCGAGAAGGGTAAGCGCCGAAAGCCGCTCGCTGTGGATCGTCTCTTCGGTGGAACGCCGGTTTTCGGTGATGTCCCGCAGGATGACCGCAAACCCCTCCGGGGCTGAAGGTGCGTCCGCGTCCGGGCGCTTGGTGTGGGTTTTTTCCAGGCGGACCTGCTCGATGTACAGGTTCACGAACCGGTGCTGCGGATAGAAGACTTCGACGTCCCGGGACACGACCTTTCCCCCCTGCAGAAGTTCCGTCCAGTTGATCCCCTTGATCTTGTCTTGAACCGGTTCCCCCATGCACTGCTCCCGGTCCAGGCCGAAGAGTTCGCAGGCGCCCCGGTTCAGGTAGTTGATCTGCCCGCGCAGGTTGGTGACGATGACGCCCTCGTGGAGGGCGTTGAAGATCGTCTCTAAAAACCCCTTTTCGTCCGCCAGACGCAGGAGCTGGGACTCCAGGTCTTCGGGGCGGACGCGGTCGATCTTCCCGATAAGTTTGTCGAGGAAACCGGATTTCATGTCGGCGAGGAGGGAGCTGGCTGCGGCGGGCGTGCCGAAGCAACCCGGTCGGCTATGCGCCGGCGAGCAGGGCCTTCACCTCAGCCGACGGGCGGTAGTTTTCGATCACGGGGAATACCGCGCCGTTTTTGTACACGCGCGCCTGGGGGACGTTGATTTCCGGAGTTTTCGTGGAGCTGAACAGAACGTCGTCGTGAGTCGCGTTCAGGCGGCTCGCGAAACGGTCGGGGGTGAGCGTTCCGCCCAGATGGTCGCTGCGTCCGGTGGCGACGTGGAGGGTGCCGAGGATTTTTTCGTCCTGAATGTCCCGTCCGCTCGGAGGCAGTTCCTGGGTTCCAAAGCCCAGTTCACCCAGTTCCCCGGTGACGGGATCCGACTGAAGCTTGGCGTTGTGGGCGTCAACTACGGCGGCGTTTCCGCGGATGAGCCGCGCGCTCACGATGCGCCCGCCGGTGACGTGCATCATCGCCAGCGTTCCGTCTTCGTATTTCATCGGGAAATGGCCCTCGGCGCCGACCGGCACGAAATAGACCTCTCCAGCGGGGAGGTTCGCCACGTCCGGTTCGGTTCCCGGGCAGAGGCCGTGGCTCTTTTGGGCCTCCTGCCCTGCGAGTTCCAGGCGGAGCGTCGCCTTTTCCTCACCGACGGTGAAGTCGATTTCCACTCGGTCCGCGCAGGTGAGCCCCTTGCGGAAGCGTTCGGCGAGGACGCTGACCTCGTTGTAGTCCACAGAGAGGCCCGTGCGCAGGATGGTCTCGTTCAGGCCGTGCAGCGTGGCGCCGCGGAAACCGTACTCCTTCGCGAACGCGGTCAGCGGCGCGGTGGCCGAGTAGGTGGAGACGCACAGGATCAGGTCGTACTTCGTGTAGACGGCCTCCTTGAAGGAGACGACTGCGCCCGCGGCGTTCACCGCGGTTTCGGGGAGGTCCAGGTTGCTGCCGCCGGTGAGTTCGTAGGCGAACATTTCCCCGCCCGACATGCCGAGTTCGGAGAGGCCGCCGTTTTGGAGGCCTTTGTAAAAGACCTCGTGTGCGTTGCGCTGGATGGTGAACTGCGTGTTTGAGAGGAAAGCGTAGTCCTTCATAAGGGCCGGATCCGGAAGGTCGATGAGGATGCAAACTTTGGCTCCCTCGGTTGGGGTGAAGACCGTCCGCAGGAGGCGGGTCAGGCTGAATTCGGGGAATACGCGGCCGCTGTAGTCGTTTAGGAGCGGGGCAGCCGGGGGCAGGGATCGGTTGATTTCGTTCATGAGTAAAATTCGATGCGGATTCTGAAAAGGGTCTGCGTTGGAGGCCGCCGCCGGCAATTCAGCCCCAGACGGGGAGGTGGATGCAATCGTGCTGTTGGTGGAGTTTGGGCGGGTGGGAGGCTCAGACTTCAAAGCGCCCGCTCAGGCGGTAGGCCGAAGTGGCTGCGGAGGGCGGCTTTTCTGTGTTCAAAAATGCGGTTCAATTCGGGCCGGACGAACCAGCGGTTCACCAGCGACGCGCCGGGCACCCAGCTGAGCGGCGGGGCGTACTCGACGTCGTCGGTGACCAGTGTGCCGTTGTCCTTCTCCGCAAAGGAGTGCGTGTGGAGCCAGAAGGCGTAGGGGCCCTTGAGCTGCCGGTCGGCGAAGCTCCGCGGGGGATCCCATTCTGTAATTTCAGAACGCCAGTGCATGGGGATGCCTCTCAGTTTGACCTCGTAGTCGATCAGGGTTCCCACCGCCATTTGGATGGGAAGCGGGGTGAGGATCCGGAACCCGACCCAGGGAGGGGTGACCTTCTCAAGGTTTTGTGCGTCCGAGAAGAAGCTGAACACTTCGGGCAGGGCGACGGGGATCCATTGTTCCCATCGGATTTTGGTGTGGTTTGTTTTCAAGTGTCGGACGCTTTAAAGGCCGCTTGGCGCTCCGGCGCGAAAGGAGGCTTTCCTGAGTCTGTCCAGGTTTGTGTCCAGATCTTCGAGGCTCGAGAGCAGGGTGGCTCCGATTTTTTGGATGGTGTCGAGGTAGGCGGAGGAGGCGCGTCCGCCGATAATGACGCTCACGTGGGGCGGAAGCAGGCGCTTGAGGCTCTTCAACTCCTGAGGAAGCTTCGGGTCGTCCTCAGGGTAAACGAGGCTCAGCAGAAGGACGTTCGCATTCACGGTCTGGACGGCGCCGGCGAGTTCGAACGCGGGCAGGTTTGGCCCGATGAAGGCCACCTTCCATCCGGCGTTCGCCGCGGCTGCGGCCGCGATCACCGCGCCGAGTTCGTGGAGTTGTCCAGAGGGGGTCCCCACGACGATTCTCGGGGCGGACTCGTCGACCGTGTACTGGCGTGTGATGTTCCAAATGAACGCTCTAGCGCTGGCGGTGAAGAAATGTTCCTGCGCCGCTGTCATCCTGCCGGTGTGCCAAAGAGCTCCGACGGTCCGGGCCATGGGGGCGATGAACCGGCGCAAAACCCCCTGATCTCCCAGGGAAATGAGGGCGCCTTGAAGGGCAGAATCAAAACGGTGCGCGTCAAGGCTTCGGATGGCGTCAAGGGTCTGGTGCCAGGCGGCTTCGATCAGGGCGCCGGACTCGGGGGGGGCTTCTGAGTGCAGTCCTTTCTGGGTGTCCGGGATGGCGTTTTCGAGAATGGAACGGAGCTCTTCATTGCTCATCTTCGCCACCCGGCTGATGAGCTGCCCGGTCCGCACGGCCTGGGTGAGCAGGTTCAGCCGTTCGACGTCGCGCTCTGTGTACTTCCGGTGGCGACCTTGGGAACGCTCGGGTTCGATGGCTTGGTAGCGGCGTTCCCACGCGCGGATCACGTGCGAAGTGAGTCCGGTGCGTCTTGAGACGGTCTTGATGGAAACGGGGATCACAGCCGCCATTAATTCGACAAAGGGCCGCCTTGTTCAATCTTTAAAGCATCAAATACTAGACCTTGGATAATTTCAGGGGTGAAAAATTTGACAAGCCGGCGATTTGTCGATGGTATCCGGTTGTGCGCTCCACAGCGGGGTGCCGGCCTTTCTCTATGAGTTTTTTCAAACCCAACATTGGAACCCTAGGGCGGGTGGTGCGAGGTGCGTGCGGCGTAGCGTGCCTCGCCGGGGCGGCGTTGTCGCGACACGTGCCTGTTGCCGCGGTCCTCCTGTGCGGCAGCGGTTTGTTCATGCTTTTCGAAGCTTTCAAGGGTTGGTGCGTGGCCCGCGCCTGCGGCATCAAGACCCCGATCTAGTTTCACGCGCCAACCCGGACCCAATTTATGAAGCGAGACGTTGTGATAGTAGGAGCCGGCCCTGGCGGGTTGGCGTCGGCCATTCTGCTGGCGGCCTCCGGTTTTCAGGTGACGCTCCTCGAGAAGATGGACACGGTCGGGGGGAGAACGTCCTCCATCGAGGCGGACGGCTTCCGGTTCGACCTCGGGCCGACCTTCTTCCTGTACCCCAAAATATTGGACGAAATTTTGACAGTGGCGGGAACCTCCCTGCGGCGGGAGGTGGAGATGGTGCGCCTCGACCCGCAGTACCGGGTGCAGTTTGGGGCGGGCGGACAGATCGACGCGACGGCGGACCCCCTCGAGATGGAGCGGCAGATCGCGCAGATCTGCCCCGGGGATGCGCAGGGGTTCCGGCGGTTTATCGACGACAACCGGGCGAAGTTTAACAGCATTCGGTCCTGTCTGGAGCGGCCTTTCCTCGGATGGGGAAGCCTCCTGGCGCCCGAGGTGATCGCGTCGCTGCCCCATATCCGGCCCTGGGAGTCGGTGGACGGGTATCTGCACCGTTTCTTTGCAGACGAGCGCGTCCGCCTGGCCTTCAGTTTCCAGAGCAAGTATTTGGGGATGTCTCCCTTCCGTTGCCCCAGTTTGTTCAGTATTCTGAGCTATCTGGAGTATGACTATGGCGTCTGGCATCCGGTGGGCGGGTGTGGGGAAGTGAGCCAGGCGATGGCGCGCGTGGCGGAGCGACTCGGGGTGCAGATCCGTCTCGGGGAGGCAGTGGAGGCCGTCGAGTTTGAGGGAAAAAGGGCGGTGGGCGTGCGCACTCGGAGCGGGAGTTACAAGGCCGACGCGGTGGTGATGAACGCGGACTTTGCGCATGCGATGAGTTCGCTTGTGCCGGACTCTCTGCGGCGCAACTGGACGGACAAGAGGTTGGAGGAGAAGCAGTACTCCTGTTCCACCTTCATGCTCTACTTGGGGGTGGAGGGCGATTTCCCGGAAATGCCGCACCACACGATCCAGATTTCCAGCGGTTACAGACAGAACCTGAGGGAGATCGAGGATTTGAAGGTCATCCCAACGGAACCCTCTTTTTACGTCCAGAACGCCTGTGTGTCGGACCCTTCGCTCGCCCCAAAAGGATGCAGCACGGTTTACATCCTTGCGCCGGTGCCGCACAAGACCGCCAACATCGACTGGAACGTGGAAAAGGCGGCCTTCCGGGACCGGTTGCTGGACGCGGCCGAGGCCGCTGGCTTTAGCGGGCTCCGCAGCCGGATCAAATTTGAAAAGATGGTGACCCCCTCCGACTGGGAGAGCGATTATTCCATATACCGGGGGGCGACTTTCAATCTGGCGCACTCCCTTACGCAGATGCTCCATTTCCGGCCCCGGAACCGGTTTGAAGATTTGGACGGCATGTATCTGGTTGGCGGGGGGACGCATCCCGGAAGCGGCCTGCCGGTGATTTACGAGGGTGCGCGCATCACGGCGCGGCTTTTGTGCGAGGATTTTGGCGTTTCCATGCCCGAACCTCGCTCTCTGGAGGCGCCTGTGGGGGAGGCTGAACCCTGGGGGGAAATCGCCGCGAAAGTGGCTTCGAAGGCGGGTTCCCATTGCTAAAGCTAATGTTTGCGATGATCATTAGCGATTCAGACAGGCTGGATCTTGGGTTGCAGAAGCCCATGGTCCCCGCAAGCCGCCGTCCCGTTTCGGGAGCCTTTCGCGTCCGGGGGGACCGCGGAAGGTTCGCTCGGACGGGGCGTCGGCTTGCGGGGACGGGGACGGGGACGGGGACGGGGACGGGGACGGGGACGGGGATGGTTTGGGGCGTTCACCGGAGAGTGCTATGACTTTGGGCGCGGCGACCACCGGGCAGGAGGCTGGTGTGGAGGCCGCCGTGGCGCGCGCGCGGACGGCTCAGGGGCAATGGGGGGGGGAGTGCGTCAGCCGCCGGTTGCGGGTCGTGCGTTTGCTTCGGGAATTGGCCGCCGGGTGCGCTGAGGAACTCGCTGCTGCTGGGGTGTCCGACGGACACGGGGTCGAAGAAGTCCTTCTCGCGGAGGTGCTGCCGCTTCTGGAGGCCTGCCGTTTTTTGGAGCGTCAGGCGGCGGATTTGTTGAAGCCGGTTTCTTACGGTCAGCGCGGCCGGCCTCTCTGGCTGCCGGGGGTGCGGAGCGTCCAGTACCGGGAACCGTTCGGCGTGGTCGCCGTGGTTTCACCCGGAAACTATCCGTTGTTTCTTGGGGCCGTTTCGGTGGTGCAGGCGCTGGTTGCGGGAAATGCGGTCGTTTGGAAGCCTGCTCCGGGCGGCGGGCGCGTGGCGGGCTTTTTTGCCTCGCTGCTTTTCGAGGCGGGGTTGCCCGAGCACGTGCTGGAAGTCCTGCCCGAGGCTGCTGAATGCGGGCGGGTGCTGGTGGAATCGGCGGTGGACAAGGTGGTGTTCACCGGCGGGCATGCGAACGGGGTGGACGTGGCCTCGAGGCTGGCGCGCAACCTGGTTCCGGTGGTGCTGGAGCTTTCCGGGTGCGACGCTGTGTTTGTTCGCAGCGACGCTGACTTGCCTCTGGTCGCAAAGGCGCTGCGCTTCGGGCTCACCTTCAACGAAAGCCGGACCTGCCTCGCGCCGAGACGGGTGTTTGTGGCAAGGAGCGTTTCGGGCGAATTGGAGCGGTTGCTGCAAAGCGGGTTGGCGGCGTCTAGGCGCCTTCTTTCGTGTAGCGGTTGGTCTGGGGAGCGGGTCGGGGCTTTGCGGGAGGTCCTGAGGGATGCGGTTGCGGGCGGCGCGCGGTTTGTCCACGGGGGACCGGATGCCTCGGGCGAAATCCAACTTCCCTGCGTGGTCGCGGATGCCAGCCCCGGGATGCGGCTGTTTGCGGAAGATGTGTTCGCCCCGGTGCTCGGGATCATGGCTGTGGACTCCGACGCTGAGGCTTTGGAACTGGCGTCAAAGTGCGGATTCGCTCTGGGCGCCTCGATTTTTTCACGCGACGCCGACGCTGCCGCCCGCATGGCGGCGGGTGTCCGGTGCGGCCTGGTTTCGGTGAATGATTTAATCGTCCCGAGCGCGGATCCGCGGATCGCCTTCGGGGGCGCGGGGCGCAGCGGGTACGGCGTGACCCGTGGTGCGGAGGGGCTTTTGGAGCTGACGCGGATCAAGGTCGTCCAGACGAGGAGTGGAGGCGGAACGACCCATCTGGCTGAAGCCGGGCCAGGGGTTGCCATGGTTTCCGCTCTGGCTCGGATGCTTTACGGGAGGGGATTCGGCACCAGATTTCGGGCATTTTGCGAGGTGGTGCGCAAGGGGCTTTCCGCGCGAAGCGCCGGCACTTAGAAAAGAGAAAAAGAGAAACAAAGAATATGAAGTCAAACACGAGTCCGGTTGTAGTGATTGGGGGAGGCCTGGGAGGTCTGGCCGCTGCGTGTACGCTCGCGGCGCGGGGCTACCGCGTCAGGCTGTTGGAAACCAACGCGTGGCTGGGAGGCAAGGCGGCTGTCCACGAAGACCAAGGTTTTCGCTTCGACATGGGGCCCACGATTGTGACCGTGCCGTCCGTGTTGAAGCGGATTTTCTCGGAGGCCCGGCGTTCGCTGGAGCAGTGCCTGGAGCTGGTGCGTCTGGATCCGCAGTGGCGGAGTTTTTTCGAGGACGGGTCCACCCTCGATCTGGTGGCGGACGTGGGAGCGATGGAAAAGCGGATTGAAGCGTTTTCGCCCGGAACGGGAAGCGGGGACGGGTACAGGCGTTTTCTGGGGCTCTCGAAGGTGCAGGCGGAGATTTCCCACCGGGTCTATTTCTGGAAACCGGTGGGTAAGATGTTCGACATGTTTTCGGCTCGGGATCTGTTGCGACCGGGCTCCCTGCAGGACGTGCTGTCGATCCGTTTGGGGCAGACGGTTTCGGGGCTTTTGCGCTCCTACGTGCCGGATGAAAAGGTGACTCAGATGCTGGACCACTACACCCAGTATGTGGGCTCTTCGCCGGAGCTTTCGCCCGCGGTATTGTGCGGAATCGCGCACATGCAGTCGGGGGAGGGCGTGTGGTATCCGATAGGGGGAACGGCGGCGGTGCCGGCCGCGCTCCGGAAGCTGGCGCTCGAGCTGGGCGTGGAGATCAGCACCGGCGTTTCCGCGGGGCGCATCCTCGTGGAAAACGGACGGGCGGTGGGAGTGGAGACGACGCACGGGGAGCGCATTGCCGCTTCGGCGGTCGTGTCCAACCGCGACACCGTGCTCACCCACAGCGATCTGTTGAGCGGAAAGCCCTCGCGTGACTTCCAGAGGCGCCGCAGCTACGAACCGGCGTGCTCCGGGGTGGTGCTCTACCTCGGGCTCAAGAAGCGGTACGAACATCTGCTGCACCACAATTTTGTTTTCAGCAAGGACCCGCATGTCGAGTTCAAGGCCATTTACGACGAGGGCGTCCCGGCGCCGGACCCGACCTGCTACGTTTGCGCTCCCGCGGTGACAGAGCCCGGCGTGGCCCCGGAGGGTGGCGAGGCGCTGTACGTTCTGGTGCACACTCCGTATCTGCGGCCGGGCCAGGACTGGCAGTCGCTCCTGCCCGACTATCGGCGCGTGATTTTGGAAAAGCTCAAGCGCACCGCCGGACTCGAGGACCTCGAGGAACGCATCGTGACGGAGCGGATTTTGACACCGAAGGACATCCAGGACCGGTACCAGGTCTTGAACGGGGCCATTTACGGTCTTGCCAGTCACGGCCGCTTTAACGGCACCTTCAAGCCTTCCAACCGCAGCCCCGACGTGAAGGGCCTGTATCTGGCGGGAGGTTCGGCCCATCCCGGACCAGGCATGCCGATGGCGTTGATGAGCGGCTGGATCGCCGCCGACGCCCTGGACGCCGACGGTGAAGTCGGCCAGGTTGCCCCGCCGGCGGTGGCCTGATTTTAGCCAAGAATTCGATGACTGCGAGACTCCAGCAAACGGGCGCCCCCAGGATTCTCCCCTGGGTGTTGAAGCCTTTTCTCCGCTACATCGACTGGAGCATGGGGCGGCAGTTTCATTCAGTCCGGGTGGATTTAAGCGGCCTGCCCCCGGTGCTGGATCCCGGGACGTCGGCAGTGGTGTACCTCAACCATTCCTCCTGGTGGGATCCGCTGCTGATGCTGTGGCTGGGGGCGAACGCGTATCCGGGGCGGGATCAGTACGGTCCGATCGAGGCCAGCCAGTTGCAGCGGTACGGTTTCTTTAAGCATTTGGGGATCTTTGGAGTGGAGAAGGGTACTGCGTCGGGCGCCCGGGTTTTTTTGCGCACCGCGCAGGAGGTGCTTTCCCGCCGGGGGGCGATGCTGTGGCTGACGCCGCAGGGCAGGTTCGCGGATGCGCGGGAAAGGCCGGTGCGTTTTGCGCCCGGGATGGCGCACCTGGCGGCCAGGCTTCCGGGGGCGGTGTATGTGCCGCTTGCGGTCGAGTACGGGTTTGGGGACGAACGGCTGCCCGAGATTTTTCTGAGGTTTGGCGGAGGGCTTTCCGGCGCTGCCCTGGGCACCGGTGCGGACGGAGCGCAGTGCGCTTTGCAGGATGCGCTGGAGGAGTGCCAGGAGGCGTTGCGCGAGCGTGTGTGCCTGAGGACTCCTGAAAGTTTCAGGGTGATGTTGGAGGGTGCCGGGGGGGCCTCGGTTCCGTACGACCTGTGGCGGCGGTTGAAGGCTGCGTTCAGGGGGGAGCGGGCGGCGTTAAATCACTCAATGCCATGATGGATGCCGGATGGATGGTATTGTGCTGCGCTGCGTCGCTTTTGCCGGCTGGGTTGATCGTCTCCAATTTGCGCCATTACAGGCGGCTGCCCCCCCCAGTGTTGCGGAAGCTGCCGAGCGTTTCGGTGCTGATTCCAGCGCGCAATGAGGAAGCGAATATCCGGTTGGCGGTGGAGTCTGTTCTGGGGTGCGAGGGGGTGGAGGTGGAGGTGCTCGTGTGGGATGACGGGTCCAGTGACCGGACGGCGGAAATCGTGAGTGAGATTGAGGCGCGCGACCCCCGGGTGCGGTTTGTGGCCGGCAGTCCGCCTCCCGAGGGGTGGGCGGGCAAGCCCTTCGGTTGTTGGAGTCTTGCAAACGCCGCGAAAGGGGAGGTGTTGTTGTTCATGGACGCGGATGTGCGTTTGCGGGGGGGCGACAGCCTGGCTCGGATGGCCGCCGCTTTTTCTCGCGGCGACCTCGATCTGTTGAGCGGCGTTCCTTTGCAGAAGGTGGAGACGCTTTCAGAGGTGATGATTGTACCCCAGATTCACTTCGTGCTGCTGGGGTTTCTGCCGATGGAACGGATGAGGCGCTCGAGCGATCCGCGCTTTGCCGCTGCGTGCGGTCAGTTGATGCTGTTTCGCCGATCCAGTTATATGGAGGTGGGCGGGCACTCGCGGGCGACACGCAGTTTTCATGAGGGGCTCGCGTTGGCGCGTGCGTTTCGGAGGGAGGGAAGGGTGACGGACCTTTTCGACGCAACAGACGTGGCCGTGTGCCGGATGTATTCCGGGTTTGGAGAGGTCTGGCGTGGTTTTGCCAAAAACGCGCACGAAGGGCTGGCCTCGCCGGGGTCTGTGGTTCCCTTCAGCCTGCTTTTGTTTTTTGGACAGGTGTTTCCGCTCCTCGCTCTTTTGGAGGGGAGCCTCTCCCGCTTTGGTGCGGTCTGGGCGTTTGTCGCGTTGTTGGGGGCGTGGGCTGCACGGGCTATTCTGGCCTTGCGTTTCAGCCACCCGCTCAGCGGGGTGCTGCTGCAACCGTTGGCGGTGGGGGTTCTTTTGCTGAACCAGTGGTACGGCGCCGCGCGCTTTTGGTTGGGGAAACCTGTGGGGTGGCGTGGGCGTACTCTGGTGGGGCTGCTCTGTCTGGGGTTGAGCGGCGGCGCGGCGCTCGCGGCAGAGCAGGCGCGGTGTCCGGAGGTGGTGTTGGAGGACCAGCACGGGGTGCGCCACGAGATTCGTTTTCCGAGGGAGCGGCCTGTGTACATCGTGGCGTCGACGCGTTCAGGCACGGGCAAGGTGGGGGGATGGGTGAAGCCGGTGGTCGAACGTTACGGAGACAAGGTTGAGATTTTCGGGTTGGCGGATGTGCGGGGCATTCCCCAGCTTTTCAGGGGCGCGGTGCGTTTGATGATTCGGGACGGCACCCCTTGGCCGGTACTGATGGACTGGGAGGCGCAGACCTTCCCCGGCCTGTGCACGCCCGGCGCGAATATCGAGGTGATGGTGGTCGGCCCCGACGGGCGCTTGCGCTTGCGCCACGCCGGCGAGTCGTCTCCCGAGGGGATGGAGGGGGTCTTCCGGGTGCTGGACGAGGTCTTGCGGAAACGCGTCCAGCCCCGTTCGAAGTAACCCGGAAACGGAAGTTCACGCGGAGGGGTGGAGCCGCGGAGGAGTATAAATTAATTTCCATAAATCTTTTATGTAAATGTCCTCCGCGGCTTGTACGCGCTCAAGGATGCGGTTTTTCCTCGATCAGAAAACGCGATTCTCCAAGGCTGCAGCCATCCGAGTTTGTTGGCGCATTTGTCTCCGCGTCGGACCTTCTTTTCTCTTCGGCGATATCACAAGGGCGTGCGTGTACTCCCCTCACGCTCGGAGTGTCCGCTCCACGGGACAAAAGCGTGCGACCGGCGAGCAGCAAGACCGCATTTCGCGCCAGAGCCCAGCCGATTCCGGGACTATCGCTGCCAAAACAGCCGCACTCCACATCCAGCCCTCGGAACCAACTGATCATGAGCACCCAGCTGAATACGCACGTTAGAAAAAGCATCAGCACAGACGCGGCCCTTCTGCTGCGTCTTGAAAAAAGACAAATGGCTGCGCTCAACTCCAGCCACGGCAAATACAGACCAAGTGCCGCGCACAACGTCCATGGCAGCAGGCGATAGCGGAAAATCGCCTCCGCAAAAGCCTCTGGATCCAGCGCTTTGACTGCACCCGACACTGCAAACACACATCCGAAGGCTGCGAGGAGCAGTCCCTTGGAGGAATTTAGAGCCTTTGCTGCCATGCGGCCCAGCCCCCCTTCAGCACATAAACCTTATTGCCAGGTAGTACATCGCGTTTTAATCGGCCTGCCACATCACGACTCGTCTCGCACCGATTTCCCCCGCAATACACGACAACTGCATGCTCGGGGGTCCACGCATCCAGTGTGGTGTCAATCTGCGTCTCCCAGTCCAGCAGGGTCAACGGAAGCGCGGATGGAATATGCGCTTCGTCATACGCGGACTTGGAGCGGGCATCGACCCACAAGATCCTCCCAGCCAATGCGGGCACTGCGGACAACTCAACTTCTGTAACAGCGTCGGCAGTCCCCCACCGCGGGCGCTTGGGGTGCAACAACGCTGCACCGGTCGCCGGAATTATCGCAGCGAATCCAATGCACAATATCCTGCGCATGACCTCCGGCATCATTGCAAGCGGAGCCGCACGGTCGGGCGTGGGGTGTTCATTTGGGCCGAATTCACAGCAGGCTCCAGTGTTACCAGCGCGGATCCGCGCTCACCTGTTGCGGCGGGCGTCGCTTCGATCGTGTATTGCCGCCCATAAACTTCGGTCTTTAATGCAACGCGCCACAACGGATTCGAGCAGTGCACGCCGACATACCACGCTGGCGCGCCCTCGGGTGCCGTGACTCGAACGGATTGTGTGCGTGCCTCGCCGCCGATCCGCCACCACAACACCCCCGGACTGATGGTGATCTGAGGGTCGATCTGGACATGGAGATTCAGCGTGGTCCTCGGAGTCTGAGGGTCATTGCTGAGTACCTCGATAGTTTTGCGCTGCAGTCCGGTACGACCGGCGAGCACAAACCGGACCTTGATCTCGCCGGTCCCTCCGGGTGCCACCTCTGCATCTTCGGACTGAGTAACCGTGCACTCACACGTTGATACAGTCTCCAGGATTCTCACTGCGACGGATCCGTGGTTGGTAAACCGGAATACACCAACAACGCTTCCGGCGTCTGGCGTCGTCCGAATCAAGCAAGTCGTTTGATCCCAATTTAACCCAGCAAACGCGCTCGTGCTGAGCGTTAGGAATAAGGCAACCAGCCGGTGAGTCAGGTTCAAGGGGCTTGAGGTGTTTGGTTTGTGGCCGCTTGCGGAGACGTGCGAGCGCGTCACACAGCGGAGCGTTTATGAAATGCAGGAAGGCGCGCTTAAAACATCCGCTGAATGCTTACCAACCGCTCAGCATAAATACTATTTGTAGTAATATTGGCTGTTTTGCATGGACCGGATTCCCTCCACGCCCTACCAACCCTGCCGTTCATTCCGCAAGCGCCGGCGTCTCCTTTCCGGCCGTCAACCCTTCCTTCTGACACTGTCATGCCATTCAATAAAAAAACTGCTAT
>CANFTB010000016.1 GCA_947449735.1 Chthoniobacteraceae bacterium | reverse complement strand
TGTGTTGAGCGTCTCAAGACGGCGATGCCCAAGACTGTGGTATTTAAGTAAGAGTCTGTGGGAAATGGGCTTCGAAGTGCACTGTCGTGAATATCCAGCTCAAAGAACTCTATTAGGTCGTTGAAGGCGAGGCTCTCGGAGCCGGTGGGTGCCGCCTTAACAGCCACACCACATTTCGGACGGAATCAGGGTTATGAATAAAATAATAAACAAAACAAAAACCGTTATGAATCATTCTATTGTTCTGGTTCTGAGTTTCTTCACCCTGTGCAGGCCTGCTTTTGGGGGGGATCTTCCAGAGCTCCAGCCCATCTTGGGAAAACGAGGCAAATTAATCGCTTCAGCTGAGTTTGAACGGCCTCCTGCAGAAGCGACTTTAAAAGGGTTTGGGGACTACACCGTGAAGGACGGTTCTCTGCGCCAGCAACAAAAGGAGGGGCAGGATCACAACCCGGTGCTTGGATTCACCCAGATGCTCGGCCTTGATGTGGCGGCGGAGCGTGCTTTCGAGCTCAAGGGCTGCATCCTCCAGTTTGATTTCCGCACCGATCAGGCCGACTACGTGCATGTGGAGTTTAACCGGAAGGCAGGTGGTATCTTCCCGGGACAACCTGTTCCGGAAAAGGGCGGGATTTCCTATCCAGCGGGTTCGTTTCCCGGGATAGGCAAGGGGGCGATGCTTTTCCCGCCCGCCTTTTCGGTGGTGTTTGAGTTGGTCGGCTCCAAAAAGCGGTACAAGGAGCCGCGTCTGGTGATCAAAGACGTGTCCAAGTTTGCGGCGGTGCAGGCGGCTGTTCCACTGAAAATCGACCCTACGGAATGGACTCGGGTGCTTGTAGAGATTCGAGGGGAACAGGTGTCCGTCCAACTCAGTAACGGTCAGACCCTTCAGGCGACCTGCGTCGAGGCTAGCGCCCCCAAGAAGACGCCTTACTTTTATGCGATCGAAGAGGTGGGCCGCTCCGTGGATTACGACAACATTAAGCTCTGGGAAATTGAGTAATGCCGACCGCAGACGGCACCTCGCCTTGGGTTGCTCGTCTTGAAATCGGCTCGCTGGATTTGCTGAAGAAGCCTTAAGTAAACGAAAGAAATTTCGTTAAATCAGAGGCGTCGCGGCAGCTAATCCGCGAAACCGAACCGTAGACCTATGGAAGTCGATATCCCCATCCCTGCCCCACTCGACCTAAATGCCGGTTTTTTGCGCCTGTGGACCCAGCATGAGCAGGCGCTGCGGGCACTGGTTCGCTCGTGTGTGCCAAGAACTTGTGAGGTGGACGAGATTATGCAGTCGGTGAGTGTCGTCGCCTGGCAGAAGTTCTCGATGCTCAATGAACACGCGAAGTTCGGTGCTTGGGTGGCGATGATTGCGCGGTACGAGATTTTGATGGCTCGGCGCCGCTTTGCGCGCGAGAGGCTCGTTTTGGACGAGGATATCGTGGCAAAGCTCGCGGAGGAAGGTGCGGAAGAGCTGCCGCTCAGGCACCGGCAGCTGGAGGCGCTGGACGGATGTGTGGCAAAGTTGCCCGTGGAGCGCCGGACATTGGCGCTGGCGGCGTATAGTCCCGGGGCCTCCATGAAGGATTTGGCGGCGCAGCTCGGACGCACGGAGGGCTCGCTTTACCAACTGATTGCGAGAATCAGGCAGGAATTATGTGTTTGTGTGGAAAAGACACTCGCTGAAGGAGAGGCCATAGGATGACAACGAAGGAAATAGCACTGGTGCACGGGTATTTGGACGGCACGATTTTGGAGGCTGAGTTTCCGCGGCTCCAGGCGTTGTTGCGGGAAAGTCCGGAGGCGCGGGCCCTCTTGCGGACGCTTGCCACGGTCGATACGCGGCTCACGGAATTGGGGGCTGGCACGAAAGGCGCCTCGAATTTGCCTGGCATGCTGGAGGTGGAATTTGCGCCCCAACGGAATTCGGGAAGAGGCGCGTCCCAATGGAGGCCGCTGGCAGCGGCAGCAGCTGGGTTGGTGATAGGGCTCTTTAGTGCGTCGATGGTGTTTGCATATGTGTCCGCCACGGGAGGAAAGGCGATTTCGCTTTTATTGGAGAGCTTTGAGGTGGGCGCTTTTCCCGGGGTCACAGGCATGCCCAGTAGTCCAGGCTATTGGAGCGGGGATTACACAACGATCGTGGGTGGGTCACAGGGGATAAAACCTGCGAGTGGAAAGAAGATGCTGCAAATTCTGCGCGCCGATTATGAGGGGAAACCACCGCAGTTTAGTTATTCGGGGGATCTCTATCGGATCCTTGATTTGCGGGGACATGAGGCGGATCTAGTGGATGGAAAAGCGCTGGTAACGGTGGATGCGAGTTTTCAGGGGATACCGTTTCAGCCACCAAACGAATATGCGTTTAATTTGGCGCTGGACGCATTGGACGCGTTGCCCACCAGTGGCGTTTCTAAGATTCACCGAAAGCAGGTGGATCGCAGCTCTCCGAGTGGCGAGGAACTTGCGGGGAGCTTTATACCGGCCTCCGCACAACGGGGATTTAAGTTCAGCCCGAATGGGGGCGGATGGCAAAAGGCCCGTTTGGAGTTACGTGTTCCACCGGGAACGAAGTATCTGCTGCTCCGTTTTCATATTATGGATGCGAAAGCCGCTCGTGAAGGGGAGCGTATTTATGGAGAAACAGCGGTTGAATTTCCCGGGCAGTTTCTGGAAGACATTCAGGTCTCGCTGATCCGAAACGTTCCAGTGTTGTAACATAGAGTTTTTGTGCCTCGAGAGGCTTCCCTTAACGCTGAAGCTTATCGTTTGCAGCTGTGGCCACCCGATCCTAGTGCCCTCACTCGGGCAACAGAACCGCCTCGTCGGTCGCTTTCTAAAGTCCATCCCCTACCCCGTAAGCTTGCTATGAAGCCGGCGAAGACTTATCCAACGTTTGACATGCTCAAAGTCTCACCTGAAAACGCATACTGACGTTGAAAGGCAAGCTCCGCTCCCGCTTTCTTATGAATAGGCTTATCGCAAAAATCTTCGCCTCGATCATCGGCTTCATCCACTTTTTTGCCCTCGGGGCGCTATGCCTGACGTCGGTGGCGTTTTTCGGGGAGAACGGAAAAACGTTGAGGGAATCAATGCATCAAAACAATGTGCCGCCTGAAATCGTCGGCTTCGTCCTTTTCGTATTCGCAGTCGCATACGTGCTCGTCGTCGGTTTTGTCTCCACCGTGATCTCGGCGAACGAGAATCTTGAGCGTTTGAATGGAAAATTGGACAAGGTTGCAAAGCCCTAAATTGATACGAAATTACTTTCGCCCCGTTTTCGCAGTTTGCGGGCGCGATTTGATCGCGCGGCGCGCTCAGCATGGACTCACCGAGAACAAGCGGGCTCCGCGGGCCTCCAGATCCAGGTAGAGGCCCGTGGTCACGAGCTCTGTGCCGTCCCGCTCCCAGCGTTCCTCCCCAAGGCGGTCGGACAGAATCCAACCGTGGCCCGCAAGCCCCCTGGCGGTAAGCCTCACTCGGCATTGCGCGCGATGGGGAGCGAGGTTCACCACCACGAGGTCAAACTCCTCCTGTCCAGTCCGCTGCCATTGAATGATATTTATACATTGCGAGGTGGGATTGTCATCCCAAGCGCGGCCGGGGACGAGCAATTCATAGTCCCCGCGGCCCACACCGCTCTGCTTGAACGCCGGCAACAGGCCGCCGTACAGTTGCGCGACGACGCCGTCGAGCGGCTCCTCCGCGCGGCGCGCCAGCTGCACGCGCGCAAAACGGCGCGCCCCTTCAAACTGGCCCTCGTGCAGAAACCGCATTCCCGGAAGCCCCAGCGCCAAAACTGCGGCCGCCCGGTGCAGCTCCAATCCGACACTTCCGGCAATCCGCGGCTCGTCGTGGTTTTCCAAAAAGTGGGCCCGGTGCGCGTTGGCGGTGCCGAGTCCGAGCAGGTGCGGCTGCATATCCCAGGGGCGGTCGTGTTCGATAAAATCGTACAGCCTTTTGTCGTAGGCGTAGTCGAACCCCAGCTCGCAGAGACGACCCTCCAAGTCCCAGTAGGCCTCGGCCAGAAACAAGAAGCCGGGCTGGGCCGCCTTCACCCGCGCGGTGGCCGCCTGCCAAAACTCGCCCCGCGCCGGTTCGAAGTCCACCGGGACATGGCTCCAAGTCCGGTGGAGCACCTCCTCGAGCAGCAGCATCGCCATGTCGCAGCGGACTCCGTCGCACTTTTGCGCAATGCCTTCAAGCAGACCGGCCATCGCCTCGCGGGTTTCGGGACGTCGGTAATCCAACTGCACCGTGTCGGTCCAGCCGGGGAAGTAGGGGTCCTTTCCGTGCGCCAGAAAGCGCTTTCCAGAAGCGGTTTCCACCGGAAATGAGTCCGGGAAGAAATGGGCCTGGCCAACGAAATATTCGGGATGAGTCAGGACCCATTCGTGGTCGAGCCCCAGATGATTGGGTACGAAGTCCAGAATCAGTTTAATGCCACGTTTTGCCAGACGCTTGCGCAGGAGGGCCAGCGCGGCGTCCCCGCCGAGGAGGGGCGACACCTGCAAGGCGGCGACCGCGTAAGGCGAGCCCAGGACATCCGCATCGGTCCAACCCGGCAGGGCGTTGCCGTACTCCCGGCGCAGATCCGCGTGGTCGAGCGCCTGCGCCCGGGACTTCGGACCAATCGGCCAGACCCCCATCAGCCAGAGGTGGGTAAACCCCTTTTCCGCAAGCGCCTCTAGCTCAGCTTCGGGCACGGAACCGAGACTCAGCGTCGTCTGGTCCGCATATTTTTTGCGCAGCGCGGAAATCCAGTGGCGGGCGTTGATCTCGTACAAAAGCGGGTGGTCCATTGGGCGGAATTAACACCGGATCCTACGCCGCTCAAGCAGCGAAGACCTGCCGGTAGCGGGCGGCCGGTTGGTGGCCGGAGCCGCATTTGCGTTTCAAACAGCAAAACAAAGGAGCCCTAACGATTTCCTATCTGATAAAATACCTGATACAGATACGGGAAATGGAGCGGGAAATCCAACGCCTCACTGAAGCAAGGGACGGTTCGAAGCAATGGCGTCGCTGGGGACCCTTTCTCAGCGAACGCCAGTGGGGGACTGTCCGCGAAGACTATTCGGACCATGGCAACAGTTGGGACTCGTTCCCGCATGACCACGCCCGGCGCCGGGCCTACCGTTGGGGTGAGGACGGGCTGCAGGGCTGGACGGACCGGCAATGCCGTCTGTGTTTCGCCCCCGCGCTCTGGAACACGAACGACACCATCCTCAAGGAACGGCTCTTCGGCCTCGACGGCAACGAAGGCAACCACGGGGAGGACGTCAAAGAGTGTTACTACTACTTGGATTCCACTCCGACGCACTCGTACACCAAGGCGCTCTACAAGTATCCCCAGGCCAAGTACCCCTACACCGAACTGCGGCTCGAAAACCAGCGACTCGGAAGGCTCGGTCCCGAGATGGAGCTGGCGGACATGGGGATGTTCGAGGAGGGCCGCTACTTTGATGTTTTGCAGGAGGTCGCCAAGCGCACGCCGGAGGACCTGTTGTGGCAGATCACCATAACCAACCACGGGCCGGAGGCCGCGCCGCTCCACGTGCTGCCGACACTTTGGTTGCGGAACGTGTGGAGCTGGGGAAACAACAGGGAGTCCCCCATCACGATGCCGGGGATCACCGGGGTGGACGGGAAGCTCGTCGCCCAACACGAAACGTTGGGACAATACGAGTTTTATGCGGACTCCCCGCACGCGGGGGCGGACGGCGCGCCAGACTGGCTGTTCACCAACAACGACACAAATTTCCACAGTTTTTCGGGCGCGGAGAATCCCGTCCCTTTCGTGAAAGACGCCTTCCACCGGCACATCATCCATGGCGAGCAGAGCGCGGTTTCGCAGGAGCCCCGGGGCACCAAGGCGGCTGCGCACTTCCAGTTCATGGTGCCCGCGGGCGGGAGCGTCAGGGTGCGCTGCCGCCTCGTGCTCCAGAGTGAAGCCCACTTGGTGCGGGGCCTGGACGGCTTCGAGGAAGTCTTCGCACAGCGCATCGCCGAGACCGAGGCGTTTTACGGCGGCCTGATTCCCTCCGGGGTCACAGAAGAGGAGCGGATGATCTGCCGCCAAGGCTACGCGGGCCTGCTGTGGACCAAGCAGTTCTTCTACTACGTTGTCGAGGATTGGCTCAAATGCGACAAGGACGCCCCCCCTCCAGAGTTCCGTCTGAAGGGGCGCAACGCGGACTGGCCCAATTTTTTCGCCAAGGACATTTTGTCCATGCCGGACAAGTGGGAGTACCCGTGGTTCGCCGCCTGGGACACCGCTTTTCACATGCTGCCGTTTGCGGCGGTAGATCCGGACTTCGCCAAGGACCAGCTTCTGCTGCTGCTGCGCGAGTGGTACATGCACCCCAACGGGCAGCTGCCCGCCTATGAGTGGAACTTCTCGGATGTGAACCCCCCGGTGCACGCCTGGGCGGTGTGGCGGGTCTACAAGATCTCGGACAAAAAAGGCAGCCGCGACATCTTCTTTCTGGAGCGGGCTTTCCAGAAACTGCTCCTGAACTTCACCTGGTGGGTCAACCGCAAGGATGTCGAGGGACGCCATGTTTTCGGCGGCGGCTTCCTCGGCTTGGACAACATCGGGGTGTTTGACCGCTCCCAGCCGCTGCCCGGTGGGGGACGCCTCAACCAGGCTGACGGGACCGCGTGGATGGCCTCGTACTGCCTGACGATGCTCTCCATCTCGCTGGAGCTCGCGCTTGAAAAACCGGTGTACGAGGACATCGCGTCGAAGTTTTTCGAGCATTTCGTCAATATCTGCGACGCCATCAACGCGCTGGGCGGCACCGGCCTGTGGGACAGCACCGACGGGTTCTACTACGATCAGCTGATCATCAACCACAAGGATCCCATTCCTCTGAGGATCCGCTCGCTGGTGGGGCTTCTTCCCATGTGCGCGGTCACCGTGCTCAAACAGAAGACCATCGACGCCCTACCGAACTTCCGGAAACGCATGGACTGGTTTCTGATCAACCGGCCCGACCTGCTCAAATACATCACCGTCCGGCGGGCGACGGGGAAGAATCCGGGGCGCTGTCTGCTGGCCATTCCCAGCGAGGCGCGGCTGCGCAGGAGTCTGCAGTACATGCTGGACGAGAAGGAGTTTCTCTCCAGCTTTGGAATCCGCTCCCTCAGCAAGGCGCATGACGAGACCCCGTTCACCTTTTTCCACGAAGGCCAGAAGCACGAGGTGGCCTACGCCCCGGGGGAGGCCACGACGGAGATGTTCGGGGGAAACTCCAACTGGCGCGGGCCGATCTGGTTTCCGATCAACTTCCTCATCATCGAGGCCCTCGAACGGTACGCCTATTTTTACGGGGACACCTTCACGATCGAGTACCCCACGGGTTCCGGAAAGATGGCGACCCTGCGGGAGATTGCCCTGGATCTGTGCGACAGGCTGGTCTCGCTTTTCGTGCCGGATGAGGCCGGGTACCGCCCCTGTTTTGGTGCGGCGAAACGCTACAGCGACGTCGACGACTGGAAGGGACTGCTTTTATTCCACGAGTATTTCCACGCCGAAACCGGCGAAGGCATCGGCGCCTCGCACCAGACGGGCTGGACCTCACTGATTGTCAACCTCGTGCGCGACCGCCGCGAATCCCTCCTGCGGGGAGCACAATCGGGAGACCTCGCACCCGGCGGCCGAGGATAGGACCCCGAATCAGCTCAAGTAACGGATCCGATGCCGGAGGCATCGACCCACACCCCTCCCCAAACTTTGGCGTAGACCCGTAGACCCGTAAGTCCCTCAAAATTAAAGTGGTGGGCAGTGAGGGAATCGAACCCCCGACCAACTCGGTGTAAACGAGCCGCTCTACCGCTGAGCTAACTGCCCTCTTCTAGAGTAAACCAACCCTCCGTGTCATATGCCGGCTACCCGTTTGAAAGACTGGTTTACACCGCCCACTGTTTCCAGTCACTTAAACGCAAAAATCACAACAAGTAATCAGAGCGAATTCAAGCGACTCGCAGGAGGCTTCTGCCAGTACATCCAATTCGACCTAGATTAAACCAGATTGAGGTTGTCGTGGCCAGCGGATAATCCAAAAGCGAGGGACCGTTAAAAATCCTTGCATCGCATTCGCCCAGCCAGCCACGAAAAATATACGTCCTTAAACACGCCCTGCGTCGCTCTTGCTAACATTGCTCGGGCTTCAAGTGGGTGGCCTCAAAGTTCCTGAAGAGCTTTGGGGCATTTCTGAGACCAAGCTTGAGGTTTATGTCATAGGCCTCTTGCAAGCGCCATGCCCAAGCGATGAGAGACGTCAGTATCCAGAGGAAGGCCGTGCGCGAAAGTCACAAAATTCACGGGAAGCTCCAAGATCCTCCGCAAGGAACGGCCCAGCAGACCGCGGTTCTGACAATACTTTTCGGGCAGCATGGCAAGCCCGGTGGAATCCAAATTAACCAATGCGTCGCCAACATGCAGCCTCCCCCTCGGGTCAAACAGGGCGATCTCGCCCGGTCCGGCACCCGGAAGCTCCACCACGCTGAGACTCCCCCCGACCATTCGACCGGGAGCCAGAACTCCATCGGGAGTCTCAAGAAGTTCGCCGACCGCTTCAGGGTGAACGAACACCGGCGCGCTGAACCATTCCCGAAAGAGGGAGGCTGCTCGCCAGTGGTTGGAGTTAGTGAGGACAATTGCGGTCACTGGTCCGCGCTTTTTAAAAAAGTTCATCGCCTCCGCCGCCAAGTCCACGGGATCCACAAACACCCAACCCTCCTCCGCCCGCACGGCGGTGCCGTAGAGGTCCGTTTTGACAGACTCTTCGTAAACGTTCCAGATTCGGACTCCATCCAGCACTTCAGCGGTGAAAGTGGCCTTCGCCATGCCGTGATATTAGAGGAATTAGGGGCGGGTAGCAACGCGCGACTCAGAGGGCCATTAAAAGGGAGCTTTTAGACGGCTACCCCCGCGGGGGGGCGGCGCAGGCAGTGATTTTTGACAAAACACAGCAATGCTTGATGTCCGTCGGACCAGCAGGCAGAATCTCGTCCTATGGGTAAAGAGGAAGCAATTAAGACACAAGGCGTGGTGAAGGAAGTTTTGCCTGGCACGATGTTCCGGGTACAGCTCTCTAACGGCGCGATTGTGCTGGCCCACATTTCAGGGAAAATGCGGAAACATTTTATCCGGATCGTGCCGGGAGACAACGTGGAGGTGGAGTTGTCGCCTTACGACCTGACCAAAGCGAGGATCACGTTTCGCGCGAAATAATTTTGATCAGATTTCTACCCCTGCGGCAGGATATTACTCCGTAGCATGGATTGAAGACACCCGACGAAAAGTGAACCATTTCTAGCGTCCGCAAGACCCGTTCGATTCTCCGGCGCCCGCCGATCCCCGCTCTTCCCAGGCTCTGCCCGCCCTTCCGCTTCCAAACCAGACAGGCCTTTGGCGGTTTGATGGCCGGCGGAAGCGAGCTCTGAGAAAAGGGGGTAGTCCGGGCCCGGGACAGAAGACGGCGTCCTGCAAAAGGCGACAGGAAAGCGGAGATCCAATTGTCGGAGTCGAAGTTGGAGAAATGATAACCTAATCAACACCATGAGCACTGAAGCAAACATGCACCTCGCAGACGAGGAACACATCGGGGAGATGGGCCTTCACGGGGAGTTCAACCGGAACATCCAGGCGACAAGGACCCACGCAACGCAAGCCGCGGAGGAGTTAAAAGCTGCGGTGGAGGCGAAGGGCAGGGAACTACTTCACGCCGCCGACGACAAGGCGGCCGAGATCAAGGCAAAGGCCGAGCACGTTTACTCGGACGTAAAGCAAAAGGCGCAGGAAATCCGGAAGGAAACGGAAGTCTACGTGAAGGAGCACCCGCTTACCTCGGTGTGCATCGCACTCGGGGCGGGCTTCGTAATTGGAATGCTGGCGCGCCGGTAGGGTGCCGCTTGTTCCGCGTCCGGGAAGGCACTAACGCCCCTGGGTCGCGTCGGCTGCAAAGAAGCATGAAAGACGAGAACGCCAGTTCAAGCGAGGGGCTCAGGGGACCGCTGCGCGACATGGCGCTGGCGGCCCTGAGCTACCTCCGGGCCCGCTTTGAGCTAGCCGGACTGGAGGGCAAGGATGCCCTCACTCGGGTTTGCGGGGTCCTGCTTCTTGCGGCCATCGCGGTGACGCTCTCCATTGCCGGGTACCTGCTGCTGTGCCTTGCCTTGGTGTTCGGCGTGGCTCGGCTTATTGGAAGCGAACACTCTTGGATTGCAATATCCGGGGGGGTCGGGGCCCTGCACCTGATCGGGGCCTGGGCGATTCTGGTGGCGGCGAGGGACTGGCTGCGAAAGCCTATGTTTGCATCAACTCTGGAAGAATTTCGAAAGGATGACGCATGGTTGAAATCGACAACCGCAAGGCGGCCCTGATCGCCGAGCTGGAAATTTCCCGTGGCGAAATGCGCAAGGCCGTGCGTGACTGTGAAGAGAGCCTGGACTTGGTTTCGCACGTGCGTCGTAACGTTGCGTCAAACCTGAAGTACTGGCTTCCGGGAGCCGCCCTGGGGGGGTGGGTCCTCTCAAAGCTTTTTCGCGCGGGCCTTTCTGCGAGCCCGTCCGAGAGAAAAGCAGGGTCCAACACCGCCCCCGCGCGCCCCTCAGTGGGAGGGGCTGCATCCTCCACCGGGTGGATCCTAGCGCTGGCAAAAATCGGCTTCGAGGTGCTGCGGCCGCAGCTTGCGGACATCGCATCTGAGTGGTTTGCCCGCAAGGCGACGGGGATTGCGGTTGCCCGCGGCCGAAAACACGCCTCCCACCCCGGGGGCGCTACAAACGGGGCGCCGCCGGGTTAGACGCTCGGGCGTTGGCCTCCGAGCGAAGGAGGGCGGGAAGCAAAGCAAGCAAAGTGGAACCGTGATTTCACCCGGTGCCGTCTCGGAACAGAGGCGAGGGCAGCCATCACTTTTGCTGTCATTTTTGCACTCCAGGTTTTCCTGACAAATGTCTCCGCATTTTTGCCAAGCTCAAAACAGGCGACTGGCACGGTTTGTATAGTTACAACTTCTCGCTCATCGGGAAGGCTTCAAAGACTTGAGAATGGCTTCCTGAGGCCACTTGGATTCTGTCTAAGAGACTGGACTCATTCTCGTCGAGAAGGCGTTTTGAATTTCGGCTGATCACGGGAATGATTTCTAAGGAACGGATTTTCATCCGGAAGCAAACATGCGGAGCCAGACTTTCCATTTGCCCGTTTGGGGCAGAGCCTCCACTTCTATCAAGTTTTCAGCCGAACCCTGCGGAACCAACCTTAAAGTCGAACGAAGGCCAGCCCGCGAAGAGGACATCCCCCTTTTACAAAAAAGACCGGCGTCAGTCCTGCACTTTGAACTTGCGGCGCACGACAAGAATCAGGGCGCTGAACACTCCAAGCGCGACCATGCTCAGCGAGACCTGCGCAATCGCCTTGGCCAAAGACTCCTTCGCCATGCTGCTCCCGGCCAGCGCGACGGGAATATTACTTGGCAAATAGCCGATGAAGGTACCCGCCAGAAACGTCACATGCCGGGTCTGGAGCACCCCAAGCAGAACGTTCGGCACGATTCCGGGCACGGGCATCTGACGGGCGACGAAAATCGTGCCGATGCTGGGCTCGCCCAAAATGCTCCGAAGGGCCCCGCTGTTTTCCAACTTGCGCCGCACCCACTCCTTCGGCCCCAGAAGCCGTGTCACAAAAAACGTGATGTAAGCGCCAAGGACGCCGCCGATCTGGGACACCAAAAAACCCTCTGCAAATCCAAACAGCACACCCGCCAAACCACACAGCGCAAGCCGCGGCACGCCAAGCGCGATGCCTAGCATGCTCCCGAAAACGAAAACAACATCGGCCTTCCAGCCGTACTCATCCACACGGGCCTTGAGGTTCTGGGCCTCATTCAACCAGTGCTTTAACGGGGTGAAATGCAGCGCCGCGATCAACCCCGCCACGACAAGCGCTGCCCCGACCAGACGGACGGTCTCCTTCCTCGTTGCGCTTTTTTCCTCCAAAGGCATCCAGACACCGTACCCAAGAACAAGGCGCCTGTCCCCTTGGAAAACGCCCCCCCCAAAGGAGCGCAGTGCATCCGATCAACTCCGCCAGTCCAAACGCACCTCTTTCTGGTGCAATTCGTGGCTCTTTTCAGTGTCAAACAACGTGAGCGAGCAGCCGCGCGCATCCACGAGGGCCGAGGTCCACCCCGTCGGCTGCTCCGGTCTGAACCGGTAAGCGCAGGCGGGAAGGTTCACCAAGTGAAGTCCTTCCACTGCCAGCGTCAGATTCACGTGCGTGTGGCCAAAAAACAGCGCTTTCACCTGCTTCAGAGGTAGTAACAGGTCGAGAAGCGCGTCGGTGTCCTCCAACCCGCTCACTTTTTCGATAAACTTCGGCTGCGGGTTATGGTGCACCATCACGAGCGCCGGGCGGTCAGGCGCAGCCTTCAAGCACGCCGACAGCCAAGCGAGCTGCGCCTCACCCACACGACCGGGCGTCTTGTTTGTGGCGGCCAATGAATCCAGCAGGTACCAGTCGCAAAACCGTCCTTGCACGCAGGATGCCAGTTTGTCGGACAACTCCGCCCTCACCCGGCCGGAGCCCTTCCCTGCCGCCTGCCCCCCGGACCCAAATACGGAACCCAGTCCCTGTTGGATACGCTCGCGCTCGTCGTGATTGCCCAGCGTCACATGGATCGGAATCCCTTTTTCAACCACAGGCACCAACAGGCTCCCCAGTGTGGCGTAATCCCCGGCCTGCCCGTCGAGATAGGCGCAGTCTCCGTTAATCAGAAGCCCCTGCATCGGCTTGCGGGCGTGCGCGGACACCGCCTCGGACAAGCCCTGGCGCAGATGCGCGGCCATGTTAATCCCGCGGGCGTTGAACTCGGGATCCGCGGCAATATGAGTATCGGAAAATAGCGCCCAGACCTCCGCGGCATCCTGTCCGGACTCAGAGACAGCCGACAACGCACCGAATCGCCCGAACAATCCACCTGCGGCGCCAGACATGGCGAGCACAGAGGAGACAAACCTTCGTCTGGATACCGGCGCTGAATCGAGGTGGATGGGCATGTCACTCAGCCTCCCGATAGTCAGGGTGAAGTCAACAGCGGGATGGACATGACACTCGCTTCCGCAGGTGGGTGGCGGCTAAGGGGGTATCCACTCAAACATACCCCGCTCCAGTCATTGACACCCCAGCCTATCTCTTGTTTGCCTAAACTGATGACACCCCCTCCAGTCGGCCGCAGAACCTTTCTTCAAACGGTCGGTGGAGCGCTGGCAGCCACGGCAATGACGCCCAAACTGTTGTACGGTGCCGCCGAAGCCGCCCCGCCAAGCTTCAGTTCCGAGGGCACGATCGGCGTCGCGCTGCACAAACACTCGGACGTACTGATTTGTGGGAGCACCCTGTTTGCGTGCCAACTGGCCATGGAGATCGCGGCAAAGGGGCTGAAGGCGGTCCTCGTCATGGACCGGGTGAATCCCTTTTTGGAAGGCATCGCGTGTCTGCGCCCTTGGATTTCTGAAGAGGACGCAAACGCCTTTCCAACCGTTGTCCGGGGAGTCCTCGATCCGACGACCTGCGAAACCAAGAACGGCCGGATCTACTTCAACGCCTCAAAGGCGGCCCTTGAGATCGAAGACCGCCTCACCGAGGCGGGGGTGCGCTTTCTTTACAATGCATCGGTGGCAGGCGCCCTTGCTCAGGATGGCAAACTCACAGGTGTGGTTTTCGGCGGAAAGACCGGGTTCTTTGGAATCACGGCAGGAACCATCATTGACGCCACCCTGGACGCCACCGTTGCAAGGGCTGCAGGCGCAAACTTCACGCCGCAGAATGGCCCCCGGCGGTTCCACTACGCAGTCGATCTTTCAACTCCTGTTGAGCCGCGCACTGCCGCCTACAAATCCGCTCAAGGTGCGTCTGTGTCCCTTGAGGTGCACCACTACTTCGCTGGGTTCGATATCACCTTCGACTCCAAAACATCCGGTCCTTTCGCATTTTCCGAAGACTTCAACACAGTCTACGCAGCCTCCCTGCAGGCTCCCTGGACGGGCTCGGAAAAGCGTTTTCGCGGAGCAGATGCCGTCCTGGCAAGCGGCCCGGACAAACTCGATTCGAACGAAGGTGCGGTCGAGGGCTTCGAAAGCCTTTTCGTATTCGGCCCCCACGGCATTCAGGGGAACACTGACGGCTCTCTAGTTTTGAAAAACTGGAAGGCATTGTTCGTGGCGTTTCCGAATGCCGTTGAGCGCGTTGCCTCCCGCCAGGTCCATCCAAACACGCCGGACGCTTCGTACGAGTTCTGGAACCGCGGAATCCAAAGCAGGCCATCCGCGTCAAAAGAGATCGCACACAGCTTTCAAGACCACGGCTTTGATGAACCAGACACCACCCCGGCGAGGGTCAAGTTCGACGCTCCGATATCCGCAATGCAATCCGAGGCGCTTGTCATCGGCGGCGGCACCAGCGGAAACGCGGCAACCTACGCCTCCGCCCAACTCGGAATGCGCACCGTGTGTCTCGAACGCGGATACGAACTCGGGGGCACAAACACGGTCGGTGGCGTCACCAACCTCTGGTACGGAAAGCGCACCAAGGCGTTCGAGGATTACTATGCCGCGATGGACGCCAAAAACGACGGACTCAATGCGCCAGGCTTCTACAAGGGCGTTAAAAAGGCCGGCGGCAATGTCCTGTTCGGATGCGCCGTCACCGGGGTTGCCTGCAAGGGTCGCGACGTGGTCCGTATTTACGTGACTACGCCCTCCGGCCTCACCGCCATCGAGGCGCCCCACATCATAGACGCCACCGGGGACGGAGCCGTCGCCGCCTGGGCCGGAGCCGCATACACCTTCGGAGGGGAACACGATGAACTGACGCTCTGGGCCTCTTTCGCCGGCTACAAGCCCGGCCGTCCCGAGGCCATGCGCCCGTTTCTTTCGCCTTGCGATGAACGCAGTCCAACGGACACAACACGCTTCATCCTATCGATGCGGCGAAACAGTAAAATCACGCTCGAGCAAAAGCACATTCCCCCGCCCTTCTACCTCGCACCGCGCGAGTCCCGTCACATCACGGGAGGAAAGACGCTGACCTTTCTCGACCTGCTTGCGGGGCGCAGGTTTAAGGACGGCGTCTTCCGGGTTGAATCCAACCCCGACATCAAGGGACTGGCGACGAGTGACGCGGCAAAAGCCGGCTTTATCCCCACAAACTGGAGGGCGGTTTACCAGGCGACCGTGCCCTACCCGGCGATGATCCCGCTGACGCTGGACAACGTCATCATCGCGGGCAAGGCCTACTCGGCGACCCACGACGCACTCTCCGCAGCGCGAATGCAGCGGGATCTCTGCGTTATGGGCATGGTGGCTGCCCACGCTTTACGCCTCGCGAAAAACAAGGCCACCCTGCTTCGCGACATCCCAGTCGGCGAACTCCAGTCCACATTGATTGCAAAAGAGATGCTCAAGCCCGAAGACATCTCGCCGGACGACTTGGGGTTCAAATACACGCCCGAGGAAATCGGAAAGAAAATTGTCTCAAAGTCGAATCTGGACGACACGCTGTCCATCTCCGCCATGCTGTGCCTGTTGCCTCGGCACAAGGCGATTGAAACGCTCGAGCCACACGCAGGAAAACCAAACGACGCCGTCCACCGGGTGCTGGCATTCCTCGGGGACAAACGGGGAACGGACGCCTACCTGAGCGACATCCAAAAGGCGCTAGCAGAGCCCGCGCTTAGCAGCGAGTTGTTCGGAGGGACGGCCACAAAACACATGATGCCGGACCAGGGATACGCGCCGGTTTCCGCGCTGATGCTGGGCAGCCTGATTCAAAGCGGAGACAGGCGTGCCATTCCGCAACTCGTCGAACTGGCGGCCAAACTTGTGCAGGATGGCGGAGACCTGAGATCTGCCTGGGGATACTTCTACACGATAGCGTGCGGCTTCGAGCGACTTCCCGTGCCGGAAGCCCGCAAGCCGCTCAAGGAACTACTGGCGTCCAAATTTCTCGATGAAACGCCGGTGAAACGCACCGGTGACATGCGCGCCTGTAGCAACACACAAGGCGAGCGCATCGCCTACCTGCGAATGGCACTGAACCGAGCACTCCTCCGTTGCGGCGATCCGGAGGGCGCGATCAACCTTTGCGATTTCCTCGACGAGGCGAGGCTCTGCCTCGCCAGAGCCGCTCGCTCAGAACTCGCCATCGCCACTGGAATGGATTTCCACTTTGCCGCGGACGCTTGGCGAAAATGGCTCCAAAACAATGGCGGCCACCTTTCCCTGAATCCTCTTACCAAGCGATTCGCATGAGTGAGACCAGCGACCGTGATACCAAGCTCATTCGCTGGAACCTCCCAGCACGGGTCAGCCACTGGGGCTTTTCCATAAGCCTTCTTTCTTCGATCTTCTTCGCGTACCAGTACGAACCGGAAAGCGACCCCTTCAAATACCACATTCTGGCGAGCGTCCTGTGCTGCTGGTTTCTTGCGGTGCGAATCTTCCTCGGTTTCTTCGGCTCCCTTCCGATGACGTGGAGCGGTTTCTTCCACTCTCCGAAGGCGATCGTTCTCTACTTCATTCACGCCCTCTCAGGCAAACGCACGGCCTACGCCGGCCTGAATCCGGGATCGTCATTGTTTGCCGTCTCGGTCTACGCCGCACTCGCTGCCCTGATCTATACGGGCTTTGTCGCGGACCTCGCAGAAACCTGGCACGTGCGTATCGCCGGTTTCACGGTAGCCGCCATCGCAGTGCATCTTCTGGGGCTCACCCTACATGCGATGCGCCATCGCGCTCTGACACCACTCGAGATGGTGCACGGCAGAGGCCCCAGCCCACAGAACCGTCCGGGTGTAAGCGAAAACCTCGCAGGCGGTGTCATCCTGCTGCTTCTCAGCTTGGCGATCACGGCGGCCGTCATCAAATACTTCGACCTGTCTGCTTCTGTGCTCAGCATCCCCTTTCTTCCAGAAATCACTTTTCCCGTGATTCAAAAAGGGTAAGCCCTCGGTACGGCGGCGCTCGAGTGACAAAATCGAGATTCCTTTCTCATCCAGGCAGAAGGCAGACAATGGCCACCCGCATCTTTTGGACCTCCGAGAACAGGATCCTCCGGTGAGATGACGACCTCCATGCGCCGGATTCAAGACGCAATACGTTAGTATACAGGTATTTTCTGGAATTCATGCACGTTTCCCGAACACCTAAACTCGACGGCTAATCATTCGTGCATCCAATCAAATAGGGAGAAGCGTTTCTATTTGGTGAGGGCATCACTGCCCCGACTAGGCGGATTCCTCACAAGGCAAAGCAGGAGATTCAGCACCCCGCCCTTGTACTAACCCAAGGGGCCTTCGAGGAGCCTCCACGAAGCCTGTCACCGTAACCGTCTCTCGCGATCCCATCTCACCGACGGGAACCTTGGAGTTTGGTCCCCAAAAAATTGCGCACCCTATGCCTTATCCATCCGTCCCGAAAAAAAGCGCCACCTGGATAGCATTGCAGCTCGTCATCGCCGCTACGACATGTGCGGCACAGGTCCCACAAAAGAGCGCGCCCCAGATGGCGCTGCATGCGCAAACGAAAACAGCCACCGATGCAGTCGAGACCCGTGGCTTTCACGTCCAGTACGAGCGGGGACTCAACCAGCGGCATCCAAGCCTTCCCTCGCCATCAATGCTTAAGGCCGTCAACGTCGCGCTCCGGTTCGATGGACGCGTGTACCGCCCCGCGGAGCCCACCGGGGAGCTGGGACCGACCGAGTCCTTCGCAATAGGGGACAACTCTCAGACACGGAAGTTCAGCCCAGCCGCGCTAATCGAGATCTTCCAAGCCGTGGTGAAGCTCTTTAATGATCAATGCATATACGGGATTTACGTAAGCGTTCACCCCAACCAGATCAGCCTTATCGATGGCCGCCTTTTTGATCTTCGAAAGTCTAACGAACCACTTATCCTCCAAGTAAGCGTCGCCGAGGCGGGCAGTGTCAAAACCACCCGTATCCAACTTCCAGTCGCGCACCCCGATACAGCAACGGTTAACAAACCTGGGGACCGATGGATCGCAAGCCACAGCCCGGTCACTACCGGCAGCCTGCTGAAAAAAGAGGCCCTCCAAACGTACCTCGACAGGCTCAACCGGTTTCCCGGCAGACGCGTCGACACCGCGCTAAGCGCCCCGGAGCACGAATCCCCGGGCTTCGACCTCAACTACCTCATCCGGGAAGAGCGTCCGATCTTTGTCCACTACGACGTGTCCAACACGGGGGCGGGTCCGTCACCCAAATGGCGGTCCCAAATCGGACTCGAGTACCGACACCCTACGGGAATCGACGACGTTCTCCGCGTTGGATACGCAACGAACGATTTTAAATCATCCAACAGCGCGAACGCCTCTTACACCTTCGCGCTTGTTTCCCCGGACTACCTTAAAGGCCGCATTTACGGATCCTACGCCCAGTCTACTTCAGAAGACCTTGGACAGAACCTCGGGACCTTCGATTCAAACCAGGGCTCTATTGGCACGCAACTGACCTGGACACCTTGCGACTGGAAGGGATGGCCTATCGACTTCACCGCAGGCGCCTACTGGATGAACGCTTCGGTCGACAACCGACCGGCGCTCATTTCTGGTGATGAGAACTTTTTCATTCCCTACATAGGCATTGGAACGGAACGCATCAAAGAACTATACACGCTGGCGCTCAACGCACAGGTCGAGCGCAACCTGCCTCGTATTGCGGGCACATCGGCTGATGGCCTCACTGCTCTTGGACGGACGGATACGGATCCCGTTTTCTCGATTCTGAGATGGAACATGCAGGGCTCGCTCTGGCTGGATCCGTTGATTTACGGCAGGGCTTGGGAGTCCCAAACTGAGTGGTGGAAATGCCTCAAGTCCCAAGAGCTCGCCGGCACTTTTAGAGGACAGGCAGCCCTGGGAAGTGGAAGGCTGGTGCCGCAAATGGAAGCAGTTGTGGGGGGACTCGATTCGGTTCGAGGCTACCCGGAGGCAACAACGGCCGCGGACGGCGCTGTTCTGGCCGGATTGGAATACCGCTTCCACCTCGCCCGTAGGTTCCTCAAGCCTGCGTCGTTAAAGGACGCTAAAACGGTCGAGGGCTCAAATGTCCAGAGACCCGATAGCGGGGTCGAGTCCGGCGGCATCCGCACACCCCAAAGCTTCGCCGCAAGACCAAGCCGTGTCGGCGAGGTGCCGGACTGGGACTTGATTCTGCGCACCTTTGTCGACGGGGCACACACATACAACACCCGGCCCGTAGCGGGAGTCGAAGCAAACAAGACCCTTTTGGGAGCCGGCTTCGGCATTGAACTTGTCACGTACAAGCCGACCTATTTCTCAGTCCGGGCTGACATAGGGTTCGCCCTGAAGGACGACACACGGTTCACAAGCCACTCAGTGCGTGCGGGTGACGCACGGCTCCACATCGGCGCAACCCTCGCCTGGTAAACGAGACCACGCTGCTGCGTTGGACAAACACCCTCATTTTTATCACTTTATGAAACACGACCTGACTTTTCTTTTCGTCTGCGAGGCTCTGCTTTTTGCGCTTCCAGCGACCACTGCTAATGCGCTTCCAACAGGGGAAACCGTAGTCAGCGGCGCCGCATCATTCAGCCGAACCGGAAGCCAGATGAACATCAAGGTTTCCGACCGGGCGGTCGTGGAATACCGGAGTTTCGACATCGCCAGGAACGAATCCGTCAACTTTCGGCAGCCAACCCAGAACTCGTGGGTTTTAAATCGCATTAAAGACCCGAATCCCACTCAAATATCGGGAAGAATAAACGCCAACGGTAACGTGATGTTGGTGAACCCAGCGGGAATCATGTTCAACCGGGGTTCAGTCATCAACGTCGGCGCACTCGTGGCCGCAGCGGGCAACATCAGCGACTCGGACTTTAACTCGGGCCGGCACCGTTTCACGGAGGTGAATGGCAGGATCGCCAACTCGGGACGACTCAGCTCGCAGGCCGACATCCAACTGATCGGACAAAGCATCGAAAACTCCGGCCGCCTCGAATCCACCGAAGGAGAGGTCAGCCTGCTTGTCGGAAACCAGATTTACACTGGTTATAAACAGCAGAACATTTTCGTATCGAGCCAAGGCAGCTCAAACGGATACGGCCAGACGCACCCTTATGTAATCACCAATGAGGGCTCGATAAAGGCCAGGCAAGTCACACTGAGAGCAGGAGACGGCTACGCCTCCCTGATCAGGCAAGCAGGCGAGATCCACGCCTCAGTCGTGCAGGTCGCCGGGGGAAATCGCGGAAGCGTCGAGATCTCCGGGCTCGTAGAAGCAACCTCAAAAGACCCGCGCGCGAAGGGAGGCCGGGTTGAGGTTACAGGACGATCTGTCTCACTCAAAAAAGCGAAGATCAACGCCAGCGGGCCCATTGGCGGCGGAGACATACTGATAGGCGGCGCCTACCAGGGAGGCCCCTCGCTTTTACAATCAGAGGCCACCTTCGTAGACTCCCAGAGCACCATCGCTGCAAACGCAACACATGCCGGGGACGGTGGAAATGTCGTCATCTGGTCCAATGGGTCCACGCGCTTCGATGGGTCCATTCAGGCGCTAGGCTTGGGTGCAAATGCTAGAGGCGGCAATGTCGAAACCTCGGGAAGACTTCAACTCGCCATAGGTTCGAGCGGTCGGGTCGACACCAGAACCCCAGACGGCCGAACCGGCACCTGGCTCCTCGACCCGGTGAATCTAACCATTCAAAGCGGGGGAAAGGGCACCATCAACGGCACAGGTGAGCAAATCGTGGATAGTTCGGCGATCAACGGCTCCGCGGCCACGATCACCCTCAGTGCCACACAAGACATCACGATAAACCAGCCCATTTCCCTCACCTCCACCGGAGCAGGGATCGTCTTCAGCGCAGGGCGAAACCTCTTTGTGAACGCGGCGATCGCCACAAAAAATGGCGCGATCTCGCTGACGGCCGACTCCGACAAGGACGGCACTGGATGGCTCAAACTTTCCACGGCAGCCTCCTTGAAAACAGCGGGAAACACCATCTCGCTCCTCGTTGATCATCTCGCAAACGCAAGTTCGGACGGCATCGAGATTCTTGGAAACATCGACACCCGAATTTCCACCACACAATTCAACCGCAACGTATCGAACATTCAACTGCTCGGGACAAACACCACCGGAGTCATCGCTATAGGCGCCGTTTCAATCGAACTGGGCCAAGACCGGGTAACGACCGGAGGTCTCGGCACCGTTTCAATCACGGCGGATGAAATCAACCTGACCGGAGGCATAAACTCGCTGAAAGGAAGCGGTGCACTGAACTTCGTACAGGCCAACGCAGCGACCGGTGTGAAGCTATTGTCAGCCGACGACTCCACTTCCCGCCGTCTTGATTTCACCGCACAAGACCTGCAGGCGATCAGCTCGGATTTTATCGCGCTTTACATGGGACGCATAGACAGTACCGCCCTCTTTCAAATCGGCGACCCAAGCGCAAACCAGTCGCTGTCCATGGACAGGGGAAGCGGAGTGGGCACCTTTTTGCGGCTCCGATCGGGTGCACTGGGATTTGCGAACCACGCGTCAGTCCAGCTCCTCAACACGTCCTACCTGGAGCTGTACGGAGGCAACATCGATCTGAAACAAACCATCGCCGTTCCATCCGGATGGGTTGCAGCTCTCGGCATCGGACACATTTCGATGGAAATCACCTCGGCCGCGCCAGCATCGGGAATCTACAGAATTTCACCCCTCGCGGTGAAAAGTCTGGCCGATAACAGCCTCGGGCTCGCGATTGGAAACGAGGGCACCACCACCTCGACAAGCCTTACGGTCAAGGAGGCCGTGACTTTGAACTCGGCAGCCGGAGGAAAGGGCGGCACGCTTACCCTGCGATGCGGAGGCCAGCTTGTTTTTGAGGCGCCTATCGATACCGGACTCAAGGGACTTTCCCTGGCCTCAAACGGCCTGCAATTCAGTCCCGGTGTGCTCGCTCAAATCAAGGGTTCGGGAAACATCAGCATCGGACCGGCATATGGCCCCTCCGGAAGCAACGCTGTCCGCGACATGGAAGTATACTCCGGCACATCTGCCCCGGCCGGTGATTTCCTCAAACTCCACATCGACGAGCTCTCAAGCTTTGCGACAAACTTCCCGGGTACATTGACCCTCGGTAGAGCCGGCGCAATGATCGGAGGAAACATTCGAATCAATGCTGCCGTAAATCTTACGGGCAAAAGAGTAAACGGCCTGAGCCTGACTGCGTCCGACACCCTCATTATTAACAGCCCCATTCAAACGGGCCTCAGCAGCTCTGGTGTTCTGCAGGGCATTACGCTCCAAGGCAGGGAAATCGACATCGACCCCTCCTCCGCCAGCGTGTCGGGCCTTGGAACCCTCGTGATTCAGCCCGTCAACAACGGCAACCAGAGCATCAACCCGGTCGCCCGCGGAATGATTATTGGAGAGACCTCAAACAACCCCTCCGCCCTCACCATCACCGCAGGCGAATACCGGGCACTCGGCGGCACTTTCAACCGGATCCTTCTCGGACGCTCCGACATGACCGGAGACCTGACGTTCAGTGGCACACCCATCGCACTAAAGGCGACTACAGAGCTTCAGTCCTATTCTACAGTCAGAATAAACGCCTCGCTTGGAGGCTCCCTGGCGTCGGACGGGCTCAACAAGACGCTTTGGATCCGTGCCTTGGAGGTGGACATCCGCCAGCCCATGCGTGATCTCACGGCGTTGCAGATCAACGTGATTCCCAACGGCCAAGGCGGCGGCCGGAAAATCATCGTAAACGGCGCGACCGAAGACACGACCCGGCCAACCACAGACCTCTCAATGGACCTGACTCGTTCTGATCTGAATTTTCTGGACGGCAAAACGATCGGATCCCTTGTGATAGGCTTCGACGGTCAAAGCTATGCCCGTGGCACTGGAGCGACCTCAAACGTACCCATCGAGGTCCAAGCCGGATGGCAGCTCACGGCAAGCACGGAACTCCGCAGCTCGAATCAGATTTTCACCGTAAGCACATCTACCCCGGCTCCAACGCCTGTGTATGGTTCTATCACGTTGAAAGGAGCCGTCGACGGAGGAGGTTACAGCCTGAGTCTGATCTGCGACAGCAACCTGTCTTTGAATGGAGGCCCCGGCTCGATCTCAAACGTCAACGTCCTTACGATCCAACCATTCGCGCTAAGCGTCAGCACCAGAATTGCGGACCCGGCGCCGAATGCCGAAGCACTGGTAGTCGGCCCCGCCTCCTTCTCGACCATTGGAAACACCGTCCAAAAGCTGGTCATCGGAAGAGCGGACAGCACCGCACACGTGGTGATTGCCGGTCCAATCCAACTTCCGACCGATACAACCCTGGTGACCAATGCGAACGTTATCGTGCAAGCAAAAGTCGACGGACAAAGCCTGCTCACCATCAGCGCGGGCGGAATCACACAAATTTCAGCATCGCTCGGTTCCGAAACACCCCTCAAAGGAGTCACAGTAAACTACAGCGCTAAAACAGGAGAGAAAACAGTCATCGAGGATCTGAACGGCGCGGCAGTTCAGATCCGGACAACCCAAGATCAAATCTTCTCCGAAGACGTCGAGCTCTTGCAGGCAACGACGTTCGAGGCGGGCGGCAAGCTAACGTTAGCCAGATCATTGAAAGCCGGCGCCAACCCCCTTCTCCTTTACGCAGACGAACTGTTCGTAAGCGCGACAAAAAACAGCATCACGGGAACCGGCGCACTGACCCTTGGCCAAGGCAACGCAATGACCCCCGTAGCAATCAACTCTGCAGCCTCAACGGACACGCCGGGGCAACTTGACCTCAACCAGAGCAAGCTCTCGGCTTTTTCAATCGCAGGCTTTCGCTCTTTGACCCTCGGGCGCCCCACTGGTGCAGGTGCAATTTCCGTAAAGGAAGACATGAATCTACTGGTGCCCACCAGCTTTGTGTCCGGCATCGGTCCGATCCAAGTTGAGAAACAGATCAACGGCACACAAGACCTGACGCTGCAGACCTCGAGTGGAGACATATTTTTCGCCGGAGCGATCGGAGCAGGGCTCAAGGTCAAAAACATTTCCATTTCGTCACTGGGCACCGTCACGTTTCAAAATTCCTTAGCTGCAGAAAGCCTTTACACAGACGCCGGCGGAAAAACACGTCTCCTGCACGGCTCGGTGCAAACGACCGGGCCCCAGACCTACGGAGACGCCCTCGAAATCGCTGCTCCTACGACACTTTACAGCACCGGAGGAGGCGACATCCGCCTAGCAGCAGGCGCAACCGGCGAGTTCGGACTGAACCTCAAGACATCAGGAGCCACGCTGATCGCCGGGAATGTATCGACCAACAGACTCGAAACCGATTTTGGAGGCACGACTGTCCTGTCCGCAAACATACGCACTACTGGCGCACAAACATTTAACGATGCCATTGCCCTTGCAGGACCGGCAACTCTGACCGGCTCAACTGTCATAATAAACGGCGATATCACCGGAAACGACCAGTCATTGCGCATTAACGGAGAATCTACGCTCCAAGGTTCTGCGACTGGCCTGAAGTCCCTATGGGTAGAAGGCCCCCTCATTTTCAAGGGTGGATTGATCGCCAGCTCGGGATACCAGAACTACACCGGCACTCTGCGCCTCCAAAATGAGACCTCTCTGATTAGCGGTCCTGCAGGAGACATTTCCTTGGGAGCTGGTGCCGAAGGCCCCTTTGAAATGGTTGTATCCTCGGGAGGTAGAGCGGCAATTCTCGGCAACTACAGCATCGCCTCCCTCAAGGTTCTCGCCGAGGGCGAAACCTGGATTGGCGGCTCCATTGTCACAACCGGAGTTCAGACGTACGCGAGCGGCATTTGGCTCAAAAGCGACTCGGTTCTACGCAGTTCCGCGGGCAGCTCCATTAATTTGACCAGCGGCGTTCAGGGCCCCTTCAACCTCGAAACCAGCACGGCGGGCATCACCACTTTGTCCGGTCCGTTCGCTCTCACAAGCCTCGCCACGGCAGCAGAGGGAACGACCCGCATCTCCGGAGACGTCTCCACCACCGGGGGGCAGTTGTACCGGAACTCCGTCGAAATCTTGGGTGCAGTCCGTTTGGAAAGTTCGGCTGCCGGGGACCTTGTCTTCAAGGGGACCCTCGACGGTCCGGGCTCACTCACGCTCCTCACCCGGGGCGCTGCGCGACTGGACGGACAAGTAGGTTCCGCTCGGCCCATCCTCAGCCTTGAAACAGATTTGGGCGGCGCCCTTTTTCTCTCAACGAACGTCATAACCAGCGGAGCCCAGACCTTTCACAACAACCTGTCCATGGAAGGTTCCGTGACTCTCTCTGGAGCCCGAGTCAATGTGGTCGGTGCAGTTCTTGGAAACGAGCAGGCGCTGAGCATCAAAGGCGACACCACCCTTCAGGGCGCCCTCACGGGACTGCAATCGATCCAGATCGAAGGCCCGCTCAACTTTGAGGGCGGGATCGTCGCCACCTCGGGAGACCAAACGTTTTCCGGCGTCGTGCACCTCCAAAGTGCGACGACTCTGAGCGCCGGTCCGGCCGGGAACATCGCCCTGAAGGGCGGCGCCGACGGTGCGTTTAACCTGTCTGTATACACGGGAGGCAAGGCAGACCTCCTCGGCGATTACGACATCGCCTCCCTCAGTGTGCGCGCAAAGGACGGGATCTGGCTCGGCGGTTCGATAGTAACAAGCGGTGCCCAGACTTTTTCCGGAGGTATTGTCCTCAACCAAGACACACTGCTGCGGAGTTCCTCCGGCGGCGCCATTGAATTGAGCAATGGAGCCGAGGGGCCCTTCCGCCTCGAAACCAGCACGGCGGGCATCACCTCTTTGTCCGGTCCGTTCGCTCTCACAAGCCTCGCTACTGGAGCCGAGGGAACGACCCGCATCTCCGGAGACGTCTCCACCACCGGGGACCAGTTGTACCGGAACTCCGTAGAAGTCTTGGCTGCGGTCCGTTTACGCAGTTCCGGCAATGGGAGCATCGTTATTAAAAAGTCCCTCGACGGTCCCGGTGCGCTAACATTGTTCACCTCGGGACAGGTCACATTGGAAGGACAGACAGGCTCGGTTCGTCGACTTCAAGATCTGACGGCTTCGGCAGGCAGGATCCAGATTCAAAACACCTCGGTGGCCAATGCGCTTTCTCTGGACGCAACCGAAGAGATTCTTGTGAAAGCGACTTTACTGGAAGCCACCAAGCGCATACAGCTCAACACCTTGGGATCCCAGGCTCCCCGGGGACAATCGACCATTGTCAAAGAGAACGGCAACCTAACGATCCGCGCAGAACAAGTCTCCATGGGAGTCGGACATAAGCTTGTCGTTGATCAGGGCGCACTCTTGATTGCGGCCAAGAATGTCGTACTGGGGGACGTGGCTGCATTCCAATCGATCACGTTAAACCTCGAGAATCTGACTCTTTTAGCAAGAGCCCCGGAACCGGGTGCCGGCGTAACGCAGCATGACATCGGACTTGGCTTGGTCGCCCCAACGATTGAGATCAACGGACACCTGACTGTTCAGCCATCCTCCAGCGGCATTTCAAATGTTTATCTAAACACAACCGATGGTTTGATCACAGGCAACCACAACCACTCTAGCTTAGAGGGCGTGATTCTGGCGGCGGCGCTGGAAATGCGATCGCAATTTGGGCTGAGGAATTCAAGCGGGTTCAAGCTGCAACCTCTGGCAATTCTCCCCCCGGCACCCGCCCCGGCACCTGCTCCGGCACCTGCTCCGGCACCTGCTCCGGCACCTGCTCCGGCACCTGCTCCGGCACCCGCTCCGGCACCCGCTCCGGCACCCGCTCCCGACGACCTAGCCGATCAAGATCAATCCGCCCGGTTGAGGTACTCGAAGTTCATCACTCAAAGCCGCCAACAACAGCCCACGGACATCCCGTTCGACGCGAATCTCCCTCGGGTTCCTCGAGAACACGCTCTGAAGCATGGAATCTGGGTGCACCATTCGCTTGAAATCAACGGTCGGTGGCCTCTAGCCCCCAGTTCAATTCCAGGCCTGGGCTTCACAGAAACCTGGTTTCTGGCGCCCTAGCGGCAATTTCGCTCCCAGTCTCCAAACGACAAAGTCTCTGGGGGATGGAAATCATCTTCCGTCTGAACGCACCGCCCCCGCGGGCGCGCGCCGCAATGCGATCCCGATCGCGTCCCCATATCCGAAGCAGAAATCCGTAGACGAACGACTCGTTTCTTCCCGACTCGCCTTGTGCTTCGTCCGTCCCCCCACAGGAGAGAGCACCACTATGTTTCCTCCCCTCTCCCGCCAAAGCACCTCCCGTCCGTCAAAGGAGGCGAACGGACCATTGTGAGACCCCAGCTTTGAAGCCGGCCCTCCCCCAAGTCTTCCGAACTCGAATCCGCCGAACGCACCATCGGCACTGGAAATCGAGCCTCCGAAACCCCGTCCGCTGGCTGGCTGCCACGCCAGCCCCGTCAAAACCCCGACAACCACCGCGGTGGACAGACGCAATGTGTTTGAGCGAGAAGTGATCATATCTTTCAATAAGCGCTACGGAAACGGCACAGAAAAGGACTTAAGAAAAACGCAGGGAACCTCTGCCGCTCCGCAAAAAATCTCCTCCTGATCTCCTAACCGTGCCGAAACATTAGGAAATAGCCCGCTGCTTCTCGGCCCCTCGGCCTGTCCGCCTGCAGGATCCGGAATCCAATGTGGACAGCCCCTTGATTGAGACTCAAATTTTAAGCCGTCACCCTCGTAGACTCTTGTCCACCTCCCCATGATCTCGCGCCGCTCATTCCTCCAAAATTCCGCTGCACTTCTTTCCTGCTCGGTTCTGCAACCCATTACAAATGTCGCATCCGCCGCCGGCACAACTGCCGCCAAGGGCCCGGAGTTCAGCGTCTTTTCGAAGCATTTCCTCGGCATTCCCACCGAGCAAATGGGTGAAATTCTGGCGGGGCTCGGGGTCAACGGCATCGAGGCGCCCATCCGTCCCGGCGGCCATGTGGAACCCGCAAAGGTCGAGGATGAACTGCCCAAGTTCGTTGAAACACTCAAACCCTACGGAGTGAAGATCACAATGCTGACCTCGGGCATCAACTCCGTGAGCAGCGCCACCCACACGGAGGCCGTCCTCAGAACCGCGAAAAAGCTCGGCATCCCCCGGTTCCGGATGAACTGGTACAACTACGACAACAAGAAACCAGTCTGGCCCCAGCTCGACGAAGTCAGGCCTCAGCTCAAGGACCTTGTAACGCTGAGCAAGGAGATCGGCATCCTCCCCTGCTACCAGAACCACTCTGGAGCAAAGCTCATGGGAGCGGGGATCTGGGACATCGCGCTCCTCATGCGCGAGTACCCGAAGGAAGACCTGGCCTGGGCCTTCGACATCATGCACGCCACAATTGAGGGCAGCACTTCCTGGCCGACAGAGGTGGCCCTCGTCGCCGACCGGATCGGCATGGCTTTTTTCAAAAATTTCTCATGGGAAGGCAAGGGCCACAAACCGGCCCCCCTAGGCGAAGGCGTCGTAGGAAAAGCCTATGTGGACCAGCTTAAATCGCTCGGGTACGCAGGTCCGGTATGTCTTCATATCGAGCATCTAAAAGGCAAATCGAAGGACCCCGGCTACCTCGAAGCGGCAATCGAGGCCACCCGCAAGGATCTGGCCACCCTGCGCAGTTGGTGGGTCTAGAGTCTTCTCAGAGCCCTCGCAGTAAAGCGCTAAACATTCTCGCGTTCACAGGAGCAAGTGCGCGAACTCCTCCGCAGAGGGCAGCACTCGCTTCAATGGTTTCCGCCCGCTAGTGCAGGCCGCACCCCTCGGAACAATTGTCGTTGAGAAAGTCTTCGGGGGTCGGCACGCGCCCTATCTCGAATGTCTTGCTGAGCATGGGATAAAACAGCTTCTGCAAAACCTGCATCTGCAGCTGCGCTTCCAAAAAGTCCTTTGCGACGGGCTTGTTCAATACCGAATCCCGGAGAGCCTCAAAGTCTGAGAGTTCCTCGGGGGTGATGGGGATGCCGGCCGACTGCTTTTGGTGCAAAAGACTCGCGCGATCGTTCACCATCTGGAACTCAAACTTGGCCATTTCATCGTTCATGAAATTGTCCATTTTGCGGAACATCTCTCCGAACCCGGGATAGGCGACGATCGCATCGCAAAGTTCGCGGGTTTTTTGCTCGATGAGTGAGTTGGCGATGTCCATGGGAAAAAGGTCTGCAACGGAAGGAAAGCTGTCGGAGGAATCGACAGGGAATCCTATCAAGGGGGCTTCTTAAAGTAGAAAACGGAAAACGGCTTCAGCGGGCTCGGCTGGAACCGGGCGGTTCGCGTGAAGGACCCGGTTCTGACGAAGGCGGCGCAACTCCGCCGAGTAGAGGCTGGAGTTCCCGACTCACCCCCTAGAAAAGAAAAAGTCCGCGGAATGAGCCGCGGACTTTTCTATTGAAAGATCAGAAATCTTACAGCGAAGAACTACGCCTCGGGCATCGTCTTGCGCAGGCCGAGGACCTTGTCGCCAGCCTTGAACTGGCCGCGTTTTGTGAGAAGCTCAACACGTTCGAAGCGCTTGAGTACGTTGCGTTTGGCCGTAATGGTACTGGCCCCCTTGAGACTGCGATGCTGGGACATAAAGTGATAAGTTGAGCGGAGCAAACTAGTGTGCACTCCTCCTCCTGTAAAGTACTAATCGCTGGCCATGTAACACAGCGTCCGATCCAACGCCATTTTTGGGTATTACAAGCAGAACTCCACCAGCGTTCGAAACAAAAATGCCCTGACCGCCTAGTCTTACACGTCATGACCCGAAGGACAAACCGTGGATGCTAAAGAACAGGGATTTTACTTCTCGGCTTGTGATAAAACTAATATGCCAATCCGCGGGGTGGGTTTGGCCCCTGTCGGAGTCAACAACCCCACACCGTTTAATCTGCACCATCCTTGTTTCCAATGAACTTTCGTCTCTTTTTTTGCTTGGCGTTCCTGACGGCTGTAGCGCCCGCGCCGACCTTTTCGCAGGAGCCTCAGCCCGGTGCAAAAACCGCCGCAACTGAAACTCAAGCTCAAACGGACCCTGTTGTCGGAAGATGGCGATTTAAGGACGGAACAAAATTCTGGGAGTTGTACCCTAACGGAGACGCCAAATTGTTTGAATCCAACGGCGAGGCGCCAAGACGGGTTGGAAAGTGGAATCGCGTCAGTGTTTTAGACGCTTCTGTGAAGTACGAGATCAAATGGAGCATCGGGACAACCGACCGTGCCCACCTACTGAAATCACCCGAAAAACTGGTTATCGACTCCATCAACGGGATGTCGGCCGAAAGAGTGGATCGCCCGCAGGCTAGCCTGACTCCACCCAGCGGTGACCCCGATCCGATCGTCGGCAAGTGGCAGTTCCCGGACGGTCCCAATGGGCGGGAGATTTGGACCATGTCTCAGGACGGATCAGCCAAACACAACTGGGGAAAAGCTTTAGGAGCCTGGCAAAGAGGAGTATGGAAGTTGGAACAAGGTGCGCTGAATCCCCGTAGATACGAGATCAAATGGGGCGGCGAAACGCGAGGAGTGGGAGTGAACTTGACCACCAATCCAGATAAACTTTTCATTCACGGAACCAAGGCCGGAACTATGATCGGAAAAAAGATATCCGGGGACGGCAATTGACCATATCCGCCCGCCATCCAGAGATCGTGTGCATTTCTCTCTGTTGCCTGCCTGCTTGCCAGCGGTTTGCCGGCCGCTAGAAATACCCCGTAGCGCCCCCACCCATGATTCACAAACTCGCCACCCTGTGCGCCATCGTCTTTGTCCTGCCGGCCGCCGCTGTTTCTGCAGCTCCCGCCACGGTCCCGGTCGAGAAGTATGCAAAAGCCATCATCGGAAAGTGGGAGATCCGCAACACGATCTACGAGTTCAAGAAGAACGGCACTTACGGAATGGGGGCGGTGTCGGAATCCAACGTTCAGGAAACCGGTAGATGGAGAATCTCGGACAAAACATTAACGCTCATTGATACCGAGGGGCAGAGCGTGAATGTCGGGATCGCTTTCTCCTCCAAGGATAGATGGGAATGGGAAAGCAAGCCCGGCAGGACCTGGGATGCGAAACGGCTGAAGTAAGGAAGCGTGGAGGATGCGCGTCGCGTTGGTCGGCTCGTCCAAAATCAACCACTCAGGGTCGTGAAGCATCGCGCACACCAAAGCCAGTTTCTTCTCGGCAAGTATGTGTAAATGAGCGCGCCCCGCGCTAATACCGAGCGTGCGAGCGTCCGGAAGTTTTACGATGAGGGGATTGAGTCAAATTGGCAGTGCCAATATTGTTCCGGACGACACGGCGCGGGCCGAACCTGAGAGGTTTGCGAAGGATTGCGAGCCCGGTCACGCAGCCGGATTGAAGGCGCCGGCGACTTCAAAAAGCACTGCGTCCAACATCACGCAACTTTTGAAGCAGGCTCTCCGTCGCGCCGCCGATTTGGAGGTCCTCCGGATTTTTGCCCCACCGCGACCCGGTCTCTCCTCCGACGGCCTTGCAAAAACCCTCAAAGGTGTCCCCGCTAAAGGACGCGTCCTCAAAACGGAGGGAGCCCAAACGGTAGCCGTTGCGCTCCCCCTTCCAGAGCGCGCCACGCTGGATCCACAAACTGGGCGGAGGATCGCCCCCGAACACACAGTCGCTCACGCGCGCCTCCGAACCGGGCGACGCGCTCAGGTTCACCCCGTAAAAACTGCACTTCTCGAGCGTGACCAGCGCGTTGCGCGAAAATCTGGCCTCGCCAGGGGTGCCCGACATACGGCGGAACAACGCGTTTTTGAGATGCACCGCGCTCGGCCCGTTCTGGGGGCGGTCGCTGTGCTGCGAGACTTCGAGCGTCCGGAACGCGGTGCTTTCCACCAGCACGTTCTCCATCGAATGCGGAGAGTCCCCGATGAAATACACATCAAACGCGTGACAGTCGCGGATGTAGACGTTGCGGTAGTGCGTCACGCTGGAGACGGTGTCGCAAAGTCCGGTGGAATTGCCGGTACTCACGAAACCGTCCACCCGGCATTCGGCGTCTTCATGGGCGCTGAACCCGTCGTCCCCGCAATCGATGGCGGCGATGTTTTCAAAGACCAGCCCGCGCTGGGTGCCATGGATGTTAAACCCGTCGTTGTACACATGGGTGGAGGTGATGTTTCTGACCACAATGTGGGAACCCCTGCCCCCCATGGCCACGCCGTTCGGTCGCGCCGGATAACGAATGCCAGCGGCGTCCAAATCCATTCCCTCGGGAAGTCGCAGGTAGAAGGCGTCCTCGGCCTCCACGTAGGTCCACTCGTTTTCTTTGAGTTCGGCCACCGGTTTCAAGGGAGCACTCGGCCCCTTGGAGGTGCGGCCCATCAGGTTCATCCTGCCGTTCCACAGAAAAAACCAGCGCCCCAGCATCGCCTTGTCCATCTTGGGTATCAGCTTCGTCTTCCGGAACAACCCGCCTCCCAGCTTCTCCCAATCCGCGGCGAGCACCGGTTCGCTCCCGTCGAGAACGGCTCCGTGACCATCGAGTACGATGGGGTTTCCGGGCTCGCCGTTCTTGGTAAGGAAATCGGCGCTCTGCGAATAACGCCCCGGTTTGAGGTGGATCGTGTCACCCGGCTTTGCGATCCGGATAGCCGCGGCGATCGTCTTCAGGGGAACCTGCGGGTCCGCTGGCGTGTCCCGGCCTGAATCGGGGTCGACGTGAATGTCACGAGCGGTGGCGGGCTGGCGAGAGAGCAAGAGGCCGGCGAGCGCCGCGGCCCAAAGGCCTCCCGTTTTGCAAATTTTGAGCAACGAGGCGTGTTGCAGAACCGCACTTCTAAATCTGCAAGGGTTCGCTGAACGGGGGGGCGGGCATTTCACGCCTCCTTCCCTACACAGGGGTCTCTCCGTAAAAAAGGTGAAAATAGTTCGGCAAAAGACGCTGGATCCCGAGGCTATGCTGTAGCCAACCCATGACCGTCTCCCAGGACCCCCAGCCAGAACGATTCGGTTCCGCGCATCCGTTGTTTGAACAAGCAATCTCCCCCGCCAACAGCCGAAATCCCGGGAGCCTTTTCGACCTAATATTTACCGCGGAATGGCACTTCGCTCTGTAGGCAAGACGCTTCCAAACGGGCCGGGATCTTTCTAAAAACACCGCTGCAGACCCGCGCCCCGGCCACCATACCTCCACACTTTTTCCACTTTCACGCGAATGCGCTCCTCCCTCCGCTCTTCCTCCACCGGCCTTTGCCTCGCGCTGCTCGCCCCCGCAGCCGCCCATGCCGCAACAGCAACCACCACCGGGCAGCCCGCGGCCGTCGACTTCAACCGCGAAGTCCGCCCCATCCTCGCCCAGTACTGTTTCAAGTGCCACGGCATGGACGAACACGGCCGCAAGGGCGAACTGCGGCTCGATCTCCGCGAAAACGCCGTTGGAAAGGGAAAGTCCGGCGAGACCGCCATCGTCCCCGGCAAACCCGACGTCAGCGAACTCCTCAAACGCATCCACTCCGGGGACAAGGACGAGATCATGCCGCCCCCCAGTACCAAGTCCGTCCTGCCCGAGGCGGCCAAAGCCACCCTCAAGGCCTGGATCGCCCAAGGCGCAAACTACCAACCCCACTGGGCCTACACCCCGCCCGTCCGCCCAGCACTCCCTTCCGCAGCCACACACCCGATCGATGCCTTCGTGCGCGACCGCCTCAAAAAAGAGGGCCTCGCCCCCTCGCCTGAAGCGGACAGGCTCACCCTGGTGCGCCGCGTTTATCTGGACCTCATCGGCCTGCCCCCCACCCCAGCCGAGGCGGACGCCTTCCTCGCAAACAACGCCCCGAACGCCTACGAAACCCTGGTCGATTCGCTCCTCGCCTCGAAGCATTACGGCGAGCGCTGGGCCCGGCGCTGGCTGGACCTCGCGCGCTACGCCGACACCAACGGCTACGAAAAGGACCGCCCCCGCTCCATCTGGCCCTACCGCGACTGGGTCGTCGACGCCCTGAATGAGGACATGCCCTTCGACCGGTTCAGCATCCGCCAACTCGCGGGCGACCTCCTTGCGGACGCCACCCCCGCCGACAAAATCGCCACCGGTTTCCACAGAAACTCCATGCTCAACGAGGAGGGCGGCATCGACCCGCTCGAATACCGCTTCTACTCGATGGTCGACCGCGTCGGAGTCACGGGCACGACGTGGATGGGGCTCACCCTCCACTGCGCGCAGTGCCACACCCACAAGTACGACCCCATCCTGCACAAGGACTACTACAGCCTCATGGCCCTGCTGAACAACGCGAGCGAGCCCACCTATTACATCCCCGCCTCCAACTCCGATCAGATCCAGAAAGCCCACGCCGAAAAGATCGCCAAACTCGAGGCCGCCCTACCCGGCCTCTTCCCGGGAGGCAAAGACGCCCTAGACGCACGCTTCGCGGAATGGGCCGCCGCTGAATCCGCCAAAGCCTCCCACTGGGAGACCCTTTCCCCCGCCGAGTTCGAGACCAACCTCCCCCACTTGGCTCCCCAGCCCGACGGCTATCTCCTCGGCAGCGGGGACATCACCAAGAGCGACACCTACACGCTGCGCTTCCGCAAGCCCCTCAAAAACGTCCGCGCCATCCGCTTCGAGGTCGCCTCGCATCCAAGCCTCCCCAACAACGGCCCCGGACTCACCCACTACGAGGGCCCCATCGGAGGCTTCTTTCTAAGCGAACTGCAGGCCTTCCAAAACGGCCAGCGCCTTGCCTTCTCGAAGGCCTCGGCCAGCAACGACGAAGAGGAGGACCGCATCAGCGACGCCGCCGCAAAACCCAAGGCCAAGCCGGCTGAGAACAAGGCTCCCGCGAAAAAGAAGAACAATGCGTCCTCCGCTATCGACGGCGAGATGTCCTCGGGCTGGCAGGTCTTGGGTGGCGCCGCGGTCTACCACAGCGCCGTTTTTGAATTCGAGCAGCCTCTGGACCTCGCCGGGGGCCTCGAGTTGAAGATGCTTTTTGAAAAACATTTCGCCTGTTCCCTCGGGCATTTCCGGGTGTCCTTCACCACCTCCGACCATCCAGCCGCCACCGGACATCTGGCGGAACTGGAGGAACTGCTCGCGAGCGGCCGCGCAAGCCAGGACACCCCGGCACTCCTCCTTCGCTTCTTGGAAACCGCGCCCGAAATGAAGGAGCATGTCGCCCCGCTTTTGAATGCGCGTAAAAACCCGCCCCGCGGCCTGGCAACGCTCGTCATGGAGGAGCGCGCCGCCTCGAATCCCCGCGAAACGCGCCTCCACCACCGGGGTGAATACCTGCAACCGCGCGACCCCGTGTCCCCAGCAGTGCCCGCCTTTCTCCCGCAACTCCCGAAGGACGCCCCCCAGAACCGCCTGGCATTTGCGCAGTGGCTCTTTTCCCCGCAAAACCCGCTCACCGCGCGCGTCACCGTGAATCGTCAGTGGCAGGCCTTTTTCGGCAGGGGCCTCGTCGCGTCGCTTGAAGACCTCGGCTATCAGAGCGATCCCCCGACCCACCCGGAGCTGCTTGACTGGCTGGCGACGGAACTCGTGCGGGAAGAATGGTCGATGAAAAAGCTCCACAGGCTCATCGTCACGAGCGCCACCTACAAGCAGTCCTCCAAGATCACCCCGGAACACCTCCAAAAGGATCCGAAAAACCTCACACTCGCGAGAAGTTCGCGTTTCCGCCTCGACGCCGAAATCATCCGCGACGGCGCGCTCCGGGCCGCCGGACTGCTCTCGGCCAAAATGGGCGGGCCGGGCGTCTACCCGCCGCAACCAGCCAGCATCACCACCGAGGGCACCTACGGAAAGGTCGACTGGAAGACGAGCGATGGCGAGGACCGCTACCGGCGCAGCCTCTACACCTTCATCAAGCGCACCGCCCCGTTTGCGATGGCCACCACCTTTGACGCCCCCACCGGCGAAGCCTGCCTGGCAAAACGCGACGTTTCCAACAGTCCGCTCCAGGCGCTCACCCTGCTGAACGACACGATGTTTCTCGAGGCCGCACAAGCGCTCGCCAAGCGAACCCTCGCCGAAGCCCAGTCCGACGACGCACGCCTCCAAGGGCTTTTCCGCCACTGTGTCACCCGCCCCGCCACCCCGGACGAAATGACGCTCCTCCGTTCCTTTCTCAACAAACAACGCGCTCTCAATCCGGACGACGCCCAACTCTGGACCGCCGTCGCCCGCGCCGCGCTGAACCTCGACGAAACCATCACTCACCCATAAGCACCATGAGCACACCGAACATCACCCGCCGCCACTTTTTCCAGGACTGCGGAATCGGCGTGGGCAAGGTCGCCCTGGCCTCGCTCCTCGTCCAGAACCGGCCGTCCGCAGCCGCGGCCTTGGTTACGGAAAAGCAGCTCACCCGCGGGGTGCTTTCCGCCCCCCACCATGCCCCGAAGGCCAAGGCCGTGATCCACCTGTTCATGGCAGGCGCCCCCTCTCAGCTGGAACTCTTCGACCACAAGCCGGTGCTCTCAAAGTACGAGGGCAAGCCCCTGCCCCCCTCGGTCATCGGAGGCCAGCGCTACGCTTTCATCCGGCCCGACGCCGCCGTGCTCGGCCCCCGTTTCGCCTTCAAAAAACACGGCCAGAGCGGCGCCGAATTTTCGGAAGTGCTCCCGAACCTCGCTTCCGTCGCAGACGAGCTCGCCATCATCAAGTCGTGCCGAACCACGCAGTTCAACCATGCCCCGGCGCAGATATTCATGAACACCGGCTTCTCCCAGCCGGGCCGCCCTTCGATGGGCTCCTGGGTCACCTACGGGCTCGGTGCCGAAACGCAGGATCTTCCTTCCTTCGTCGTCATGAGCACCGGCGGCGGCATCAGCGGGGGCGCCGCCTGCTGGAGCAGCGGCTTCCTGCCCAGCGTCCATTCCGGCACGCGTTTCCGCAACACCGGCGACCCCATACTCAACGTCAGCACGCCCCAGGGAGTCGACCCCCGCACGCAACAGGACACCATCGGGCTCATCAACTCGATGAACCAGCGCCGCCTCCAACTCGACGGAGACGGTGAAATCGCCACCCGGATCGCCAACTACGAGATGGCATACCGTCTGCAGTCTTCCGCCCCGGAGCTCATGGACCTTTCCCAAGAAACCCCGGCGACTCTCGAGATGTACGGCTGCAACCCCGCCACCCCCTCCTTTGCCCGGGCCTGCCTCCTCGCCCGGCGGATGGTCGAGCGCGGCGTGCGCTTCATCAACATCTACCACGAAGGGTGGGATGCCCACAGCGACGTGGCCGGCAACGTCAAAAAGAACGCCGAGACCACCGACCGTGCCTCCGCAGCCCTGATCCGCGACCTCAAACAACGCGGCATGCTCGACAGCACGCTCGTAGTCTGGGGCGGCGAGTTCGGCCGCACCCCGATGGTGGAGGCCAGCGTCTCCCTGGGAAGAAGCCAGGGGCGCGACCACCATCCCCAGGCGTTCACCACCTTGATGACCGGCGGCGGCATCCGGGGCGGCATCACCTACGGAGCCACGGACGAAATGGGGTTCAACGTGGTGGAAAACGAAGTCCACGTGGCGGACCTCCAGGCCACCATCCTCCACTGCCTAGGCATCGACCACGAACAACTCACCTACCGCTCTGCGGGACTCGACTTCAAACTCACCGGAGTCGAGCCCTGCAAAATTATCCGCGACCTGCTCGCCTGAGGCGTAGGACCCGACTAGATCCCTGCACAAGCCCACCCTCCCCGCGGTCCGGCTCACGCCAGAATATCCTTCACCACGCGGGCGGGGTCGACTCCCGTGAGCCGGAAGTCCAACCCCTGAGAGCGGACGCTCAGCTTCCGGTGGTCCAGTCCGAGCTGGTGCAGCAGGGTCGCGTGGATGTCGTGCACGTGGACCGGGTTTTCCACGGGGCCGAAGCCGAACTCGTCGGTCTTTCCGTAAATCGTGCCCGGCTTGAAGCCGCCGCCTGCGAACCACATGGTAAAGGCGTCGATGTGGTGGTTGCGACCGGTGGACTCGCGAACCTCGCCCATCGGGGTGCGGCCGAATTCACCGCCCCAGACGACGATCGTGGAATCCAAAAGGCCCCGCTGTTTTAGGTCGCGCACCAGGGCCGCGCAGGCCTTGTCGATGTCCTGGCTCTTCATCGGCAGGTGTTTTTCGAGGTTCTCGGTCGGGCCGCCGTGATGGTCCCAGTTCGTGTCGTAGAGCTGGATGAAGCGCACCCCGCGTTCGACCAGTCGGCGGGCCAGGAGGCAGTTGCGAGCGAACGTGGTCTCGCGGGTGTCCTTGATTCCGTAGAGATCGAGGGTTTTCTGAGACTCGCCCTGGATATCCATCAACTCGGGGGCGCTGGTCTGCATCTTGTAGGCCATCTCGTAGGCGTTGATGCGCGTGGCGATCTCCTGGTCGCCGGTTTCCACCAGGCGCCGAAGGTTGAGTTCGCCGACCGCGTCGACCAGCTGGCGCTGTTGGGTGGCGGAAATGGCTTCCGGCGTGGAGAGGTTCACGATCGGGTCGCCCTGGGCGCGCAGCGGCACGCCCTGGAAAGTGGTGGGAAGCACGCCGCTGCCCCAGAGCACCGCTCCCCCGCGCGGACCCCTTGGGCCACTTTGCAGGACGACAAAACCCGGGAGATTCTCGCATTCGCTGCCAAGGCCGTAGGTGATCCACGACCCCATGCTGGGTCGCCCGAAGAGGCCGCTGCCGGTGTTCATGTAGAGCTTGGCCGGGGCGTGGTTAAAAAGGTCGGTTTTGCAGCTCGTCACGAAGGTAAGGTCGTCCACGATGCCCGAAGTGTGGGGCAGCAGTTCGCTCACCCACGCGCCGGACTGGCCGTGCTGGCCGAACGCGAACTTAGTCCCCAGCAGATTCGAACGGTGCGAGCTGTCCATGAAGGCAAAGCGCTTCCCCGCGGTGTAGCTGTCCGGGATGGGCTGGCCGTTGAGGGAGTTTAGCTGCGGTTTGTGCTCGAACAGGTCCAGCTGCGAGGGGCCGCCGGCCATGAACAGGAAGATGACGTTCTTGGCCTTCGCGGGAAAATGAGTCTGCTTGGGCTCGAGCGGGTTCTGCATCTTGGGCTTTTGCAGGGCCGCCCCAAGCCCGCGCTCGCTCATGAGCGAGGCGAGCGCGATGGATCCGAGGCCTACCGAACAGCGGCTGAACAAATGCCGGCGGGTGAGATGTTGCAGGTTCATGGAATTATTCGCGGGTAACGGTCTCGTCGAGGTTCAGGAGCGTGCGGGCAGCGTTGAGCGGACCGAGTCGCTGGAGGACGGCGAGTTCTTCGGGGTGCGGCTTGCGGCTGACACACCGGCGGAAGGCGGCCTCCAGCCCCTCCTTCTGAATGATCGTCTCCAGACTCCGGGCGAACTCAAAGAACCCGGCGTCGTTCATCAGTGTGAGCGCCTGCAGCGGCGTGTTGCTGCGAATCCGCCGGGTGCACGTGCTGAACCCCTCGGGAGCGTCGAATACCGTGAGCGAAGGCGGCGGCGAGCCGCGGTAGATAAAGGTGTAAAGACCGCGCCTGTAGCGGTCCTCCCCCTTGCTCACACTCCAGACGCGCTTGACCTGCCCCTGGCCCATGACTCCGTCCGGGATCGGCGGATACACAGGCGGACCGCCGAGCTTGGTCGAAAGCAGTCCGCTGGCACCGAGGGCCACATCGCGCACCACCTCAGCGTCCAGGCGGAGACGCTGCTGCCGGGCCAGCATGACATTGTTGGGATCCTTCTCCCGCACATCCTCGCGCTCCCGGGAACTTTGACGGTAGGTGTGCGACATCACGATCGTCCGGTGGAGTTCTTTGAGGCTCCACCCCTTTTGGACGAACTCGGTCGCCAGCCAGTCCAGCAGTTCGGGATGCGAAGGGGACGTGCCCTGCATGCCGAAGTCATTCTCGGTTTCCACGATTCCGCGCCCGAAATACTGCTGCCACACCCGGTTCGCAATGACCCGGCCTGTGAGCGGGTTCTTGGGGCTGACGATCCACCGAGCCAGGTCCAGCCGCGTGGGCTGCTCTGAGGCCGCCTCGAGAGGATGCAGCACCCTGGGCGTGCCCGGCGTCACCTCGTCGGCCGGGCGGGTGAAGTCGCCCTTGATGAAGACGGTCGTCTTGCGCGGCTTGGGCAATTCCTTGAGGACCAGCGTCGTCACTCCCTGATTCAGGAGCGTGTCCAACTCGTTGTAACGGTCGTTGGCCTCGCGGAAGGGCCCGACCCCGCCGATGCTAGCGGCAAAGAGCGAACGGTTTTGAACGAAGGTCCGCTTTTCCTTGGGGACCTCGAGGGTTTTCAACAAGGCGCCGGAAAGGCTCTTTTTGGTCGCGGGAGTCAGCCCCGCCTCCCACGCCGCAAGGTCGGACGCGTGTTCGCTCATGTAGTCCTTGAGCTTCTTTTCGAGGGCGTTGAACTCACCGGTCAACCCGGAGACATCCACCGAGGCGTCGAACACCTTCATGGTGGGTTCGTCCTGGTTGTTCAAAAAAGCGAAGAGCCTGTAGTACTCCTTCTGCTCGATCGGATCGAACTTGTGGTCGTGGCACTGAGCGCACCCGACGGACAGCCCGAGCCAGACGGTTCCGGTGGTGGCGACTCGGTCGAAAACACTGTCGATCCGGAACTGCTCGCGGTCGATGCCGCCCTCCTGGTTGATCTGGGTGTTCCGGTGAAAACCGGTGGCGATTTTCTGGTCGTCCGTGGCCCCCGGCAGGAGGTCGCCGGCGAGCTGTTCGATCGTAAAACGGTCAAACGGCATGTCCTGGTTGAGCGCCTGAACCACCCAGTCCCGGAACTTCCAGATCTGGCGGGGCGCATCGATGGAATAGCCGTTGCTGTCGGCATAACGGGCCTGGTCAAGCCACCAGCGGCCCCACCTCTCGCCGTAATGCGGGCTCGCGAGGAGCTTTTCCACAAGCTCCTTGTAAGCGGCATCCGGGTCCTTCGCGGAGGCTAGCACGAAGGCGTCCACTTCCGCGGGCGAGGGCAGAAGCCCGGTGAGATCCAGAGAAGCCCTGCGGATCAGCGTCACGGGGTCCGCCTTCGGGGAGGGCGGCAGCTTGAGCTGAGGGTCGGCCAGGCCCGCTTCGATGAACCGGTCGACAGGGTGAGCCGGGCCGCCCGTTACGGCAGGTTCCACCCGGGCGGGCGGGACAAAGGCCCAGTGCTTCTCGTAGCGCGCCCCCGATTCGATCCAGCGCCTGAGCACCTCGCGCTGCGCGGCCGTGAGCGGCGGCTTGTGCGCCTTGGGCGGCGGCATGACCTCGTCGGGATCCGTGCTCAGGATGCGTTTCCACGCTTCGGACTTGGACAGGTCGCCGGGGACGATCGCCCGGGAGCCGTCGTGTTCGGCCGTGGCGCCCTCGAAAGTGTCCAAGCGCAGCCCCGCCTCGCGATGCTTAGGGTCGAACCCATGGCAGGCATAGCACTGGTCAGAGAGAATGGGGCGGACATCCCGGTTGAACTGCACCTCCGCAACCGTTGCCGCGCCGGCCGGCGAAAAGGAGCCAAGGCCCAGAACGGACAGGACGAGCGCGCCGCGGCGCAGGAGGAATGCACCAGGGTGCTCCGGGACCGAATGAAGCGTTAAGGAAGAAAGGTTCATGGTTTGGCGCCGAATCTAAAACTCAAAGTGTTTCGCTATAAGGAATCCAGCCCATAGACAACCCCGATCCCGAGCAGTCTTTAGCCATCGCACGGCTCATTTTTAACCATCGCAGGGCATTCCTATTTGCCTTCCCTGATTAAATCCACTCCAGAGCGCTGGAACCTCATCGGCTGCGCGGTTAATCTGACGCTCGGGTGAGCCTCTCGCGCACCGACGACATCGTCCGCACCGTGCACCAACTGCGTTTCGATGTAAAAGCCGCGACGCCTTTCTCGCGGTTTGTTTTGTTCCAAATCGGAGCCGACACCTACAACTCCTCCCGTGTCCGCAAGCTGGCGTTCGGTTCCGAAGCCGGACTCGGCAAAGAATGGGACGCCCAATCCGGGGGCAACGCGGACCGCTCGGCGCCTTTTGAGGCGGGTGGCGTCCTCCCGTGGGTTTCCCTGCATGCGGCCGAAATGAAAGGTCCGCAGGAAGACGGCGCCGCGGCAAACCGGGGACTCATCCTCCGGTCGTGGAAGGCGCGCTTGGGAGGGAAGCGGGCCGCTCCCTGGTTCGTGGAGCACGGAATCACCGTGCACACCGAGGATTCGTCCGTCTTGGACCTCATACCGCCGCCCGGAGTGACACGGCTCGAGCCCGGAGACTTTGTCGAAGCGACCATCGAATACGTCGTCGTCCCCCAGTTTGCGAGGGACTACTACGGGCCAAATACGGAGTTGAAGGAGGCCCTTGCGCGCGACGAAAACACGTGGCGCATGGTGCACCGGGAGGCGGTCGGCAATGCCAGGGTGATTGAAATGAAGCGCGGCAAGCTTCTAGGAACACAGCCAGCCGTCGCCGTCGCAACCGACGGCGGCAACGCGGAGTTCAGTATCCGCCACGGCTTGGGCTATGTGCCGTTTGTGTTCAGCGGCCTCGGCTCCGCCAAAGGCGGCAAGCTTTTCGTTGATGGCCGCCTTGTAAACCAGAGCGTTCACGGCAAAGATTTTTGGCAGACGGATTTTCATCCGGAGACAAACACATGGAGCCAGACTTTCAATGTGCCCGTCGGGGGTACAGAGATACACTCTGTCCAGTTTTCAACCACCCCCTAAAAAACCAAGTCGGAGCACCCGTCGCGCCAGGGCCTGTTCCTCGTGAGAACAGCACCCTTCACTCCCCCCCTCAAGAACAGTCCAAAAACCATCGCCATGAAACGTCTCGCCCTCCTGCTCGCCTGCGCTCCGATTCTCGAGCCGGCAGTGCACGCCGCCCAACCGCCCCAAACCGTCGCCGAGCTCTGGGCCGACTTTGATCCCCGCAAGGAACCGCTCGAAGTGGAGCTCGTCCGCGAATGGAAAGAGGGCGGCGGCGTCTACCGCTACGTCCGATATCGAATCGGCACGTTCAAGGGTCAACCCGCCCGGATGGCGGCGTTCTACGGCTTTCCAGAGGGGACGAAAGCACCGGTGCCGGCGGTGCTGCACATGCACGGAGGAGGCCAGCGGGCGTTCATGGAGGAGGTAAAGGCTTACGTCTCCCGTGGCTTTGCGGCGCTTTCCGTAAACTGGGGGGGACGCGAAATGGAGGACTCCAAGCCTGGCGATCCGAACACCGACTGGGGGCTTGTCGACCCCACGCAAAAGAATGTTCCCGGCTACTTCAACCTGCGTCCCGGCGAAAAGTTTCTCGTCGACCACGAGTCACCCAAAAACTGCAACTGGTACCTGCTGACGCTAGGGTGCAGCAGGGGCCTCACGTTTTTGGAGCAGCAACCCGAGGTGGATCCGAAGCGCATCGGCATATTCGGACACTCCATGGGCGGTAACCTGACCATGTACGTGGCCGGCACGGACGCCCGGGTCAAGGCGGCCGCCCCAAGCGTCGGAGGCCAGGGCTGGCGCACCGAACCGCACACCATGCTGGAGGGTAAAGGCCAGATGGAAAACATCGCCGGCGACGTCGGACTGTTCAACCGCACCCTTGGGTTTGAAAGCTACGCTCCCCTGATCCACTGCCCGGTGCTGCATCTGAGCGGAACCAACGATTTCCACGGCTGGATGGATGACGTGTACCGTACCAACGCTCTGATCAAAGGCCAACCGCTGCGCTACGCTTTTGCTCCCCACCTGAACCACCGCTTCATTCCCGAGGTGGAAGTCACCCGCCCCCTGTGGCTCGAACATTTCTTAAAGGGCGGCCCGGCGCTCCCGGAGACACCCGGCTCCGAATGGACGCTGAAGACGGCCGACGGTACTCCGGTTCTGCGAGTCACTCCTGCGCAAAGCACAATGCCGGTGCATCACGTCGACCTGTACTACAGCGCCGACCCGGATCCCCGAGCCAGATTCTGGCAGGACGCCGGAGCGAAAAGAGAGGGCGCCGCCTGGGTGGCAAAGCTGCCAGTGCTCGATCCAGGCGCGCCGCTCTTCGCGTTTGCGAACGTCTATTACACCCTGCCGAAGCCGGAAATCATCCCCCACGCTAAGCCCGTAACGGAGGTCTGCATCAGCAGTCTTTTGCACAGCGCAACCCCGGCCGAACTCGCCGCCGCGGGCGTGCGCTCCGCCGACAAAGCCACGCTGCTCATCGAAGATTTCAGTCGCGGATGGCAGGACTGGTACCGGCTCAACCCCGAAAACCCAAACGTCTGGCAGTACTGGACAAGGAAGGTTACGGCGGCCAAATGGCGCGGACCGGCCGGCGCCAAACTCCAGGTCTCCCTCACCGTGCCCCAATCCAACACCCTGAACATCGTGGCGGAGGAAAACACGTGGCGCAGCTACCGCGGCAAGAAGAACACGTATGTATGCCGCATACCGGTGAACGGCAGCCTTGCTTCGCAGAAGCTGGTGATCTTGGCGGCCGACTTCAAGGACGCCGAGGGCAAGTCCCTTGCAAACTGGAAGCAGGTCGACGAGCTGGGGTTCTGCGGAAAGTTCGAATTCAGGGACGCTCCGAAATCAGCTGAAGCAGCCGTTTGGACGGGAGCACCGCCGAAGTTGGAACGCCTGGAATGGAGGCTTTCCACGAATCCCGAGGGCGTGGCTTCGCAAGCGCCAGCCGGCGCGGCGAAGTAGGCGGCACGAATAGGTTCCACATTTGCAGCAGGGACAGAGAACGCGCCGGCGGAAACGCGTTCATGGGGGCATCCTTCACCAGAAAGAAAGACGTGATGCCGGCAGGGAGTCTGGCTGGCTAAGCTTCTTCCCTATTGTTCACCCGGGTAAAATCCCACTGAAACAAAACATTTTGCGCTCGGGTCTTTGTGCTCTTACTGAGAACTTTCAAAAAAGTCGTTTTGTGACTCCCGCCAATGGCAGGAGGACCATCGCGAAGAAAATGCCTCTGCCAAAACGGAAAAAATGCACATCTCAGGGGCGGCTGCCTTTGCCAAAAAAAAGGCCGCGATTCGGATCTCCAATCCGTAAACCGCGCAGAACGGGCCCGGGCGGGCACCTATCAAACATCAGCGTTTTTCCCAGCCCAGCGAAACCCTGCCGCACGTTTGTGACCCGCCGGCCACCAAGAACCCTTGCGCCACGCTGGGGCGCCTCACTAGACTCGTCCCCATGTTGCAATCCGCCGAGATGCCGCGCCACACTGTCAAGGCGTCGGATTTTTCTGAAACCTACAGGCGGGCGTTCCGCTGGATGCTTCTGGCCCGCACCACCGAGGAAAAGATCGCAAGCGTCTTCCGGAGCGGCGGAAAAATCACCGGCGGCGTCTTTCTGGGCAAGGGACAGGAGGCCATCAGCGTGGCGACGGGCATTGCGCTGCGCAATGGAGACATTTTCGCGCCGTTAATCCGGGACCAGGCAGGCAGGCTCGCCTTTGGAGAAAGTCTTCTGGACTGCACCTTGACCTACCTTGGGGCGCGTTCGGGGCCGATGCGCGGCCGCGATGGCAACGTGCACCGAGGCCGCCCATTGGAAGGTTTGCTTCCAATGATCTCGCATCTGGGTGCCATGATTTCCGTGGTCAATGGAATGCTCATGGCGCACCGGTTTCAGGGAAAGAAGAACACCGTTGGCGCGGCCAGCCTGGGGGATGGAGCCACCTCGACCGGAGCCTTTCACGAATCCATCAACCAAGCCGCAGTGGAAAATCTTCCCCTGGTGCTTGTCGTCACCAACAACCAGTACGCCTACTCGACTCCAAATGACCGCCAGTTCGCCTGTGCCGATTTGGTCGACAAGGCGATTGGCTACGGAATCCGCGGCCATTCTGTCGACGGAACCGACCTTGGCGCCTGCCTTCGCGTGATCGGTTCCGCAGTGGAACTGGCCAGGCAAGGCGAGGGGCCTCAGTTGGTGGTGGCGACCAACCTCCGTCTGGTCGGCCACGGGGAACACGACGACGCTCACTACATCGCGCCGCACCTGAAAGAAATGCCGCTCGGCAGAGACTCGCTCGCGGTGGCGGAGGCCGAATTGCTCCAAAACGCCTGGGCGGACTCCGAAACCATCGAAGGCTGGACAAGGGATTCGATCAGTCAGGTCGAAAAAGCGATCGCCCACAGCCTCAGGGAACCCTCCCCCGACCCTGCTACGGAAGACTGGTGCGCCCTGTCCTCCCGGCACCTGGCGGAGGGCCTGTCCTCGAATGGTTCGAGAGGTTAACACGTTGACTTCTTTGAATTTTTAAACCGGGATATCCGATAGAATCGAAGACCCAAAACCCTTTCTCCTTTGATCACCTACCTCGAAGCCATCCGCGAAGCCCAAAGACAGGCGTTGGAAAACGACCCTCGCGTTTACATCTATGGCCAGGACATCGGAGCCTTCGGCGGCGCGTTCAAAGCGACCAAAAATCTGGCCCAGTCGTTTCCCGGCCGGGTGCTGGACTCGCCGATCAGCGAGGACGCGATGGTGGGGTCTGCCATCGGCGCGTCCCTCCAGGGGATGCGGCCGATCGTGGAGATGCAGTTCGCGGACTTCTCGACCGTCGGGTTCAATCAGATCGTAAATCAGGCGGCCACGATGTTCTGGCGCACCGGGGTCCCCTGCCCGATCACGATTCGCCTCCCAAGCGGCGGAACCCCCGGAAGCGGCCCTTTCCACTCCCAGAACCTTGAGGCCCTCTACGCCCACTACCCGGGCCTCATCCTGATGACACCGGCGACGGTTGAGGACGCTTATTCCATGCTTCTGGAGGCGGTGGCGCTGGATGATCCCGTCATTTTCTGTGAACACAAGTACCTCTATTTTCACCTGAAGGCGGAGTCACTTCCGAGTGAAGCTCTTCCCGTCGGCAGGGCGAGGATCGCCCGCGCGGGGCGCGACGCCACCGTGGTGACCTACAGCGCGATGGTTCATGAGGCGCTGTCGGCGGCGGAGGAACTCTCCACGCAGGGCTGGGAGATTGAGGTCATCGACCTGCGCTCGATCAAACCGCTGGACACCGACACCGTACTGGCATCGGTGGCCCGCACCGGCCGCATTCTGGCGGTGGGCGAAGCCTGGCCTTGGGGCGGGGTGACGGCCGAAGTTTTGGCGCGTGTCGCCACCGACGGATTCAACCTCCTGGATGCGCCGCCGATGCGCCTCAACAGTAAAGACACACCGGTACCCTTCCATCCTAACCTGTGGGGAACCCACCGTCCCACCGCCCAAACCATCGTCAGCGCCCTGCGAGATCTGCTGCGGCTTTGAGGAATAAAGTCCTGCCGGACACGCCCAACACCTTTTTTCTATGCCTCGCATTCCAATCGTCATGCCCCAACTGGGCGAGTCCATTGCCGAAGCCACCATCGTCGCCTTCAATGCGACCGTTGGGAGCGAAGTCCATGGGGACCAGGAAGTTTTGGAAGTGGAAACGCAAAAAGCGGTCATGGGAGTCACCTCCCCCTGCTCCGGTACGATTCAAGAGTGGACCGCAGAGGCCCAGGGCAGCTACGCGGTTGGAGAGATTCTGGGGTACGTGGAATGTTCTGAAGAGGAGGCCAACAGGCTCGGGCTGATCGTAGACGCGCCGGCGCCGGAATTTGCCGAAGTTCGCCCGGAAGCGCTTCCCCACGGATATTCCCCGGGGGAGACCTCCATTTCGCCCTTCTCGACGGCACCGTCCCAGTCGAAGTCCTCCAGTAACGTCGCGCCAACCCTGAGGGGACTGCCTGTCCCCGCCCACGCCTCGGGCGCAAGCTTCCTCTCGCCGAGGCTTAAGGCGCGCATGGCGGAGCTCGGACTGCACGCGGCCGACCTGGCAGGGATCGCCGGAAGCGGCGCAGCAGGCAGGCTGACCATCGAGGACTTCGAGAAGTTTCTGGCCCAACTCGACCAGCAGCACCTCTCGCAAGCCTCGAGCATGCGGGTCGCCGTCGCGGACGCGATGCGCCGCTCCTGGACCCGACCGATCGCAACCGTGGGAACGCCGGTCGTCATCGACCCTCTGCTGTCCCATCGGAAGGCCTCCAGCCCGAAGGCGGGCCCCGCGCTCTACGCCCTCAGAGCCCTGGCGATGGCCCTCGGAGAAAACAGCGCCCTCGCCGGCAGGCTCATCGGTGATAAAATCGTACACCCCCGCTCCATCGACGTCGGGTTCGCGGTGGAGGCGGAGGACGGCGTGCTCGTTCCCGTGCTTCGTAATGCCGACCAGACCAAGCTGCGGGATCTGCTGGTCCGTTACAACGACCTTGTCGATCTCGCGAGGCGGCGCCGCCTGCCTGCCGACGCCACGGGGGGATCCATCGCCACGGTGACAAATTTTGGCACGTTTGGGCTGGAATGGGCCACCCCGATTCCCCTCCCGGAACAAACGCTGGTTCTGGGAATGGGCGCCGGCCGCGTTGTCCCCAAATGGGATCCCTCAACTGAAGAGTTCCGCCCGGCTACGGAGGCGCATTTTACGCTATCCTTCGACCACCGCGTGCTCGATGGCGGCGGAGCCGGCCGTCTGCTGACGCGCATCGCCGAACTTTTAGCTAAGCCCGAGGAGCTCTAAGGACGCATTAAAAGTCCATTGAGGAACGAGCCGGCATCCAGCGCTCGATCGGCAAACGTCTGGGGAGACGATCCGAAATCGCACCCAAACGGGTAAGATGGCACATGTTGCCTACGGTGCGTATTGCGCCGCAAGTCGCCCCCTCCTGAAAATTTCAGGACTTCCTGCAAACCTTCCCTTGCTTCCCGAGGGAATAGTCCTCTAGAAAAGCCCTCCGCTATTGTGTCCGCCACTGTGCCAAGGAAACATTTTCCCTCAGGAAATCTCTCTGCCGGCGCGTGAGGCAGACTGGCGTCTGCATTAAATCCGTTCATGAATATCCACGAGTACCAAGCCCGCGAACTGTTCCAGAAATTCGGTGTCGCATCTCCCAAAGGGAAAGCCGCATTCACGCCCGAGGAAGCCGAACAGGCGGCCACTTCCCTCGGAGCAAGCCAGATCGTGGTCAAGGCTCAGATCCACGCGGGCGGACGCGGCAAAGGAACTTTTGACAACGGGTTCAAAGGCGGAGTTCATCTCTGCAAGACGCCGGCGGAAGCACGGCATCTCGCCGAACAAATGCTGGGGCACGCGCTGATCACCCACCAGACTGGACCGGAAGGAAAACTCGTTTCTACGCTGCTTGTTGCTGAAGCGGTGGACATTGCGAAGGAACTGTATTTCGCGATCCTCTTCGACCGGACCACCTCGGCTCCGATGGTCATCGCGAGCACCGAAGGTGGAATGGACATCGAGGCAGTGGCGGAACACACACCCGAGAAGATCATCCGTGTTTCAGTAGATCCCCTCATTGGTCTGCAGCCTTACCAGACCCGAAAGATCGCCGCCGCACTTGGACTGCGCGGCAGCTTGATGACCCAGGCCACAAAGCTCTTCACGGCCCTCTACCGCACCTACACGGAAACGGACTGCACGCTGGTGGAAGTCAATCCGCTGGTCGTAACCCCGGACAACCGGCTGCTCGCGCTCGACGCAAAGTTTAATTTCGACGACAACGCCCTCTACCGCCAGCCGGGAGTCGCGGCGCTCCGCGACAAGTCCGAGGAGGACCCCCGCGAAGTGGCCGCCAGCGAGTTCAACCTGAACTACATCGGTCTGGACGGAAACATCGCCTGCCTGGTGAACGGCGCCGGACTCGCCATGGCCACCATGGACATCATCCAGCACGCCGGAGGCAAACCAGCCAACTTCCTCGACGTGGGCGGCGGCGCCACCAAGGAGCAGGTCACGGCCGCCTTCAACATCATCCTTGGCGACAAGGCAGTTAAGGGCATCTTGGTGAATATTTTCGGCGGCATCATGGATTGCGATGTCATCGCCCACGGGATCGTCGACGCGGCAAAGGAAACGGGGTTGAGCCTTCCCCTTGTGGTGCGGCTTGAAGGAAACAACGGCCCTGCCGGCAAGAAAACGCTCGCGGAAAGCGGCCTGAAGCTGCAGAGCGCCTCCACCATGGCGGACGCCGCCGACAAAATCGTCGCCTCGGTTCACGCGGCCTAATCCCCACCGGATCATTCATCATGTCTATTCTCGTAAACTCCAAAACCCGCGTTCTGGTACAGGGCATCACCGGCAGCTTCGGCGCCAAACACGCCCAGTTGTCGCTGGACTACGGCACCCAGATCGTGGCCGGGGTCACCCCCGGAAAGGGCGGCCAGTTTTTTGAACACGCCGGCTACAAAGTGCCCGTGTTCGACACGGTTGAAGAGGCGGCACGCGAAACAGGGGCCACCGTCTCCGTGGTGTTCGTTCCCCCTCCCTTCGCTGCGGACGCCATCCTCGAATGCTCTGATGCGGGACTCGCCCTGACCGTAGCGATCACCGAAGGCATCCCGATCAACGACATGATCCGGGTCAAAGCCAAGATCCACGGGGGCAGCATGCGCTTGATCGGGCCAAACTGTCCCGGACTAGTGACCCCGGGCGAAGGCAAGGATTCCCACGGCGGTTGCCGCATCGGCATCGCTCCCGGGCATATTCACAAAAAAGGAAACGTCGGCGTGGTGTCCCGCTCGGGCACGCTGACCTACGAAGCGGTGTGGCAGCTCACCTCGCGTGGATACGGCCAATCCACATGCGTCGGAATCGGGGGCGATCCCGTGAACGGAACCTCGCACCTGGACGTGCTCCGAATGTTCAACGAAGACCCGGAAACCGAGGCGATTATCATGATCGGCGAAATCGGTGGAACGGCCGAGGAAGAGGCCGCTGAATGGGCCGGAGCCCACTGCAAGAAGCCAATCGCTGGTTTCATCGCGGGGACCACCGCGCCTCCCGGACGCCGGATGGGCCATGCGGGAGCCATCGTTTCGGGCGGCAAAGGAACCGCGGAAGGAAAGATTGCCGCGATGAGGGCCGCAGGAATCGCAGTTGCGGAAACCCCGTCAGTCATGGCAGAAACCCTGCTGAAGTTGTGGGGGAAAGTTTAGTCTCCACTTGAACGCCGATTAAAAGCCAAGCACCCTGAACTTATGCCGCTCGTCGCCAAAGGACTCGAAGGAATTGTTGCAAACACCACCGCCATCTCCGACGTGCTCGGAGATATCGGACAGCTCATCTACGCGGGCTACGACATCAACGAACTTGCGGGAAAGGTGAGCTTCGAGGAGGTCATTTACCTCCTCTGGCACGGGGAGTTGCCCAATCAGGAGCAACTCGCCGAGCTGACCTCCAAGCTGCGCGCGGCTCGTTCGCTTCCCGAGGAAATCATCGCTTTCCTCAAGTCCGCACCGAAGAACGCAGGCCCGATGGATGTGATCCGCACCGGCGTTTCAATGCTGGGCGTTTTTGACACAGCCACCGGAGAGAACGCCAACTACGAGCGCTCCATTGCGATTACCGCCAAGATCGGCCTGATCGCCGCGTACTTCCACCGCATCCGCCAGGGCAAAGACCTCCCCCCCGTGCGCACGGACCTGAGTGAAGCCGCCCACTTCCTCTACCTGATCAACGGCGAGGTGCCCACCAAAGAGGCAGCCGATACCCTCGATGTTGCCTACGTCCTCCACGCCGACCACGGAATGAACGCGAGCACCTTCTCCGCGCGCGTGACAGTTGCCACGCTCAGCGATGTGTTCTCTGCGATCACCTCGGCCATCGGTACGCTGAAGGGGCCGCTCCACGGCGGCGCCAACGAAGGTGTCATCCACATGCTCCAGGAGATCGGTTCCGAGGAGCGCGTGGATCCCTGGCTGGAGGAACAGTTTGTAAAGAAGGCCAAGATCATGGGCATCGGTCACCGCGTGTACAAGGTGCTCGATCCTCGCGCGCCGCATCTGCGGAACATGGCAATCAAACTGACCCAGCAGCTGGGCGAGCCAAAGTGGATCCGCATGAGCGAGCGCATCGCAGAGGTGATGCGCGAGAAGAAGCATCTTAATGCCAACGTGGATTTCTACTCCGCGACCGTCTACTACTCCCTCGGCATCCCAACGGACCTGTTCACTCCGATTTTTGCGATCTCACGCACGGCAGGTTGGACGGCCCACGTCCTCGAGCAGCTCGCGGACAACCGCCTCTACCGTCCTTTGAGCGAATACACGGGCCCTGCAGTTGGCAAGGTCGTCAAGCCGATCCCCGACCGCTAAACCGCCTGGCAAAAAAGGCAAGAAGACCGGCCGCCCCCCAAGGGTGGCCGGTTTTTTTTGAGCCAGAAGCAGGGCGAGCAGTTCGAATAAAAAAGGCCGGCCCCATGATGGAGACCGGCCCTTATTAAAGAATTCGCGTATGGCTGAAAGGCCTCAAAAGACAGGGTTACCCCCCTTTTGAAAGACAAGACTAGTTGGCGTCCGAGCCGATGTACGGCAGAGGCATTTCCCCCAGATTGACGGCACCGGTGGGCAGCAATACGTGGGTGGGGAACTCGTCCGACTCTTCGCTCTCGAGAAGCACCACCGGAAAGGCGGCGGGATCCACCACATCAGAGCTATCCGAAGAGGCGATGCGCGTGTCCATTCCCTTGGAGTTGGGCGTCCGGAAGGCAAACTTTGAAATCACTGGAGCCGCCACTGAGAACGCCACGCAGGCAGCCATCGCAGTCACTGTTGCGGCGACACGCAGCACGGCTCTCCAGGCAAAGTTTGAGGAATGAGCGTAAATCGTATTCCTGCGCTCTTCATCCAAACTAAAGTCAGCTCCTACAAGCTCGTTTTCCATCCCCTCCTCCAAGAGCCGGGACATTTCCATCATGACCACAACATCCTCTCGGGAACGCTCGCAGCCCAGCATCATCGACTCCACATACAATCTTTCACGAGGAGGCAACTCGTTGAGAACGTAGTCGGTTATATCTTTGTCACTGATGCTGCGATTCATATTCTGTAAGGTTGTTCAAGGGGCTCCAAAGAGCCCGCGGACTCAAGCTGTCTTGGTAAGGTAAATGATTTTCTCTTCGCGATCGTCGCGCTCCATCTTCTCACGAAGACTGCGCATGGCCGCATTCAGGATGAAACCGACGTTTCCGACACTCAGGCCGGTGATGTCGCTGATCTCCTGATAAGAATGAAAGTTTTGAAAACGAAGCCGGACCACCTCTTTCTGATTCGAGGTCAATTCCTGCACCAGTTCCATCAAACGTGCGACCCGCTCCTTGCGCTCCAGCTCAAACGCTGGAGACGGCTCATCGGAACTGCGGCCTTCAAACTCAGAAGACTCGACGTGCACGTAACGCTCCTGACTGCGCAGGACCTTCAGGGAACAGTTGCGGCAGACGGTGAAAAGCCACTGCGAAAGATGGCCTTCGATTGCCTCCTGCTCCTGCTTGTACAAACGCATAAACGTGTCTTGAACCACATCACGGGCCCGTTCCAAATCCCGGACAATACTGTAAGAATACTGCAACAACGGGCGCTCGTAGCGCTGCATCGCAGTCTGAACCCACTCTGCTTTTTTTGTGTTTTTAGATCCAAACATGTTCTGGGGAGTTGAAGGGGTGGGCTTCTATGAGGGGATACCGCGGGGGAAACTGTTTCTTTGGAAAAATCGCGTTTTTTTTGGAAGGTCAGACGCTAAGGGATGGAATCGATTCCCATTTCTTCGGTCACCTTCCCGGCCGCCTCCTCGGGCAGCTCGAGGAAAGGAACCTCCGGTTCAGGACCCTCGGCCAGCACGCGCGAGGTTGGCTGGACCCAGGCCGAAACTCCCATAAGTAACTCCTGCTTACCCTGCTCCCTTTTCCACGAGGAGGACAAATCAGACCGGGGTTGCATCGCCACCGTCTCGCAGTGGGAACTTCCCGCGTAAAACATGCCGTAAACATTGCCCGCGTCCGCGGCCTTCGAATACCACCCCTGCGCCTCCTCTAGGCTCTTTTCGGCGCCGGTTCCCCAGTAGCAGCAGTGGCCCAGATTCACCATGGCGGCGCCACTCCCCACCTCCGCCGCCTTCCTGAACCAGTTTATGGCCTCCGAAGCGTTTTCCTCCACCCCCTGCCCCCAAAAATAACACACACCCAAGCTGTTCATCGCGTCAGAGCTGCCCAGTTCCACAGCCTTTTTGAACCACTCCACGGCACGCACCGGACTTTTCGAGACGCCGTGCCCTTCGTAATAGGCAACTCCGATGGACACCATAGCATCCAAGTCATCCCGTTCGGCCGCCTTCTTGAACCAATAAACCGCTTCGGGAGCATCCTTAAGAACCCCATGGCCCGTGTGGAAGCAGCGCCCCAAGCTGTACATGGCCTGAACATGCCCCATCTCCGCGGCCCGCATGTACCAGGACGCAGCCTGCTCATAGTCGCGCCTGACACCGCTCCCCTGATACAGACAGAAACCAAAGTTAAACATTCCCCTGACGCTCCCGCCCTCGGCCGCCTTCTTAAAGTAACGGACGGCCTGGATCAGGTCCCTCTCCACCCCGAGTCCCTGATAGTAACAAAGCCCTAAACTACATGTGCCGTCGGCACTTCCGAGATCGGACGCCTTCTGAAACCAGGAGATAGCTTGTTCAGGATTCATGTACGAAAAATTGAATGGTCATGCCTACCCAGAACAGTCGGTTTGGTGGAGGCATAAGTTAAGGTTTATTCAAAAAAGCAGCAGCAGAAAAGAAAACAAAAAGGTTCACCCATTTTTCTCAACGAGAAATAACCTCCGCCAAAACCGGCCCAGTGCACCCACCTTCCGCCCAGCGGCCCGCCACTCACTCCAGAAAACGCAGAGCCGGGATCCCGGAGCCTCTCTCTGGGGCACAAAAAACCCGCCTCTTGGAAGGCGGGTTTTCGATGTAAAAACCTTGAAGTCGCTTGCCCCTAGTGGGCGGCTTGCGCCTCTTCCAACGGTACCCCGACTGGCTGCACGTCCGGAACCGCAGGGCCGGTCGGCTGGGCGAAACGGATCTTGGAACGCAGTATCAGGGTTCCCAGGCAAAAATCGGCCAGGGGAAACACCACGTTAAAATTCTTGTGCATGTACCTGTGGTGCAAAAGGTGATGTCCGTTCAGGCGGCGGTACAACCAGGAACGCTCCACCGTGCGGTCTTTGGGAAGGTGCATGCACCAATGGATGTACTCGTAGATGGAGTAGTAGATCGCAGTGCCAGACGCGGCGCCCACCCAAACCCAGAGGTTCTGCAGCAGGAGTGCGACGGGAACGACCGGCAGCGAAGCGATCAACACCAGAACGGGGCCGTTCCACCACGCCATAGGGATCGTCTTGCGGTCGCTCGGGTTAATCAGGTGGTAAGTGTGGTCCGCCTTGAAAACCTGATGATGTATGACGGCGTGGGCCTTGAAGGGATAGTCAAAGGAACCCACCGGCCGGTGCATCACGAACCGATGCAACGTCCACTCAAAGAAAGAAGACACGAACCACCAAACGGCCATGGAGAGAAACCAGACAAAAAATGGATGCATAGAGATATTGGGTGCTAATTGGGGATTTCTCCCCTCAGGGAACAGTAAGTTAGTTTCGATTCAGACAATGACAACGCAAACTGCGCGTTCAAGCCCTGAAAGAGCCAGGCCCGAGGCATTAGGGTATTCGATTTCAGGAATTTAAATCAAACGAGATTTTTACGCGCCCGCAACCGGAGCCTCCCCCCGAAAAAACCCGCGGAAAACGGACTCACCACCCGCCGTCCAGTCTCCGATCCAGCCCGGAGGTTGCAGCCAACGCTATCCTGTTCATGAAGTTCCATCGATTCAAGTCCGTGCTCTCCTTCCACTCGGCGCGCACCAGAAGTTCCAGCGAAGCCTCCCCACGTTCCAACAGGCCCCAGCCGGGGGGCAGCTCCCCGACGCCCGCAACCCCGGGCTCCACCACCAGGTAATGAAGGCTGGCAGCCCGCCAGCGCATCAGTTTTGCGAACTTTCCATTGGCCCGCACCCGCCGGGTGAGCTCGTCAAGCTCGTCCATAAGGAGGTTGTAAGGCTCCAAACCCAGATCCCGGTACTTGAATACGTCGTACTCGGGAAAAAGGGTCTCTCCCTCCCTCAGCGTGGGAAAGTTCCTGCGCAAAGACTCCTCATAAACCAGCCGCTGCGCCTGAAGCTCCTCGATCCGGATCTGGATCGAATCCTCGCACCTGGTCTCCTTCAGAAACTCAGCCCGGCTCGTCTTGCATTCAAAAACCACCGTCGCCCCGGGTTTAAAAACGGTCTTGCCGCGCACCCTCCGGGGCGGCTCGGGCTTGCAGGCGGCCACATCCAGTCGGATCTTGAGCTGCGGCAGGGGCAGGTCTATCGCCGCGACGCGAAACCCCTGCCCCAGGGCCCACCGAAACGCGAGCCGCTTGAGAAGCAGGATCTTTGCGCTTTGGGGACTGCCCACCGGTCATTCCTCCAATAGAAACTGAAAATCGTCGAGGGTCAGCGCCTTGGCGAATGTCTCTTCCCCGAGAATGTCCCCGGCCATAGCGCTCTTGGTCCTCTGCAACTGTCGGATCTTCTCCTCCACGGAACCGCTGGCCACAAGCCGGTACGCGATCACCTGCTGGGTCTGTCCGATGCGATGCGTCCGGTCGATCGCCTGGTTTTCCACGGCCGGGTTCCACCAAGGGTCGAACAAAACCACGTAGGAGGCTGAGGTCAAGTTCACCCCCATCCCACCCGCCCGCAGCGAAATCAAAAACACGGCCCCGCCCTCGTGCTTTTGGAAGGACTCGACCAGCTCTCCGCGATCCTCCGTCTCGCCGGTCAGCAGGAAAGAGTCCCACTGACGGGCGTCGATCTCCCGCTCGATGCGCGCCAGCATCTCCACGAACTGAGAGAATACCAGCACCTTCTGACCTCTCTCCACCAGCGGCTCGAGCAGGTCCACCAGCGCCTCCATCTTGGCACTGTCGGCGTGGCCGTGTTCGTCGCTCACCAAGCCCGGATGACAGCAAATCTGGCGCAGACGCAGCAGGGACGTGAGCACGTTGAAGCGCTCCTTGTCCAACTCCCTAGAACTCTTAATCTTCAAGAGCGCCTGCCTGGCGCGCTTCAACTCCGCGCGGTACAGCTGGGCCTGGGTCCCCTCCATCTCCACCACCAGATCCTCTTCGATGCGCTCCGGCAGGTCCTTGGCCACCTCGCCCTTGGTGCGCCTCAGAATGAATGGCCGGATCCGGGCGGCCAGACGGCGGCGCGCCAGAGGGTCCGTGCGGGAGTCGTAGTTCTTGTTGAAATGCGCGCGCAGCCCTAGCAATCCGGGCATGGCGAAGTGCATGATGCTCCAGAGATCGAGCAGCCGGTTTTCGATCGGCGTGCCGCTCAGCGCAAGCCTGTGCGCCCCCTGTAGCGCGCACGCAGCCGTGGCCGTCTGCGAAGCCGGGTTTTTGATGTACTGCGCCTCATCCAGCACGACGGCCCCCCACTCCACACGGGTGACAACCTCCGCGGAAATCCGCAACTGGGCGTAGTTGATCACTAGCAAATCCACATCCTTGAGAGTCTTCCGCAGGGCGGCGGCGTCTCCACCCCGCCAGATCAATGCCCTCAGCCCCGGTACAAACCGCTCCGATTCTATGACCCAGTTTTGGACCACAGACTTCGGGCACACCACCAGCACGGTCTTTCCCGCAAACCCGGGGTCGGCTTTAAGCCACGAAATCCACGCCAGAGTCTGGAGCGTTTTCCCGAGCCCCATGTCGTCGGCGAGAATGCCCCCGAACCGGTTGGAGCTGAGGTATGAAAGAAAGTGAAAACCCTCCACCTGATACGCCCGAAGCGTCGCCTGGACGGCCTCCGGCACCGGCGGTGTGACGCTCGTCTGCAACTCCGTGGCGCGCCTGAGTATGCCCTCCCTGACCTGCTGCTCGATCAGGTGGCTTGCCGCAGAGGCGGCGAGCTGCAGCGCGTGGTACCTCTGGGGCGGCCCCCCGAGCTCCAGCGGATTAATCCCAAGCTCCGAAAGTTGATCTTCCTGTTCCTCGTCCAGCTCAAACTCCAGCTTGCGCCAGCCCTTGTCCTTGAGACGCACAAACTTGCCGCGGGCCTCCAGAAGCATCCGGATCTCCTCCTTAGTGAGCTCCGTGTCGCTCAAGGTCAGGGCCACGTGCAAATCAAACCAATCGGGAGACGCTTCCAGAGCCTCCAGATGCAGGGACCCGCTCACGACGGCATCCTTAAGACTCGCGAGGTCCCCCTCCAAATCCACGTGCACTCCCGCCGGCAGCTCCTCCATCCAGGCGCTAAACTCCTCGGGAAAGCGGCGCCCGATCAACCGGTCCCAGCTTTCATCCTCCACCCGGAAACGAGAGGTACCGATCTCCTTGAGCAGGCGGGGCACCTGCTTCATGCGCGCATCGTTCAAAACCAGTACACGGTCCTTGCGCTTGGGCATCGCTCTGGAAACCATCCAACCCTGCTGGGTGTAAACCTGCTCCCCGCCCCCCGGATGCTGCTCGGTCTCGGCGTCCCCCTCGGCAGCCCGTACCTGCGCACACGCCCGCACGCACAAACGCTCCTCGCCTCCCCGCTCCTCCAAACGGCAGCGCAGGCGCACCTCCGGTTCCAGCGCCCACACACGGTTTTCCAACTCCCCGGGCAGCGGAACGCCCAGCCCCGCAAGAAACTGCATCGCACGCCCAGAAAGCAGGCCCGCCGCCGGAATGCGCAGCGGCACCGAGGGATCCACCTTCAGAAGCGGCGCCGTACGGAAGACCGTGTCCGTCGTAAAATACAGGTTCACGCTTCCCCCTGCCGAAAAAAGCGGCGCAGGCGGCTTCTGGCCGTCTTCAAACACAAGCTCGAGCACGTAATTCGCGCCCAGGTCGCCTCCCCTGGAACCCGCCTCCGGACTGAGCCTCCATTGCATACGCCGGGCCGATCGGCAAAGCAGGTTACCAGAGACCGCGATCACTCGTTCCTCCAGAATGGGATGCGTCAGGAGCCGCGCGAGTCCCTCACGAGCGTCCATGCGGCCGTAGGAAATCATCCCAGAAGCACCGCCGCACATCAGGAACATCTCCACCAAAATCCGGGTTTGATCCGAACAATCAATCCGCCCCGCATCGAGCAACGCAGCCATGTCGGAAAAAGGAAAGTCCGCGGCGTCCTGCCACTCCCCCTGCTCCCCTGCTTCCAATGCCCCTCCCCTCAACCACTGCACGTGCACCGCCTCCGGGCGCATCACTAAACGTGCCTCCCAGCGCGTCCTTTCGCTTTCGACGGCATCCTCAGCCAGCATCTTCTCCAACCCCTCCTCCCACATCCTGAGCGCCTGCTGGCGCTCCCAATCATCGGCGAGCTGCGCGGTGTCGGCGCTCTTTGTCACCGCCTCTAAAAACTCAGGAAACTGCACACCCCGGTTTTTCAAAAACACCGAAAGGTAAAGCCAGGCCTCCCAGTCCCCCTCGGGGGTACGCGGCCACAACTCCACCAATTCCCATGCCGCTAAAGGTTTGTTTCCGAGAAAAACTTCCAGCGCGTTCGCCGTCAAAAGCCGCGACCCGGCGTGCCGCCGGTAAAAACCCTCCACAGCCTCCACGTAAATCCGCTCCATGGCGCTCAACTGCCTGTTGAGCCGTTTCAGCACCTCCGCCCGGAAACCGACCCCGACACCCGGATCCGCATCCCCGGTGCTCGAAACGCCGCCCTTTCCTCCGGCACGGGACGTTCCGGCCGCAGCAGACGCGCCCCCGGACTGCACCGAAGGCGCGGCAAGCAGGCGCATCAGTTCCGCGATCGGGGTGTTGAAGTAGTTCGAAAAAATCAGCAGCACGTGTCCGCATCCGCCGGTGCCGCATTCGCTACACCCGAAAACAGCCCCCTCCACCCTCTCCGTGTAATCCACATGAAGGGAGAGCCCCTCCGAACGAATCTGGCCACGCAAGCCCCTTTCCTTCCGGCTCGGATGCACCCAAGGCAGCACCTTGACCCGGGCCGCTTTTTGAAGCGCGGCAGCCTCCTCCTCCCACGCCTTCAGCCGGGCAAGGGATTCTAACAGCAGCGGAAACTCGGATTGGGGTGCGTCCATTGGGAGAGCCCTCCAGACTCGCATCCCGCAGCTTTCCTGCAAGCCGTTTGGAGGGGTCCGGAGCAACAAAAGTTTGAAGCCCTCGAGACTACACCAAGCTTGGCCCTTTTTTAAGCCTATAAAACACCCACCCCGCCACCGCCGAGCCAACCCCGGGCCCAGTCGCCCACGCTAAGGCCTCATGCTTGCGAGCACGCTCAAGGAGTACATCGCCGCTGTCTCCACCCTCAAAACGATCCTCCCAAGGCTGACCGGCCGCGCCCCCCAGCCCACAATCCGCTCCATTTCCTGCGGGGAGAAGTCCCCCTCCGGCCCCACAAATACCGAAACATCCCCCGCCACAGGCCCGGAAAACGCCTCCCGCACAGGCACCGCCCCGGGGTGCAAAGACGCCACCCACGCATCCGACGCGGAGGGCTTTTGCAAAAAAACGGGCAGCGACACAGGCTCCTCCACCACGGGCAACCAGTTCTGGCCGCATTGCTTGCATGCCTCCACCACCGCCCGCTGCCACTTCTCGCGCTTGCGCTCGCGCTCCGCCCCGTCCAACTGCACCACCGTGCGTTCGCTCAAAAGCGGCACAATCCGGGCCGCCCCCAACTCCGTCGCTTTTTCTAGGATCCAGTCGAACAGTTTGCCCTTCGGAATGGCCTGCACAAGGGTGGTCCGTCCCGCGGGAGGTGCCTCGCACTCCTCAGAAACAACCTCCGCCTCCACGCGCTTTTTGGACACGCTCGAAAAGCGCGCCCGGGCCACCCGACCCTCCCCGTCGAAAATGCTCACGCCGTCGCCCACCCCCAGCCGCAAAACCTCCGCGGCGTGCCTCCCCTCGAACTCATCCAGACACACCCGACCACCGGACCACCGGGCCTTTGGAGCGTAAAAGCGGGACATAGGTTAAATAAGCTGCGGCCGTGAAAAATTCGGCCCCCTAGGCGTGCCGTCCCGCCGGCCACCCTGACAAGCTGGCTGACCGCAACACAGAAAGACGCCCGCCCAAGGGGAGCATCAGCTGAAAAACTCCCGGGCTTTCTCAAAGAAACTCTTATGCATGGGCGAGTTGTCCTCCCCCATCGACGCCGCAAATTCCTCCAGCTTTTTGCGCTGCTCGGAATCCAGCTTGGTGGGCACCTCGACGATCACATGCACGTGCAGGTCGCCGTAGAGCGAACTGTTGAGCTCCGGCATCCCCTTGCCGCGCAGTTTGAAAGTGGTTCCACTCTGGGTGCCCGCCGCCACCTTGAACTGGGCGCGTCCGCCGAGTGTCGGCACCGTCACCTCGCCCCCCAAAGTGGCCGTTGTGAAGGAAATCGGAACCTTGCACATCAGGTCGCTGCCGTCCCGGTCGAACACAGGATGTTCCTTGACGTGCATCACCACGTACAAGTCCCCGGGAGGACCGCCCCGGACGCCCGCCTCTCCCTGGCCGGTGGAACGCAGCTTCATGCCGTCCTCGATACCCTTGGGAATCTTGAGCTTGATCTGAGTCGTCGCCGCCGCGCGCCCGTCGCCGCTGCAGCGTTTGCACGGCTTGTCGATGCTCTGCCCCGTCCCGCGGCAGCGCGGACACGTCTGCGCCATTTGGAAAAAGCCGCGCGAAGTCACCACCTGCCCGCGCCCACCGCATTCGCGACAGACCACGGGCTTCGATCCGGGCTCTCCTCCCGATCCTTTGCAACCGTCGCAGCGCTCGCGCTTGCTGACTTCGACCTCCTTCTCACACCCGCTGGCAGCCTCCTCGAGGCTGATCTGCAGGTCGTACCGCATGTCGTCGCCGCGGTTCCGGTCCCCGCGACCGCCGCCTCCGCCGCCTCCTCCGCCTCCACCGCCAAAGAATTGTTCAAAAATATTATCCCCGCCCCCGCCTCCACCCCCGCCGAAGACCTCCTTGAAGATATCAAAGGGATCATGGAAACCTCCGCCGCCCCCGCGCCCGCCGCCACCCCCGCCGCCCTGCGTAAACGCGGCGTGCCCGTAGCGGTCGTACGCCGCGCGCTTCTGCTCGTCAAACAACACGTCGTAAGCCTCGCCCAGTTCCTTGAACTTTTCCTCCGCGGAGGCGTCCCCGGGGTTTTTGTCCGGATGAAATTTGACAGCCAGCTTGCGGTAGGCGCGCTTAATGTCTTCCTCTGAGGAATCCTTGGCCACGCCAAGCACCTCGTAATAATCACGTTTAGAAGCCATGAATGGGATGGATTAAAATAAAGAAACCGATGTTGTTTTGAAACAATTTTAAATCGGAGGAACCGCACACCGCAGAACCCGCACCGCCCCGGGGACAGGAAGGAACACCTCCGACAAACGGCGCTTCAATTCGAAAGAGAAAGCCGTAGGAGCCGGGTACGTGCAGCGGACACTCCGCGCCAGCGTCCGCCGGCGAGAGGTCTCCGTCCGTTCCGAATTAGACTCGGATGCTAGGCGGGCCCTCCCGAAACGACCACCAACGCCGCCCGCACGAGACGCTCCTTCAACTTGTAGCCCTTGCGGAGCTGGCGGACGACCGATCCCTCGGGCACGTCGGCGCTGGGCTCCTGCGCCACGGCCTCGTGCTGGTTCGGGTCAAACGGCTGCCCGGTCGCATCCACACTCTCCACACCGGCCTGATTCAGAACATCCTCCAACTGGCGCTTCACCATCTCCATTCCGGAGACTAGGGACTCCGCACCGGCCGAATTCCGGGCGGCGGCCAATCCGAGTTCAAAGCTGTCCAAAACAGGCACGATCTTTTCAACGAGCGAAAAATTTGCGTAACGCACCGCGTCGTCCCGTTCGCGCACGGCACGCTTGCGATAGTTTTCGAAATCCGCCTGGGACCGCAGCGCCAAGTCCCGGAAACGATCCAAATCTGCCTGAACCTGCTGCATGGAATTCTCGGCTGTCGCCTCCGAGGACGCCTCGGCGGGAGCAACCCCAGAAGGCTCCTGGTTCGCTTCAAGTATCTGTTCCGAAGTATTTGGTGTTTCTGTACTCATTTTTTTCTAATCACAATTAAAGTAATGTCGTCGTGCTGGGGGGCGGCTCCGACAAACTTTTTGAGCTCACTCGTGAGCCTGTCCAAAATGGCGCCGGCTCCCAGGTGCGCACTCTCCACTATAGCGCAAGTCATCCGTTCCATTCCAAACTCTTCTCCCTCGGAATCCAGCGCCTCAGTCACGCCATCCGTGTAAAGGATCAGGCAGTCATTGGGATGCAACTCCAGAGAAAAATCGCGGGTGAACCGGTTGAACGCCTCGCCGCTGTCGATGCCGACCGCCATTCCAGGCGGGTTCACCTTGGTCACGGACCGGTCCGAGGCGCGGTACAACAACGGGGCGTCATGCCCGGCGCGGCACAGCGTCACCTTCGAACTTTCGCGCTCCAAAATGGCATAAGCCATCGAAATGAACATGTCCTCCTTAATATCGGGGAACAGCTTTTCGTTCACGTTATGGAGCACTTGCGCCGCGGAAACCTCCCCAGGCGCCTGGCTCCGCAAAACGCTCCGGCAGGTCGCCATGATCAGGGACGCCGGGACCCCCTTGCCAGACACGTCGGCGATCACCACCCCGCAGCGCAGAGGATCCACCGAAAGAAAATCGTAATAATCCCCGCTCACATGCCTCGCCGGCACGTTCATGCCGGCGAGTTCAAAACCGCAAAAATCCGGAGCTTTGGACGGCAGCAGGATCCTCTGAATTTCTTGAGCCACCTCCAAATCGTGGTCCAGCCGGCGCTTATCCGCGGCGTCGGAAAACACCTCCGCCGTGCGCAACGTGAAGGCCGACTGTTCCGCCAGCGTTTCAAACACCTGCATGTCGGCGATCGAAAACGGATCATCCTCCAGCGCGCGGGCCAGCACGAGCACTCCGAAACTCCGCCCCGCGTAGAGCAACGGTGCAATCGCCACATGCTCCCCCACCGCCCCATGAGCCCGCGAAAACTCCAGTCGCTCGTTCCTCCTGTCCAGAACCTGCGCCTTCTCCCTCTTCCAAACCGCGGCTAAAATCCCCTCCTCCCGCCTCACATGCCGTATCCGCAACTGGCGGTGGATCGCGTCCACGTCCAGAGGACTCTCCCCGGCAGCCGGCTCGTTCAAGTCCACCAGCGCCGGACAGCCCCTCGCCACAAACGCCGGCTGCAGCTCCGTCGACGAGGCGTCCGCGAGGTACACCGCCCCGGCCTCGCTGCGCATGATCCGCAGCAACCCGCGCATGATCAACGCGTGCAGATCCGACGGACGCGCGGCCCCCGAAAGCGCCTCGCCCAGCCCGTGTAGAAAATCAAACAACATCACCTCCTCCGCCACCACGCGGTCCTGCGCCTTTTTCAAAGCGCGGATCTGGGCACGCTGCCACCCGATCACCCCGCCCAACGAGGCGAGGACCGTGGCGCCAGCGATCAATGGCAGGGTGTCCATACTTCCACTATCTTCCCCAAGAGCGGCATTCAGCCAACCCCAATTCAAGGGATTCAACGGGATTTAACCGGATTCATACAAAATCAGGGCGTCCGCCCCCCGTCCCCAGGATGGAGACGCAGCTCCACCCGGGCCCGGGCACCGCGCGCAAAATCCCTCTGATCAGCCGGCAGCTCGCTGTCTTCGAGGGCCTTGTCAAACTCCACCAGAGCCGCCTCCCCCTCCCCCCGGGTAGCCAGCGCCTGCCCCAGATAGACCCGGTACCAGGAGGTCGAGCGCTTTTCACGTTCCGCAATTCCGATCAGTTTTCGCAAAATCTGGATCTCCTCCTGAAATGAACGCACCTCATGAGCGATCTTGGCGTGTGTGAACAGCATCACAGGATCCTCCGGCGCCCCCGCCAGAAGCTCGCGCGAAATCTCGTATGCCTCTTCAAAGCGCTTTGAAAAATACAGCCCCTGCGCCTTCACTGACAGCAAAGCCCGGTGGCCCTTCGCAAACTCCAGCCCCTGCTGTGCAGCCGCCACCGCCTGCTTCCACTCCCCGCGGGCCAGCCGGTACCACCCCTCCGCCGCGTACGCCTCCACACTCCGGCTGTCCGCCTTTCGCGCCGCTTCCACCAACTCCCCGCCCGCCTCCAAGCGACCCGCCGCCACCAAACGCTCCGCCATCGCCGCCAGCGCCTTCGCCCGCATCCCCGGGGCGGCCCCATCCCACTGCGCCGCCACCCGCCCGATCGATTCCCGCGTAATCCTCTCCTCCGTGCTCCGCCGGTAAATCAAACTCCAAGGATCCACCCGCTCCAGAGCCCAGTCCTGCGTCTTGATCAAATGCTCCATCAATGGCCGGAACTGCACAGGGTCTCCCACCAAGAGAATGGCATCAAAACGCTCTTGCCGGTCCAACTGGCGGAACAACTTCGGATTCAGCGCCGCCTGCGCCATCGAACGCACCCGCTCCGAGCGCGGGTCCCTTTCCGCCGCTCCCAACCAGTCGGGAGCCAGCTTCACCAAGTGTGGCAGCGCCGCCGCATTGAAATACACGTTCTTCGCGGACGACTCCGCCAGGCTGGCCAACGCCGGCGAAAGCGACGGCGGAAGCGCCTGCCTCTCCCGGGAACAACCCGAAACAACCGCCAACCCGGCGCACGCCACCCCTGCAACCCAAGCCGATCCACCGCCCCACCCCCTTACCCCAGACCGCAGCTCACACCCGGTCCCCATTTTAAACCCGCCCCCCCGCGCGCTCCGCCTGCGCAATCCGGCGCACCACCTCCCCCGCCGCCACGAAACCGAACACTCCGGTCACAAAAGTCGCCGCTCCAAAACCACTCGCGCAGTCCATCGCCAGGGTCCCCCCGGGCTCGGGCACGTCGCACACCGCCCCGCTGGACCACGGGTACGCAGGCGTCTCCGGCGAATACACACAGGGCACCCCGAAAGGCCTCCCCTGTTCCCGTGAAAAACCATGATTCTGCCGCAACTCCCTCCGCACCACCTTTAAAAGCGGATCCTGCCCGCTCAGCGCCAGATCGTCCACGCGCACGGCCGAACCGTCCTGCTTCCCGCCCGCCCCGCCCACGGTGAGCACCGGAATCCCGCGCTGCACGCAGGCGGCGATCAGCAGGCACTTGTTTGAAAGGACATCGATCGCATCCACCACCCAGTCGAACTCCCTCGAAAGAAACCGATCCGCAGTCGCCGCGGTGAAAAACTCCTGCTCCGCCTCGACGCGGCACTCCGGATTGATCAAGCGCACCCTCTCCGCAAGCACGTCCACCTTCGCGCGCCCCACCGTATCTCCGAGGGCCGGCAACTGGCGGTTGATATTGGTGACGCACACCTCGTCCAAATCAATCAACGTGAGACGCCCCACACCGGACCTCGCCAGAGCCTCAACGGTCCAGGATCCCACCCCGCCCACTCCCACGACGCACACATGCGCCGCCGAAAGACGCCCCATAGCCGGCTTCCCGAACAGCCGTGCAATCCCTCCAAAGCGCTCCTCCCAAACGCCTCCGGCAACGCCGGAACCCTGTTTTTCTTCAGTTGTGGAGGAAGATTCGGCCATGGAAGTTGGAAGAAGGACCCTAGCAGGACTGCCACCCCTCCCGCCACACACTTCCACCGCTCAGACGGAACGTCTTCCCGGAGCACCTTCAGAACCAGCACTCCGCTCCGCAGCGACCGGCGCGCCCTCGAAAAATTCTGACTGTTCTGCAACCGGCCGACAACGCACACTGGCCACATGCGACTCCTCCCCATTTTCACCGCACTGCTCATGACTATGACCTCCGCCCTCAGCGCCGACGCCCCGATCCGGCACGTCGTATCCTTCAAGTTCAAAAAGGAAGCCTCCCCCGCCGAAGTCCAGAAAATCGAGGAGGCTTTTGCCGCCTTGAAGGGAAAGATCCCCCAGATCGCATCGCTCGAGTGGGGCACGAACATCAGCGGCGAAAACCTCGACAAGGGATTCACTCACATGTGGGCGAGCACCTTCGCAGACGCCGCGGCCCTGAAGGTCTACCTGGACCACCCGGACCACCAGGCGTTTGTCAAACTGCTCAAGCCCAGCCTCGAAGACGCGTTCGTCTTCGACTTCCAGCCCCGCAAGTAGGGCGTCCACCGCGCGGCTTCACAGGCGCACTCCGTGGGCCGCGCTACGCTGTTTCGAGGGGCTCCCAGGAACCGGGGCCGCCTCTCCCTTTATTTTTTCTTCCCGCGCAGCGTTTCTCAGTAGAAACTCACGCCCCTTTTTCCCATGGCTCTGATTGTTCAAAAATACGGCGGCACCTCCGTTGGCAACCCGGAACGCATCTTGAATGTGGCCCGCCGCGCCATTGAAACGCAGGCGCAGGGCAACCAGGTCGTCGTCGTCGTCTCCGCCATGAGCGGCGTCACGGACAACCTCATCCGGCTTGCCCGCGAGGTTTCCCCGAATCCGAGCGAACGCGAGATGGACGTGCTGCTTGCCACCGGCGAGCAAACCACTATCGCCCTCACCGCCATGGCCATCGCCGGACTCGGCAAGCGCGCCGTCTCCCTCACCGGAGCCCAGGCCGGCATTGTCACGAGCGAGGTCCACACCAAGGCCAAGATCGCCAATATTTCGCCGGAAAAGGTCCTCGAAGCCCTCGCTGAAGACAACATCGTCATCATTGCGGGGTTCCAGGGCGAGACCGCCGAAGGCTCCATCACAACCTTGGGCCGAGGGGGCTCTGACCTCACCGCCATCGCGATCGCCGCGGCGGTCCAGGCGGACCTCTGCCAGATCTTCACCGACGTTGACGGCGTCTACACCTGCGACCCGCGCATCGTCCCCACGGCTCGAAAGATCCACGAAATCTCGTATGACGAGATGCTCGAAATGGCCTCCAGCGGTTCTAAGGTCATGCAGAGCCGCTCGGTAGAGTTCGCCAAAAAATTCGGCGTCACCTTCGAGGTGCGCTCCAGCTTTAACCATAACCCAGGAACGCTTGTGAAAGAAGAAACCGAGAGCATGGAAGCCGTCGTCGTACGGGGGGTGAGTATCGAAAAGAACCAGGCCAAGGTCACCATCGCCCACGTGCCCGACCGCCCCGGCATGGCCGCCCGCATCTTCACGACGCTCGCCGAAAGCGGTGTGATCATCGACATGATCGTCCAGAACGTCAGCGTCGAGGGCTCCACCGACATCTCCTTCACCCTCTCCAAGGACGAGCTTCCCAAGGCGAAGGCGGTTCTTGAACCGGTTGCCCGCGAGGTGGGTGCAAGCGGGTTCCACGCACAGGACGGCATCGCCAAGCTTTCAATCGTGGGGATCGGCATGCGCTCCCATTCCGGGGTCGCGGCGAAACTCTTCGAATCCCTCAGCGCCGGCTCCATCAACATCCAGATGATTTCCACGAGCGAAATCAAAACGGCCGTGATCATCGAAGAAGCCCGCATCGTGGAGGCGGCCAACCTCGTCCACGAGGCCTTCGGTCTCGGCAACCAAGCCTGAACCTGCCTGGCTTCCGCCAATCCCATCCCACGCCTCTCGAGCCACCCAGCACCGTAGCGAAAACGGCAGCGCCCGTTCTGCACCGATCTTTGGTTGCGGCTGACGCGTTTTGAGCCGATCTTAATTCACCTTTTTATGTCGTCCGAGGCCCATCCCAGCGCCACTCATCCCGCAGGCAACGCCCCCACATCAACCGCAAACACCTCTGCGCGCGTTGAAAACGTGCGCGTCAGCGGTTTCAAACGCCTGATCACGCCGCTGCAGGTCAAGGAGCTGATTCCCGCAAAACCGGAGACCCTCGACAGTGTTTTGAGCGCCCGGGACACAGCCCGCCGCATTTTGCGCGGCGAAGATCCGCGCCTCATGGTCGTCGTGGGCCCCTGCTCCATTCACGATCCTGTTTCCGCGATGGACTATGCGAAGCGCCTTGCGGCACTCGCACGGGAACTCGAAGACAAGCTCTTCATCGTGATGCGGGTCTATTTTGAAAAGCCACGCACCACGGTCGGCTGGAAGGGCCTGATCAACGACCCGCACCTGGACGATTCCGCGGATCTGGAATTCGGCATCAAGCTCGCCCGCAAGCTCCTCCTCGACATCTCGGAACTCGGGCTCCCCACAGGCACCGAGTTTCTCGATCCGATCATTCCGCAGTACATCGCCGACCTAATCAGCTGGGCCGCGATCGGCGCACGCACCACGGAATCCCAAACCCACCGCGAAATGGCCAGCGGCCTTTCGATGCCGGTCGGATTTAAAAACGGGACGGACGGCAGCATTCAAACCGCACTGGACGCCATGCGCTCCGCGTTCGCGCCGCACAGTTTTCTAGGCATCGACCCGGAAGGGATGACAAGCATCATCACGACGTCCGGCAACCAGGACAGCCATCTGGTGCTGCGCGGAGGCCGCGACGGAACCAACTACGGCCCAGAGCATACGGCGGCCGCCGCGGAAAAACTGCGCAAGGCCGGCGTTCCCGTCTCCCTCATGGTGGACTGCAGCCACGCCAACAGCGGCAAGGATCCCCTGCGCCAGCCCGAGGTGCTTCGAAACGTCATCCAGCAGCGCAAGGGGGGCCGCACCGACATCGTCGCCGTGATGCTCGAGAGCCACATCCACCTCGGCACGCAGCCCGCGGACCGCGACGGTCTCAAGTACGGTGTGTCGATCACGGACGCCTGCCTGGACTGGGAGAGCACCGCCTCCCTGCTGCGCGAAATTTAAGAATCGAACGCAGACGCACCGAGGTAAAGGCATCTCACGCGCAGCCGCGGAGAGCGCCGAGAAGATCTTCAGAAGAACCTGCAGCGAAACCTTTTGTCCTCCTCCGCGGCTCCGCGCCTCCGCGTGAACCTCGGTTTTCTGGTTTAACGGATAAGGCCGCTCGGGCGCCGTTTAAGCGCCTAGCCAAGGATGCTGTGGTCGATAGTCGTCAACCGGCGTCGGCGTTGGCCAAGCTTCGGAATGCATTCAATCAAGGCCTTGGTGTAGGGATGTTGCGGATCACGCAGCACGCTCTGCGTGGGCCCCTCCTCAACGATGTTCCCCCGGAACATCACGGCGACGCGGTCCGCAATCCCCCCGATGATGCCGAAGTTGTGAGTGATCAGCAGCATGCCCATCCGCACCTGTCCCTTGAGCAACCTGAGCTGGTCGAGAATCTGCGCCTGCACGGTGACGTCGAGCGCCGTCGTCGGTTCGTCGGCCACCAGCAACTGCGGACGGCAAGCGAGCGCCATGGCAATCATAACACGCTGCTGCATGCCGCCTGAGAGCTGATGCGGATAATCGTGCAGCCGCTTCGCGGGATCCACAATGCCAACCATGTCGAGGCAGCGCACCACCTCGGCGTCGATGTCCTCCACCTCCGGACGGTGCAGCTCGAGCGCCTCGGCAATCTGGTTGCGTATTGTAAAAACAGGGTTCAGCGAAGTCGACGGTTCCTGAAAAACATACGCGATCTTACCGCCGCGCAGACGCCGCAGATCCGCCGCGCCCATCTTCAAAACATCCTGCCCATCAAAGAGGATCTCTCCCCCCGAGTAAACCGCCGGTGGTTCGGGTAGCAGCCGGGTGAGGGCAAGTCCCGTGACGCTTTTGCCGCTCCCGCTCTCCCCCACGAGCGCGAGGGTCTCGCCGGTAGCGATGGTGAGATTGATGCCCTTGACCGCCTGAACGCGTGCCGAGCCCTTTCCAAAATCAATGCTGAGGTTGCGGATTTCTAGCATACGGTTGAAGGGCGGTTGGGATCTTGTTTGCGAAAAACAACGCTGGGGCGAACGGAAGGCTACTCACCGCGCTTGGGATCAAAGGCGCGGCGCAGCGCATCGCCGAAGAAGTTCAAGGCGAGCACAAGAATGAAAAGCGCAACCGAAGACGCGGTCAGATTCCACCAGACCAGCGGCTCGCGAGAGAGTTCGGAACGGGAGGCGTCGATCATCGCGCCCCAGCTCGGGGTACCCACGGGGACTCCGACTCCCAGGTAGCTCAAGATCGCCTCAGCGAGCACCAATCCGGAGAATCCAAGGACGAACTTGATAAGCACAAGGTGCATGACGTTGGGAAGCAGATGGGACGAGAGGATCTTCCAGTGGGACTGTCCCATTGCCTTCGCCGCCGCCACATAGGGCCGCTCCACCTGGCGCAAGGTTTCGCCCCGGATGAGGCGCGCCATGCCGACCCAACCCGTGATGCCGAGGGCAATCGCCATGGTTCCAAGGCCCTTGCCCAGCACCATCAGAATAGCCACCAGCATCAGAATTTCCGGAACGGCCGCCACCGTGCTGTAGATGAACTGGACCACGTCATCCACCCAGCCTCGAAAATAGCCCGCCATCATCCCAAGTAAAACTCCCAGCGGGATGTAGATCAGGCTGGTGAGTCCGCCTATCCAAAGCGCCGAGCGCGTCGCGCGCAGCGTCTGCACAAGGGTGTCGCGCCCGAGCGCATCCGTGCCAAGCAGGTGGACAGCCTTCAGCGGCTTCGGCTCCGCCACAGACAGCGTGGTCTTGGCAAGCGGCGCCGAATAGCTCTTTTCCTGAGGCACCCCGCTCGCGAGCTTTTGCAGGAGCGTCAGATTCCCGCTCTCCGCCGAAATCGTCAGGCTTTCCAGGGTCCCAACGAGAAGGTACGCAAAGATCACAAAGAGCGCTCCCATTCCGGGAACGTCGGCCTTCAAGCGCTTCCACGCGGCGCGCCAGCGGTCCGAGCGGGTGCCATACCACAGCACAGTCCCCAGCAGGCTGTAGCCGGCGACGACGCAGAGGTTTTGCACCCAGATTTGATCCAGCATCTTCATACCGTTTTATTGCAGACGGATTCTGGGATCCGCCCAGGCATAACAGATGTCGGTGAGCAACAGTCCGCCCAGATAGAGAAGCGAACCCAGAAATACGGAGGCCTGCACCACCGCAAAATCAGGTGCTTGAATGGCGGAAAAGAGCACGTTTCCAAGCCCCGGAATTCCGAAGAAATTCTCCAACAACAGCGACCCCATGATGAGGAATGGAAGGGATGCCACAAGCAGTGTGATGAGGTTGATCATCCCGTTCTTGAGCACATGGCGGAGCAGCACCACAGCCGTGCTCGCGCCCTTTGCACGCGCAGTCCGGATGTAATCCTGCCCCATCTCTTCAAGAAACAGCGCACGGAACAGGCGAACCTCCGAACCGAGTCCGCTCACTACCATCAAACAGACGGGAAGCACGAGAAACTTAACCGTGGAGATGCCCTTGAGTTGGAACCCGAAGGCTGGAAAATAATTGAGCACCTGGGCTACGACGAACTGTCCGAAAATGACATACACCATCACCGGCACGCTCATCAGCATCACACACAAGAGCGAGGCCGCCAGGTCGACCGCCTTGTTCCGGATGAAAACCAGATACAGCGAGAGGCCGATGGACATCACGAGGCTCGCGAAAAACGCCGGCACTGTCAGCAGCAAGGACGGCAGCGCACCCTCGCGGAATATCTCGGCAAGCGGCCTACCTGTCACGTCCGACGCCCCCAGGTCGAAGGTCGCGAGACGCTGCATCTGGTTCAAAAACAATGAGTCGTGCCAGGGCTCGCCGGGCGTCTGATTGATCAGCAGCGGCTTGTCATAGCCGCGATTGTGCAACCAGTTCTCAATCGCCTTCGGAGTGGCGCGCTGGCCGAGCACCCGCCGTGCGGTTGCGTTCGGACTCTGCACCACGAAGAAGAGCACGAACGTCAGGAGCATCACCCCGAAGATGATGGGGACGAAAAACAGCAACCGGCGGACAAGGTAGGCAAACATGGTTCAGTGCTTACGTCGGGCGTTGATGGCGATGAGCGCCGCGGCGAGCACACCGGAGGCGAGCACGATCACAGGCCAGAGCGGCTTGCCGTTCCACTCCGAGCGCAGTTGCTCCCTCGTGCCGTGCTCAAGCACCGCGTACTTGAGGCCGCCCTCCAAAAGCGGGTTGCTCTGCACGCGCGGCGCCCAGGGCTGGGCAAGTGCGAACGTTGAACGGTGCATGTTCAAAATATGCGGCACGTCCTCGGAAAGGATGTTGTTCATCTGGAGCGCGATCTTCTCCCGCTCCGGAGAGTTCTCCATGGTCGCCATCTGCTCGAACAAACGGTCGAACTCCGGGTTGCGGTAGCGGCTGTGATTCTTGCCCGCGGGCGGCACGTTCTTGCTGTAGTACAGGAAGAAGAAGTTCTCGGGATCGGGATAGTCCGCCCCCCAACCGCTGCCGGTAGCGAATTGAAAGCCGCCCTCGTCCAGCTTCTCAAGCAGGCGGGCGAAGGGATTTTCCACGATCTTGATCTTGATGCCGAGCTGCTCGAACTGGCGCTGGTCAAACTCCGCCATCATCCGCTCGTTGGCACTGCCGCCCGTGGTGTCGAGCACCAGCTCCAACACCTTCCCGGAAGCATCCCTGCCGTTGGGGTAGCCCGCCTCGGCAAGCAAAGCCTTGGCCTTCTCTAAATTGTAGCCGTAGGGGTTTTTGAAATCCTTCCGGTGCCCCGCGAGTCCGGGGGGCAGAAGCTGCTCCGCAACAATGGGAACGCTGTTAAAGAAGATGTCCAGGTTCGACTTCGCATCGAACGCAGCGGAAAGCGCCTGCCGGAGCTTCTTGTTCTTCCCGAGCACCGGATCCTCCATGTTGATGGCCATGAAGAACGTGCTGGCCTCAGTGTCTCGGTGCAGCGTCACCCCGCGCTCGATGTACTTCGCGGAAAGGCTGCGGGCGGGCGTGATCAGACTGGAGAAGGCGTCCTTGCCCACGCCCATCCCGTCCAGATACCCCTGCCGGAACAGCAGGAAAATCGGGATCGACTCCTTGAAGATGGTCATGCACACCTCGTCCACAAAAGGCAGCGCCTTCCCCGCAAGAGGCTTCAACAGGGCATCCTGGTCCGCGCCCCAGCCACCGGTTGGAAACACGGTCGTGCGGTACTGCGGGTTGCGCTTGAGGCGGATCCGGGTGTTGCGCGACCACTCGGCGATTTGAAACGGACCCGTCGCCACGGGATGAAACCGGAATAAGTCGCGCGTGACGCCGTCATGCGCCTTGCCGTCGTAAAACTCAACAGCCTCCCTCGCCACCGGTGCGGTGAAGTGCATCGCAAGCCAGTACAGCAACTGAGGATACGGCGCCTTAAGGTGGATCTCGAAGGTGTGCGACCCGGTGACGACAAACCCCGGAATGGGCTTGGAATAGTCGAAGCGCTCCGCCTTCCTTGCCTCTTCAAAAGCATCGGCCAGGCCGACGATATAGTCCTGCAGAGTCGACAGAACCGGACATTCCACCTTGGGATCCGCGATGCGCTTGAAGGCGTACTCCACGTCGGCGGCGACGACTTCGCGCCCCTTGCCGCCCGGAAAACAAGCGTCGTCGTGAAACAGAATACCGCTCTTTAACGAACAGCGGTAAATGATCCTGCCATCGGCCGTTTCGCTGCGCTCCGGAAGGCCGCTCAAAAGGCACGGAGTGAGTTCGAACGGGTCAGTCTTGTACGGATGATACTCGAGCAGGCATTCCTGAATCGGCTCGAGCACACGGCGGCTGACCGAGTCGTAACTGACTTGAGGATCGAGGGAACGCGGATCCTCGGGAAGCGCTGCGTAGCGTACTTTCCAGGGCGAACCGTCTTCGCGAGTCTGCTGAAGCGGTTCGGGAAGAGGGTTGTTCGAACAGGCTGGGAAGACGCCCGAAAGCACAAGCGCCGCCGCCAGTGAGGCGAACAGGCGGGGAATCGTGCGGGGGGGCATGCGCCAGAGAATAGTGCCTCGCAGGACTTTCAGCAAGAGGTGGAAACCATCCTGCTGGAAAAGAGACAGGCGTGGAACGGGAGCCGTTTACGCCCCGTCCCACGCCTGAAACAAAATACTAGCCGGCGATTTCTTCGCCCACCATGAAGCGAACGAAACCGCGGATCGCGATCTCCTCGCCCAGCGCCTTGTTCTTTTCGGCGATGAGCTGGTTGATCTTGAGGTCGGTGTTCTTGATGAACTCCTGCTCGAGAAGGCAGGAGGTCGAGTAGAACTTGTTCATCTTGCCGTCCACGATCTGCTCGATGATATTCGCGGGTTTGCCGGCAGGCACCTGGCCGCGGTACACTTCGCGCTCGCGCTCAACCAGAGCGGCGGGCACGCTGTCGCGGGAGACGCAGACGGGGTTTGCTGCGGCGATTTGCAGAGTGATGTCGCGCACCAACTGCTTGAAATCCTCGGTCTGAACCGTGGCGTCCTTGGCAGCGCCCACCTGGAGTAGAACGCCGACCTTGCCGCCGGTGTGGATGTAAGACGCAACAGCTCCGCTACCGTGGACTTCCAACCGCGCATGGCGGCGGATGCGAATGTTTTCGCCAAGCTTCTGAACCGCGGCGACGCGGTCCGCCTCGCAGTCGGCGGAATCGTTTTCGGCATGCTTGGCGGCAACTCCGTCCGCGAAGGCCCTGAATGCGTCGTTCTTCGCCACGAAGTCGGTTTCGCAATTCACCTCGGCGATGACGCCAACCTTCCCTGATTGCACAATGCACTGGGCGATCACGCCCTCCTTGGCCTCGCGATCAGCTTTTTTCGCGGCGCTGGCGGCTCCCTTTTTGCGGAGCAGATCCACGGCGGCTTCGAGGTCACCATTTACTTCCGCGAGGGCGCGCTTGCACTCCATGAGTCCCGCGTTGGTCTTCTCACGCAGGGTCTTCACCATTTGGGCATCAATGACTAGTTCGCTCATACTGTTTTAACTTTTAGAGGTTTAAATATTGATTCTGACTCACGGCGGCGGCGAAGGCCCCGTTCAAAATTCAAAACGGCGCCTCCTGCACTTGCTGGCGGCGCCGCTCGAACGAGACTTTGCTCCAGCGACTCACCCCGTTTTTCAACGAGGGCGGCCGCCTGTAAAACGTTTGCTACTCGCTGACCGCACTCAGATCCTGAGGCGCCGCGGCGTGGCCTCCGCCGGAACCGCCCACAAGAGCATCCACCAATTTCTGGAGGATTACACGGATGGAACGGATGGCGTCGTCGTTACCGGCGATCGGGTAGGTGATCAAAGCGGGGTCCGCGTTCGTGTCCACGATTGCCACCGTGGGGATCTTCAGGCGGCGGGCCTCAGCCACGGCGATGCTTTCGCGGACGGTGTCGATGATGATCATCGCGTCGGGAAGCTTCTCCATGGTGCGGATGCCTTCGAGGTTCCGCTTGAGCTTCTCGCCTTCGCGGCGGAGAGCCGAAATTTCCTGGTTACCCATCTTGGAGTACTCGGGCTGCTTCTCGAGATTCTCGATATAAGTCATCCGGGCCACGCTCTTGCGAATGGTGGCCATGTTGGTCAGGGTGCCACCCAGCCAGCGCTGGTTGACGTAAAACTGTCCGCAAGCGACGGCAGCTTCCTTGATGGCTTCCTGCGCCTGCTTCTTACAGCCGACGAAGAGCACCTTGCCGCCGCGGGCGGAAAGGGCCGAGAGGAACTTGACCGCGCCATCCAACTGGTGGACGGTAGAACCCAAGTTGATAATGTGCAGTGCGTTGCGCTTTTCAAAGATGAAGGGCTTCATCTTGGGATTCCAACGCTTGCTCTGGTGCCCGAAGTGGACACCCGCTTCGAGCAATTCTGTCATGAGTTCTGTGGACATAGCTTATACGACTAATGAAAAAGGGTGGTGAGAATGATCAGGATCGGGCGCCTTGGCAAGCGCTGGATTAAACTTTTCTTTATTTGTTCGAAAAAAACGGGAAACCGCTCGCCAGTTTCCCTGAAGGACCGCCCATTCGGCAAACGTTGAAACGCTTCAAAGTCAAAAAAAAGGCCGCCGGTTTGTGCTCCGGCGGCCCCCGTCTGTTTATCGCCCCGCAATGGAGCCGATCTAAACCTTTTCTTTGAGATCCCTACGGCTGCTTTTTCGCATCCGAAGCGGGCGCTGCCTCCTTCGGGCCGACCATCACCTTTTTCGCCTCCCAACCGTCCTCGTGCTTGAGCGCCTGGCCCCGCACCACCGAACCAACAGCGATCGAATTAAAATGCGCCTGCTTGTTGTCGGCCATGATCTCGGTCTGGTCGCTGACCTTGAACATGCGCTCCTTTGCCTTTCCATTCAGGGTAAAGGTGCGTGCGACGGGATCCACCGCCACCACGCTGCCCTGAAACGGAATGGCCCGCGCGGCCGTTACAGCCTGTTTATCCGCCGTTTTTTCCTTCTCGCCCGCCTTGGTTTCCACGGCATGAACCCCGCCCGAACCGAGCATCCAAGCGGCCAACACTCCAAGCCCCAACACTCCAATTTTTTTCATCGTTTCCTTCCTGTTTTTTGCCTGAACGCCGATTCTGCGGCGCCGGCCTGCGACTTTGACCCAACGGCTCATTTAAGCCCGGGTTTCCCCAGCGTGATCCCGGACCAAAAGCGCCCCACTCTCTGCGCATCGCTCCGGGAAGGCGGAACGGTCGCATTTACCGCCAAGAGAGGCGGCCCTGCAGAAGCGCTTCCAAAAACGCAGTGCATTCTTCTGAAACGACCTCCGGCGATTGCGTGGCGTCCACAAGGCGGATGCTTGGATGCTCCAGAGAAAGGAAGATCGAACGCACCGCCTCCAGCGCCTCCAGCCCTTCAAAGGCGTCCGCCCCCCCACCCCTCGAGCGGATCCGCTCCAGCGTCACCGCCGGAGGACAGTCCAAAAGCAACACAAGGTCCGGAGCCGGAGCAAAGGCCTCGTTTGCAGCAAGAATGGAACGAGGATCAGCCCCCCGGGCGCCCTGGTAGGCAGCAGTTGAAAAGTAATACCGGTCCAGCAGAACTAGGGCTCCGCGGGAAAGCGCCGGCGCGATCAGGGTGTCCACGTGCTCGCGCCTGTCCCGCAGAAACAAGTCCAACTCCTCTTCTAGAGGAAGGCGGCCGCTCACGGCACTCTCCCGGATCCGCCGACCGTGGGGACCGGTTGTCGGTTCGCGGCTCGTAACAACCTCCGGCCAGTTCTGGCTGCAGTGCGCAGCAAGGCGCTTCAGCACAGTGCTTTTTCCAGCCCCGTCCACCCCCTCCACCACCACCAAAAGCCCCCTGGTTTCCATTTGATCCATGAATGACTCCTATCGTTCCCCCGCAACTTGAAATCCCTCGGCCTCGAGAAACGCCCGGGCTCGCCCGGCCTGCTCCCCCTGCAATTCCACCGCCCGCCCCCGGACCGTCCCGCCGCAACCGCACGACGCGCGGAGCCTTTTTGCAAGGGAATCGATCGCCGCCTCCGAATGCTGCGCCTCGAAGCCGTCCACCACCACCACCACCTTCCCCCCCCGGTGTGCCTTTTCCCTTCGCAAAATGACCCGCCCGCTCCGCACCGGCTTGGCCGGCTGCTGATTGCCGTCCGCCTCAGGGGAGGGACCGGCAGGAAGCCCCTCCAACTGAAGCGCGGCAAACGCGGCGTTCAGGCCGCCCTGAGGAGCGTTGAGTGGGATGCGTTGTTTCGGTGCGGCCATTACGAAAGGTACGGATCGAGCGGTTGGGAGGATTAAAACGGAGACGGATGAAAACGTGGACGTCTCCGCTCCCCCCTGTCAACTGCGACCAGAAGTCCGGAGCTACGAAGGTGGAAATTTGCCCCGCCTCCACCGAATCACGGAAAATTGAAGAAAAAAAAACGCATTCCGCGTGTTCCCCTTTGCGTCCGGGGTCTTTTGGCCGTTTTAATCTGGCAGACACCCTGATGAAAGTTTCCGACCTTAGAAGCATCCTCCAGTACGTTCCCCGGTTCCGGGAGAAAATCTTTGTGGTGGCACTGGACGGCGAGATCGCCGCCTCCGGCAACCTAAGCAACTTGCTTCTCGACCTTGCCGTCCTCCGCTCGCTGAGCATCCGGATCATCATAGTCCACGGGTGTGGAGCGCAGCTGGTCCAGCTTGGAAAGGAACGCGGGGTCACCATTTCAAACTCGGACGGCACGGGCATCACCGACGAGGCGACCTTGAAGCTCGGAATCGAGGCCAGCCACGAAGTGCTGCAGGAGTTGATGCAGGGGCTATCCTCCGTGGACCTGCGCGCGGCCTACGCAAATGTCATCGTGGCCCACCCGGCGGGCATCCTGGACGGTGTCGACACCCTCTGCACGGGCAAGGTGGAGCGAGTGGAAACGACAACGCTCCAGTGCTTTTTAAACGAGGGTATCATTCCCGTGATTCTGCCCCTCGGGTTTGACGGCGAGGGCCGCACCTTCCGGGTGAACTCGGACTCCGTTGCGCTGGAGGTGGCGGAGGCCATGCGGGCGCTGAAAATCATCTATCTTTCTACCGAAGGCACGCTCTGGGTGGGAGAGTCCATCGTACGCCAGCTTTCCGTGGCCGAGACGGAGGACGTTTTGCGCAGGAAGCGCGCGGTTCTGGACCCGTCGATCGTGTCCAAACTCGAGCACGCCTCGCGCGCGTGCCGGCGGGGCATCGCGAGGGTGCATCTCCTCGACGGAACGGAAAACGAGGCGCTGCTGAGCGAAATCTTCAGCCACGAGGGCATCGGCACCATGGTGTATTCCAACGAATACCAGCAGATGCGGAGGGCCCTGAAAAAAGACCTGAAGGGCATCATGGCCCTGATCAAGGAGTCGATTGCCAACGCCGAGCTCGTGAAGCGCTCAAGGGCCGACATGCTTGCGGCGTTGGACGACTACTGGCTTCTGGAAATTGACAGACATCTCGCCGGATGCGTGGCCATCCACTTCTATCCCGAACACGAGGCGGCGGAACTGGCCTGCCTTTACGTTGCAAAGAGTCACGAGGGGCAGGGCTTCGGAAGAAAGCTCATGGCCTTTGCCGAACAACTTGCAGCAAAGAAGGGAGCCAAGTGTCTCTACGCCCTCTCCACGCAGGCATACAATTTCTTCCAGCAGAAGGGCGGCTTCTCAGAGGTCAGCCCCGACGAACTGCCCCCTGAGAGACGCCGCAAATGGGAGGCAAGCGGCCGCAACTCGAAGGTGATGCGCAAGGCGACCGTCCTCAGTACAAAGCCCCCCGCCCCGCCCCAGTCCTTGCCGCAACCGTAGTCCGCACGACGCCCTCATTCCCGCAAACCGGACCCCGGCGCGAGTAAAGGAGCCTCCCCCGGAACCGTACCGGCCCCAGAAAACGCATCCCCCAAGCCCCCAAGCCCCCAAGCCCCCCAGAACCCTGCCCCCAGAACCCACCATGCATCCACTCTGGATTGACGGCATTGTTGTCGCCGCCTATTTCGCGGTCATCTTGTACATCGGCCTCCGTGCAGGCCGGGGCGAACGCTCCATGGAGTCGTTCGCCGTGGGCGACAGGAACATCCCCTGGTGGGCGGTTCTGGCCTCCATTCTCGCGGCCGAAATCAGCGCCGCCACGTTTTTGGGAGCGCCCGGCGAGGGCTACGCCACCCGCAACTTCACCTATGCCCAGCTCGCCCTCGGAACCATTTTGGCGCGCGTGATCATCGCGGGGGTTTTCATCAAGCCCTTCTACGACTTCAGGGTCGTCTCCATCTACGAGTACCTCTCCCTCCGCTTCGGCTCGCGCACCCGGAACGCGTCTTCCGCGCTCTTTTTGGTCACAAGGGCGCTGGCCAGCGGCACGCGCCTCTACGTCGCGGCGATCGTCATCGTCATGACCTATGAGCAGATCACGGGTGTTTCCCTTACCCCCTTCCAACAGGTCGGCATGTATTCGGTCGCGCTCCTACTGATCACCAGCATCACCGCTGTGTACACAGCCGTGGGCGGCATCAAAGCAGTCGTCTGGACGGACCTCATTCAGGCCTCCCTGATGTTCGGCTCCCTCGGATTCGCCATCTGGACCCTCCTGAACAAGGTGCCTGACGGCTGGAGCGGTGTCCTCTCCGTGCTCAACGGTCCGAAGGACTTCGCAGTCATCGACCTGGGCATCACCCCCGGCGCGGGATTCTGGGGGAATGTGCGCTCCATTCTGGAAAGCGAATACACCCTGTGGGCGGCACTGATCGGCTCGACCTTCACAACCATGGCCACTCACGGCACGGACCAGGACATGGTCCAGCGCATGCTCACGGCCAAAAACCACCACCGCTCACGCTTTTCTCTGATCCTCTCCGGCCTGGCGGACCTGCCGCTGGTCCTCTGCTTCCTTCTGGTCGGCATGCTCCTGTGGGTGCACTACCAGCAACCGGGCAAGGACGCTCCGTTTGCCTTTTTCATCGTCAACGAACTACCGGCCGGCGTCCGGGGTATTCTTTTCGCAGGCATTTTCGCAACCGCCATGGGATCGCTCAGCACCGCGCTCAACGCGCTTGCCACCAGTTTCACCGAGGACTGGTACAAGACCCACATCCGCCCGGATGCCACGGAAAGCCAGATCCTGCGCGCAGCGCGTACGAGCACCATCGTCTTCTCCGTCATCCTGGTCCTGATCGGCGCCGGCACCGCGTACGCCAAAATCGTGCTGCACGCCCGGATCATCCCGATCGTTCTGGGAATCTTCGGATACACCTACGGCTCTCTGCTCGGCGTTTTTCTCGTCGGGCTCCTCACCCGCAGGCGCGGCAGCGAGACCGGAAACATGTGGGCCATGCTTGCGGGATTCATCGCGGTGGCCCTGCTCAGCGGACTCCACAACGACCTCTGGGCATTGCTCCACCCCGTTTCAGCCAGCGGCGGCGCGGCTCCAGCCCTCTGGGCCCCCGCCTGGCTTCCAAAGGTGGAGTTCCCCTGGCGCATCGCCTTCGGAACCGTGGTCACCAGCGCGGTGGCGCTCCTCTTCCGCACTCCGGAAAGCCAGCTGGAATCCGCGGCTGCCCATCTGGCCAAGATGCGGGAGAGGGACCGTCTGGATTCTTCAAAGGAAGACCCGTCCAGCGCCTCCGTTTAGACGGTCAAGGCGATCTTGGAAAGCGGCACGGCCCGGGCGGGCTGCCGTGGACTGACATGCAGGTTCCAGCAGACCATGTGACAGCTTCGAGGAACCACCGTAAAAGGGCGCGCACAAAGCGAAGCATCCTACAGTCAACTTTTTTCCCACATCCGATTACAATTATTCCCCCGTTCCCGCGGCCCTTTTTGCTTGTCGCCTCGGCTGCGTCTTTTAACCTCCGTGCCTCGCGCCGGCTGGGGCGTGAACAACTGTGAATAACTTGTGAACAACACTGTACAACTTGGCAATCCCAGTCCGAGGACTCGCTCCCACACGGGGTTACAACTGTGTGCCGCCGCTGACGGCCGCAGCACCGCTTCCCCAGCCCTACAGTCATCGCAAGTAACTCTCCAGCAGCACCTTGACACAGAAGGCACAGGCCTCTGCGGGACCGCTCCCGGCCCGGCCAACCTACGCTGCAAAGGGGCCTAAGGCCCTTTTCTTTAATCCGCAAGGCACACCCTGTGCATTACTCCTTTTGACTATCCTTTCCGTGGCCCACTCAAAACCTTCCTCTTCCGCCGACGCCGCCGCCCAACTCTGGGGCGAAGTGTCCGAAACCCTTCGCGCTGAGGTCAGCCAGGACACCTTTCACCGGTGGTTCGCCAACATCAAGGCCGTCGCACTTGACGCCAAGAGCCTCACGCTCTGCCTCCCGAATTCCATCCACCAGATCTGGATCGAGAGCAACTACCAGTCCCTGCTCCGCTCCGCCCTGATGCTGGCCACTGGAAACGGCCGGGAGATCCTCTACGTCTTCGATACAGCCCTCCCCGCGGAACCGGCCGCCCCTGAGGACGACGCCGAAGACGCCCCGGAACCGGCTTCGCCAAAGGCCCCGGTGAGCAACGGGCTCAACCCCCGAAACACCTTCGGTTCCTTCGTGGTCGGCACCAACAACCAGTTCGCCCACGCGGCCTGCTCCGCTGTGGCAAGCGGCCCCGGCAAAACCTACAACCCGCTGTTCATTTACAGCGGGGTGGGTCTGGGAAAAACCCACCTGATGCACGCCATCGGGCACCAGATCCTGGCGAACAAAAAGAACGCCAAGGTGATGTACATCACCTCCGAGCACTTCACCAACGAGTTCATCGACGCCATCCAGACGGGCACGCTCGTCAAGTTCCGCAAACGCTACCGCCAGGCCGAGGTCCTCCTCATCGACGACATCCAGTTTCTTTCCGGCAAGGAAAGATCCCAGGAAGAGTTCTTCCACACCTTCAACGCGCTGTTTGACGGCCACAAACAAATCGTCCTTTCCAGCGACCGTCCGCCCTCGGAGATCGCCAATCTGGAAAGCCGGCTCGTCTCCCGTTTCGAATGGGGTCTTACCGCCGAAATGCAGGCTCCTGACGTGGAAACGCGCACGGCCATTCTCCGGAAAAAATCCGAGGGTATGCAGGTGAAGCTCTCCAGTGAAATTTTGGACTTCCTCGCGGAAAAGATCCGCACCAACGTCCGCCGTCTCGAGGGCGGCCTGATGCGGGTGGCCTCCTACGCGTCTCTGAACGAAGGCAAGATGCCCTCGCTCGAGCGTATCGAGATGCTGTTGAAGGACATCCTCCAGGAGGAGGCCCGCAAGGCCGTCACCATCGACCAAATCCAGAAGCGCGTGGCGGAACATTTCGACGTGCGCCTCGCGGACATGACCAGCAAGCGCCGCCCTGCGAACATCGCCTTTCCCCGCCAGATCGCCATGTATCTTTCCCGGGAACTGACCCGTTCCTCCCTTTCGGAAATCGGCGAGGCTTTCGGCGGCCGGGATCACGGCACGGTTTTGCACGCGCACCGGCAGGTCCGGGACAAGATGTCCAAGGACGACCGGACCCGCCATGTGGTGTCTTTCCTGGACACCCAACTTCAAAAATAACACAGGTGGCCCCGCCGCAGGCTCTAGATTCCCGCCCGATCGCAGAAAGATTGGATGGATTTTTTTCGCAGTTTTGCGAAACAAGATGAAAGAAGACAGTTGCCTAGTGAGGTTCCTTTCTACAAAACGATCAAAAGTATGAGATTTAGCGTCTCCAAAGACATCTTCCTTGCTGGCCTGCAGACGGTACAGAACGTCGTCAGTTCGCGCTCCACCCTGCCCATCCTGGCCAACGTCCGCATCCAAGCAGAAGAGGGCAAACTTCGCTTCACCACGACCGACCTCGACGTCGGCATCACTTGCATCACCGATGCTGCGGTGGAACGTTTCGGCGGCACAACGCTGCCGGTAAAACGCCTCACCAGCATTGTCAAAGAACTGCCCCAGGGTGAGATCCACGTGGAGGTCGATGCGAAGAACATCGCGTCCCTGCGCTGCGGCCAGATCTTCTTCAAGATCCATGGACTGCCGGCCGACGAGTTCCCTCCCTTTCCTGAATTTCAGGACAGCAAAGTTTTCACCCTCAAACAGGGCGAAATCCGGGACGCGCTCAAGAAGACATCCTACGCGATCTCCACGGATGAAACGCGCTACGTACTCAACGGTATCCTGTTCTCCTACAAGGACAGCCGCCTCACCATGGTGGCCACGGACGGCCGCCGCCTCGGTCTGGTGGACATGGAGGTCGAGTTCCCGCAGAGCGACGAGATCGACGTGATCGTCCCCACGAAGTGCATTAATGAGCTTTCGCGGATGTGCTCCGACAACGGCGAACTCCGGATGTACGTGACACAAAACCAAGTTGCCTTCGACGTCGGAACCACTCGTCTGGTTTCCAAGCTCGTGGAAGGAAACTATCCCAACTACCGCCAGGTCATTCCCAACGAGGTCCGCGAACGCGTCGTCCTCGAGCGCGAGTTGTTCCTTTCTGCGGCACACCGCGTCTCCCTCCTCTCAAGTGAAAAGAGCAATTCGGTGAAGCTGATTTTCACAAAGAATAACCTCGAGATCGCAGCGAACACCCCAGACGTGGGAGAGGCCCGCGAATCCATCCCGGTGGTTTACAAGGGCGCAGACCTCACCATCGCCTTCAACCCCGAATATTTGATGGCCCCTCTGCGCGCCCTTTCCAACGACGAAGTCTTCTTGGACTTGATCGACGAGATGAGCCCGGGCGTGGTCAAAATCCAGAGCCCGTTCCTGTACGTCATCATGCCGATGCGCGTAAGCTAGGCTCCCCGGCAAACCTTTGTTTTTTTGAATTTGGGATTGCGCCTGAGAACGCCATCTCTATCCTTCCACTCCCGCCCTGCAATTCAGATTGCGCGGTGGAAACAGTTAATGCTCACGTGGCGGAATTGGCAGACGCGTACGGCTCAGGACCGTATGGGGTAACCCGTGGAGGTTCGAGTCCTCTCGTGAGCACCACTCCTCAAAACGAGGAGGTTGGATCCATTACCGCACAACCGCAGGCCGCACAACCGCAGGCCGCACAACCGCAGGCCGCACAACCGCAGGCCGCACAACCGCAGGCCGCACAACCGCAGGCCGCACAACCGCAG
>CANFTB010000015.1 GCA_947449735.1 Chthoniobacteraceae bacterium | reverse complement strand
TTCCGAACACGGAAGTGAAACGCTGCAGCCCCGATGATAGTGCTTCTATAGGTTGTGCGAAAGTAGGACGTCGCCAGTATCCCCGCCCCGCTCAGGTTAACTCCAGAGCGGGGCGGCCTTTTTTTGGACATGCGGCATGGCTTGTTGTGGTAAAGATTGGCAGTTCCCCATAGACAAAGACGCCACTCTTTGTTGTGTTGGTTGGTAGTGCGTATCCCACTAGCCAACGGCATTTCTCGAGGAGACAATTTTCAGGCATCCCCTGGGATCAACGACAGATTCTAAGATAAAAGGTAATTCCAGCTTAAACACAGCGTATGAAGCTTCTCTCCACCGTTTTCTCACTCCTTGCCCTGACCTTGTTCGCAAAAGGGGAACCCCTAGCCGTGGGCGCCGCGGCTCCCGACGTGACAGCTCCCGATCAAAATGGGCAGAATGTGGTGTTTAAGGACGTGTTTGCAAAAGGCGCCACGCTTGTGTATTTTTACCCGAAGGCGGATACGCCCGGATGCACCAAGCAGGCCTGCAGCCTGCGTGATGATTGGGCGGGACTCCAAGCCAAGGGAATTCAAGTTCTCGGAGTCAGCGGAGACAAGCCGGACGCGCAGAAGAAGTTTGAGGAGAAATACAAGCTCCCCTTCACTCTGATTGCGGACTCCGAAGGCAAGGTTGCAGCTGCATTCGGCGTTCCGTTTTTCGGGGGGATCTCGAAGCGAATGTCGTTTCTTGTGAAAGGCGGAAAGGTGGTCTGGAGTATGCCGAGCGCGTCGACCGCCGAACACGCAAAGGACGTTTTGAAAGCGTTCGACGCTCTGCCGAAGTAGGCAGCATGGGGAGGTGAGGGGCTTCCTTTCCCGCGGGTCGAGAATTTCAGGCCCCGTGGACTAGGGGACCCGTGGACTAGGGCCGGGGCCGGGGCCGGGGCCGGGGCCGGGGCCGGGGCCGGGGCCGGGGCCGGTTTCTAGAGATCTGAGTTTTTATCTTCCCTGCGCGGTCTGTTTGTTGACCGTACTTTTCAACCTTCCTTAGGCCGAGGCTGCCCGCTTTGTTTCCAATTCATCCCAGCGCGAATAGAGGGCGGCGACCTCTGCGCGAATTTTGTCCGGAGCTTTCTGTGTTTCGGAGATCTCAGCCGGTGGCTGCTTGTACAGGTCGGGGGAGTTCAGTGCTGCTTCTGCCTCCTCGAGGGCCTTTTCCTTTAATTGGATGATCGCCTCGATGCCCTCAAGTTCTCGCTCTTCCTTCCATGACATTTTCGGCGCCTTGTTCTGCCGCGTTGCGGATGGTGCCGTTGCTGGGGGTGGGGCGGCTTGGCGTGATCCTGTGCGGTCGGCGGGCTGGTGGGTTTGCCGTCTGAGGAGGTACTCCTCGTAGTTACCAACGTCGAAGCCGATACGGCCTTCGCCATCGAACGCTAGCACGTGCGTGCAGATGCGGTTCATGAAGTAGCGGTCGTGGCTCACCACGATGACAGTACCTTTGAAGCGCACCAGTGCCTCTTCGAGAACACGCAGCGTCGCAAGGTCCAGATCGTTTGTAGGCTCGTCTAGGAGAAGGACATTTCCGCCGCGTTTCAAAATTTTCGCCAATAAAACTCTGCTCCGTTCGCCGCCGCTCAGCTGGCCGGTGAGCTGGTTCATCTGGTCCTCATTAAACAGAAACCGACGGAGATAGCCCCGGAGCGAAACCGACTCTGCTCCGAGTTGGACCGTCTCGCGCCCCTCTCCGACCTCGTCCCATACGGTGCGGTTGTGGTTGATTTGGAGGCGGTGCTGGTCGATGAGGTTGATTTCCGAGCGCGCGCCGTGCTCCACGGAGCCGTGGGTGGGCGTTTGTTCGCCGGTGAGGATTCGGAGCAGCGTGGTCTTGCCGGATCCGTTGCGTCCGATGATTCCGATGCGTGCGCCCGCCGGGACTTCGAGATTGAGGCCTGAAAACAGGGTTCTTCCGTCAATATCCGCGCCCACATTTTTGAGCGAAATAACGCGGTTACCCAGTTCGCGAGGGGTGGGGAGGATGATCTCAGCGTCGCCGATTTTTTCGGTGGGTGCTTGGCCGACCGCCTCGAAATAGCGGTCCATTCGGTCCTGGGATTTTGTGCGGCGGGCTCCTGGGGCGCGTCGCACCCATTCAAGCTCGCTGCGCAGGAACTTCTGGCGGCGGTGTTCTGTCTGCTCTGCCACGCCCTCTCTTTCGGCCTGAGCGAGAAGATAGTCGGTGTAGTTGCCTGGAAAGGAGACGAATCCTCCGAGGTGGATTTCGATGATGCGGTTGCAGACGCGGTCCAGAAAATACCGGTCGTGGGTGACGAAGATGCAGGTTCCCTGGTAGCGCGCTAGAAAGTCCTCGAGCCACTGGATGGATTCGGTGTCGAGGTGGTTTGTTGGTTCGTCGAGGATGAGCAGGTCGGGCTTCGCGATGAGGCACCTGCAGAGGGCCACGCGCCGTTTCTCACCGCCGCTCAGCGATCCTACAATGCGGTCGGCCTCCGGCGCGTTCAGGTGCGTGAGAAGCGCCTTTGCGCGCGAATCCAGGTTCCATCCGTCCAGGTGTTCGATGAGTTCAAGGAGTTCCGAGGCCCTGTTCGACTCCGGGGGAACCTGTTCATACTCGGCGAGGTAGGATTGGATAACGTCCGCTCCCCGTAGGACTGCCTCATGCACGGTGAGTTCGTCCTCGAGCTCGAAATCTTGCGGAAGGTAGCCGGTTAGCAGGCCCCTGCGTAGGTTCACCTGGCCGGAGTCCGGGGCTAGAATTCCTGCGGCAATTTTCAGAAAGGTGGATTTACCGCACCCGTTCCTTCCCACCAGACCGACGCGCTCGCCCTCCAGGATGGCTATGGTGCCGCCTTTAATGAGGGGTTTTGCCCCGAATGCGATGGAGATATCAGATGCGCTCAGAACGGCCTGAGCAGGGACGGTTTCAGACATGAGTAATAGGAGACTCCGATGGCCGGGAGCCTTTCGCAATGAAAGGTTCCAAAAGCCGCGGGTTTTCCAAGGTTGCCAGCCCTAGTGAGAGGGTGCCTTGGCGCTCTGAATGGCGGTCTGTTGGAATGCCGCCAAGACAGGCTTGGGATTGATTCCAAAGAAGAAGATGCCGGCGACCAAGAGGGTGATCACGGTTTTCGTAAGAAATGAAACCGGAATTGGAGCCGACTCGGAGGGCTCGTTCCAGTACATCGCGGCGACGACCCTGAGGTAGAAGTAAAATCCCGCGCCAACGGTCACGACGCCAAGGCTCAGAAGCACCCAGTGGCCGGAATTGACAGCCTGTGCGAAGACCAGGAACTTGCCGTAGAAACCGGCAGTGAGAGGCACCCCGGCAAGGGACGACATGGAGACGAGCAGTCCGAAGGCGAGCAGGGGCGAGCGTTTGGCAAGGCCGTTAAAATGGTGGATCTCCTCGCCCTTCGAGTGGGTGGAAACCAACGAGAAAATAATGAAGCCCAGTAGGGTCATCAAAAGGTACGCAAAGAGGTAGAACCCTACAGTGGAGCCGACGGAACCGAAGCCTGAGCGGGCCGTTCCCACGCAGGCGACGGCCATCAAGAGATATCCCGCATGTCCGATGCTTGAGTAGGAAAGGAGCCGCTTGAGGTTGTTTTGCGGCAGGGCGGCGAGGTTCCCGAAAACGAGGGTGGCACCGGCAAGAAACGCAAGCACGAGGAGGATTTTCGGCGCGAGGGAGGAGACGCCGAGAAAAGGTTCGAGGACCCTTAGGAGGAGAAGGAATCCGGCTGCCTTGGATCCCACGGACAGGAAGGCTGTCACTGGAGTTGGCGCGCCTTGATACACATCCGGTACCCAGTTTTGGAAAGGGACCGCTGCGACTTTGAATCCGAGACCTACCAGCACCAGCACCAGTGCGAAAAGGATGGCGACATCTGAATGCTGGACCGAGGCCATCTTGAGGGCGATCTTGGCGAAGTGTGTTTCGCCGGTGATGCCGAAAATCCAAGTGATGCCGAAGACGAAGAACCCCGTGCTGAGAGCGCCGAGAATGAGGTATTTCACACCTGCTTCAAGGGAGGCGTGGCTGCGCCTCATATAGGCAACCATCACGTAGAAGGAGATTGTGACAAGTTCCAGAGCTGCAAAAGCGAGAACGAGGTCAACCGCCGAAGCGAGGAGCATCAAACCGGCGCAGGTGAACAGTGGAAGGATGAAGAACTCTCCCGTGCCGGCCCCGGGGCGCGATGACGGAATGTTCTTTGCCAGAACGGACTCGTAATCCAGTGCCATGACTAGCACGCCCATGGTCGTGAGGAGTGCGATCCTCTTGAACAACAGAGACACGGAATCAGCGCTGTAAAAGTTCCAGTAGCTGCCGGCGTCCACCGCTGCCGGCGCGCTGGAGACGAAAAAGCTGAGGGCGAAAACCCAGCCCAGGCTGAAGATCCCGATTGATGCGAGGGACCGCTTGCTTGTGCTTGTGGAAAAGGACTCGGCGAGCAGGAGAACAAACCCTGTGACGAGCACCAGAATTTCGAGAAGTATTGGCGGAAACATGGTCAACTAGCGGAGAGCCGCCTCCAATGTGGGTTTGAGGTAGCTGAGAAAATAACGGGGGAAGAAGCCTCCAAACAGGAGCGCAATGGGGAGAAGCGCGAGGGCAAACTTGGCGGTCCCCTCGAGGTCGGTCCACTTCAGTGAGGCGTTGGTTGGGGCGCCAAGGAAGACGGCCTTGTAGGCGCGGAGCATGTACACCGCGGAAATGACCACGCCCCAAAGGGAGAGGATCGTGGTGGTCTTCATGAAGGTGGAAGCGCCTGGATTGAAGCCCCCGAAGAACACCATGGTTTCGCTCGCGAAGTTGGCAAAGCCCGGCAGGCCGATGGAGGCGAAGGTTGCCATCGCAAAGCAGATGCCGAGGAATGGGATGGTCTTGGCTGCGCCTCCGAGGCGCTCAAAGCTCAGGGAACCTTCCCGCTCGCGGAGCGCTCCGCAAATGGCAAATAGAGCCGCCGCGGACAGCCCGTGGGCGAACATCAGGAGGCACGCCCCGCTCAACCCGACGATGTTGAGGGATGCGATGCCAAGGAAGATGTAGCCCATGTGCATGACGCTGGAGTTGCCGATGACGTAGTCGAGCTTCTTCTGGGCAATGGTGACGAGGCCGACGTAGAGGATGTTCCCCAAAAGCGCTGCGAGCAAAAGGTCCTGTGCTGTCCAGGTTCCCAAAACGGGCTGTGTAAACGCTTGCGGCAGGAACGGAACGACCAGTCGCACCATTCCGTAAAGGCCGAATTTCTTGAGCACTCCGGAATGGAGCATCGCCACTGGAGTGGGGGCAGAGGCGTAAGCGGGCGCCGCCCACGAATGGAATGGGAACAGGGAGATCAGGATGCCGAAGCCGACGGTCAAAAGAATCCAGGGCCGGACCTGAGCCACGGCTGGAATCAGATGGCTAGCCGCCACTTCTTGGAGCTTCTGAAGGTCGAAGGTTCTGTGCGCCTCGGGGATGGAGAGAAGAAGATCCGCCAGGCCAATGAGGAGGATGATGCTTCCCAAGCCCAGATAGATGGTGATCTTCCAAGCTGCCTTCTGACGTTCGCCGCTCCCCCAGAAGCCGATGAGCAAAAAGGTGGGAATCAGCGCCAGTTCGTGAAAAGCGTAGAAGAAGAAAAGGTCCTTTGCGACGAAAGCGCCGGTCGCCCCCGCACTGATCAGGAGCACGGAGCCGTCGAACAGGTTAGAGCGGCTCTCGATCACGGGCGACATCCAAACCGCTGCCACGGTGACCAGCGCGGTGAGGAGGAGCATCACCATGCTGAAGCCGTCCACTCCGACGGAGTAGCTGAGGTCAAGGCCGGGAAACAACGGACCCGAGCTGGAAACAAACTGGTAGCCCCCCTTGTCCTGATTGTATCCAAGCCAAAGAAGGAGCGTGAGAACCAGCTGGAAGAGTGCCGAGTATTTTGCCCAGCGGCGGCAGCCCATGCCCATAAAGAGGGCAGCGGCGACTACGATGGGGACGAGGAGGAGAGTGGTAAGCACGGGTGCAGTTGTCCGTTATTTGGTGAGGAGATAGAGCAGGACCACCACGCCTGTTCCAAAGAGAAAGGCATAGCCCTGAAGGTTTCCAAACTGGAGCAGGCGCAGCGCGTAACCCGCGCCCCAGGTGATTCCAGCGATGCCTCTGACGATGACGCCGTCGAGGATCACCCTGTCGATCCATCCGCTGAGCGAGGCAAGGGTGTCCTGGGTCCCGGCGATCAACGCCGCGTAGAGTTCGTCGATGTAAAACTTGTTTGCGAAAAGGGGAATGACCACCGGGTCCTTCGGGAGGTCGGTCATCTTCGCGGCGGGCTTTGCAACGCTGGTGCCCTTGTAGACGAGCCACGCCCCTAGCGTGCCGATCACAAAGACGCTGATTGCGAGAGTGGGGACGATGCTGGCGTGTTCCGCCTCGTGCACCTTGTGGAAGATCTCCGCTCCAAAAATGGATTTTGCAAAGAACTCGTAGCCAGCGATCGCGGAAAGGGCTGCAAGAATCACCAGTGGCACGGTCATCGCCGCTGGGCAGTCATGGCCGTGCTGCGCCGCCTCGGTGCGGGGGCCGCCGAGGAAGGCGACTACGACGAGGCGTGTCATGTAAAACGCGGTCAGGAGCGATGTGAGAAGCGCCGCGCCGAAAACCAGCGTGTTCTTGTGCCAGGCGGCAAGGAGGATGGCGTCCTTGGAGAAAAAGCCCGCCAGCAGCGGGGCGCCGGTGAGGGCGAGCGTCCCGATGGCAAAAGTCAGGAACGTGACCGGCATGGATTTACGAAGCCCTCCCATTTTCCAGATGTCCTGCTCGTGGTGCATGGCATGGATGACCGCGCCGGCGCCGAGGAAGAGCAGAGCCTTGAAGAAGGCGTGGGTGAACAAGTGGAACATGGCGGCTCCCCAGGCTCCGACTCCGACACCCGCGACCATGAGTCCCAACTGGGAGAGCGTGGAGTAGGCGAGGATGCGCTTGATGTCGTTCTGCTGGGTGGCCATGAACGCCGCCATCAGGGCGGTGATCGCGCCGATTGATGCGATGACGGTCAGCGCGGTCGCAGAGGGCTCGAGAATGAAGAAGATGCGGGCCAGCATGTAAACGCCAGCGGCGACCATCGTCGCTGCGTGGATGAGCGCGGACACCGGCGTCGGTCCCTCCATTGCGTCGGGCAGCCACACATGCAGCGGCACCTGCGCGGATTTACCAACTGCCCCGCAGAAGAGGCACAGGCCGGCGAGTGTGAGTAAGCCTGGGTTGCTGGTGAGCTTCTCCAGGCCGGCCTGGATCCCGGAAAACTCGACGGAACCGGTGGCCGCCCATACCAGAAGAATGCCACTCATGAATCCGAAGTCGCCGATCCGGTTGGTGAGGAAAGCCTTGTTGGCCGCCTTCGCGGCCGACTCCTTGGAGAACCAGTGGCCGATCAGCAGGAAACTGCTGACTCCCACAAGCTCCCAGAAGATGAACATCATCGCAAGGTTGTCAGCGAGGACGATGCCCAGCATGGAAAACATGAACAGCGAAAGGGAGCCGAAGAAACGCGCCTTGCCCTCGTCTTCCTCCATGTAGACCGTCGAGTAAACGTGCACCAGGGCGCCGATTCCCGTGACCACCAGAAGCATGACGCGCGTGAGGGCGTCGACCTTGATTCCGATGGAAAGTCGCAGCGCGGGGCCGAGGTCAATCCAGGTGAAGGAAGACTGGCAGACGCCCTGGTTGAAAACCAGAAACAGCGTTGCCGCAAGGGCGACGCCGACGGCTCCGAGCGAAATCTTGACGCTCAGGGCTTTGGACTCGTGGGCAAAGGAAAGGATCAGGGCTGCGCTGGCCAGAGGGCAGAGCAGGATGAGCCAGGCTAAGAAGGATTCCATGGACGGGCGTACCGGTTAAAACTTGAGGGATTGGATGTCCTCGACGTGGGTGGTCTGTCGGGCCCGGTAAAGGGCGACGATGATGGCGAGGCCGACGGCGACTTCAGCAGCCGCGACGGTGATGATGAAAAAGACGAGGACCTGGGCGTTGTAGTTCGGCAGTCCGTCGGCGCCGACATGGAAGCGGGAGAACGCCACGAGGGAGAGGTTGGAGGCGTTCAGCATGAGCTCGAGGCACATGAAGATAATGATGATGTTGCGCCGGAGCAGCACCCCGGCGAAGCCGAGGGCGAAGAGCAGTCCGCTTGCGAGCAGGTAGTGATTGAGAGTCAGCTGGTTCACAGGGGTCGCGGGTTATTTCAGTTCGCGGCGGGAGAGGACGATGACCCCGACCGAGGCCACCAGAACCAGAACGCCGACGGTTTGGAAAGGCAGGTTGAAGTTGGAGAAGAGCGTCATCCCGACCTGGCGGACGTCATCGAGCTTGGCCACGCCGAGCGGAGGAAAGGGTTGGTTGCCCGCGGGGTAGAGGGAAAGGACGCGGACGAGTCCGGCGACGAATCCGGCAGTGACGAGAGCGCCTCCTGCGAGTGCCAGCTTGTTGAAGTGGCGGCGCTTTTCAGCCTTCAGGTCGAGAAGCATGATGATGAACAGGAAGAGAACCATCACCGCCCCCGCATAAACTAGGACCTGGATGACCCCGATGAAGAAGGCGTCGAGTCCTACGAAAAGGGCCGCGAGGCAGAGGAAGGAGGCGACCAGGCTGAGGGCGCTCGCAACCGGGTCGCGGTTGACGACTACGGAGACGCCGAAGGCAAGCATCAGGGCTGCAAAAATCCAGAAGAGAATCGGGGACATCGGGAGGGTGTTATTTCTCGGGGTTCCACTTGTGAACGAGGTCGGGCATTGTGCCTCCCAGTTCGTAAAGCTTTTCCTTGTGGTGTACCATGTCGGCGCGGGACTCACCTGTGACGGCGTAGTCTTTGCGCAGGAAGATGGCCTGCTCGGGGCAGACCTCCTCGCAGAGACCGCAGTAGATACACCGCGACATGTCGATGTCGAAGGCTTCGGGGAACTTTTCAACCTTCGCGAACTTGCTTTCGGAAGGAATGGAGCCCGGAGTGATCTTGATCGCGCGCGGCGGGCAGATGAACTCGCACAGCTGGCAGGAGACGCAGCGCTCCCGGCCGTGCTCGTCTTTGACGAGGGTAGGGGCACCACGGTAATATTCCGGAAGGTGCGCGTCCCACTTTTCCTCGGGATATTGCATCACGACGTGGGTCTCGCCCTTGAGCATCTTTTTGAGATGTTTGAAGGTGATGGCGAGTCCCGCGATGATATTCGGGAGGTAGATTTTCTCCCAGAAAGTGAGGTTCGGCCGGCGGACTGTGTATGCCATGGTCGTGGAGGAGGTGGGAGTGGTTCGCTACTTCACCAGGGCGATAATCCCGGCGGTGATGAAGATGTTTACTAGGGCGATTTCAAACAGGTAGAGCCAGCCCAGTTTCATGAGCTGATCGAAGCGGAAGCGGGGGAGGGTCCAGCGTACCCAGATGAAAAAAATGAGAATGCCGATCACCTTTGCAAAGAAGGCGGTGATGTGGAGGAAGCCGAGGGCGATTCCTCCCGGAGTCATCGAGGATTCAAGGGTGTTGATCGGCAGGAGTGGAACGTGCCAGCCGCCGAGGAACAGTACTACGATGATCGAGGAACCGGCGATCATAGCCGCGTACTCGCCGAGGAAGAAGAGGGCGAACTTCATCGCCGAATACTCCGTGTGGTAGCCGGCCACGAGTTCTGTTTCAGATTCCGGCAAGTCAAACGGAAGACGGTTGGTTTCCGCGAACATCGAGATCGTGAAGACGATGAAGGAGATAAGGACCGGAATCCAGAGGAGGAATTCGCGCAGCGTCAGCTTGCCGTCGGTGAAGGGCAACAGGAGCCAGCCGTTATCGATCTGATACTGGATGGCGTCGGAGAGGTTCAGGTTACCGATGATCATCAGCACCGGCACGGCGCTGAGTCCAAGCGAGAGCTCGTAGCTGATCATCTGCGAGGAGGCGCGTATGCCGCCGAGGAAGGGGTATTTCGAGTTGGAGGACCAACCGGCCAGCACGATTCCGTAGACCCCGATGGAGGCGATTGCGAAAACGTAGAGGATTCCCACATTCACATCAGCCACCACCATCTTCTGACCGAAGAGGTAGTTTCCAAAGGGGAGAACCGCGAGCGTGGAGAGCGCCGGGACCATCGCGAGGACGGGTGCCAGCCAGAAGTAGAACTTGTTGACGTGAGCCGGCGTGAATTCCTCCTTGAGGAGGAATTTAACCGCGTCAGCCACCGGTTGCCCCAGACCGCCGAGGAAAAGCTGGAGGTCCTTTTTGAACCCGAACAGGGAAATGGGGAAGCCTGTCCGGTTCGGGCCGAGTCGGTCCTGAATCAGGGCGCTCACGCGCCTTTCCGCATAGACCGTGTAAGATACGATCGGCAGGACGACTAAAAAAATCAGGAAGAGTGTCTTCGCCACGGAAGAGGCGATGAGCATCCAAGGTATGGTATTGAGTAATTCCATGACGCTGTTCCTGCTAAGCTGTGACGGTGGCAGTTTCCTGTTTGGGCAGGAGTTGCAGCCCCAAGTCTCCAATCTTGCCGAGGTTCAGTCCTGCAAAAGCAGGCACATCCTGTGACATGCTCCGGAAGACGTCCTCTATGGAGTGGAGGGCGGCGACGGTGCCGGTTGCTTCCAGGAGGTCCCGGAGGATCTCCCAGTCGTCCCGCGATTCTCCGGCGGGCTCGACCGCCTTGTTGAGGCGCTGCAGGCGGCCGTGTATGTTGACCATGGAGCCACGCTTTTCCGCCCATGCCGCTCCGCTGAGTACAACGTGGGCTGCCTTGGTGCTGGCGTTCGGCAGGATGGAGGTCACGACGAGAGCCTTTAACTTCAGGAGGTCTTCGTGTGCAAATCCACAGTCAAGAAGGTCCTCGCCCAGGCTCAAAACTCCTTGAATCGTGCCTTTGCGGACGCCCTCCACGATTTCCTTCAAGTGTGCGCCGGGCTCCTTGGTGAAAGCTCCCAGCAGCCTTGCTCCGCTCGTGTTGGGGTTGCGGTCCGAGGGAATCAGGATGCCGTCTGGTGTTTCAAAACGCGGCAGCGTGTCGTGAAGCGTGATGTTCAGCGCGGTGGCAAGACGCTTGGCAAGGTAGAGCTCTTCGTTCGTCAGCTTGGAGGAAACAATCATCGCAAGCTTTCCTGCCGCCTTCAGTTTGGCCACCGCCGCCTTCGTTGCCTCTGTCCAGGCCGCGGGTTTCTGATCCACTGTCGGGGCAAGAATGCGCTCCTCGCTTTGAATGTATTTGAAGTTGAGGCGGTGTGAATCCGGGATCCAGTTGCCGTTGACGTCGTTGTTCTCGCGCGGGGTGATGCGGTAGATGTGGTTTTCGCGGCTCCCGATGAGGATGTTGCAGCCGAGGCCGTCGTTGACGTCGATGGACTTGGTTTCCTTGAGGAACCACACCCGCATCTTGAACCGGAAATCCGTAGAAGTCAGGGCGCCTACGGGGCAGATGTCGACGGTGTTGAGCGAATAGTTGCTCTCCAGCGTTTTTTCCGGATGACAGGCGATGGTGGAAAATCCGCCGCGGTCGACGAACCCAAGGACATCGTCCTTGGCCACTTCTTTCATGAAGCGAATGCAACGCGAACAGAGCACGCAGCGTTCGGCGTCCAGCGTGACGCGGGGCCCGAGTTCCACGTTCTTGGGCTTTTTGACTTTGCGCTCGAGGAAGCGGGAATGCGAGTTGCCGTATTCGACGGAGAACTCCTGAAGTCTGCACTCGCCGGCCTGGTCGCAAATCGGGCAGTCGAGGGGGTGGTTGATGAGCAAAAACTCCATCACACCCTGCCTGCATTCCTTCACCAAGGGCGAGTCCGTGCGGATGCCCATGCCCTCGGCGACGTCCTGAGCGCAGGAGATCTGGGGTCTTGGAATCCATCCGATTTCCGGCCTGCCGTCGGGTCCCAAGACAGGCTTGCGGTCCGGTGTCATCTTGGGCATGCCCATCTCGATGAGACACATGCGGCAGTTTCCGGGGATTGAAAGCTTCGGGTGGTAGCAGTAGCGCGGGATGAACTTTCCCGCCTGGGAGCAGGCCTCGATGACCTTTGTCCCCTTTGGAAACTGCATCCACACGCCGTCGATTTGGACGTTGAGGAGCGGTACTTCAGTGCTCATGGTGCGGCTGTGGGAATGGGAAGGGGGTTAGCGGGTTGCGGCCGGCGCCATGACTTCGTGTCCGTTGCCGCGGGGAGCGGACACGGACGGGATCGATGCGTGCTGGATGAGTTCGTCCCGTGTGTATTCTGGCGGCATGGGAGGCGGCAGGGCCTTGGTCGAGCGCGCGGCGAACTCGTCCTTGAACTTCGCAAGAAAGCTTTGAGTGGGCCAGGAGCAGGCCTCGCCGAAGGCGCAGATAGTTTTGCCCGCGATGTTGTCTGCGACGTTCTTGAGGGTGGCCGGGTCCTGTTCGACGCCGCCGCCTGCGACGATGCGGTCGGTGATCTTCTTCATCCACTGCGCCCCTTCGCGGCAGGGGGTGCACTGGCCGCAGGATTCGTGCGCGTAGAATTCGTTGATGTTGTTCAGGATCTCGACCATGTCGCGGGTGTCGTCCATGACGATCACCCCGCCCGAGCCCGCCATGGAGCCGGCCGCGGCGAGGGAGTCGAAGTCCATCGGGAGGTCTTCGAGGCGCACCATGGCGTCCTTGATTTTAAACTGTTCGCCGGCGCGGAGCACCTTTGCCGAGCTGCCCCCAGGGATGACGCCTTTGAGCGTGCGTCCGGGTTTCATTCCGCCGCACACGTCGTTGATAAGTTCGCCAAGCGTGAGGGAACCGACGGCAACCTCGTAATATCCGGGCTTCTGCACATCACCCGAAACGCAAAGGATGCGCGTGCCGGTGTTGTTCGGCCGGCCGATCTTCGCGTACTCCGAGCCGCCCATCTGCACGATGTGTTTCACGTGGCAGAGCGTTTCGACGTTGTTCACGATGGTCGGGCACTGGTAGAGGCCGAGCACGGCAGGGAAGTACGGGGGTTTGATCCGGGGATACGGGCGTTTGCCTTCAAGCGATTCGATGAGGCCTGTTTCCTCACCGCAGATGTAGGCGCCTGCGCCGCGGTGCACGTATATTTCCAGATCGAAGCCCGATCCAAGGATGTTCTTGCCCAGAAAGCCCTTCGCTCGAGCCTCTGCGAGCGCCTTTTCAAGGATCTCGGCTCCCTCGGGAAACTCGCCGCGGATGTAGAGGTAGGCGAGGCTCGCTCCTACCGTAAAGCAGGAGATGACCATGCCCTCGATGAGCTGGTGTGGGTCCTGATGGATGATGTAGCGGTCCTTGAAGGTTCCCGGCTCCGACTCGTCCGCGTTGCAGATGAGGTAGGTGGGTTTCGGGCCGCCCCGCTTGATGAAGCTCCACTTGGTGCCGCAGGGAAAGCCGGCTCCGCCCCGCCCCCGAAGGCCGCTTTTTTTGACCTCTTCGAGCAGGTCCTCCGGCTTGGTCGCCAGGGCCTTCTTGAGGGGCTCGTACCCGCCCTCGGCGATGTAGGTGGCGATGTCGTTTCCCCGGCCCTGCTTGTCGATGTTTTTGAAAATGAGCCTGTGTTCGCGGGGATGAGGCGGCGTCGGAAGGACTCGGTTGGCCTGGGAAGTGGTTGTCTTCCAGAGGGCTGCTGCGTCCTCGATCCGGATGTTTTCCTGGAACAAATCATCCACCATCGCCACGGGAGCGGAGCCGCAGGATGCGAGGCATTCTACAAACTCGATGGAGTATTCACCGTCTGGACTGACCGCCACGGGGTTTCCATGGCCGGCATTGTGCACGGCGTGGCCGGTGATTTTCTTTGGCGAGTGGTCGTGGCCCTGGTCGCCGTGGGCGTGGCCCTGCATCTCGGCGTTCCATGCGGCGATGTCGATTCCGGCGCTTTTGGCGAGTTCGTCACGGAGCTTGTAGCTCCCAGCCATCGCACAGGAGAGGGTGCGGCAGACGCGGATGTGTTTTTTGCCCGCGGGTTCGCGGCGGAACATCGGGTAGAAAGTGACCAGTTCGAGGACGTTGATGGGCTGAAGCTCTAGTTTGGCAGCGATCCATGAAACACCCTCGTCGGAGACGTAGCCGTAGTGCTCCTGCCACAAGTGCAGCAGCGGCAGCGAGGCGCTCCGTTTGGAAACCGGATAGTGGGAAATCGCCTCTTCAATCTTGGCCAGCAGGTTGGCGGGAGGGGTCATGGCTTTTTGGGTTCCGTTGCCGGCGGCGTATTCCATCCTGGCACTCGGTTAATGAGCTTGTTGTCGTAGAAGTGGAGCTCGAGGGTCTTGCCGTCTTGATCGTAATAGTAGCGGGTGATCGGGACTTCCTTCTTCTGGGTTTCTAGTTCGAGAGTGTGGTTTTCGACCCGGTCGGGCTGCCCAAGTATGGATTCCACCTCTTTGGGGGAGAGGGTTTTGCGGCCGGTCTTTTCAAGTTTTTCGAATCGTGAATTAACGGCGTCGATATTGGACTGGGAGATCTCCGGTTTGCAGGCGGGCGTTCCGAGAAGGGACACCGCGAGGAGCATTGCCGGAGTTAGGCATTTCATGACGCTTTCTTCGACGGGGTGGCGGACGATGTCAGCGGTCGCTTTCCCCCATCACAAAATCCAGTGATCCCAGGATCGCAACGACGTCGCTCATCATGTGGCCCGGCAGTATCTTCGGCAGGATGCTCAGGTTGACAAACGACGGGGCGCGGATTTTGAGCCGGTGAGGCACCCCGCCGCCCTTCGAGCTGATATAAAAACCGAGCTCGCCCTTTGGATTCTCTGCGCCGAAATACACTTCGCCGGGAGGGGCATCGATCCCCTCGGTGTGGAGAATGAAGTGATGGATCAGTTCTTCCATCTTCGTCATCACCGTGGTTTTCGGTGGTGGGAGATTCTTCGGGTCTGAAACGGTGATCGGACCGGAGGGAAGCGTATCGATGACTTGGTGGAGAATTTTGACCGACTGGCGCATTTCCTCAACGCGGCAAAGGTAGCGGTCGTAGCAATCTCCGGCTGAGCCGATTGGAACGTCAAAGTCGTACTTGTCGTAGCCGAGGTACGGGTGGCGCTTGCGCAAGTCGTGGTCCACTCCGGAACCGCGGAGGTTTGGGCCTGTGATGCCGTAGGCGATCGCATCTTCCTTTGAAATGACGCCAACGTCCTTTGTCCGGTCGACGAAGATGCGGCTGCGGGAGAGCAGTGCGTCAACTTCGTCCAGAGCGGGGGGGAACTCCTCGAGGAACTTGCGCACCATGGGGAAAAACGCGTCGGAAAGGTCGCGGGTCATGCCACCGATGCGGGTGTAACTGGTGGTGAAACGCGCGCCCGAGATGACCTCGCAGAGGTTGTAGATCTTTTCACGCTCCGTGAACGTGTAAAGGAACACCGTCATGGCGCCGGTATCCATCGCAAAGGCGCCCAGTCCGAGGAGGTGGGAAGAAATCCGGGCGAGCTCGCAGCAGATCACTCGGATGGCCTGGCCGCGGGGAGGGAGCTCCCATCCCATTAGTTTTTCTACTGCCATGGCATAGGCCACGTTGTTCGCCAGGGGAGCTAGGTAATCCAGCCGGTCCGTGTAGGGGACGAACTGGTTGTAGGTCATGTTCTCCGCGATTTTTTCGTCGCCGCGGTGAAGGTAACCCACGTCTGGAGTGGCTTTTGTGATGATTTCGCCGTCCATTTCGAGCACCAGGCGCAGGACGCCGTGGGTGGCCGGATGGGAGGGGCCCATGTTCAGAATGAGCTTTTCTCCGAGAAGGTCAGAGGCGCCGGAATCTTGGGAAGCAAGGTGCTGGAGGCCGGCCTGGGTTTTGGCCAGGGTGTCAGGCTGTTCGAAAGGCTGGGTGGTGACGGCCATAGTTTGGTCTCCGAGAGAGCCAAAGTTAGGGGCGTCCGGAAGTGGCCAGCAAGCCGAATTTGTGAAATGTTTCACAATCTCCCCTGCTTGTGGGGGAGGGTGGAGGTGGCTCCTGTGGTTGCTGCGAGGTGGTTTTTGTGCTATTCTGTGGGGATGGTGTGCCGTAGGAAATTTTTACTTTCAGCGGGGGGGATGTTGTGTGCGGGCGGGGCCTACACGGGGCTCACGGGGCTTCGGGAGCCCTTGGACCTGCGGATCGAGAGGGTGGACGCGGCGGTGGTGGGTCTGCCGCTGTCGTTGGAGGGTTTTCGGATCGCGGCGTTGAGCGACTTTCACTTGCACCCTTTTACACAGATCGGGCTGGTGAAAACGGCGGTGGCGATGGCCAACAGGCTCAAGCCTGATTTGGTGGTTCTTCTGGGGGATTTCGTGGATGCGACGGTCGACGCGATCGAGGAGCTGGCTCCAGTGCTTTGTACGCTGAATGCAGGCCACGGCGTTTTTGCCGTCCTTGGAAACCACGATTATCTGAAGGGAGCTGATGTGGTGCGCTCGGCTCTGGAGAGGCGGGGGATTGAGGTTTTGGTGAACCGCGGAGTGGAACTTCCGGCGGGCGGGGCAGGTTTGCATCTTGCGGGAACGGACTCCCTGCATGGGAAATTCCAGTTGGGGCGTGCGCTGGCGGGGGTGCCCTCCGGCGCGCCTGCGATTCTGCTGGCGCACGAACCGGACGTCGCGGACATGGTGGCGGAGGATGGACGGGTGGGGCTGCAGCTTTCGGGACACAGCCACGGAGGGCAGGTGCGGATTGCCGGGATGGAGCGCTTCTTTTTACCGCGGGGCGGGCGCAAGTACGCCTTTGGCTCGTACCGGGTGGGTGGGATGTTTGTGCATACCAGCCGCGGGATCGGGACGACTGGGGTGCCGGTGCGCTTCGGGAGTCCGCCGGAGGTGACGGAGGTGGTGCTGCGGCGTTCCCTGGTTTAGGAGAGACAATCTGGCGCGAGAATTTGTTTTTGGGGACACGGAGCGCCGGATGTGCCATAATGGCATGGTCGGGGTGATTGTTAGCCTATGAATCCAACCCTCTTGATAGTGGATGATGAGAAGCACACGCGGGAAGGGCTTCGCGCGTCGTTGGAGGACAGTTTTGACGTGTACATCGCAGCGGACATCGCCGGGGCGCTTGCCGTTCTGGAACGTGAACAGGTGGATCTGGTGTTGACGGACTTGCGTCTTGGGGCTGAGAACGGGATGCAGTTGGTCGACGCGGTTTTGGCCCGGGCGCACCCGCCGGTGGTGGTGATGATGACCGCGTATGGAACCATTGATACGGCAATCGAGGCGATGCGGAGGGGGGCCCACGACTACGTGACCAAGCCGGTGAACATTGACCGTTTGGAGATTCTCCTTCAAAGGGCGCTGCGTTCGCAGAAGGTGGAAAAGGAGGTGCACGAGCTGAAGCAGCAGGTGGACAAGAGGTACGGGCTGGAGCGGTTGGTCGGAGATTCTGCGGCTATGCAGGAGGTTTACGACACCGTCCGGCAGGTGGCTCCGACCCGTGCGACCATTCTGGTTCAGGGGGAGAGCGGCACCGGGAAGGAGTTGGTGGCCCAGGCGATTCATGCGCTGAGCGGCCGGCCTAAGGCGAAGTTTGTGACGGTGCACTGTGCGGCCCTGTCTCCTCAGCTTTTGGAAAGCGAGTTGTTCGGGCACGAAAAGGGGGCATTCACGGGGGCGGGCGAGCGGCGTATCGGTCGTTTCGAGCAGGCCAACGGCGGGACGCTTTTTCTGGACGAGATCGGGGAGATCGACCATGCGACACAAGTGAAGCTGCTTCGGGTTTTGGGGGAAGAACGCTCTTTTGAGCGGGTTGGAGGAAACGCGACGATCAAGGTGGATGTTCGCCTGGTGGCGGCCACCAACCGGGATCTGTCCAAGATGGTGCAGGAGGGGAAGTTCCGGGAGGACCTGTTCTTCCGGCTGAGCGTGGTGCCGATTACGATGCCTCCGTTGCGGGTGCGCAAGGAGGATCTCCCTGTGTTGGTGCGCTCGATGACGAAGCATTTTTCCGAGGAAAATGGAAAACCCCTCAGGGAGTTGAGTGACGAGGCTATGGAGGCGGTTTTGGCCTATGACTGGCCCGGCAACGTCAGAGAGCTGCGCACGGCCGTGGAGCACGGGGTGATCATGGCGGGCGCTCAGAAGATTGGTTTGCGGGACCTGCCAGCAAAGGTGCGCTCGGGTGGAGGGCAGGCGGGCGTAGCTCCCGGAGTCTCTTTCGCGGGCGGGGCTCAGAGTGCGGAACGCCTGAATGTTGAACACATGGAGGACGTTCTGATTTCCCAAGCATTGGAGCAGACCAAGGGGAATGTAACGCAGGCGGCGAAGAAGCTCGGTATCAGCCGTAGGACTCTGCACCGCCGTTTGAAGGAGAAGGAGAAGGAGAAGGAGAAGGAGAAGGAGAAGGAGAAGCCTGTCGACCGCGCCTAGGATCGGCCGCTTTGTTTACGGTTTGCTGCAGCTGCAAAGAACTGTTTGTGCGGACTCGCCAAAGTCTTACGCCCGCATTTAAGCTGCTCGAATGATTCGGGCAGGAACGAAAGATATGGCTGCTCCCAAATTTTGCCATGGAGTCTTGCAGACTCTGGTGCGCGGATGCGTTGCTGGACTGGCTTTGGCGGTTTCTCCGTTTGGGTTTGCGGCGAGGCCGCTGCCCGAGCGGGAGGTTTTAGCGCCTGCGCCTCCTGCTGGGGAAAGGATCGAGATTGAAGCCCGGTTTATGGAGGCTTCGGCGGAGGCAGTGAGGGAGGCTTTTTCGGTAGTCGGGGTGAAGATGACCTCGGGGACCCGCATCCTTGGGCAGGCGTTGGGGGATTTGCAGGGGATTTTTGGGGCGGAGCGGGCTGAAGTTTTTCGGGAAAGCCTTGAGGTGGCGAATGATGTCAATGTCGTGGCGCAGTTGAACTCTTCCGTGGGAGCCGGCCGGACCGACAATCTTGCCAGCGTCAGAGACTTTGAATACTCCGTGGACCGCGAGGGAGGGAAGAAGCAGCGCACGTGGACCGGCACTCGGCTGTCGCTGACGTCGAGGCTTCAGGGTAATTTGGTAGCCATCGACTTGAAGCCGTGGCTTCGCAGTTTTGAGTGCACAGTGACAACTGCGGCAGTCGAACAGCCGGTCTTTAGCGATTGGAAGCCAGAATTGACGTTCAATCTTCCAGTGGAAAGCAGCCTCGTTTGGGGGCTCGGCAGGCACCGGATCAACGGCGTGATGCGCGAGGTTTTGTTGATTGTAAAGGCGGCGCACCCACGGGTGGAGAGCCCTTCGCGGGGGACGGTGGAGGTTGGGGAACTGAACGAGGTTGTATCCTTGCCCTTCAAGGCGTTCGGGGGACTGCCAAAAGCGCCCGGAGTTTCCAACAGGGAATCAGAGACTGCGTCGCCGTTTCAACTTCTGCAGCAACCTGTGCTTAAGGAGGCTCCATCCGAGCCCTCCGGCAAGGTAAAGTCCGGACAGGATCAGAAGGGGGCTCCGGGTGCCCCTAAGAACAAGCCCTGAGCCCGCGATCGCTCCGGTAAAGAAGGACAGGACGAGCAGGAGGGGAACGAGGATCCTCCATCGGTTCACGTCAACGCCCCTAAGGCGGAGTCCCAGGTTGCTCCCGAGGTCCGTCAGCAGGCCCGTCACGTGCGTCGTCCGGAGGATGGTTCCCTTGTAGTGCGTTGCGAGTGCATTTTGAAGACCGCATCCGAAAGCCGTCAGGCCGATCGCACCGGCGGGAGAGACGGCCAGTGTGCATTGCGAGGCTCCGAAGCAGAGTCCGATGAGAATGATGGCCCTCCCGTAGGGGCGGGAGATTTCAAGGTCGGGGTGGTGGATGAAGAAGCCCGCAGAGGTGGCTCCCGCTAGGAATCCGAGCGTGGCTGACACCAGATTCGCGAGGCTTTGGTGAAGCCCCTTCTGAGCGGACATCAATTCGACGGCAACTCGCGAGACATCACCAGTGAGGTGTCCGACGGACGTGCCCAGTTGGATCAAAAAACAGGCGTTTACTGCCGCACTGAGGAAGGCCAGCGCGCATCCCGCCCCGAGCACCCAGCCGTGTTTTGTTTGAAAAAAACGACTGCAAACCGCTTTTGCTGATGCCGTACGGCGCTCCCTTTTCAATGGTTGAAACTTCCTTGAATCCTCCCGACGCAGATCCGCGAATGCGGCCCTGTTCGGGAGTCTACTCAAGCGGGTTTCCAACCGCGAGTCTGTAAGGGGGAGCGGAAGACAAAACAGAGTTCCGCTCGAACACCTCCGGTCCGGAAGCCTGCGTCTACTTCGCGGCCGTTGCCGGCTTCAGCGCCACATCACCGAACGGCTTTCCGCCGTCGGCCAGCAGGAACGCCTGCACTTTGCCGCTCCAATCGCCTGCCACCACTGTGTCTCCGGAGAGAACCGCTCGCAGGGCGATGTCCGTCAGGGGCTGGGTGGTCAGGAGCGCCTTGCCTGTCTGGTCCCAAACCTTTGCCACCTTGTCACGGCCGCAGCTCACAATCTTCCCCTCCGGGGTGAAGTCCACGAATTCGCATCCACCGGCGTGCGCCGTCCATTTCTTCTGCTCCTTGCCCTCGGCGACATCCCACAGCACCACGGTCCCGTCCTGCCCGGCGGAAGCGAGCAGCCCCGGCAGAAAGGCCAGGGCGTTGACCGCCGTTTTGTGCCCCGGAAGCGAGATGGACTCCGCGCCAGTCGCCGCCTCCCAGATGGTGATTCCACCCGCGCGGTCTGCGCTGGCCACATACGCGCCGTCCGGGGAATAGGCCATGGCGGTGACCCAGTCCGTGTGCTTTTTGTTGGACCGGATCAGGGAGCCGTCCTTGGTGCTGTAAAACTTTACCAACCGGTTGGGGCCGCCGAGCGCGATGGTGGTCTGGTCGGGGCTCAGATCCGCGGCCAGCACCTGGTCCACCTCGTTTCCGACGGTAGCAATGCGCTCGCCTGTCGAGATTCTCCAGAGGGCCACCTTGCCCGACTTGGCTCCGACTCCGCCGCCGGCCATCACCAGTTCGCCGTTCCGTGAAAACCGAACGATGGTCGGGAGGCCCTCGGGAAACGGAAGCACTCCGAGGAGTTCGAGGGTGTCTGAGTGGTAAAGGAGAACCTGCTTCTGCCCTCCCACGGCCGTCACCGGCGCCCAGGGGCTTGCCGCGAGGGCGATCACCGCGTTGGAATTCGGGGTTGCAAGAATGCCGTCCTTGGAAAGGTTGCCCGGCATCGGGGGCGGACCCGAGGGGCGGGTCAGGCTCACCGCGGCGGCCGCCACGTTGTTCGCGACGGGAGCACCCTTGCTGTTCATGGACTCGAGCGCGCGGGTGGCGATCCACTTCTCGATCACCGCAATGTCATTGGCACTCAGGCGGTCACCCTTGGGAGGCATGACCGGTTCCTCGGTGCCCTTGACGCACTTCAGCAGCATGCTGGATGCCGCATCGCCAGGCTTCACTACCTTGCCTCCGTCGGAACCTTGAAGGGTGGCCGAGTAGTTTGTGAGGTCTAGTCCGGCCTTCTTCTTGTCAGGGTTGTGGCAGTTGTTGCACGCGTTCTGCAGGATGGGCAAAACGTGGTCTTCAAAGGTCACTTTTTCGGGAACAGCTGCGTGGGTCAGTCCGGGAGCGGCTGCTACCAGGGATCCCAAAAGAAGGCGGCGGAGGACCATGGATTTAGTGGTTAAAGATGAATTCCTTGGAATTGAGCAAGGCCCACTGGATGTCTTCCAAGGTCGCCTTGGTTTGCGCTTCGTCGCTGAAAAGAGCTTCCAGCGCGCTGGCTTCCTCTGTTGTGGGGGGGCGGCCGATCACACGGAGATAGAGTTCCTGCATGACCTCTGTCGGCTTTTTTCCGGAAGTGAGAAGCTTTGCGACAAGATTGCCTGCCTTCATGTTACCCTCGACCGTGTCGCCGGTCAGAAGGTGCAGCGCCTGGGAGAGGGTGGGGCTAACTTCGTCCCGGGCACACACGTTGTCGCGGGTTGCGCGGCCGAACGTGGTCATGAAGTAGTTGGTCTTCTTGGCATCGGCGACTTCCACCGCCCTCATGCCCTGGGACAGACCGGTGTGCTTGGCCGAATTTCCGGAGGCGTCGGCGATGGCGTCAAGCAGGACCTCGGCGCGCATGCGGCGGATGGTTGCCTTTGCGTAATTCCGGGTGTCGAGCTCGTTGGTTTCGTTCGAGCGTGTGGAGCGATGGTATGTGGCCGACAAGGTGATCTCTTTGGCCAGCTTGCGGATGTCAAAGTTGTATTCCACCAGGCGCTTTGCAAGGTAGTCCAGAAGGGGCTGGTTCGAGGCGGGGTTGGAAATGCGGATATCGTCCACGGGGCTGACGATTCCCACTCCCATGAGCTGGGCCCAGACCAAGTTTGCCATGTGTTTGGCGAACCACGGATTGGACGGGTCGGCTAGCCACTGCGCAAGGACTTCGCGGCGGTCCTTGCCTTTGACGTCCGGTTCTTCTCCACCGGGGAACTTGGGCGGCACGGCCTTGCCTCCGACGGGGTGCACGGCTTCACCGCCGCCCGCGTTATAGATGATTTTCTCGCGGGGATCCTCGCCCGCCTTGCGGCCGACCTGCATGAAGAACGCCATGAAGCCGCGGTAGTCGCTCATCGACCAACGGTCGAAGGGGTGGTTGTGGCACTGGGCACACTGGATGCGGATGCCGAGCATTGCCTGAGCGGCGTCTTCGGTAACGCGGATCGGGTCCAGTTCCAAGGAGTAGAAGGTCGCCGCGGGATTTTCGATGTTGGAACCCGTGGCGGTGAGGAGCTTGGCCGCCAGCTGGTTGAGGGGGACTCCGGAGAGCATCTGGTCTCTCAGCCAGTTGTGGTAAAGCTGGACCGTCTTGTTGTAGGACTGGTTATTAATGGTGCGGATCTGCAGGAGGTCCGCCCATTTAAGGGTCCAGAGGTCGATGAACCCAGGTTGCTTCAGGAGTTCATCCACAAGCTTCTCGCGCTTGGCGGCATCCTTGTCGTCCCGGAACGCGATAACCCGCTCCAAGGGGGGGAGGGTTCCAGTGATGTCAATGTAGGCCCTGCGCAGGAAGGTGAGGTCGTCGCAGAACTCGCTTGGGCTCATGCGCATGTTGCGCAGCTTGGCATTCACCAGCTTGTCGATTTCGTTGCGCTCCTCGACCTTCGGCCACTCGAACTTGAGATTCTTCGGGAGGACAATGACCGGGACTCCTACGGTAAAGGAGCCGTAGCGCGCCATGACGAAGGCCTCGCCGCGAAGACCGGTCGTGAGGACGCCCTCTGCGTCGACTTTTGCCGTCCCCTCGTTGTTGGAGAGGAACAGCGCGGTGGAGGTGACGTCGCGTGTCGATCCGTCGGCGTAGTTCGCCCGGACGTTCATCCGGAATTTCTGCTCCGGTCCCTCGAGCACGAGGGAGCCGGGGGTGATTTCGACGGACTTGAGCTGAACCAAATCCTTGGGGTCGTCGGGGGCGCCCGCCTTGAGCCAGCGCAGCATCGTGTGGTAGAGGGGGCTGCCCTTTTCAAACCGCTTTCCACCAGTGTGTGCGGCCTCTCCGTCGGATTTGGTCAGAAGAAGCGACTCCTCCGGCACCGCCAGATTCACGCGGCGTCCCGGCTGTTCGCGGGTGATTCTGAAATAGTCGGCGTCCGGGTCAAAACCCCAGAGCGAAAGTTTGAATCCGTCCTGGCCGCGGGCAGCTCCGTGGCAGCGGTTGCACTCCGCCTTCATGAAGACCGGCATCACATCCTTTCGGAAGGAGACCGTGGGCTCGAAGTCGGGCTTTTCGACGGTGAGGGGAACCGATGCAGAGAGGTTTTTCCACTGTACCTTAATCTTTGTGGAGCCCTCGGCTTTCGGAGCGACCTCGTTTTTGGTCAGGACTGCCTTGGACGGGTCTTCGAGGGTCAGCTTGGCGTCGCTGGTAACGTCCAGATGGATTCCGTTGTCCTGAATGACCCGTACGACGAAAGCCTGGCGGTCGAGCTTGCTGCGCAAGTGGGCATCGGCTGGAAAAACCTCGAGGACTGGTGCTCCCTGAAGCAGGGAGGGCGCGAGGGAGAGGAGGCCAACGCTCAGGCTGGAGTAGAAGAGATTGCTACGCGTCATTTTGCGGCGGGGGTTGAGGCGTTTACGGGAACAGGGGCGGTAGCCGCTGCGGGGGTGGTCGGAGCAGCGGGGGCAGGGGCTGCCGGCTTGGGCGCTGCGGGTGCGGGTGCAGGTGCAGGTGCAGGTGCAGGTGCAGGTGCAGGTGCAGGTGCAGGTGCAGGTGTTTGAGGCTTCGCAGCTGCTGCCGGCGCCGGAGCGGGAGGCGTCGGCTGTGTCGCGCTCGGAGCAGGGGCCGTCGGCTTGGCAGCGGGAGCAGGAGCTGCCGCGGGGGGCGGAGTCGCCGGAGCTGGTGCGCCGGCTGCATTCGCGACGGCGATCGGGGCGGGTTTCGCACCTGGTTCCCCCTTGTCAACGCGCACCACGCCTCCTGCGGCACAGTTTACAGTCAGAGCCTGTCCGTTTTTGGTGACGGCCACCTGAGCGGTTACTTGCTTTTGGATGCCGACGGTCGCCTCGGGCTTTGCCGTCAGGTTGAATACCACTTCCTTGGTGTCGGTTGTGACCTCCTGCGGTTCGGCCGTCACGCCGTTGGGCAGTCCCATGAGCTCAACCTTCGCCTTTCCTTCAAAGGCATTCTTCTGCTCGAGCTTGAGCTTCATCTGGGTGGTCCCTCCTTGTGAAAGCGAGGTCCGTACCAGGCTTCCCGTAAACGGCGCTTCGGAGACTTCCAGTTCAAAAAGTCCGGAGCTGAACCAGGTCTGCCCCTTGCCAAAGTCTGCGTTCGCCGTGACGCAAAGGGTCCACTTTTTGAGGGGAGCGTCGGCTCCGACGCTCAGGTTGAGGATCCCCTCCGATGCCTCGGCTGGAATTTTCACCGAACCTGCAGTCGCTATGCCGGTTGGCGAGTGCAAAAGGAAGACTTCCACGGGACCTTTGAATTCGCCGGTGCGTTGGATCTTCACCTTTAAGGGAAACTGGCCTGCGCGGATCGCCGGCGCCTTCGGTTCATCGACGTCGATCCGTGCGGGGATCGGAGCGGTGACCGCCATCGCGATGGAGCTTTCCTTCAGCGTGTAGTACGGCTTTTGGTTTCCGTTCTCACAGGGGCTGATGATATGCTCGATCTTAAAGCTCGGCTGAGCTCCCTCAACGGTTTCCGCGGGGGCTCCCGACATGGAGATCAGCTTCTGCGTGAGTGGAGCATTCGGGGAGGCCTCGAAAACCATTGCGAGGGTATCCACCGTCTTGTCCATGGTGCCCGACTGGGCCTGTACGTTGGGCGGAAGGTTCAACGGTTCCAAACGGATCGAACCGGCCCAATCCTCGCGCTTCACTCGCACCAGAGTCGCGTACCTGTTGCCCTGCGGAACCACGATGGAGCGGCGGTCCTGTGAGGAGTTGATCGTCATCTCGGGAAGCCACATTTTCACCCTCGGCGAGGCTAGAACTGCCTCCAGGCGGTAGCTGAAAAGCGGGCCGCCTCGGTCCAACTGGTCGCGCACTCCGAAGACGAACTCGCCGTCTGCGGGGGCTGTCCAGCGCAGGAAACTGTCCGGCGTGCCATTGTCGTCGTTGAGCGCGATTTGCGCGCCCTTCGCATCGTGCACGGTGAGCACGCTGTCGATGGGGGAGCGCAGCGACCTCCCGTAGATTGTCAGTTCGTAAATCTGCCCCTTTTTCGCTGAGACGCGAAAGAAATCGCGCTCCTTGTCTTTGGAAAGGACGCCGTTGAAAGCCGCCGGCAGAGCAGTCGCTGGGCCCGTGGCTTCTGCGGCTGTGGCGCGCTGAGAGCCAGATTCCAGAATGTTGGGAAGGTCCGATATTCTCGCCAGAACGGGGGTCGGAGAGACCGTGCCGGAGACGGGGAAGACGCCCCCAATGGAGTCGGGCGTGGTTCCGGGCGAGGCCTTGACCTGGATCGGTCCTTTCGGGTCACCCAGCAAGGTGAATTCCGTAGGCTTTCCCGCAGGGCCGCCGGCTGGAAATGAGGCGAGGGGACGGGCGAAGTCGCCCACGTGCATGATGTACTGGCATTCGCCTGCGCCGTTGCGGGTGGAATCGCGGATGGTGAGCTTGTATTCGCCGTCCTCGGGAGCTTCCAGCGAGAAGGCCGGATTGCCCCGGCCGAAAGTCGTTCCCGAGACGGTTTTCAGAATCTTGCCGTCGGGTTTTGCCAGAATGATTTCCGGATCGTAGGGCGTCTGGGTGTGCAGCTGGAGGCCGACGACTTCGATGCTCAGTCTTTGTCCCTTGGTGAGTTTTACAGAGTAAAAGTCTTGGTCTTCGCCCTGGGTTTGGCCAAAGACGGTTGTGTTTAGCTCCAGTTCCTGAGGGCCTTCAGGCGCTGGCGGTACCGCCACGGGTGCGGGTTTTGCTGCCGGAGCGGGAGCGGCTGCCGTTGGTGCAGCCGCGGCGGGTGCACCGGGGGCGGGGGGAGGCGTGGCCTTCGCTGCTTTTGCGGCGGCGGTTGCTGCTGCAGCGGCATCCTCTGCGGCCTTGGCTGCGAGTTTTGCGGCCTTCGCCACGCGGGCGGCCTGTGCGATCGCCGCGCGTGCAGGAGCTTTCGGGTTTGCCTCTTCTACCACCGGGAAGGGGGTGACAAAGAAAAGGCGCAGGTCGGCGATCCCTGACTCAGTGACCACCCGGCAGCGGTGTTCCCCGAGATCGGCATCGGCCGGCACCCGGACTTTCACCGTATACCGGCTGGCCTCCGCTTTGACGGAGGTGACTTCAAACCCCGGGGCGTCGAACAGAACCGTCCTCGCGTCGGAAAGGTTTGAGCCTGAGAAAACCACCTCCTGCTCCGCGCCGCGCTGCGCGACTGCGGGGAAGGCATGGCTAACTCTGGGCGTCCCCGCGAACGCGGTGACGCTGCTCAAACAAACAGTCGCTGCAATGGCCGCATGGCGGATGCAGGCGCGCGCTTTTGACTTTCCGGCTGGGGGGCGGTTCTGTCGCATGTTACTTTAAACGAGTAGATCTGAAACAACGGTGCCGTCCTTCACGATCGCGGCGGGGCGGCCGCCGGGAGCAATCAGATGCTTCTCTGGGTTGATCCCGAGCTGGTTGAAGACCGTGGCGGACATGTTTTCGACGCTCAGCGGATTTGAATCGGGCTCGGCGCCGGTGGCGTCGGAGGATCCGTAGATCAAGCCGCGCTTGAAACCGCCGCCCGCGAAGGCCACGGAGAAGACGCGCGGCCAGTGGTCGCGGCCTGCGTCCTTGTTGATCTTCGGAGTGCGTCCGAATTCCGAGCTCACCATGACCATCGTGCGCTCAAGCATTCCCCTCTGGTCGAGGTCGGCGATGAGGGCGGCGAACGCCTGGTCGAACGGTGTGGCGTTGGTTTCGATGGCGCGGGCGATGCTGGTGTGGTGGTCCCAGCCGCCGAAGGTCACGGAAACCACGCGGACACCGCTCTCAACGAGACGGCGCGCCATGAGCATGCGCTGGCCTGCGATATGGCGTCCGTAGGTGTCGCGAACCTTGGCCGGCTCTGCGGCGAGGTTGAACGCTTCGCGGGCGGACGGTGAGCTGATCATCGCGTACGCGGCCTCGTAGAACGAATCCATGGCGCGGAGCGCGTCGGACTGCTCGAGATAACGGAAATGGGAATCCACGGTGTCCAGAATGGACCGGCGGCGGTCGAAACGCTCCGGGGAGACCGTCGTGGGCAGCGAAAGATCGCGCACCTTGAAGGCGTCAGAGGAAGGCTCGCTGCCGAGGGCGAAGGGACCGAAGGCCGTCGAGAGGTAGCCTGTGCCTGCAAATTCATTCGGAACGTTCGGCACGCAGACGTAGGCGGGAAGCTGCTTGCGGGAACCCAGTTCGTGGGAAACAACCGACCCGATGGAGGGATACGCAAGGGCGGGCGACGGACGGTAACCCGTGAACATGTTGTGGGTTCCGCGCTCGTGGGCGGCCTCTCCGTGGGTCATGGACCGTACCACTGTCAGCTTGTCCGCGATTTTGGCCGTGTTCTTGAGGTACTGGGAGAACTTTACGCCGGGGATGACGGTGTCCACCGTGCCGAGCGGTCCGCGATACTCAGAGGGAGCGAGGGGTTTTGGATCCCACATTTCCTGGGCCGCGGCGCCGCCGGGGAGGAAAATGTGGATCAGCGAGTCCGCCTTGGCCACCAGGGGAGCCGCCGCTTCGGCCTCGGCCGCGCGCAGTTTGAGGAGGTCTCCGAGGGTGAGCCCGAGGCTTCCTGCGAGACCTGCATAAAGGAATTCGCGGCGGGAAGGCTTGTTGAAAGGCATCGAATGGGGTGACGGGTTCGAGTCCATACGTGTATATTAGGTTAACTTGGTGCGGATTTTCTGAGTGGTTAAGTGGAACAATCGCAACCGGGCGGTATTGTTAGCAAAATATTGCTAAGTTTGGAAAACTTTATCCGAAGCGGTGGCGAAAGACTTGAAATGGCTGTTTCGGTGTTCTCGAAGGCTTAAACAGACGTTTTTTCTCTGGAGTCGTGCGTCCTCTCCCATACGTGCCAAAAGTTCGGCCAAAAAGATCAGGCAAAATGCCAACTTCAAGCGCCTGTTGCGTTGTTGCGGCGGTTGCGAATTGGTAGGGTTCCCTCATGAACAACCCATCGCTCGAGCTGTTATTTGAGTTTTTACGGTTTCCAAGCGTGTCCACGGATCCGTTGCGCTCCCAGCAGGTCGGGGCCTGCGCGGAGTGGCTTTCTTCCCATTTCCAGTCGATTGGACTCTCGAGTGCCGTTTATCCCACTCCCGGGCATCCCGTGGTCGTTGCCCGGAACGCAGCGAAGCCGGGGCGGCCGACAGTTTTGATTTACGGCCATTACGACGTCCAGCCAGAGGACCCCGTGGGAGGATGGAGCAGCGCGCCTTTCGAACCGGAGGTCCGGGACGGGATCCTCTATGCACGGGGATCGGCCGACAATAAGGGGCAGATTTTTGCCCATGTACGCGGGGTCGCCACTGCGTTGGCCGAGCACGGCGACCTTCCCGTGAACCTGATCTTTCTCGTGGAAGGGGAGGAGGAGATCGGCAGTCCGAATCTGGAGGCATTCCTCCAAGAACACCGGGAGGCGCTGCGTTGCGACGTGATTGCAGTCTCCGACACCGGGATGGTCGCCCCCGGCGTGCCGACGCTCACCTATGGTTTGCGTGGAATTGCTGCGATGGAAGTTTGGGTCAAAGGCCCCTCCGTGGACCTGCACTCTGGAATCTACGGGGGCGCCGTGCAGAATCCCGCGACGGTCCTTGCGAGGTTGCTGGCCTCGCTGCATGCGGTTGACGGAAGCGTTGCGGTAGATGGTTTTTACACGGGGGTGCTGCCGCTGCAGGAATGGGAGCGCGAGGCATGGTCGAGAGTGCCTTTCGGGGAGAAGCAGATCGAAGCTTCAACGGGCGTCGCGGCGGTCGGCGGGGAGTCCGGCTTCACCGCATTGGAAAGAATCTGGGGCCGGCCGACGGCCGAGGTGAACGGCATCGGCGGGGGATTTCAGGGAGAGGGGACGAAGACCATCATCCCCCGGGAGGCCTTTGCAAAGCTCACCTTCCGCCTTGTTCCCGCTCAGGAACCCGCCGCCGTGCTGGAGGCTGTGGAGCGCCACCTGCAGTCTCAGTGCCCTCCCGGGGTGACTCTTGACGTGAGGCACGGACACAGCGGCTCGCCCTACATCAACGATCCTGAATCGGCCTACGGAATGGCCGCTCAAAAGGCGCTTCAGAGGGTTCTGCCTGGAGTCGGCGTGGCACTGATCCGCGAAGGAGGGAGCATTCCGATTGTGAACACCTTTGAACGGGTCCTGGGCGTAGAGACGCTCCTGCTCGGATTGGCACTCCCGAATTGCCGCGCCCACGCGCCGGATGAAAACTTTCCAGTCGCCAACTTCGAAGCCGGAATGGCCCTGAACCAGGCGCTTTTGGAGGAGATTGCGTCAGCTTACCGCCAGAAAGCCGGCGCATGACGCAAGTGTGAGCGGGGACGTCCGGGACCGTTTCCGGGCTCGACCCCTATGGCTTCGAGCGCGAGGCGGCCTGCCTTGCCGCATCGTAGACTTTTTGAACCGGGCAGCCGTGGAGTTGCGCGGCTGCCCTGCAGGACTCGTACTCTGGGGCGGTTTGAAGTAACGTTTCCCCCCGGAACCCGCGCTTCACGCTCACCTTTCCATACTCAGTGTCGACCTGGACAAAGTCGCGGCGGAGTTTCAGGCGTGAGACCTCCGTGATACGAAGGCCGAAGGCGCTGGTGTGGACGAAGATCAGTTCGGAAAATTTGGACTTCTCCTCGGGGGCGCACAGCAGCGAGAGCATCGTTCCCGGGCGCTGCTTTTTCATCTGGATGGGAGTCAGCCAGACGTCGAGCGCTCCCGCCTCAAGCAGCAGTCCCACAGCATGGCCCAAAACCTCCGGCGACAGATCGTCGAGGTTTGTCTCGATCTGGAGGACCGTGTCGCTCTGGTAGCCCTCTTCGCCCATCAGCGGAAACGGCTATGCTTGCGTCAATTCGCCGAGCACTGCGCGCAGAACGTTCGGGCGCGACTTCAGCTCCCGGGAGCCGACTCCGTAGCCGATGCGTTCGACCCGCATGGACGGCATGCGGCCAAAGCTCTTTCCGAACTCCGCCAGAATGGCCGCCCCTGTGGGGGTGATGAGTTCGTGCTGCTCGTCTCCCTGGCGCAGCGGGATGCCTTCCAGAATTTCAAGTGTGGCAGGCGCCGGGATGGGGAAGCGGCCGTGTTCGCACTGGATCCATCCAGAACCCTCTTCGAGCTCGGAGACGAAGATCGACTCCACTCCAAGGGATTCGATGCCGACACAGGCGCAGACGATGTCAGCAATTGAGTCTAGGGCGCCGACTTCGTGAAAGTGCACCTCCTCGGGCGTGGTTCCGTGGATCTTCGCCTCAGCGACGGCGATGCGTTGGAAGATGGAAAGCGCGTGGGATTTGACGAAGGGCGAAAGGCCGCTGCCCTCGATGAGGGCGCGGATGTGTTTGTGGCTGCGCTCGGGGGAGTGTGAATGAGCGTGATGGCCGTCGTCGTGATGATGGTGCTCGCCGCCGTCGTCGTGCGAGTGGTCGTGGCCGCAGTCGTGGCTGTGTGAATGTTCGTGCGAATGCGCGTTCTTTTCTTCTTCGTGATGACCGTGGGCGCAGTCGGCACCGTGCTCGTGATTGTGCTCGTGATTGTGGTCGTGATTGTGGTCGTGACTATGGTCATGCCCGCAGTCGTGACCATGCGAGTGTTCGTGATCGTGTGAATGCGAATGCCCGTGGTCGTGGCTGTGCGAATGCCCGTGGTCGTGCGAATGGTCGCACGCTTCGGTGTGGGTTGCTCCCGCGTGAATGTCAAACTTCACCCCTTCGATGTCCCCCCGCTTCTGCCTCTCGAAGTGCATGTGGAAATCGCCCAGATCGAGCTTGGAAAGCTCCCATTCGAGGGTCGATGGTTTGACTCCAAGGTCACACAACGCGCCGACAGTCATGTCGCCGCTGATGCCTGAGAAGCAGTCGAAATACAGTGTTTTCATGGGGAGTAACGCACCGACGGTTAGAGCGTCTGGGTGCGGCTTGCAACCGCGTCGTGAAGTCTGATGGCGTTGTCGTAAAGCGCCTTGCCAATAATGGCGCCGTGGATGCCGCGGTACTGTCCAAGGCGCTGGATGTCTCCCAGGCTTGAAACGCCGCCGCTTGCGATCAGATCGCATCCGATGGCGGCGAGCATCCGTTCGAGGCCGCGGTAGTTCGGCCCGGCCATCATCCCGTCGGTGGCGATGTCGGTGTAGATGATCGTCTTGACCCCGCAGTCCTCGGCCTTTTTCGCAAGGTCAAGCGCATCGAGTTGCGAGACTTCCGTCCACCCCTTCACGGACACCATACCGTCCTTGGCGTCGATGCCGACCGCGATTTTATCCGCTCCAAACTGATCCACCATATCGCTCACAAACGACAGAGACTCGGCGGCCTTTGTGCCGATCACCACGCGCGAAACCCCCGCATCCAGGGCCTTCTTCACGGATTCCGCCGAACGCATTCCTCCCCCGAGTTGCACCGGAATGAGCATGGACTTTGCGATGGTGCTGACGATTTCGAGGTTGGTGTGGTTCCCGGTGAAGGCGGCGTCCAGGTCGACGATGTGCAGCCAGTCTCCACCTTCTTCGCTCCAGCGTTTGGCGTAGGCCAGCGGGGGCGCGGGGTAGACGGTTTTGTCCTCGGCTTTGCCTTGGCGGAGGCGGACGACCTGTCCGCCCATCAGGTCGATGGCAGGGTATAGAAGCATAAATTCAGAATGGCGTTCGAAGACTAGCCTAGAGATTGGCTCCGGCTTTAAGAAAGTTCTGTAAAATTTTCAGGCCGACGTCCTGGCTCTTCTCGGGGTGAAACTGGACCCCGTTGATCCGTCCTCGGGAAGCGGCGGCGGCGAAGGTTTCGCCGTAAGTGCACTCCGCACTGACCACCTCTGGATCCCTTGAATCGGGGTAGAAGGAGTGCACGAAGTACACGTATGGATCGGCGGGGAGCCCGTTCCAGAGGATGTTGTCAGGCATCGAGAGGCTGAGCCGGTTCCAGCCGATCTGGGGGACTTTGAGTCCGGGGGTCTGAAACTTTCGGACCTGTCCGCTGAAGACGCCCATGCCCGCCACTCCGGGGGCCTCTTCGCTTCCCTCAAAGAGCACTTGGTATCCAACGCAGATCCCCAAAAACGGCCTGTCCGCCGCAATCCACTCCTGAAGCGGCCCCCAGAACCCGCGTTCGCGAATCTGCTGGACGCAGTCGCCAAACGCGCCCACGCCCGGGAGGATGACGCCCGATGCGCGCTGCATGTGTGAGGGATCGGAAAGGATTTCGACCTCGCCTCCCTGAGAGCGCAGTGCGTTGTAAACGCTTCGCAGGTTTCCCGAACCGTAGTCGATGAGGGCGATCATGAAGGTTAAAGCGTTCCCTTGGTGCTTGGAATGCCCTGCACTCTGGGGTCGATCCGGCAGGCAAGGTCGACGGCTTTAGCGAGGCTCTTGAAGGCGGCTTCCGCCAGGTGGTGCCCGTCGCGTCCGTAGAGCAGATTCAGGTGCAGGTTGCACGCGGCGTTGTGGGCGAAAGCGCGCAGGAACTCTTCCACCAGGGTGAAGGAGAATGCCCCCATGGAGGCAACTCCCTCGGGAGCGCGATAGTCCAGAAAGGGGCGTCCGCTGAAATCTACGACGGCCCGGGCGAGCGTCTCGTCCATGGGGACATAGGCCCAACCGTAACGGGCGATGCCGCGCTTTTCACCGAGGGCTCTGACGAAAGCCTGTCCCAAGGCGATGCCCGTGTCCTCTACGGTGTGGTGGAAGTCGACTTCGATGTCGCCGTCGGTGTGTATTTCCAGATCCACCAGACTGTGCCGCGCAAACAACGTGAGCATGTGGTCGAAAAAGGGCACCTTGGTGTGGATGTCGCTGCGCCCGGTGCCATCCACGTTCAACTGAAGTCGGATCCGTGTTTCGGCGGTGGAACGTTCGATCAGGGCGGTGCGAGTACTCATGGGCTGGTCGTTTGGAACCAACATTCAACCAGAGCCGCTGCTCTCTGAGAAGCGGAGAGTCGCAGCGGGCCTTCGCTTGGAATGCTAGTGCATGCATCCAAACAATTAAGGGGTTTGCGTGTCAGGCCATTTTCGGCGTGGCGGCGGGATAACCCCGTGTTCTTTCCAAGGTAGCGATGTTTTCGAGCAGGGTCTTTGCGCAGATTTCGGCGAAAGCCGGGTCGTTGATCGTGGTGTCGACTTCCACGACCGGGATGTCCTTACGGAGGGATTGTCGCAGCGCGTTAAAGAGGGCGCTGTCTGCCGCGGGGTCGTGGAAGACGAAGCCCGGCGAGCTGATGGCGCTCACCCCTTGGGTGGGCAGAATAAAGGTCACTGGCCCCTTGGAAAGGTTGACCTTGGCGGCAATCGCGCGGCCAATGGTCTCAGCCTCCTCCGGCGTGGTGCGCATCAGCGTCACCTGCGGGTTGTGGACGTAAAGGTTTCTCTCGCTGAATTTCGGCGGCACCGTTTCCTTTGCGAAAAAATTGACCATGTCGAGGCACCCCGGGGTGATGATGGCTGGTGTGCCGGAAAGCGCCGCCGCTTCAAGGCGTTTCGGGCCCGCGCTCAGAACCCCTCCGACGACCTCGTCCGCCCATTCGGTGGTGGTGAAGTCGAGGACTCCGGAGGCCACGCCAGTCTCGATCAGCGCCTCCATGGTCTGCCCCCCCGTCCCGGTAGCGTGAAATACAATCACCTCGTATCCCGCCTCCTCCAAAATTTGTTTGGCGCGTTCCACTCCGATCGTGGTGTTGCCGAACATGGAGGCAAAGATGATCGGCCGGTCCTCCTCGGGATTGTCTTCGAGCGCCGCCTCCACCATGCCGCAGATGGCCCCGGCGGCGCGTGAAAGCAGCGGCTTTGAGATGCGATTGAGGCCCGCCACGTCAACGATGCTGGGCATCATGACAATATCCTTGAAGCCCACGTACTGGGCGGTGTTTCCGCTAGCGAGGGTGGAGACCATGATCTTCGGGAATCCAAGCGGAAGCGCCCGCATCGCGGCGGTTCCGATCGCCGTTCCTCCGCCCCCGCCGAGGGAAATGACGCCGTGAATGCGTTTTTGCTCCAAAAGCTTCTTCAGGACTCGCGGAGCGGCCTTGCTCATGAGTTCGACTGCCTTGCCCCGGTCGGCTTGGATAGCACCGAGGTTCACCCCCCCCATTTCCGCCACGGTTTCGCGAGAGATGTGCGGGTTTACCGTGGGCGCCGCGCCGGTGCCGACATCCACAAGCAGGGCTTGGTGGCCGTTGCGGCTAATGCAGTCCGCGACGAACTGGTGTTCCGCACCCTTGGTGTCGAGGGTGCCTAGGACAGCGATGGTGGCCATGGTTCTGGGGGGGAGATTAAAGCGTAAGCCTAGCCGTTACCGAGGCGGGAATCCATGCCCTAAACGGGCCTTCTCCTTCCTGCGATGGCAGAATCAGGTTGCCAGGCGGGGGCGTACTCCGGACAGTTTTACAGGCCGAGCCTGTCGCACAGGGCTTCGGTTTCCATGCGGATTCCGATGAGGAAATCTCCGAACTCTGCGTATCGCGAGCTGACCTCGTCGAAGCGCATTTCATAAACGATGGCCTTGATCTCGCTCGCCGATTTGGCCAGCAGGGTGACTCCCCATTCCATGTCGTCCAGGCCCGTCGATCCCGTGATCAGCTGGAGCACCCGGCCGGCGTAGGTTCTGCCAACCTTCGCATGGCCGGCCATCAGCTTGTTCCGGTGGTCGAAGGATTCGGCGTACCAGTTTTGCTCCAGGTTGCGGCGCTTGGACATCGGGTAGAAGCAGAGCACCGGCCATTCTCCCCCTGTGGGCAAATCTGGATCCAGCCTGTACTTGAGGTACTTGGCGATTCTTTGGTGGAAGGCCTCCATCTTCTCCTGAAACTCGGGAGTGCCAGCTTCCACGCCTTCCTCCTGGAGCGTCTGTGTGTATTCCTTCTCGGTAGTGGTGTACTCGCTGCGCTCGGTGAGCGAGAGCCATGAAAATACGGGCGTCAGCATTCCTGGTCCGAGTCCCTCGGCGAGCCGCTTGGAGGCGTAGTCTGCGTTGTGCAGGTCCGGAGTGAGGACCATGAACCCAAGGTCCGACTTGGCGCTCACGACGCTGAAAGGAAGAACCTGGGTTCTTGGGAGGGCGCGCAGTTCGGCCACTACGCCGGCCAGTCGGGCCCGGCGCTCTTTGCGCTCCGTTGCGTCCAGAAACTGCCACTCGACGTGATCCATGCGCAGGTAGAGGTGGATGACGTGGAGGCCCTCATTCGGAAGGATGGGGGAGGGGGTTGCTGTGGTGTCGCTCATGGGTTGAATGGTGATTGCCTGCCTAAAATTGGCAACGCTTCAGATTGGTGTCCAGCCCTTCGGAATGCTGCCGTAACTTTGCTTCGTGATGAATACGGGGCGTTTTTTTGATGAGCAAACATATCAATCGCCAGAGCGCAATGCAGGCCGCAAACTGTTCGGCATGCAAACGCATAGCTTTTTTGCTCACGCTTGCGCTCCGTTCCTCGGACTCCTGATCGCGGGAGCGCCGGTCGCCCTAACTGCCGCCGAGCCTTTGAATCCGGTTGGCGCGTCGAACGAACAGAAACAAAAAATGAACACAGTGGTTAACGTCACCCCGGCGGAGGCAGAAGGCCTCATCACGTCATCGAAGGAAATTGTGGTCGTCGATGTGCGCACGCAGGAGGAGTTTGCAGAGGGGCACATTGCCGGCGCCCAGAACGTGAATTTCAATTCGCCTTCGTTTTTAGAGAAGATGAAGGCGTTCGAGGGGCGGGAGGTGTTGTTGCATTGTGCCTCCGGCGGACGCAGTTCCCGTGCACTGGCGGCGCTTTCTGGAAAGTCCTTCGCAAAGCTCTATCACCTCAACAAGGGGTTCAACGCATGGGTTGAGGCTGGAAAGCCAGTTTCCACAAAGTAGCCCGTGCGCTTCAACCGCGGCGATCGATTTCATCTTTGAGGCGCGTGTCTGAGTGGCGAAATGGTGGGGAGGAAAGCGGTGGGAAAACCGGGAGACGCGCGGTTGTTCGGTGAAGCTTTTTCAGGCGCCCTGAAGTGTGGTGCGCAAAAAACGCCGGCGCTGAGGAGAGACGACGGGATGAAAACGAGCCTGATTCAATGGAAACGAGACGCGGAAAAGAAATGCTGGTCTGGGATGGTTTTTCGGTGAAAGGGTGGTTTGGTAGGGCGTAGAGAGTTGAATCATGTCTCAGGAACGGTATTTTTTACATTTAAATGGCTTGCAGCGTGGACCGTACACGGTTCAGCAGATCGGCCACATGGTGAACAGCGGCATCGTTCACTCCGAGGCAATGTTTTGGTGCGAGGGACTGGAGCAGTGGCAGCCTGTGACGCAGCTCATTGTGCCGAAGGGCGAGGTGACGCGGCGCCGCCTCAAGTTTGGGGCGGGTTCGGCGGTGGTCGTCGTCGGGTTGCTGGTGCTGTTCTGGGTGTGCTTGCCGATTTTGCGCGAAGGCTGGAAGGAGCAGCATCAGGTTGCCCCGGACCCGTCTGCTGCGTACTGGCGCGCGAGGGGCGTCTTGAGGGAAAGCCTGGGATGGTTTACCGGGCTGCGATTTCGTGATTTTGATCCCTCCATGGTGCGCATGGAGGAGGCCGGCAGGGCTGTAGTCGAGCTGGAGGCGCAGGCTGGAAAGTTTTTTGGAGGCCACGAGAACGCCCGCTGGCGGGTGGAACTCACTTACGACAGGCGTTTGCGGATGTGGATGCCAGCGGAGTCCAACGGGGAAGGCCTTCTTCCCGCGAGTGGGAAGACCAAAGAGTAGAGCGGTCCTATGGCCGCACTTCAGCGGCACGCCGAGGCCCCGCAGCCAAAGCGTTTAAAACGTCACAGCGTCTCACTTCAACCGGATTGCCTTCTCAAGCTCCGCGGAGGATTCCTTGATGCGGGCTGAAATCGGCTCCATCAACTCGACCGTTGCGCGCATGGAGTCCTGGGTCACCATCGGCATCTTTTTGAGGAACATCTTGCCTGTCGGGCTCTGATAAAAGGCGATCAGGCTGTCGACCTCCTCCTGGGAAAAGTTCTGGCGATAGATTGTCAGGTAGGCGGCCTTCATTTTCTGCCAGCTCATCTCCTCCTTCACAATGACCTGCAGTCTTTTGCTGAACCCTGGCAGGAGTTTTTCGTACTCCTTTTGCTGCTCCGGCGATGGCTTCTTCTTAGCGATGGCCTCCGCGACCATCGTGTTGATCATCAGGTTTACCTGGTTAATGGAGGCTTCGCTGAGCTTTTTGACTTCAGACAGGTCAAAAAGTTTTTCAAGAGACCTGTCCGAGGGTTCCGCCGCGTGGAGTGGACTCGCCGCGAGCAGCAGGGCCAAGGCTAATATTGAGCGTTTCATGTGCGGGGCGGGTGATGGGTTCTCGAAGCGGAATTCCGGGGGGCGTTGCGGCAGGGGCCGGAGTATCTTCTCCGGGGCGGCTCTTGGCAACGTGAAGAAGGCCTGCCCCAGTGACGGGTGTTGTTATTTCAAAAAGCGAATGATCAGAGGGTATCGGAACGGTTGCCCGCCGCTGCTTTGAATCGCGGCAAAGATCACGCAAATTACGTTCAGGACGTAAAGGGTCCAGAGGAAGAAGGGGATCAGAAAGAGGCCAACGATCGTCAGCGCAAGCAGAATGGACCCGACAATGGAGTACAGGGCGAGTGAGAGCTGGAAATTGAGGGACTCCTTGCCTTCGGTGTCGATGTAGGCGGAGTCGTTGCGTTTGAGCAACCAGACGATGAGGGGGCCCGCCACATGGGCGATCCATGGGGCGAAACATCCGGCGAGTCCGGCGAGATGGCAGAGCATCCCCCAGGTGCGCGCTTGTTTTTCTTCGGGTTCTGCCGGTGGGATCATGAGCGACATGGGAGCGCGGGGATTAAGAGGTAAGGCGGCAAGGCGGGCGGGGTATGTTTCAGTGCAAACTGCCGCCAGTTTTGATCGCTTTGTTGGGCTTTTGTCTCGTTCAGAACTTAGCATTTTTTCCGTCATTTGCAAAAGAATGCGGGGCTTGCAGGGGTTTCTGCACCTCCAACTTTACCTGTTCCTTTTGCAAGGGGCCGGCAAGAACAACTGACTGAAGTGCGCCTTTTGTGAGGGAAAGATGTTTGGCAAATGTGCCGCCTGCAATGGTTCCGGAAAGAGGTAGTTTGCCGGGGCGGGGGGCTTGGGTTTTGAGTGAACCTCGTCTGGCCGTACTTAAAAGTCTGGGGTAGCGTCCTCCCGTGCCTGAAACCCCTGATTCCCCATCGCTTTTTGTAGCGAGGCTCTTAGACGCTTGGGATGCGTCTGCATTTGTCAAACTCACCCTGAGCTCGCCCGAGTCTCAAGAGGACGTCCGTCCCGGGGATGGGCTCCGCAATCTCAAGGCACGCGCCGTTGATTTGAAGGAAGGGCGGATGTTGTCCCTGGTCGAGTGTTACTCAAACCGGGAGGTCACCCGCAACCATGCCTCGCGCGATGGCGCGCGGTTGCTGGGAGAAGCCTTCGCAAAGGTGTTTACAAAAGCGCATTTGTTCACCACCGGAGGTGATTTTCAGTTTCGGCGGGAGCGCTCGGGTGTTGTGCGCGTCAAAGTCTCCCGTCCTGCGTTTACTCAGGCTCCGGAGCGCTCGCATGACAGGCGTAATCCCCTGAGGGAGGGTTTGGCGGCCGAGCCGTTCATGCAAAAGCTGGGAGTGACCGCTCCTGGAGGGCAACCCCGGCCGGGCATGGCAGGAAAATTGCGGCAGGTGGTGCGGTTTGTCGAAATTCTCGGACATCTGCTGGACGATTGGGGCCGGCCGAACAGCGGTCCCATTCAAGTCGCTGACATGGGGGCGGGAAAGGGCTACCTGACATTTGCCTTGGCTTACGCCCTTCAAAAAAGGGGGTGGGAGGCCCGCGTGACCGGTGTGGAGCTGCGTTCCGAACTGGTCGAATCCGGAAACAGGCTGGCGGCGGAACTTGGTATGGACGGGTTGCGTTTTGTTCAGGGGCGAATTGACGACTGGAAGCCTGAGGAGCGCTTGGATGTGTTGGTCGCCCTGCACGCCTGCAACACCGCGACAGACGATGCCTTGTTTCAGGGCATACGGGACGGTGCGGGCCTCATCGTCACCTCCCCCTGCTGCCATCAGGAGCTGCGGCCCCAGATCCGCTTGCCCTCGCAACTCGCGGTGGTCGCGGGGCACGGTATCCTGCTGGAGCGGCAGGCCGAAATTCTCACGGACGCGCTCCGTGCCCGGTTGCTGGAAATGTACGGTTATGACTCCCGGGTGTTTGAATTTGTTGAACCGGAGCATTCGGGAAAAAACCTGATGCTCGCCGGGGTGCTCCGGCGTGAGGGCGGACGCCGTCCTGAATTACTCAAGGGCGAATTCAGGGAGGCGTGGGAGGCCTTCGGACTGGAGACGCAGCGTCTTGCAGTTTTGCTAGGGGAGGTTCCGAGATGAGTGCCTGGAGCGTAGCGCAGATGAAAGAGCTGGTGCGTCTTCGGCAGGGTTTCTTGAGCGGGACTGCGGGTGCCCGGGACTACTGGAGGGGGCCGGAGGACCTGGATTTGTATGAGCGAACCTTTGCCCAGCGGATTGGATGGAAATGGGACGCTGTGCTTGGAGAACTGGAGGGGCGGGGCTGGATGCCGCCTTCCCGGAAGTTGGTGGACTGGGGGTGCGGAACTGGAATTGCGTCCCGCCGGGTTGCGGCTCATTGGGTTGGAGCGTTTGACACGGTGGCGTTTTCAGATCGCTCCGCCATGGCACGTGGCTTTGCAATGGCTCGGATGCGCGAGGAGTTTGCGGCGATGGGGGTAAGGCAGGCGGAGCCCGAGGCGGTGGACTGTGAGGATGCCGTGGTCCTGCTCAGCCATGTGCTCAGCGAGTTGAGCGACGCCAGTGTGAAGGGCGTCCTCACGCGGTTGCGCAAGGCGGCGGCGGTGGTCTGGGTGGAATCTGCGACGCACGAGAACGCACGGCGCTTGGTGTCCGCCGTGCGCGAGCCGATGGTGTCGGCCGGGTGGCGGGCGGTTGCTCCGTGCGCACACTCCGGCGGCTGTCCGTTGATGCGCCCGGAGAACGAGCGCCACTGGTGCCATCATTTTGCCCGGGTGCCCTCATTCGTGCATCAAGATCAGGCATGGCGCGAATTGTCGCAAAAGGTGGGAGTGGATCTGAGCACGCTGCCTTACAGTTTTTTGGTCATGGAGAGGGTCCCCTCTGCGAGCCGGGGAGAGGGGATGACTCGCGTGCTGGGACGGTCCCGGGAGTTCAAGGGACACTTGAAGGTGTTGGCTTGCAATGCGGAAGGCGTGGCCGACTGGACACTCCAGAAAAGGGATGCGCCTCATCTCTATCGTGAACTCAAGAAGGGTGACGGGCTGCCTTTCTACCGGTTGCGAACGGAAGGCGGGCGCATTGTTGACGGGGACAAACAGTGATTTCAGCGTTTCGCCGCCGAGCGTTCTAAAAGGCCATCCCGAACGAAAGGTGCACGGCTCCCCATTGTTCCTCGGTGCGCCGGTTCGGGTTGACCCCCACGTCGAGCCGCACCGGGCCCACGGGAAGTTCGTAGCGAACGCCGAGTCCCACGGCGCTGCGAAAGTTGGTGGTGGGAATCTGGCTTCCAAAAGTGGAGAGACTTCCGGTGTCAAAAAAGAGGGCGCCCCGGAGTTTTTTTAGAAGAGGAAAGTCTGTTTCAGCATTGAGAAGGCTGTAACCCGAACCTCCCGTGGGATAGGCGTTGTTCCCTGGAGCTCCCATTTCTTTTTCTTTAAAACTCCTCACCGTGTTGGCTCCCCCGAGAAAGTAGCGCTCATCAATGGGGATGGTGTCCTTGAAGGTGATGACGCCGAAGCGGGCACTCGTGGCAAAGCGTATATCGCCCGGCATCGGATAGTGCCAGGCCAGGCGTCCCGAGGTGCGTCCGAAAGTGGCGCCGTTGTCCAGGGTGTTGGTGTCCGTCAGAATACTGGCGATCCAGCCCCTGCTGGGATTCAGGACGCTGTCACGCTTGTCCCAAGAAAGTGAGACTCCAATCGAACCGATTTGGTACGACGCGGGTCCAATCTCCCCCGAGGGGATGTCGGCAGAGGTGATTTCAACCGTGCGCAACTGGCCGAAGGTCGCAACCCGCAGGGGGGGCAGAATGCGGCGGGAAAGCTCCACGCGTCCGCCGACTTCGCGTTTGTCGTAGCCGAGTTCGATGCGCTGGCGAATGAAAGCGCGGGTCAGGAATTCAGTGCGGGTTTCAAACAGCCAGGGGTTCGAGAGGGACGTCTCAAGCGCGAGCGCACGTTGCGAGGCATTGATCTCGACGCTGGCCGGCAGGCCGCGTCCCGCAAGGTTCAGGGTCGAGAGGCGGACGCCGGCCATCGCTCCCTCGTAGGTTCCGTATCCCAGAGAAAGCCCCACCTGCCTCGCGGGCGCCTCCTGAGCATCAACTCTCAGGCTCAAATTCCCGTCGGGTTTGGGAACCGGAGTGATCTCGAGCGATTGAAAAAGGCCGGTGGACAGAAGGTCCTGCTGTTTTCGCTCGAGAAGACTTGGGGAATAAGTCTGGCCCTTCAATGCGGCCAGGCGTTTTTCAAACCAGTCTCCGCGCAGCCGAACCGTTCCGTGGGAATCCACTCCGTCAAACTTGTAGACGGGACCCGCTTGAACGGAAATAAACACCGGAATCTGGGCGTCCGCATTGGCTGTAGACGGATCCGCCGTGACTTCCACTTGCGCGTCGAAATGGCCTTTTTCCGTGTAAAGCTTTTCGATCAGGTTCTGAAGGGCCAAGCATCTCGCGGAGGAGTAGGGGTGCTCCAGCAGTGACTGGAGCGCCGTGCGAAGCTTCGCCTCTCCGTACACCAGGTCTCCTCGGAAACGGAGGGATCCGAACTGGTACTGTTTTCCCTCGTGAATGACGAGGGTTGCATTCGCTTTGGAGGTGTCGGCGGCTTGCTCGAATTCTAGCGGGTCCAAGTTCGCATCCAAAAAGCCCTCGGAAACATACAGCTCCTTGATGCGATTGGCTCCCATCTGGAGTTCGTCTTCAACAAAGGGAATCTGGGATTCTGGCAACTGCAGGCGGGTGGAGGTCACGCTCGTGAGCAGGGAGAGCAGGCGTGCCGAGGAAAGGGACGAGTTGCCGCTCAGGGTGGTGGATCCCAACTCAATCAGCTTCCCCTCTCGGATCTTGAGCACGAGCAAATTAGGGGAGAGTTTCCATTCCACTTCCGCGTTGGCGAAGCCATTCTGATGATAGAACACCGCAGTGTAGTAGGCTGCATCATCGGCGTTCGGACGGGAAAGCCCTTCCGATCGGATGCGCGACAATTGCTCGTCGATGGCGCCTCTGAGTTTGCGTTCGGAAAGGGCATCGGCTCCCTCAAAGCGAACTTTGACGTGCTCGCCCCGCTGGAGCGGTCCCTGCTCCGGAGTCTTTTCTTTCCAGGGGTTCCACCAAGTGGCGTTCAATACGGGCCCAGACGTCCACACTGCGAGTCCACCCAGGACAAGGAGGGCAACCGCAGGATGCTTGGCTCGGGCATGGCGCATGTTCAGGGAAAACGGAGCACATATCTGATGCGCCCGGCAAAGTCACCATCGGCGCCCAGTTCTCCGATCATAAAAAAATTCTCATTCAGGCGGTAGGTCAAGCGGGACTCCTGATGGCCCGTGCGTCCGTTGACCGCTCCGACATCGAGATTAAAGCGGCGGAGGGCCGAAAAACGCTCTTTGCCTCCCGAGGGGGAGAGCATCTTGTCGGAAAATTCCTGGAAAAGCAGGGTCGCGGCCCGGTTTGCCATCGCCTGCGAGTTCTCACTCGAGTCCCCCTGCAGCGCTCCGGTTGTCAGGAGAGTCAGCAATTCCGTCTCCCCGAGAGGGGGTTCGCTCGAGGTGGAGATGCGTGGCGCGTCCGAGGGCCCTGAAAGGTAGAGGCGGATCCGGTGGTTGCGCACCTCGGTTTCGGCGCTGAAATCAAGTTGGGGGACAAAGGGCTGGTCGCGGGTGTACCAAATCCGGCCCCTGGAGATCTCAAGCCTCGCAAACGGTAGTGAGGCGATCAGGTCATAGGTGCGGTAGGCGCCGTGCAGGGTTGGCTCGGCCCCTGTGCCTTCTAATTGGAGTTCGGCCTCGCCGGTCCCTCTCAGCCGGTTGCCTCTGACCTGAATCGGATCCTCCGGCGTGGTGGCGAGGGCGACGTTGAACTTCCAGTTGGAAAAAGGTGCGGATGTAAACCGAAACCAGGGTTTACCGGGGGCGCGTCTTTCCTGCTGCCCCCCGCCCCGAAGGGCTGCTACGGGGAGTATTTCTATATCTTGCTGAAACCTGCTTTTGACCGCCTTGGCGCTGCCGCTGATCACCGCCTGCTTCCATGTCCCCTTCAATGCGAGGTTGCCATTCAGGCGAAGTGCGAGCTGCGTGTTGCGCACCACCAAGACTTCGCGTGCCCTGGCGCTGAAATTCAAGGTGGGATCGCCCTTATCCAGAAACGAAGCCGTCCCGTCAATGCTCAGGCTGCCGCCGCCAAGTTCGGCTTGAAGCTTTTGGACCTTCAGCTGCTTGCCGTCAAAGTCCAGCACCGCGTGCAGGTCTCCGATCGCCGGAGCGCGGTCACTGGAAAAGTGGATAACCGGGCATTCCGCGCTGAGCTTTCCCCTCCACTGGGGGGTGTTGAAGGTTCCCTGAAGACTGGCATTCACCGTCGCTTTTCCGGAAATTTGTCGGATTCCGCTCCACAGGTTCCCTAGCGGCTTGAGGCTGGCTCCGGTGGTTCTGATATGCCCTTCGATGGGAAGATCGCCCAGTGCGAGTTTCGATGAAAAAAGCTCGGGAATGGTAATCGATATCTTTGCGTCCGCCAAAACTGGGGCTTCAAAGGGCGAGGCGAGCGAGCCTTCTGCGGCTAGGATCCCGTCGGCGTACCCCCCCTTGAGTTCAAGGTCCGAGGCGCCCAGTTTTGGGGTGGCGGCCAGACGCAATCCCTTCCCTTTCAGATTAAATGCTGCGGAAGGCGCGTCTGCCGTTCCGGATAATGCGAGTGAAAATTGAAGCGAGCCAATCAGGGAAGGGGGCTTTCCTGCTCCGGTGAATAGGTTGGCGAGGTCCAGCTTCTCCGCCTTCAGCTGGCCGGCAATCCTCCCATCCCGGAGCCAGCGCGTGCCCTGGGCGCCGTGGACCAGCGGCAGCATCAGGTACCCGGTCAGGGTTGGGGTGTTCCATTGCCTGAGCGACAAGTCCTCAATGCGCAGTCCCTTCTCGGTCCACTCGACGCGGGCTGTCAGCTGTGTCTCGGGTGTGGCGACTTGCAGCCGGTCTGTCTCCAGCAAGCCCGGGCGGTAACGTCCGCTGCACTCCAGAGAGGTGACCCGCAGGTTGTCCCAATGAAGGCGGCTGGCTTTGAGCTTCCATTCTCCCGTGCCCGAAAGGTCTTCAAGCTTCCCCTGACCGGACCAACTGCCTTCGATCGCGCCATCAACGGCGTGACTCACTCCCAGTTGTTTTAGGAGAGGTGCCAGGCGGTCTAATTTTGGAATCCGAGCCTCGCCATTTAGACTGTAAGCGTAAGGTGGATGGAGCTCGGCGGTGCCGGCGGTCTGCAGGCCTTCCTGAGGACTCCATGCCAAGTGGAGTTCTTCCACGCTCAACTGTCCCGCGCTTGCTTTACTTTTGAGGCGAATCTGGCCCAGCTGGAATACCCCCCACTTAAGGTCCGTTCCCGAGGCCAGCGCTGCCCCCTCAACCCGTCCGTCCTTGAAGCCGCCGTTCAACTCTGCAGACAAAGCTCCGGCCAACGGCTCGCCCATCAGCGTTGCCCGGGTCGTTGCGATGTCTTGAAGTCGAAGCTGGAGGCTCAGCTCGGCCGGGTGTTTCAGGTCGGTTAGGGGAAGGACGAACTCCCCATTGAGTGCATTTCGGGCGTCCTGAACCCTGATGTTCCAAAACCGCAACAGCCCGTCATTGAGCGACACTGCTGCAGCCGCCTCTGCCATCTCGGCGCTCCACTGCCGGCTGGTGAACTTTGAATGGGTGAACGAAATGGCGGCGTTGCCTGCAAAACTGTCGGGTTGGAATCTTTCGGCAAGCGGGAAAATAAGCGTGGCCTCAGCCGTGGCGGTGGATGCCTCAAGAAACTCTGTTTTGAGTCGGCGCCCTTCCACCTTCCAATCCGCTTGAACCAAGCCCCGCTTGAGGCCGACTTTGATTTCTCCGTCTAGCTCTCCGGCGGACCTGCCTGTTTGGTTACCGAGTGGAACCTCTGAGAGGTCGGAGCAGCGGAGCAAGAGGGTCGCCTCTCCCTCGCTGGATTTCCAAGTCTCAGACGCCTTCGGCAGCCTGAGCGATCCCGAGCCCGACAGATGGGTCGCGGGAGCGTCGAGGTCAATTGTGTGCAGCCCCACGGCCCCGTTTTTCAACGAGGCCCGCACCCGCACCGTCGCCCCTTTTTGTCCTCGGAAAGGCTGCCGCCACCCCGCCTGAAAGTCGCCGAGCCAGCTCTGCGGGTCCTGCGGCCTGCCCTCGAGGCGGGCGGTCCCTTCCACTGCGTCCGGCACGAGTGCTCCCTCAATGCCGCAAAATGCCGCAAGCGCCGGGGCCGAGAAGTCTGCTGCCCGGAAGGAGCATTTCCACGGTCCTCTTTTGAAGTCGGCGTCCAGACGCGCGCTCAAAACTCCCGGATTGGAATCCAATAAGAAAGACACAGAGGCCCTCCCCTTGCTGCGTTCGGAGGCGTCCAGAATGCATTCTCGAAGGACGAGGGTTTCTGACAACCGGAGGTCGCGAACGGCAAAAGTGTGGTTTTCCAGGCTTGTGGTTCCCTCGAGGGAGACGGGCGCGTCGCTTCCCGGAAGTTGCAGCGATTCGATGCGCAAAATCCCTGGTTTGCCCGGCAGGGCGGTGAGTTTTCCCCCGTGCACTTGCAGGTCTCCCTCGGGTTGCGCGATTTCGAGTTCGAGGTCTTCAATCTGGATGTTCTCCAGAGAGAAGAGGGGAAGGTGGAACAGCGATTGGAGGGCTTTCTCCAACGATTGCGCCTTAGAAACCCGAGTCGTAGAAGAGGGGGGGGCTATCGGTATAGAGTGGGCGGTGACGGCCTCTTTGCTTGGCGGGTCCGGTTGCGTTGGGACGTCTGGTTTCCTGAGCAAAATGCGGGTGTGACTCACCGACAGGGCCGTAATGCATTGTGATGGCCCTTGCCTCAGGAGGGAGGAAAGACTGTAGGCGACAGTGGCGGAACGAATGCGCAGAAGCTCGAAGTTCGGATGGGGGGGATGCGCCGGCTTCAGAATAACGTTTTCCAACTGCAGCTCTGCAAAGGGATTTCCTGAGAGGCTTGCCTTAAAAATGAGGTCGTTTTTTGCCGCTGCAGCCCGGATAGAGGCGCTCAAGGCCGAAAAGAGAAGAGGCCTGTGGAAAATGAGTCCGAGGAGCAGGATGATGCCGGCGACAAGGCGGTACTTGTACCTCCTCAAAACGACTCGCCACCCAGGGGGGCTCGCTCTTTGAGACTCGCCATCCGACGGTTCTCCCGCAGGCGTGGCGGGAGGAGGAGAGTCGGACATGGGAGCAGGATAATTCGAGCGTTTGTACGCCGCAAGGCGTGGTGTGCCCCCCGCCCGCATCGACGGGGTTTTCGTTTAGACGGGCTTTTGCCTTTCGGGAAACCGGGTTTTCCCGTAGGTCTCCTGACCAACATTCATTCGATTTACCATGTGGAAAGGCCGTTTTCAGCAGCAGACCGCTGCCCTATTGCAGACTTACTCAGAATCCATCTCCTACGACTGGAGGCTTTGGCCCCACGATATTGAGGGGTCGATCGCGCATTCCGCTGCGCTGGAGAAGGCGGGATTACTCACCCCCGCGGAGCGCCAGTCCATCGTGGATGGCCTGCTGGCCATCGGTGGAGAGATTGAGAAGGGGACCTTTGTCTTCCGCACCGAACTCGAGGACATCCACATGAACATCGAGGCGGAATTGACCCGCCGGATTGGCGACGCGGGTGCCAAACTGCACACCGCCCGCAGTCGGAACGACCAAGTCGCCCTGGATATCCGTCTGTATCTGAGGTCGGAGTGCGACGCACTGGACGGCCTGCTCAAGGCTCTGCAGTCGGCCCTCGTCACGCTCGGGTCCCAGAATTCCGACGTGGTGATTCCAGGCTACACCCACCTGCAAAGGGCGCAGCCTGTGTATTTCGCCCACCATCTTCTTGCCTACGTCGAGATGTTGCAGCGCGACCGCGACCGAATCGCGGACTGCCGCAAGCGCATTAATGTGATGCCCCTTGGTTCGGGCGCCATCGCCGGTTCCACGATCCTCCTCGACCGCCAGCTGGTGGCCGATCTGCTGGGGTTTCCTGCCCTGACACGGAATTCGATGGATGCGGTGAGCGACCGCGATTTCGCCGTCGAGTTGCTGTCGGCCCTGGCCCTGGTGGCAATGCACCTCTCCCGCCTGAGCGAAGATGTCATTTTGTGGGCTTCGAGCGAGTTTCACTTCATCACGCTTTCGGACGCCTTCACTACGGGGTCGTCGCTGATGCCGCAGAAGAAGAACCCTGATGTAGCAGAGCTGACCCGTGGAAAAACGGGAAGAGTGTATGGCAATCTGATGTCGCTTCTCACCCTGATGAAAGGGCTGCCGATGACCTACAACCGGGACATGCAGGAGGACAAGGAGGCGATTTTTGACTCGGTGGACACCGTGAAGGCGGCGCTGGCCGTTTTCGCGCCGATGCTCGTCGAGGCAATGGTGGACGCCGGAAGCTGCGCGGCCGCTGTTTCAGATCCGAATCTTCTGGCGACGGATCTCGCCGATTACTTGGTCAACCGCGGCCTGCCTTTCCGAAAGGCGCACGAAGTCATCGGAAGGGCTGTGGCACGGTGTGCTGAGCTGGGGTGTGGTCTGGACCGGTTGGCGGTGTCGGAGTACCAGGCTCTTTCGGCGCTGTTTGAAGACAACGTCCATTCTATCTTGGAGGTGCAGCGTTCCATGCAGGCGCGCCGGGCGGTGGGGGCTCCCTCTCCGGGGAACGTACTCGGCGAACTGGAGCGCTGGACGGCCCTGCTCGACTGAGGCAACGCACGCCCTGCGATGGCTTTTCATACCTTCATAAAGGACGCGAACGGCTGGCAAACCCTCGCCCGCAAACCACTTTTTTTGCACCAATACCTGGAGGTGCATCAAGTGACGGTTGCCTCGCCCTCGAGGCCCGCGGGTTTTGAGTGGACGGTGTGCCACCGCAAAGCGGGCGTGGTGGTGATGGCCCAGACCGCAGAGGGGGGCTTCGTCATGATCCGCCAGGAACGGGTGCCTGTGCAAAGGAGCCTCTGGGAGTTTCCCGCAGGACAGATTGACGAGGGCGGGTCCCACGATTGGGAGGCCATTGCTGCGGCCGGACTAAGGGAACTCGAGGAGGAGTCTGGGTATCACCCGGGGCCAGGCGGGGATGTGGTTCCGATGCACTTGTACTTTTCGAGCCCCGGTTTTACGGACGAACACTGCTACCAAATTTGGGTGCGGGGGGTTGAGCCCAGTCCGCGCGGGGTGCACCGCGATCCGAACGAGGAAATCAGCGAGGTGCGCGTATTTTCGGCCGCCGAAATTCAGCACATGGTCCTCTCGGGGGAGATTTGTGACGCGAACACGCTCAGTTGCGTGGCGCGTCTGTGGGCTGGGGGCGCGCTGGGGAAAGGCTCCTGCGCTCGGGAGTAGAAGCCTTGGCGGAGTGGGGGCGCCGACGGCCTACTTCTTCCAGTTGCCGATGTCGTCCTCGGTGCCCGGGACGCGGTCTTTGCCTGCGGAAAAGACGTCGTAGCTCTCGGGATTGTGTTTCCCGGGTGCAACGTACTGGTACTCCATGCCCCAAGGGTCGAGGGGGATTTCCTTGAGCAACTGGCGCCAATTGCGGGGGGCGGGCGAGGAGGAGACCTGCTGGACCAGCGCTTTGAGCCCCTGGTCGGTGCTGGGGGGAAAGCCGTTCATGCTCTCGTAAACCATCAACTGGGTGGAGATGGTCTGGATGTCGCTCTTGATCTTGGTGTCTTTAGCCACGCCGAGGTTGTCCCCGAGGGTGTAGGCGGCCACGCCTGCGAGCAGGCCGATGATCATGACGACCATCATGATTTCAATGAGCGTAAAACCGGAGCGGAGGGAGGTTGTGGAGCGTTGCATAGAATGGTTGATGAACGGATTTGTTGTTTTTGAAAGGAGGCGTGCTTTTGCCGAACAGACCGGGGAAGTGGCCCTTGTTCAGCGTTTGTATTTCAACTGGATTTCGAGACGCCGGATCTCCTCTGTCTCCGGCCGGGATAGCGTGGGGAGGCTGAAGATCAGCTGGTTGGTTCCAGGCGTCAGGAGGTCCCCCGGGATGTACTGCTGCACGCGCATCCAACCCGTGTAGCGCACCACGCTCAACTGAGTGCCCGGGATGGACGTGCCGCGCCACGCGGGGTCCGCAAGGTCCGGCATGACAACCGAGGCGGAGGGAAGCGGCGATTCATTCAAGCGAACGACCGGGGGCGCCTCGCCAGAGCTGTTGCGGATCTCGAAACTGAGGAGGGCACACAGTGGGCGCGTCGAAATATCGAACTCCACATTCTGAGTGCCGGTCGGTTGAAGCAGGAAGGAGCCGGAATCGATCAGGGCAAGCACCCGGTTCCAGAGGATCCGGTCCGTCTCCGAGGCGGGCGTCGTCCTGGTTCCGTTGCCGAAAGCGTCGGCGACGGGGTCTTGGGGAAAGTCGACGGCTCTGAGGACCTGCGAGTAACGCATCGCGGCAGCGGTGAGACTGCTGAGGCGTTCCCCGTTTTTGGGAAGTTCCAGCTCGATGTAGTCTGCGTCGGCGAAGGGGACCCGCACTGACTCGGATACAAATTCGCTGCCCGAGCCGAAAGGCGCCGAACGAAAAACCTCCGTCCCCGTCTCCGTCCATGCCGAAACGCACGCTTTTCCGATTCCCGGGGCAAGGCCTGTGCGGATTTCGATAAAGGGAGCCAGGGAAGCGATTCTGCGGATATCGAACCGGACCGAGGTGGTCTGGCCTTTGCCAACCGCGGCTGGCGTGTGTTTGATCGACACGCTTTGGAGCCAGAGGGGGAGCGCAGTCTGGGGGCGCTCGGCGAGGATGCTGTTTGGGTCGAAACGGATGGTGAAGGGAGTGGGTTGAACCTTGACCAGCGATTCGCCCAGCTGAGGGGTGTTGCGGGGTTGTATGCCCTCGGCATTCGTCGCGAAATCGCTCTGGGCATCAACCCATGCTGCGGTGAAGCAGAAACAGGTTGAAACGATCGCGATTCGGGTGGACTTTGTGAGGGAGGGCATGGCGCTTAACCCAAGAGGTATTTGCGGCGGGCGTAGTCGCTTGGAAAAGAGTGAACGTTGAGGAAGGGGCGACAAAAAAATTTGAAACTCAGAGCCCGCCAGGGCGCAACCCTTTTGTCATGGAGAACACAGCACTTAGGATGCCGAAGACCACGAAACCCACCACAACCGCAATACCCACCATCACCAGGGGAGGAATCAGGGTGGAAATCAATTTCACCTGCTTGTCGAGTTCCCTGTCGTAGACGTCCGCGATGTTGTTCAGCGTCTCGCCGAGCCGGCCCGACTGCTCGCCCACGGAAAGCATGTCGACGAACAGCTCCGGAAATAGATTCTGCTGGGTCATGGCGTTGGAGAGAGCCACCCCGTCCACCACGGAACGCTGGATCAGTCTCATGCGTTCCTGCACGTACGAATTGCCCGCGATGTCTTCAATGAGTTCCAGAGCGCGCACGAGCGTGACCCCGTTCATGAGCAGGGTGCCGAGCGTCCGTCCGAACTGGGCGTAGTAGCGGTGTTGCAGCACGCTGCCGTAGCCGGGAATGCGCCAGCACAGGGTGTCCCATTGCCTGCGTCCCGCGGCGCTTGATACCCAGGAGCGGAACAGCGCGAAGACGCCGGCTGCCGCGATGGCGCCCGCCCACCACCAGTGGACGATCGCCCCGTGAACGCTCATCAGGATCTTCGTGGGAAGCGGGAGCTCCTGATTGGTGTCCGTGAAAAACTTCATGAGTTTCGGCACCATGAAGGTCATGAAAAAAATCACCATGACGATGCCGACCAGTACCAGCACCGCCGGGTACACGAGCGCTTGCTGCACCCTGTCCCGCAGGTTTTTGACGTCGGCAAGGTACGTCACGAGCCTTTTGAGAATGTCCGAAAGGGTGCCCGAGGCTTCTCCTGCGGCCACCATGTTGATGTACAGCGGCTCGAAAATTTTCGGGTATTCCTTCAGCGCCTGCGAGAGGCTGCGTCCTTCCACCAGTCCCTGATGGAGGCCCTTGGCCAGACCGTGCAGTTTGGGATGCTTCATCCGCCTCACCAAAATCTGCAACCCCTCGTCCAAAGTCATTCCCGCCCCCAACAGGAGCGCGAGCTGCTCCGTGAACAGGTGCTGCTGTCCGTAGGTCAGCGTCTGCACCGTCGGCACGGATGCTGAAGACGGCTTTGACTTCCCTGCGGTGCCGCTGCCGGATGCTGGCGCCGTGTTTTTGGAAGCTTCAGCCGCCGTCTGAATGCGCACTGGAAAGCCTTTTGTTTTTTCAACCTCGCGGATGGCTGATCCGCGGTCGGGACTTTCCAGAAAGCCTTCGACAGTCTCCCCCTTTGCGGTCCGAGCGACGAAGTGGAATTGCGGCATAAACGGGGTGAGTCCGGGGCAGAGCGGGGGCCTCTAGCGGCGGCCCTCGTCCAGATCGATGTAGTCGAAAAACGTCTGAACATCAGTCCGGTCAGCGAAACCGGCCTCGGCCAGCCGTTCCTTGAGTCGCGCGGAACCATCGTCGTTCCAGCCGCGCTTGCGCATGAACTCGTTCCAGATCTCGATTTCGTCCTGTGAAGGACGGCGGCCCTGTTCGAAGCACCAGGCAAGCACTGCGTCGTCGTCTCTCCCTTCATTAGTCCGGTTCACTAGGGCGTCATAGGAAACGTGGAGTAATTGAACGCACCGGAGATCAAATCCGGCGCCCAAATTGGCGATATAATCCCCGGGCAGCGCTTCTTTGGCGTGCAGGCGGATCTTGTCCAGCATCCTCGCAAAGTAGACGATTCCGCCGGTTTTGGCGTAGGGGCTTCGCAAGTTTTGCAGGTGCATAGTAACGTGTTTCGGGATGCTAGGGATTCGGCCTTCAGGGTGCAAGCAGGGTCGGTCTTTCTTGTGAAAATCAGGTTCTTCCTGAAACGGAGGAAATCGGCAGGGCCTTGCCCCGTCCTGCGCCAGATTGTCGCTGCGAATTCTCCCTGAGAAGTGTGGCGCCCGGGAGCCTCTACCGGTGCTTGCAGTCGTAGAGTTCGAAAATGTGCAGGAGCACGGTCTTCCACGCAGCGAGTTCGTTTTCCTTCAAACTCACTTTGTTAAATATCTTCAGCAACTCATTCTCCTCCGCCGCACTCGAGGGACGGCAGGTCAGGAGGTTAACCATGTAGTCGATCGCGTTGGAAACGTTGTCGTCCCCCACCAGCAGGGAGTCCTTGATAAACTTCTCCACCGCGGCCTCGTACAGCTCCTCGGAAAACGCGCCCTTCCAAAGGCCGCACAGGTAGATGATGCTTCTCTCGAGAACAGAGCGCTCAAGGGGCGTGTCTTCTCCCTCGGTATATTCCTTTGAAAGCAGAACTTCCTTTGGTAATTCCGGCGGAGCTTTTTTGCTCAGGTAATCCACCGCGAGTTGGTATCCATTTCGATTGTAAACGACATACCAGTCGACTTCCTCCGGCGTCGGTAACAATCCAGTGACGTCCAGATAGGCCCTGCGAATCATTCGGATTTCGCGGTGCAAGGGTTCCGGTGAAGCCCCCCAGGTGGCGTGGCCGGCCAGAAAGCAGAGCAGGAGCAGCAACTGTTTCATGGTGTTGTTGGAAACTTGGGATCAGCGTCCCGGCAGGATCGATTTGACGGCGTCCAAAAGACCTTTGGCAGCCTCAGGAAGTGCTTTCGGAAGTTCCTTCGGGAGTCCCTTTGCGGCTTCTGTCACTGCGTCAACCACTCCAGCTGCAAGCCGGGTCGAAAGGTCCTCTTGCGGGTTTTCTAGGCTTCCCGACAGCTGGAAGGGAACCCAGACATAGCCCTCCGAGGGCTCGCCGAAAAGAGCGTTGCGTCCCGCCGGCAGCCACTGGACAAAGGAAGGCGATATTCCCAGGCGCAGACTGCCCGAAAGCCGGTCCCTCTCGACGGAAACACCGCCCCGGATTCGTAGGATGCCCTCCGCGTCCAAATCGATGTCCTGCAGTTCCGTTCTGTCGCTGGTTTTGCGGAGGCGAGCGCTCGCGGTCTTGAGGGCCACCTGACGAAATCGCGGGCTCCCTAGGAATCCGTCCAGTTGGCCGAGCAGTGGAAGTCCCTCAAGTTTTCCTCCGGCAAGCCGTAGGTCTCCCGAAAGTTCAGGACTGCCCGCATTCGAGGCGCCGGGTTGCGTCAGGTGGACAGTGCCCTGAAGGGATCCGTGCAGCTTGGCCTGCCACCATTGCGGCAGAAAGGGGGTCACGCTGGTGTTCTCAATCTGGGCGTGGAGTTTCGTTCCGGATGCAGCACTCCATTCGCCAGTGAGGGTCATCTGGCCTCCTGTTTTGATAAGGAGGCGGGCACCGCGGAGTGTCCCACCTTCAGGAGTCACCTGCAGTCTCGCCTCTTGGATTTCCATGCGAGGGACTCCGGGGCAATGGAGTTCCCCTCCACCCAACACCACATTCCAACCGGAATCCTGGGGCGAGGCCGTCGAACGGGTCTGGAGCACCTCCACGCCTGCCCTTGTGATGGTCGTCCGGTCCGACTGTAGTGAGGCGATTTTGGTTTTGTTGGGTAGCAGGGAGGCCAAAAAGGACTCGGGTTTTGCGGGGAGTCTTTCCTCTCCGGCTTCGACGGGTTTGGCCATTTTCGCTGGAGCGTCGAGATTGAGTTCGAGGCTCAGAAAGGAAAGGTGGTCCACTTTCCAAAGCCTTTGCCAGAGGCCGCCCAGATCAAGTTCAGCCCGGAGGCCGTGAATTTGAGCGCTTTTAAAAAACGAACCGCTTGAGCCTTCCAAACGGAGCGATTCGCTGGTGATCGTGGTGCCCTGCCTGCGGATCTCGGAGAGTTGCGCCTTTGCGTGCAACGAGCGCCCGAGAGCCTCCTCGATCTTGATGCGGAAGGCTTCGCTTTTGAGATACGCCTCGAGCCAGAACTGGCCTGCGAACACGGCGCAGACAACACCCGCGGCGGCAATTCCGATCTTTAAAAAAACGCGCGAAGGGCTTTGTGCTGACCCCCTGCGGGTGGAGGGCTCTTTGGATTGAGGGGGGGGCATGGCGGTGCGGTTGCTCTGCCACTGGAGGCTAGCGGGCGGGGGGCGCGCTTTCGAGCCTGAAGTAGAGCGTATTAAGCCTTGCCGCCGACGTCTCCCAAGAAAACTCGGATTTCAGGGCGTTTTGCACAAGGCGCTCCCAAGTGTTTCGTTGTTCGAAAAGGGAATGCGCCCTCGAAATGGCATCCCAGAGCGCCTGAACTGAGTCCTCATGGTACAAAAGTGCGTTTCCTGCGCCGGATGAAGGGTCAAAATCACGCAGGTTTTCCATCAGGCCGCCGGTCGCGTGCGCGATGGGAACGGCACCGCAAGCCAGTCCCTGAAGCGCGGCGAGACCGCAGGGTTCAAAATGGGAGGGAACGAGTAGAAAGTCGGCGCCGGCCAGCAAACGTTGTGGGAAATTCTGATCCCAGACTGGAAGGTACGCCAGCTTCTGCGGGTGTTGCCTGCAAGCCGTCAGTAAATCCCTACTCAGGGCGGGGTCGCCATCTCCGGCGATAATGACGCGTACGTCGGCCGCGCAGAGTCTCGGAAGAAGAGGGAGCAGCAGGTCGAACCCTTTCTGGTCGGCCAGGCGGCCCATCATTGCAAACACAGGCCCCGAGGGAGTGGGGCCCAAGTTGAGCTCCGAAACGAGGGCCGCCCGGCAGATCGTTTTGCCTTGGGGCTGCGCTGCTGAAAATGGTGCGTCCAGCGAAGCACTCAGTTCGGGGGACCAGCGCAGGGGATCGACGCCGTTGGGTACCGCGTGGAGTTGCGCCTCTCTGCTCTGCAGGATGGAGTGCAGACCGCACCCTCCCTCAGGGGTCAGGATTTGACGACGGTAGGTCTCGCTTACTGTGGTCAGCAGGTCGGCGTGTAAGATTCCCCCCTTCAGCAGGTTCATGGCACCGTAGAACTCCAGTCCCATGGGGGTCATCCAGTGTGCCGGCAGGTTCGTAAAAGCGAAATTGGATGGAGGGAAGCTTCCCTGAAAACTGAGGTTGTGGAGGGTGAGAACCGTTTTAAAGCGAAGCTGCTGTTCGCGTACGAGGACCGGCACCAGGGCGGTTTGCCAGTCGTGGAGGTGCAGGATGTCCGGTTGGGGGTCGAGACGTTTGGCGAGTTCGACTACAGCTCTAGAGAAAAATGTGAAACGCAGCGCATTGTCGTCGTAAGGGGCTCCTGCATCCCCGTAGATGCCCGGTCGTCCGAAAAGGGCGTCGTTGTGGATGAGAAGCACTTGAGTGCCGTCCGGTTGGGTGCGCTCAAATATCGTCACCGGTTGGAGCGAGTCTCCAACGGCTAGGCTGAACTTGACTTCAAGGGCCGTAGCTCCCTCCATAAGAGCTGGATAGCCCGGCAGGATCACCGCCGTTTCGTGGCCTTGCTCGGCCATGTAACGGGGCAGGGCGGCAAGAACCTCCCCCAGTCCCCCGGTGCAAGCATCCGGAGCCACCTCGCTGGCCGCAAACAGTATCGTCATAGCACCCGCATTTGCACCACAGCGCCTCCCGCATCGCAACCGGTTATTTCAGAAAACGGCCCTCGAATGTGTTTTGGAGGCGAAGAGCGCTTGTCCCACGCCCCGACATTCTTCATAACGCCCGCCTGCGATGACGACATTCCAACACACCCTTGCTTCCAGCGCCTCGCTGAGTGGCTCCTCTCTGCACACCGGCGAGAAGGTGACCCTCACTGTCCGCCCGGCTCCTCCCGGCCATGGCCGGAAGTTCCGGCGCCTCGATCTCCCCGAACAGCCCGTCATCGACGCCTCCATCGCCCTGGTCAAGACGGTCGAACGCTCCACAACCATCGGCGAAGGCAGCATCAAGGTGCACACGGTGGAGCACATCCTCTCCGCCCTTGCCGGCATGGGAGTGGACAATGCGCTCATCGAAATGGACGCCAACGAGCCGCCGATCGGGGACGGCAGCGCCGCCCCCTACGTCGAGCTCATCCAGCAGGCCGGGGTCGTCGCCCAGGACGTGCACCGCCCCGTTTTCGAGCTCTCCGAACCCATCCACGTGGAAACCCCGGGCGGTTCGCTCATGACGCTTCTGCCCTACAACGGGTTCCGGATCTCCTGCACCAACGTCGGCCCGGACGGACGCTTCACCCAGTATTACTCCACCGAGATCACTCCCGAAATCTACGCGAAGGAAATCGCACCTGCGCGCACCTTCGTTTTTTACGAGGACGTAAAACCGCTTCTGGACAAGGGGCTGATCAAGGGCGGCAGCCTGGAGAACGCCGTCGTGGTAAAGGGGGACTCCCTTTTGAGCCGCGAGCCGATGCGTTTTGAAGACGAGTTCGTCCGGCACAAGGTTCTGGACATCATCGGGGACCTGGCGCTTTTCGGCCGTTTCATCAAGGGACACATCATCGCGGTGAAGCCCGGCCACGGGCCGAACGCCGAGCTGACCCGGGCGGTTGCAAAGCAGTTTGCGAAGGCCATGGCGATGGTTCCTCCGGCGGTCACCCCGAAGGGGGGATCGGTGATGGACATCAACGACGTGATGAAGCTGCTGCCGCACCGCTACCCGTTCCTCATGGTGGACCGCGTGGTCAGCTTTGGGGGGGAAACCCAGTGCACCGGGGTGAAGTCCGTGACCATTAACGAACCGTTTTTTCAGGGGCACTTCCCTGGCCAGCCGATCATGCCGGGTGTTCTGCAACTGGAGGCGATGGCGCAGGTCGGCAGCATTCTGATGCTCAACAAGCCCGGCAGAGCGGGGCGGATCGGGTATTTCATGAGCGCTGATGCGGTGAAGTTCCGGAAGCCGGTGGTCCCGGGCGATACTCTTTTTATTGAGGTGGAACTGGTCCAGCAGAAGCGCAATATTGCCAAGGCCAAAGGGCGCTGCCTGGTGAACCAGGAGGTGGTCTCGGAGGCGGAATTGATGTTTGGACTTGTGGACCGGTGAGCGCGAAAATTCATCCAACAGCGGTTGTCGACCCCTCGGTGGTTCTCGGGGACGGGTGCGAAATTGGGCCTTACTGCGTGCTCGGCGCGGGGGTGGTTCTGGGCGCTGGCAACGTGCTGCAAAGCCACGTCACCCTTCAGGGGCCGTCCACGTTTGGCGCCTCCAACCGGTTTTACCCCTTTTGTTCGCTAGGGCAGCAGACTCAAGACCTGAAGTACGCTGGAGAGCCCACGTACCTCGAGGTGGGGGACGGCAACACGTTCCGGGAGTTCGTCACAGTCAACCGGGGGACCTCCCCCGGGGCCGCGACCCGGATCGGAAGCGGGGGCAATTTTCTGGCCTACAGCCATGTCGCCCACGATTGCACGGTCGGGGACCGGGTCATTTTTTCAAACAACGGAACGATAGCCGGGCACGTCCAGGTCGGGAACCACGCCATCATCGGGGGCCTGACTGCGATCCACCAGTTTTGCAGGATCGGGGCGCACGCCATCACCGGGGGGTGCTCCAAAATTGTGCAGGATGTTCCTCCGTACATGATTGCCGACGGTAATCCGGCGGAGATCCGGGGCTTGAACAAGGTGGGTTTGGAGCGGCACGGCTTCGGGCCTGAGGTGCTCAGGGAGCTGAAGGAGGCCTACCGGGTGCTGTATCGCAGCGACCTGAACTTGCAGCAGGCGCTTGAGCGGATGCATGCCGAGGCTGGAGCGACGCCCGAGAGGGTTTTTTTGATCGAGTTTTTGGAGTCGAGTCAGAGGGGGATCACCCGCTGAGACGTTTCCGGGGGTGGATTTCCCCGGTAGTCCGCGCTGGTCTGGCGGCTGCGAGCGCTGAGGGGAGGCGGTTTTTCGGGGGTGTTTCTTCTGAACGGGCATTCTTTGGGGCCTTGGAGTTGCCGGTGGGGCCGCTGTGGCGCAAATTTTGAAAAGTGCTGCTTCTCTCCCTTGCGCCGAGGGGTGGGGTGGTACAATGTTCTTGAGAGCCCTTGGCGGAACCGCGGTTGCCCGCGGTTTTGAAAACGGGTTCCACAAAGATCCGAGTCCTATGATGAACAACTTTACTCCCCGCGCTCAGCAGGTTCTGGCCCTCGCCCGAAAGGAAGCGGACCGCTTCAACCACAACTACGTGGGCACGGAGCACCTTTTACTCGGCCTGATCAAGCTGGGTCAGGGGGTTGCCGTGAACGTTCTTCAGAAGATGGGGCTCGATCTGGAGACCGTCCGCAGTGAGGTGGAAAAGCAGGTGGGGTCCGGCCCGGAAACCAAGATGGTGGGCAACATTCCCTACACGCCTCGGGTCAAGAAAGTGCTGGCGCTCGCAGGCAAGGAGGCCAAGTCGCTGAACCACTCGTATGTCGGGACGGAGCATATCCTCCTCGGGTTGTTGCGCGAGGGAGAAGGGGTCGCCGCCCGGGTTCTTAAGAACCTCGAGGTGGACATCGAGCGCACCCGTAATGAAATTTTGAAGGAGCTCGACCCGAACTTCACCCCGTCCGAGGGCGAGTCCGAGTCTTCCTCCCAGCCCGAGCCCGCCGCTGCGGGCGGGGCCAAGAAGGATTCCAAGACACCGGCGCTCAAGGCTTTCGGGCGCGACCTGACGGAGATCGCCCGGAAGGGCGAGATCGACCCGGTGATCGGCCGCGAAAGCGAGATCGAGCGCGTCATCCAGGTGCTCTGCCGCCGCACCAAGAACAACCCGGTGCTCATCGGCGAGGCGGGCGTCGGCAAGACGGCGATCGTGGAGGGACTGGCGCAGGAGATCGCCCAGGGCAACGTGCCCGAGTTGCTGAGGGACAAGAAGGTGATCACGCTCGATCTGGCGCTGATGGTGGCCGGCACCAAGTACCGCGGTCAGTTTGAGGAGCGCATCAAGGCGGTGATGGACGAGATCCGCCGGACGCGGAACGTGATCCTGTTTATCGACGAGCTGCACACGATCGTGGGCGCCGGTTCCGCCGAGGGGGCCATGGACGCTTCCAATATCATCAAGCCGGCGTTGAGCCGTGGTGAGTTGCAGTGCGTGGGCGCCACGACGCTCAACGAGTACCGCAAGTACATCGAGAAGGACGCGGCCCTCGAACGCCGCTTCCAGCAGGTCAAGGTGGAGGCTCCGACCGTCGACCAGACCATTTTGATTTTGAAAGGACTGCGTAGCAAGTACGAGGCCCACCACAAGGCCCGTTACACGGAGGAGGCCCTGGTGGGCGCCGCCAAGCTGTCCGACCGTTACTTGACGGGCCGCTTTCTCCCGGACAAGGCGATCGACATTATGGACGAGGCGGGTGCCCGTGCCCGGATCGCCTCCATGACGCGCCCGCCGGATGTGAAGGACGTCGAGAAAGAGATCGAAGAGATCCGCGGCCAGAAGGAGGCGTCGATCAAGGCGCAGGATTTTGAAAAGGCGGCTGCCCTCCGGGATACGGAGAAGCAGGCGAAGGAGAAGCTCGAGGCGATCCTGACCCAGTGGAGGGAACAGCGGGAGGAGAAGGAAGTGGTCGTCACGGAGGATGACATCATGAACGTCGTCTCGAAGTGGACCGGCGTGCCCCTGAGCCGCATGGAACAGGCGGAGACGGCGAAGCTGCTGCGCATGGAGGAGGAGTTGCGCGGGAAGGTGATCGGACAGGACGAGGCGGTGACCGCGATTTCGAAAGCCCTGCGGCGTTCAAGGGCGGATCTCAAGGACCCGCGCCGGCCGATTGGATCCTTCATCTTTTTGGGGCCGACGGGTGTTGGGAAGACCTTCCTGACGCAGTGCCTGGCTGAGTTCATCTTCGGGGACAGGGATTCGTTGATCCAGATCGACATGTCCGAGTACATGGAGAAGTTCACGTCCTCGCGTCTGATCGGGTCGCCTCCCGGATATGTCGGGCACGAGGAGGGCGGCCAGCTTTCGGAGGCGGTGCGCCGCAGGCCGTACTCGGTGATTCTGTTCGATGAAATTGAAAAGGCGCATCCAGACGTGATGCACCTCCTGTTACAGATCCTCGAGGAGGGGAAGCTGACGGATTCGCTCGGACGGAAGATCGATTTCCGGAACACGATCATCATCCTCACCTCGAACATTGGGGCTGAACTGATGAAGAAGCAGGGGGTGATGGGCTTTGGAAGTTCGCAGCGGGACGAGACGAAGTACGAAGTGATGCGGGACAAGATTTTGGAGGAGGCCAAGAAGGTGCTCAAGCCGGAGTTCATCAACCGGCTGGATGACCTGATTGTTTTCCATCCGCTTGCGAAGACCGAGTTGATGCGGATTGTAGACCTTGAAATCACGAAGGTTCTGGACCGGATCAAGGCGAAGGAGATTGCGATCGAGTTGGACGATGCGGCGAAGGCGTTCCTTGCGGAGAAGGGATACGATCCCGACTACGGTGCGCGGCCGATGCGGCGCGCGGTGGAGCGTTACCTCGAGGATCCGATGGCCGAGGAGCTCTTGCGCGGCAACATCAAGGCCGGTGACACGGTCAAGGTTGGCGAGGCGGAGGGGAAGCTGACGTTCAAGGTGCCGCAAGATTCTGCCGAGGGGGAGAAGGCCGAGGCAACCGAGGCGGTTTAACGTTTCAGGGAAGGTTGCAGGGTTTGCGGTTGAGGGGGAGCATCTCCCCCCTGCCGCGCACCGTGGAGGCGGACGCTCATTTTTGGGCGCTTGGTACTGCTTGGTACTGCGGGTGGTTCGTCAGTGGTGTTGCGGTTCTGAAAGTCGGGGCGGCGGAAATTCAATGAGGGGGCTGAGTCCGGGTTGTGCTCTGTTTTTCCAGAGTTCGCACATTGCGATGACTTCTGAGGGGGCGATCCCCATGTGCGGGCTTGGGAAGCAATGGAGCCGTTTGGCGGTCAGATCCAAAAGACGGCATCCCGGGGGGATGCGCCGTGAATGTGTCGGGTGGTCCGGATGGAGGGCATGCTTTTTAAAGTGGACGAATGCGCCGGCGAACTGGATGAGCGCCTGAAAAAAGCTGCGGTTGGAGTCTGTGCAGCGCAGCCAGAGATGCTCCAGTACGTCGTGGGCCTCGTAGTAGTCGCCTTGGTTGAAGCGTGCAAAGAAGGCGCGGTATTCACGTGGCCACGGGGAGTGAGATCTGTCGTCCCAGTCATCGAGCCAGGTCTCCAATCTGTCGTTTTTTTTCATTCGCTCTGGTGCTCGGTCTATTTAACCTAGGGGAAGTTGAAACCTTGGCGGCCTAAATTTTTTCGAATGCTTCGTTTTTCTTTTGGCTATTCAGATATGGCACAGGAGCCGGGGATTTCGCTTTTCACGCGTGGCTGGGTTGGTTTTCCGGTTGGCGTGATCCCGGTATGAGCATTGCGTTGATTTGGGTGCTGGGTATTGGGGCTGGTTTGCTGGCACTGGGGTCGGCTCTGTTCTCTGCGATGGAGACGGCTCTGTTCTCGTTTCAAAACCATGATTTGGAGCGTTTGCGCCGCGGAAAGGCAAGGCACGCCAAGGCGCTCTTAAGGATCCTGCGAAACCCGAGGAGGCTGCTGGGAATTCTGGTTTTAGGCGAGGTGCTTCTGAATGTCCCCCTGGTGTTGGTTTGCCTCTACTTTTTACGGAGCGGCTTGTTTCCGTTGCTGTCCTTCTGGGGCAGCGAGCTTTTACTGCTGGGGGTGGTTGTTTTTGTGTGCGATTTGCTGCCAAAAGTGGCCGCTCTCTCTCATCCATACCGCATGGTGCGTCCGGCAGTGCTCATTCTTGAGCCCTTGCTACAGTGGTTGGAAGAGCCTTTGAGTTGGATGCAGAGGTTCTCCGATCGTTTCGCTGAAAAAGTGCTCCCCGTGACGGCGGCTAAGGGCCATTTGCTCGACCAAAGTGAGATGGAGACGCTGGTCGAAATCGGAGCGGAGGAAGGGGCGCTGCATCCGGTGGAGTCGGCAATTATTCAGGAAATCATCCACTTGCGGGAACGTACGGTACGGGACTGCATGACTCCCCGCGTCGACGCTCTTTGGCTGCCGGACGATCTGAGCTCTGAGGAGATTGTGGAACGCTTGCGTGCCTGCAGATACAGGCGTGTTCCGGTTTATGGGGCGACGCCGGACGATATTCTCGGGGTGTTGGATACTCGCGTTTTTCTGGAATCCAGCGGGGTGCACTACACGGAGATGCTGGTGCCGCCGTCTTTCGTGCCCGAGACCATGCGGGCCCTCGACCTGCTGCGGTCTTTTTTAATGCGTCCTCAGGGGTTGGCGATCGTGGTCGACGAACATGGCGGGACGGAAGGGATCATTACCCGCGCGGACTTGGTGGAGGAGGTGCTCTCAGAAGCCCTCCCCGGGGGGGCGAGGGAGCTTTATCTTGAGTCGTTGGGGGATGGCAGGATCGTGGCGAGCGGCGGTGCACGACTGGAGGATGTTTCGGAGGCCATGGGAGTCGAGGTGGCCTGCGATGGCATCGACACCGTCGGCGGGTTGGTTTTTAACCTTTCCGGCGCATTGCCCCGACTGGGGGCTGCCTTTGAGTTTGAGTCGATTAAAATCACGGTTCGGCGGACTTCCCGTAAGAGGGTCGAGGAGGTGCTTGTGGAGCGCTTGAACCTGGGCTCTATGAAAGGAGGCGGATAAAATGCGCGTCGCCTTTGAGATTCTGGGCTGCCTTGTGGTTTCGTTTTTCTTTTCGGGCATCGAGGCGGGAATTCTTTCGCTGAACCGGATTCGTTTGAGGCATCGGGTGAAAAGCAGGGATCCCGCGGCTCTGGTGCTTCACAAGCTTTTGGCGGATCCGGAGCGTGTTTTGACGACTGTTCTGGTGGTCACGAACTTGATGCAGATTGTGGCGCTCACTCTCGGGGTGCAGTGGGCTGCCCACTGGTTTGGCGATGGTGGCTATTGGATGGTACTTCTAGTCGCCCTGCCGGTCTGGGTGCTCGGCGTGGAACTCTTGCCCAAGTCTCTGTTTCGAAGGTTTCCTTATCGAGCGCTCGCTGCGTTCAGCTACGTCTTGAATGCCGTGCACCTGCTGCTGAGACCGTTTCTGTCGGGGGCAATGCGCCTGGTTCAGCTCCTGCTTTTGAGGCGTCCTGCGAAGAAGGTGCGTGTTTTCGGAGGGCGCGAAGACTTCAAGTATTTGACCTTCGAGTCAGAGCGTCAGGGCTACATCAGCAAGGATGAGCGTGCGGTCATCCAGGCCGTTTTGGATTTTAGGCAGATGCGGGCCCGGGACGTGATGGTGCCCTTGGATCAAGCGGCGGCGGTGCGCGGCAGTTTGCCCCTGTCGTCTGCGCGGCTTCTGGCCCGGGAGCGGGGTGTTGATCGGTTGCCAGTTCTCGGGGATGACGGTCGGGTGAGTGGTTTGCTGGACCTTCATGAACTTGCGATCCAGGCGGAGTGGCACGGGGCGGTGGAGATTTTCCAACGCAGAATCGTACGCTCCGAAGTGAACGAGCCGCTCTACTCGATCATGCGCAAGCTTCGGGCAGCTCGGTTACCGATGGCCGCAGTCCGGGACGCGTCCGGTGCGACCGTTGGAGTGGTTCTGTGGGATGAAATCGTGCGGCTGCTGTTGATGCCATCCGACGACAAGGCGGCCGCTTTTCACTTTCCAAGCCCGGAGGGATTGGGGGAGGAGTCCTGAGCGGTGTCCGCTTCTGAAGTCGTCATTTTAAGCGAAAGCTACTGGCGCAGTTCTTGCCTGAAGCACAGCATGAGGCGAGAATACCTCTCAGAATGGTCTGCAAGGGTTCTGATGTTTTGACTGGCCGCCGGAGTTTTTTGCGCTCGGGCGTTGTTGCTGCTGCCGGGGCGGTGTTTTCAGGGGTCCGGCATGGAGTGGCCGCCGCGGGAGAGTCTGGATCCAGTTTGTGGACTGTTTTGAGCCACGAAGGACGCGATTATTTGCCGCTGGAGCAGGTTGGGAGGTTTTACGGGTTGGGGGCGATGCAGCGTTCTGGAAGCTCATTTGCTCTGGGACCGGGGGAGGGGGTCGTCAAGGGGCATTCGGCGTCCTCCGACTTTCACATCAGCCGGCTTAAATTCATTTTGAGTTATCCCATTACCGACCTTGGAGGGCGGCTTTGCATTTCACGGGTGGATCTGGTGAAGCTGGTCGAACCCGTGCTGCGGCCTTTCAAAATCGCGGGCGCCAGCAGCGTGGATACTGTGATTCTGGACCCGGGGCACGGGGGAAGCGACAAGGGGGCCGTTGGAAAACTAGGGAGTGAAAAGGATTTCACCCTGGATGTGGCGGCCCGCGCGGGCGAACTCCTCGGCCGCGCCGGTTACCGCGTCGTCTATACACGCTCGAAGGACGAGTTTGTGCCGCTGGAGGAGCGCACACGGAAGGCCAATCTGTTTTCCCGGGCTGTCTTTGTTTCTGTTCACTTTAACTCGGGGGGAAACGGCACAGGCGTGGAAACCTATGCGATGTCCCCTCGTGGCGTTCCCTCCATGTCTCTGGAGGGCGCCCACCTGGATGCTCTCGAGAACTATCCCGGCAACCAACGGGACGCCGAGAACGCCGCCTTCGCCACGGCCGCCCATGCCGCCATGGTCGTGCGATCCGGCCTTTTCGACCGGGGCATCAAACGTGCCCGGTTTCATGTCCTCAGGGAACTCAATCTACCGGGGGTCCTCTTGGAGGCCGGTTTTCTTTCAAACTCCGAGGACATGCGGCGGATCGCCTCCGCCTGGTACCGCCAGCAGGTGGCCGGTTCCATTCTCGAGGCGGTGCGTAACTACCGCCGGGCCATCGGCGGCGCCCCCGTGTAAGCCGGGTTCGCGCGCGATACCTGAGAAGATCTTCCACTTCGTCCTTCAAACACGCACTCATCGCAGTCAACCTCAGCCTCCTTTTACTCTCCTCCCTCGGTCTTTCCCCAGAAGGCCCCCTCCTGAATCTCCGGTCCAATGCAGCTTCCCGATTCCCAGTCTTCTCAACAGGCCCCCCGGCCGATCGGGGTTTTTGATTCTGGCATCGGCGGCCTGACCGTGGCCGGCGCCCTTCGGAGGCTCCTACCGGCGGAGCACATCTCGTACATTGGGGACACCGCCAGGGTTCCATACGGAGGCAAAAGTGCGGCGACCATCGAACGCTACAGCCGGGAGTTGAGCCGGATGCTTTTGGATGACGGCGCTAAGCTGATTGTGGTGGCCTGCAATTCGGCTTCGGCTCTTGCCCTCTCCGCCCTCCAAAGTTCCCTTGAAGTTCCCGTGCTAGGCGTGATCCAGTCGGGCGCCGTCGCCGCCGTCGCCGCCACGCGCTCGGGTTGCGTCGGAGTGATCGGCACCCGCGCCACCGTCAATAGCGGAGCCTACCAGCAGGCGATCCGTGCCCTGAACCCGGACGTCCGCGTCGAGGCTGCGGCGTGCCCCTTGTTGGTCCCTCTCATTGAAGAGGGCTGGCTGGAGGATGCCGTCACGGAGGCCGTCGTGGCCCGCTATCTCGAGCCTCTGCTCCAGAAGGGGATCGACACATTGGTCCTAGGTTGTACGCATTATCCTCTTCTGCAGGGCGCCCTCAAAAGCTACGCGGGAAGCGGTATCATCCTTGTCGACTCTGCCAAGAACTGCGCGCTTGAGGTGCAGGCTTTGCTGTCCTCTCGCGGCATCTCTTCCTCCGCCGAAGGGGCGGGCTCCCTGCGCGTTTCCCTCACCGACCCGTCCTCCGCCTTCCTTCGTGTTGCTGAGAACGCACTGGGCCTGGACGTCGGGGAGGTGCATTTGCGTCCGGTCGGATAACGCCTTCCCGGCCCACAGGGGCTGGCTCCCCCCAAGGTTTGTCCTCATAATCCGTCCTCCTGTGGTTTCCTCTCACTTTTCCCCCTTCAGCTGGTACTACGAATCAGTGAATGGTTCGAACGTCTCTTTCCCAGGGAACGCGGAGCCTTAGCTCTGCCAAGATGTTCTGAGTGTTTGGACCTTCCATGCGGAGCTGGGGCTCCGCGCTCCCAGCGCATTCTGCCGGTCTGCTCTCCGGGCGATCCGCTCAGGCCGTGTGGCGTTTTTATTGGCATCGGATCCGTTGAAGCGGAATGCCCCGCTCCGCCGCGCTTAAAAGCCCGCCCGGGCCAGCGTGCCGTGCCCTCGCCAGCGCCTGAATGACCTGCCTGTCGTCCACCTGTGAGAAATGCCGGTAACAGGCCCCGACGGAGACAAAGTAGACGGGAGTCCACGGGCACCGCACGTCGTCCGCTTCCAGCGCGAGTTCGGAGCATGTCTCGGGCGGCGCCACAGGAAGGGCCACCGTGACCCGGTTCGCCCCCGAACGCCTCGCCGACACGATTGCCGCGCGCGCCGTGGCGCCCGTGGCGGCCCCGTCATCAACGATGACAGCGTGCTTGTCCTTAAGTGGCACCGGTGGCCGCTCCCCCCGGTAGAGAGCTGCTCTCCGTCGGAGTTCCTCCCGCTGCTGCGCCCTTGCCTGCGCGAGTACCGCACCCTTGTCTGAGACCCAGCGCAGTACATCCTCGTTGAGAACCTCCGCCCCGTTCTCGGCGATGGCGCCCATGGCCAGTTCCGGGTTGCCAGGCGAGGGGAGCTTGCGCACCACCAGCACGTCCAGCGGCAGTTCCAATGCGTCCGCCACCCTCCGGGCCACGGGCACCCCGCCGCGGGAGAGCCCTAGCACCACGGCATCCCGGGCCCCGTGCAGGTCGCTCATCACCTTTGCTAGACACACTCCGGCTTCGTCCCGGTCTTCGTAAGGTTGGTTTCTTGTTTGCATGCGCTTGCCTCGCCAAGGCGCCCTCAGGCGCCGCTTGCCCCATCTACGCTATCGATGCCATCTGAGCGTCCTCCATTTCTTGAAAGCGCGCCTTTTCTGCCTTCCTAACGGTGGCGGGACTTCGCACCCCGGAATATTGGGCGTTTGGTCTCCCCTCATCGCTGCGTAAGCTGGGTTCGTAATGGGGGTGTGAAAATTAAGGGTGGAGCCATTTTTTTCTCTAAGATTTTTGATGCGCGACGGTGCTTGAGAGTGCCGGTTTTCTCTGGTCTAAACCATCCGCAGTCCCCTCGCGTCACCCTCCCCCCCCTTTCGCCGCGTCTCATTATCCGCCCCACCTCCTATGCGCTTGTTTTACGCCCCCCTTTTCCTTTGCGCACCGCTGCTCGCCTGTGCCTTGGAGATTCCCCAACTCGGCTCGGATAGTCGGCCCCAGGCCGGTGTCCCGCAGGGGGAGGTCACCCGCAAGGTCTTGTCCGAGAGCCGCATTTTTCCCGCCACCGTCCGCGACTACTGGGTGTACGTGCCCCGCCAGTATTCCGCCAGCCAGCCCTCGAACCTCATCGTCTTTCAAGACGGCTCAGGATACGTCAAACTGGACGGCAGTTCGCGCGCCCCGATCGTTCTCGATAATCTGATCGAGCGTAGGGAGATTCCCGTGACCGTCGCCGTGTTTGTCAGCCCCGGTACGATCCCCGGGGGGAAGCCCGGCGTGGCCAGTCGCAGCAACCGTTCCTTTGAGTACGACTCCCTGGGGGATCGTTACGCGCGCTTTTTGGTGGAGGAACTTTTGCCGGAGGCCCTGAGCGGGCTCAACGTCACCAGCGATCCTGCGAAGCGCTGTCTCGTCGGAAGCTCTTCCGGGGGCGTCTGCGCCTTTACCGCCGCCTGGGAGCGCCCCGACGCTTTCGGACGCGTGCTTTCCAGCATCGGCAGCTACACCAACATCCGCGGTGGGTATGTCTATCCCGCGCTCGTGCGCAAGACCAAGGGGGCGCCCAAACCGCTGCGAGTCTGGATGCAGGAGGGCGAGTCGGATGTGAATAATCTGTTCGGACACTGGCCGCTCTCAAATCAGGACATGGCCGCGGCTTTTCAGTTTGCTGGTTATCCCCACCAGTTGCACATGACCGGGGGAGGCCACAGCGGACAGGCGGCCGGGGCGATGCTGCCCGATGCCCTACGCTGGCTTTTTGGTCCCGAGAAACCCTGATTCCCGGATTCCTTCACTGATCCCACCCATGAACCCATTCCGTATTCTTCCCGCGCTCGTCGCTCTTTCCACCGCCTCTGCTTTCGCCGCGGACGCTTGGAGCCTTCACCCTGACGCGGCGGAACAGGCGGGCGTTCCCAGAGGGGTTTTGAAAAAAAGGGAGCCGTGGCTGTCCAAGGTTTTTCCGGGAACGACGCGGGACTGGGTTGTGTACGTGCCTGCCCAGTTGAAGCCCGGCATGGAAGCGGCCCTCATGGTGTTTCAGGACGGCCACGATTACGCCAGTCCAAAGGGGCACTGGAGGGTGCCTGTCGTCATGGATAATTTGATTGCCCGGGGAGACATGCCTCCGACGATCGCCGTTTTCATCAACCCCGGGCACGAAGTCTCCAAGCCCGCCCCTCAGAGTCCTTGGAAAGGCTCCAACCGCAGCCTCGAGTACGACAGCCTCGGGGACCGTTACGCGCGGTTTCTGACCGAGGAAATCATTCCCGAGCTGGAGAAGGAGTGGAAAATCTCCTCTGACCCCGACAAGAGGGCGATTTGCGGAGCGAGTTCGGGGGGGATTTGTGCGTTCACCGTGGCTTGGGAGCGGCCGGACGCGTTTGGAAAGGTGCTCTCGACCATCGGCAGTTTTGTGAATTTGCGCGGAGGGAACGCGTATCCCTCTTTGATCCGCAAAACGGAACCGCGTCCTTTGAGGGTTTTCCTCCAGGACTCGACCGGGGATCTGGACAACCCGTTTGGGAACTGGCCGCTCGCGAACCAGCAGATGGCAGCCGCCCTCAAATACATGGGCTATGATGTGCGGTTTGATTTCACCGACGGTTACGGGCACAACAGCGATCGTGGAGGCTCCATTTTTCCGGATGCCCTCAAGTGGCTGTGGCGTTCTGAAAAGCCGGTTCCTGAGCTGAATACATCGGGGGATTTGCGGGGGGACCTGACCCTGCTCAACCTGCTGCTTCCCGGGGAGGGCTGGAAAGTGGTGGCTGAGAACGTGGCTTTTGCCGACGGTCCGTGCGCGGATTCTGAGGGAAATTTCTATTTCTCCGACATGAAGGAGCCGGCGATTTACAAAATCGCGGTGGACGGCACCAAATCCAAGATTTCGCACGAAGGCGTTAGCGGATTGAAGTTTGGGCCCGATGGAAAGCTGTATGCCTGTCAGGGGGCCAAGAAGCGCGTGATTTCAATCAATCCCGCAGATGGGGAGGTCCACGAGATCGCCACGGGGTTGCAACCCAACGACCTCGCCGTGACCCAGGAGGGGAACATCTACATCACAGAAACTGGGGTGCACCAGGTGACTTTCATTGATCCCAAAACCGGCGCCGTTTGGGCTGCTGACTCCGGGATTGAAGGCCCCAACGGGATCGCGCTGTCGCCCGACGGCGGGACGCTGGCGGTGTCCGATTACCGGGGGGAATTTGTGTGGGCGTTCCAGGTCCAGGCGAACGGCACGCTGGAGGGGAAGTCGCCTTACATGAGTCTGCGGCTGCCGATTGATCCTAAGGGCGAGTTTAAGTTTAACGAGCCGCCGCCTTATCTGGGCGCTTCGAAGGGCGACGGCATGGCTACAGACTGGCGCGGTCGCTACTACGTGACCTCGGCGCTCGGCGTACAGGTGTTCGACCCTACGGGCAGGCTGTGCGGGGTTTTGGACAAGCCGCAGCCCTCGAAGCATCTCACGAGTTGCGTGCTTGCGGGCGCGCAGTTCGACACCCTGTTTGTGACGAACGCCGACAAGGTGTTCAGCCGTAAGTTGCAGATCGAATCCCCGAAGACGAAGTAGTCAGGAACCCGCGGAAGGAATCAAAAATGGAGAAGGCTTCGGCAAGAATCCTGGTCATTCGGGGCGGGGCTCTAGGGGATTTTGTGCTCACCCTTCCCGCGCTGCGCCTGCTTCGCGAAGCGTTTCCCTCAGCGTGGATTGAGGTGCTTGGTTATCCGCATATCGCGGCCCTGGCAGATGGTCGGTTTTATGCCAACCGGGTGCGGTCGATGGACTACGGGCCGCTGGCTGGTTTTTTTGCGCGAAACGGCACCCTGGATTCGGAGCTGTCCGCTTATTTCTCCGGTTTTCAACAGGTGGTGAGCTATCTTTTTGATCCGGACGGGATCTTCGAGGGCAACTTGCGAAAGGCCGGCGTCCGCAATTACCTGCCGGCGTTTCGGCGTCCGACCAAGGAGCATGCGGCCCTCGAGTGGGCGAGGCCTCTGGAGGGGCTGGCCTTGTTTTTGGAGGACCCGGCCGCTGTTTTGTTTTCGAACGATGAGGACAGGAGGGGGGCTGCTGCCTTTTTAGGAGAAGACTCCCGGGTGGGCCTGGCATTGCATCCCGGGAGCGGAAGTCCGCTTAAAAACTGGGGGGCGTTTCGCTGGGAGGAGATCGGACGCCGTTTTTTAGCGGAGCATCCCAGGGAGGAGTTGTTGGTGGTCGGAGGCGAGGCGGATGCGGAGGTGTTGAGGCAACTTGAAATTGCGTGGAGCGGGCTGCCTGTGCGCTATGCGGTGGGGCTCAAACTGCCGCTTCTGGCGGCCGTCTTGGGGGAGATTGGATGCTTTGCAGGACATGACAGCGGTGTTTCCCATGTGGCCGCCGCAGCGGGGGCGCGGAGCTTGCTTTTGTTTGGGCCGACAGATCCCGGGGTTTGGGCTCCGAAAAATCCAGGTGTCCGATTGGTCAGGGCGCCCGGGGGGCGATGGGAGGATTTGTCTGTGGACGCGGTGTGGGAGAAGCTTCTGGAGGGATTGCATTGAGCGGAGCGGAGGGTGACATTTTTTTGCGCTTGGCCGTGCTTCCGGGGAGTTTTTTCGATTGAATGCGTTCCCTGCTTGAAGAAGGTAGGCGGGTTTTGGTGATTTAAAGCTTATGGGCAAGACTGTGATTTTAGGTGCGGGCGGCCGCCTTGGCGCCGCTTTGGCTCGCGAATGGAGTGCGACGGGGGAGGATGTGCTCGCGTTTGACAGGCAGTCGCTGCCTCTCGGGGATCCTGCTCGTTTGGAGCAAGCGTTGGGGGACGTCGACTTCGACGTTCTTGTAAACTGTGCTGCACTGACCAACGTTGACTACTGCGAGACGCACGCTGAGGAGGCTTTCAAAATCAACGGCGAGTCCGCCAACGAACTGGCGCTTTTGTGCGAGCAGAAGAACGCCCGCTGTGTGCACATCAGCACGGACTATGTTTTTGATGGAAAGTCGAAAACGCCCTACAAGGAAACGGACGCCGCCTCGCCGATCAGCGTCTACGGCGCCTCGAAGCGCATGGGCGAGGAGGCGGTGCTGGCCGTGGGGCCGAACCACTGGGTGGTGCGGGTTTCGTGGGTGTTCGGGCCGGACCGGGCGAGTTTTGTTGACCAGGTTATCGCCCGCGCTTTGAACGAGGACAAGGTGGATGCCGTGAATGACAAGTGGGCGGTTCCGACGTACACGCTGGAGGCGGCGGCTTTGTTATGGCCTTTCCTTCGTCAGGTGCCCGGGGGTGGAATTTTGCACCTCGCCAACACGGGTGCCTGCACCTGGCAGGAGTACGGCCAGCATGCCCTGGACTGCGCGGCCAAAGCCGGATTGCCTCTGAAGGCAACCAAGGTGGGTGGGGTTCCGATGGAGTCCATCAAGGCCTTCGTCGCAAAGCGTCCGGTGCACACTGCCCTCGACACTTCAAAGCTCCTCAATCTCGGACGCCTGGCTCCCCGCCCCTGGAAGGAGGCGGTGGAAGGCTACGTTCACAACCGCGTTGCCGCCGGAGTTTGGAAGCCGGCCTAGGCGCTTCCCTTGGCGGCGTGTTCGGAGTTTTCCCGCTGTCAGCGGGCATGAACGCCCTGTTTCCAAGGAGCTGATTTTCTAAAAAAGTATTTTTCAAACACCCCTATGGCTTATCTAAACGACAACTACCTCAAGCTCCGCGCCGGTTACCTGTTCCCGGAGATCGCACGGCGCGTGAAGGCCTTCTGCGATGCGCATCCCGAGCCCGCAAAACGGCTGATCCGCTGCGGGATTGGTGATGTAACCGAGCCGCTCCCGGAATCCGTCCGGCAGGCCATGCACAAGGCCGTGGACGAACTCGGCGCGCGTGAAACCTTCCGCGGTTACGGGCCCGAGCAGGGCTACGACTTCCTCCGGCATGCGATCTCCGAAAACGACTACCGGGCCCATGGCATCCAGATTGCCGACGACGAGATCTTCGTGTCGGACGGCTCGAAGTGCGACTGCGGGAACATCCTGGACATCCTCGGTGGAAACAACCGTATCGCGGTGATGGATCCCGTGTACCCGGTTTACGTCGATACGAACGTGATGGCTGGCCACACGGGGGAGGCTGACGCGTCCGGTTCCTACGGCGGGTTGCTTTACCTGCCCTGCACGGAGGCCAACGGCTTCGTCGCCGACGTCCCGACCGAAAGGGCGGATGTCGTGTACCTGTGTTTCCCGAACAATCCGACGGGCTCGGTAGCCACCCGCGCGCAGCTGGAGGCGTGGGTCGCCTACGCACTCAAGCACCGCGCGCTTCTCCTGTTCGATGCCGCTTACGAGGCGTATATCAGCGAGCCCGGCATTCCTCATTCTATCTACGAGATTCCCGGCGCCCGGGAATGCGCCATCGAGTTCCGCTCCTTCTCGAAGAACGGCGGTTTCACGGGAACCCGCTGCGCCTTCACCGTGGTCCCCAAGGAACTGTTGGCGTCGACGGCATCGGGAGAACTGCAGCCGTTGCACCCGCTTTGGAACCGGCGGATGAGCACGAAGTTCAACGGGGTCTCGTACATCGTGCAGCGGGGGGCGGAGGCGCTGTATTCGGCCGAGGGCAAAGCTCAGGTGAGCGCGCTAATTTCCCATTACATGGGGAACGCCGCGATTCTCCGGAAGGCGGCAGTGGACGCCGGACTGGGCGTCTGGGGCGGGGTCAATGCGCCTTACTTGTGGGCACGCACGCCGGCGGGGACTTCGTCCTGGCAGATGTTCGACCGGATGTTGAGCGAGGCCAATGTCGTGATTACTCCGGGCAGCGGCTTCGGGTCGGCTGGAGAGGGTTATTTCCGAATCAGCGCTTTCAATTCCCGTGCAGCCGTTGAGGAAGTTGCGGCAAGACTGGGGCGTATGAGTCTCTAATTCCCGCGGCAAGCCGGAACGTATACAAAAAAAGGGGAGGCTCCATTGGAGTCTCCCTTTTTTTGTGGTGCGCAGTGCGTTACTTCAGCGCGCTTTGAATGAAGTCCAAGGTGTCTTTTCTAAACTTCACGGCGTCCGGAAGGTGGAAGTACATCATGTGCCCGCTGTCGTACTCCCCGTAGGTGATGTTTGATTGGAGGGATTTGGGAATGGGAGTCTGGTTGATGCTAAAGCGCATGGCGTCCTGAGGAACGACGAGGTCGCAGCGCCCTATCTGCAGAAAGACCTTCAAGCGGGGGTTGCGGATCAGCGCGCTCGCAAGCCGCGATTCCATGGCGACGAAGCGGTTGGCGTATTCATTGAAGTTCCAGGGTACGGGGGCCATGACCCTGTAGGGATGGTCGCTTTCGTACTGCAGCGTGTCGTGCACGTATCCGTTGATGGCAGCTGAGACGGCGCCTTTCAAAAAGTCGGCGGACGGGTCGAAGGTGGGGGCCCTCAGGTCTTGATCCAGATCTTCGGCGAGCACCCGAGCATCGTAGCCCCCAAGGATTTTGCCTTCGCTGCGGAGGAGCTGTTTGCGGAACTGCCAGCGGTCGATGCGCAGGTTTTGGTCGAGAATCTGTGACTCCGGGAGGCTCGTGAGCCGGCTGAGTTTGGCTGCGATCCTTTTACGCTCGTCGCCGGAGAGGGTGTTTCCCTTCAAGAGCGCGCTTGCGTAGTCGCCCAGGCTGAATGCGCGCGCTTCGGCCTCAGCTTTGGCGCGGTCGGCTTGCAGGTCCAGGGCCAGTTTTTTGTGGTGGTGGGCGACGTTGGTTAGTGTGGGCAGGGCCAAAATATAGGGGAGGTCATTGCTGGGTTGCTCGCTGATCGTTTGGTAGTTGAGCAGGCCCGAGACGATCTGGAGGCCATGGAGGTAGATGCCATGCTTTGCCTGAAGGTGGCTCGCAAGGCCGGCACCGCGAATGCCACCGTAGCTTTCGCCGCACAGGAATTTTGGAGATTCCCAGCGCTTTTCCCGCGTCAGAAACAGGCGGATGAAGTCGGCCACGGCGTCGATGTCCTCCTCCACACCCAGAAACTGTTTTTCATTTTCACCCTTCGCCGCTCGGCTCAATCCCGTGCTAACGGGGTCGATGAACACGAGGTCCGTGGCGTCCAGCACGGTATTAGGGTTTTCAACCATCGGCGCGGTGGCGCCGGGGGAGCGCCCGTCCAGAAGGGTGTCCACGCGGCGCGGGCCAAGTCCTCCGAGATGCAGCCAGACGGCAGATGACCCCGGGCCGCCGTTGAAACAAAACATGACGGGCCTCTTTTCTGGCGCGGCCTTCGCGTTGCGGGTGCCGTCGGAGTCTGTGACCGCGTAGTAGACGTAGAAGACCGAGGCTTTGGGCGTGCCATCGTCCTTGAGGATGGGCAGGAGTCCTGTTTGTGCGACGTAGTACAGTTTGTTGCCGGCAACGGAAACCAAGCCTTGCGTTTCCTTGGGTTTGACCTCCTTGGCCTCGGGCGTCGCGCCCTTGGCGGCGGGGGTGTTTTCACCCGTCTTTGGGGGAGCGTCGTCGCCAGCGGATTTCTCCTGTGCGTGGGAGTCGTTGGGGCAGGAGACTGCTCCAAGGGCGGCAAGGAAAAGCGGGAGCCAGGGGGACGTTTTCATGGGAAGGTGGGGATTCGAGGCGGCAGTATCTGCGGAGGGAGTGATAAAAGCAAAGGCGCGTGTGAGCCGCGCGGGGGTGGCGCCCGGATTTGGTTCGCGCCAAAGGACGGGGGCGTCCTTCAAGCATACTTTCCGATTCGCCGGTGTGAGCGCCTGGGTCCGAAAACGTGCAGAGGGCAGGGGAGCGGGCTGGCACTGGCACTGGCAGTCGAGGCAAGGCCGCGTCTGCGCTGCGCCGGAGCTCTGCCGCACGCGGCACGCAGCACGAAGAACGAAGAACGAAGAACGAAGCGCTCCTCCCGCCGGAGCAGGTCGTGCGCCGCCTCCCTGTTTAGAACCTTGCTCGTTTCGCGGCTTTTCCTTTCCCTCGCCCCCCTTCACACTGCCGCCCATGAGGCAGTATCACGAATTGCTCACACTCGTTCTCGAGCATGGCCACCCCAAGCACGACCGCACCGGAACCGGCACCCTCTCCGTCTTCGGCGCCCAGACGCGGTTTCCCCTTTCCGAGGGATTCCCCCTGGTGACCACCAAGAAGGTTCACCTCAAAAGCGTCATCCACGAGCTGCTCTGGTTTTTGCGGGGCGACACCAACGTCGCCTCCCTCCAGGCGGAGGGCGTCTCCATCTGGGACGAATGGGCCGCCCCCGACGGCAGCCTCGGCCGAGTCTACGGAGCCCAGTGGACCGACTGGCGGTCCCCTGACGGCCGTTCCATTAATCAGATTTCCGAACTGGTGCATCGCTTGAAAACGGATCCAGACAGCCGCCGCCACATCGTTTCCGCATGGAACCCCGGAGAACTCCACCTCATGGCCTTGCCCCCGTGCCATACCCTCTACCAGTTCTACGTAGCGAACGGTCGCCTGAGCTGTCAGTTGTATCAGCGAAGCGCAGATTTATTTTTGGGGGTCCCCTTCAACATCGCGTCCTACGCGCTTCTGACCCTCATGGTCGCGCAGGTATGTGACCTTGAGCCCGGCGACTTCGTCCACACCTTCGGCGACCTCCACCTCTACAACAACCATCTCGAGCAGGCCGCCCTCCAGCTCAGCCGCACCCACAGACCCCTGCCTCGGATGTTGCTCAACCCCGAAGTGCGTGAGCTTGCGGACTTCAAGTATTCCGATTTCACTCTGGAGAACTACGATCCGCATCCCGGAATCCGGGCGCCGATCGCAGTGTGATCCGGCTCTTGTTGCCTTTGCAACAGGCTTTACCGTTTCAGGAAACCATCTCACCGCCCCAACTTGACTTCCCATTGAAAGCCATCGCCGCCATGGCCCGAAACCGCGTGATCGGCGCAGGAGGGGGCATCCCCTGGCATCTGCCCGAGGATTTCCGCTGGTTTAAACAGACCACCCTGGGCGGGGTGATCGTCATGGGCAGGAAAACGTTTGAAAGCCTGGGAAGACCTCTCCCGGGACGCCGCAATGTGGTGCTTTCGACCGCTGGATCCTATCAGGGCGTTGAGATGCTTCGCAGCCTTGAGACACTGGACGAGGCGAACTACGCCCCGCTTCCGGTCTGGATCATCGGCGGGGCAGCCTTGTACGCGCAGACTCTGTCGCGTTGTTCCGATCTTTTCCTGAGCCTGGTTGACCTCGAGCCCGAGGGGGACGCTTTTTTTCCGGAGTTCGAGTCCAAGTTTGTGCTCGAGGGCGTGGTACAGGAATACCCCGAGTTCAAGGTACTGCATTACCGCAATCCCGCTGTGAAGTAAGAGAGCGCCGGCGTTCGCGAGGCGGTTGAGGGATCCATTGCTGGCTCGATTGCGAGCGTGGGATGGGGGGGGCGCGAATTAGAGGAGGGGAGGCTGAATGGGGGTTCGGCCTTTGATCTTGAGGGAACAACTGGGGAGGGGGAATGGGGTATGTTTGGCTATCGGGCAAGGGGGGTTGCCGCGCTCGTGGGCGCGGCGCAGTGTCTGCTGCATCTGGGGGCGCTCGTTTGCGCGTTTCAATTCGGCTGGCTTGAGAGCATCTTAAAGACTGAGGGCGGCTTTGGAGTGCTCTGTTGGTCGTGGGCGGTCGGTATCTGGGCGGAAGCCTTGTGGAAAGGCGGGCGTATTGCGAGCTGGCATCCCAGTGCCAGGCTTTGTGCGCAGCGTTCTGTATTTGCGGCCGTTTTTTCAGCGGCGGTCGGGGCCCATCGTTTGTTCGGCGAAGTGGCGATGGGTGGGATCGTACATCTGTGGTTGGGACACCTTACAATGCTTGCCGCCTCCCACTGGGTGCTGCCCCGGGTCTTTGGAGGGCTGCTGTTTCACGATCATCACAAACATCGCGTTGTGGTCGTGGGGACCTCTCGCAAGGTGGCTGATCTGGGAAGGCTCTTGAGCGCGCAGCGCGGTTTGGGCTATTATCCTGTGGGATGGATGGGGGCGGAGTTGGAATCCGATGTGGAAACCGGGCTTCCATTTTATGGGGGGCAACCCAAATTTGAGGAGGTGGTGCGGAGCGAGCGGGTTGACCAGGTGATTCTAGCCGGAGAGCACTCTGATTCGGAGGTCCTGCAATGGCGCTCCGACTGCGAGCGGCTAGGGGTTCGGATGGCTGTTGCGCAAAGCTTTTCCCAAAGTCACGCCGGACAGTTTTCCTGGGAGAACCGTGGGGAGTGGATGTTCGGCGTTTCGTGCCGGGAGCCGCTTCAGAGTCCCTTCAACCGGATTTTGAAGCGTTTGCTGGACCTGGCGGTGGCCGTGCCCGCGCTTGTTTTGGTTGTCCTTCCCGTGGCTTGTGCCACATGGGTTGCGCAACGGATGCAGTCTCCCGGCCCGCTTTTCTACCGCCAGTGGAGGCACGGCCGGCAAAACCGTCCTTTTTCAGTTTGGAAATTCCGGACGATGCACAGCAATCCCGCCCTGGCGGCCGTGCAAGCGCGCCGGGAGGATCCGCGGATTTATGCCTTTGCTGCGTGGCTGAGGCGGCACAGCTTGGACGAGCTGCCGCAGTTCCTGAACGTGCTCACGGGGGAAATGAGCGTGGTCGGTCCCCGGCCGCATTTCGTCGAGCACACCGGGCGCTTTTCCAAGCAGGAGCGGTATCATGTGCGCAGCTTTGTGAAGCCGGGCATCACTGGGCTGGCTCAGGTGAACGGCTGCAGGGGCGAGGTGGTGCGCCAGGACGATATGCAGCGGCGGGTGCAATTCGACATTCGCTATGTCGAGCAGTGGAGCCTCTGGTTGGATGTGTCGATCATCGCAAGAACCGTGTTTCAAGTGCTGCATCCGCCCGACACCGCCTACTGAAATCTGTGGGCAGCCCCAGTCAGCCTGAAGTTTCCTTAAAAGCGATGATCGCAGGGGAACGTTTCTGAGCCGGAAGGGTGTGCTGTGCTACGGAACCGTACGTCCGATGGTGAGGGAGGGCGGCGGGGATACCCCCGACTTCCAAACGATGCCTGCGGCGTTGCTCTCAGTTCTTTGGGCGCCAGACGAGAAGATGACTTTTAAATTCCATCTCGGTCCAGTGTACCTTATAATCCAAAATCGAGCCCATGTCGTACCGGGCGACCCCGCACTCGCAAAGCCACTGTATCATTTCCCATTGCAGAAGGTTGCCGATCCCGAAAGGCGCCCACTCGGCGGCGTAGCTGAATTGCTGTCCGCGGTAGGACTGGCCCGCCACGCCTCCCATTACGAAACCAATGTCCCTGTCTTCGTGGCGGGCGAATATCGCGCGGGCGATGCCGTTGGCCGACATGCGCAGGAAAAGGTCGCGGTAGAACGCAAGGTAGGGTTCTTCCGTCATGCCGCATTGTTCGATTCCCTTCCAGCTGGTCTGTTCCACTGCAGTCATTCTTGCGAAGGCGGTTGCCGCCGATGCCTCGTCTGTTGGGATGCAGCGCTCGAAGGTGATTCCAGCCTGGTTCCCTTTCTTCACCGCGCGCCGGATGTTTTCTCTGAACTTTCGGGAACGTCTTGAAAGAAAGCCGTCGGGGCCGGACATCAGCGAAGCGGTACGGAACAGGATCGGGTCGAGGCAGCCCACGCTGTAGTGCCGCCCCAGCAGCCGGACCAGTCGCGGAATAAGGGGGTCTTCCAAGTCCATTCCGCCGAGGGCGATGCTCGGGCGGCGGTCCTCGCGTTCCAGGTCCGAAAGGAGCTCCTCGAGAAGGACCTCGGGGGAGGGGCCCATGAGGGACCTGCTGAAAAACCAGTGCGCCTCGATTGGCTCCAACAGAGGTCCCACCGATGGATGGTCCCACTCCGCGAGAGCCAGGATGTTCTGTCTGTCTTGTCGCAGATGCAGCGCGCGTTTCGGGGCGAAGATTTTATGGAATGCAAACTGCCACTCCGAGCGGCTGCAAATCGGGTCGGCGTGCGCGCAAGGAACTGCGAGCGTGTTGATCAGAGAGTCTGGTCGCTCAAAGTCCGCTGCGGAGGGATGCATGACTTTTTACGGGGTCGGCCCCCCGGTTTAACTGTCGCCCCCGGTTGGGGCTGCGCGGGTTTCGAAACGGGTGAACTCCTTGCGGAACGTGAGCTCGACGTCACCAACGGGTCCATTGCGCTGCTTGGCGATGATGAGCGTCGCCTTTCCCTCGGACTCCCTTTTGTCGTCGTCGCTCTCAGCGTAGTATTCTTCGCGGACGAGAAGGCCCACAAGATCCGCGTCTTGTTCAATGCTCCCCGATTCACGCAAGTCGCTTAGGCGCGGCCGGCCCTTGCTTTCTCCAGTACGGCTTTCGGGATTCCGGTTGAGCTGCGCGAGGACGATGACGGGGATGTTGAGTTCTTTTGCGAGGGCCTTGAGGCCGCTCGAGATTTCGGCGATTTCAATCTGCCGGTTGTCCTGCGCCTTCCTGCTGGTGGATCGCAATAGCTGGAGGTAGTCGATGAAGATGGCTTGAATATCGTGCTGGCTCTTGAGGCGCCGGGCCTTCGCCCGCAACTCGAGAATGCTCAGCCCGGCGGTGTCGTCGATGAAAAGCTTCGACTGGGTCACGCGCGCTCCGGCCCCGGTGAGCGCGGGAAAATCGCGATCGGAAAGAAACCCGTTTCTCAGGCGCGAAAGGTCGATCCTGGCCATCGAGCACAGAAGCCGCTGAATGAGCTGCATCGCGCTCATTTCCAGAGAGAAAACTGCTACCGGCTTGTTGAGTTCGATCGCCATGTGTTCCGCAATGTTCATCGCGAACGCTGTCTTCCCCATCGAGGGGCGCGCCGCGATGACGATCATTTCGGCGCCGTGCAGGCCGTCGGTCATCTGGTCCAGCTTGGCGAAGCCCGTTGAAATTCCCGAGATCCCTCCGCGTCTCTCAAACAAACCCTGAACCGCGGAGATGGCCTCCATAACGGTGTCTCTGAGTACAAAGGTGTTCTCCTGAAACTGGCCCTTAGCAATGTCGTAAATTTTCGCCTCAACCTCGTCCAGAAGAGTGCGGACCCCGCCCTGCTCGTCGTAGCTCCGGGCGGCGAACTCCGTGCACACGCGGATGATGCGCCGCAGAGTGTACTTGTCGATGACCGCGTCGAGGTAGTAGCTTACGTTCGCCGCGGTTGGAAGATAGGTGAACAGGTGTGTGATGAACGGCGGGCCGCCGACTTGCTCCAGCAGCTGGCGGTCCCTGAGCAGCTGCGTGACCGTGATGAAGTCGATGGGCTGGTTGGCTGTCCACATGCCCTCCAGAAGATCAAAGAGAACTGAGTGGGCGGGAATGTGAAAGTGGTCGCCCGAGATCTTCTTTTCCGCGCAGATGCCGCCAACTTCACGCGGGGCGAGCAGGTAGCTGGAGAGCACGCCCAGCTCCGCCTCGGGCGACTGGGGGAGCATCCGATGTACGTCCGGCTGCTGCAGCGCCTTGGCAAACAGGTCCGCCTTATCACCGGCCTTGTCGTCGCGCTTGCGCTTCTTGATTGGGGTGTCGGTGGACATAAAAAACGGAGGTGGTTTGGCGCCACCTCCATTTTCGGGAGCTACGTTCCCGCGACGTTAAAACCGTTCGACAAAGAGAGGGGCCTTCCGAGAGAACGCACCAACCTTGAAGGATTATTCCTGGTGGCGGGCCTTAGCCTTCGCCTTGTATCCGCCGGCGGGACGCTCCTCGGAATCATGGGAAGCGGCCTCGGAATGGCCTTCGACATCCGCAGTTCCCTTCGCCTTCACCGTGAGGTGCAGCGTCGCGGAGACGTCGTGGTGCAGCTTTACGATGAGCTCATGAGAACCGCTCTCCTTGATAGGCCGCTCCAGTTGGATGCGGTGGCGATCGATCGAAATTTTTCCACCGAGCTCGGCTTTCAAGCGTTCGGCGATGTCGGACGTGGTGATCGAACCGAAGGCACGGCCGGTATCGCCAGTCTCCAGTTCCATTTGGAGCTTGAGCTTGCTGATTTTCCGGGAGAGGTCCTGAGCTTCATTCAGTTCGCGGGCTTCGCGCTCTGCCCTCTTGGCCTTCAGAAGGTTCAAGCGGCGCAGTGTGGCCGGCGTGACTTCGAGGGCCTTCCCGGTGGGGATGAGAAAATTGCGCGCAAAACCGGCGCGAACCTTCACAACGTCCGCCTCGGCGCCGAGAGCTTCAATTTTTTCAGTGAGGATAACTTCCGTGGTGGCCATAAAAGTGAGGAGTCTGAGGTGAAAGCGTGTTTTCTGCTCCGCAGACGGCGCTGGAAAAATGGTTCCAGTCCGGAGCGGGTCGAACATCAAACTCGATGGAGGGCCTGCTGTCAAGTGAAGGCGTCTCAGAGAATGGGAACGAGTGACCGACCGGATCGGTTCATGGTTTCACCTGTCGATCCTGGCGCCCTTGCCCAGTCGCAAGCTTCAGGCTTGCGGGCACGGCTCCCAACGTTGAAAAAGGTGGCTCGTTGCGCCCGTAGCTCAGTTGGATAGAGCAACGGATTTCTAATCCGTCGGTCACTGGTTCGAATCCAGTCGGGCGCGCGCCCCTCCCCGGATCGGGCCGACTCCGGGAGTCGCAAAGTTCTCGCGCGCCTCGTGCTGATCGTTTTTTCTGAAAGTGCTCCATGACCCCTTGGCAACAGAACTACGACGCTTTCAACAACCCATTTCTTTCGACTGCCGTTGCTGCGGTTCCCATCGTGCTGCTTTTGGTCGCGATGGCGGTGTTTCATATCCGAATCCACATCGCGGCGTTTGCCTCGCTCGCGTCGGCGCTGGTGATCGCTGTCGGGGTGAATAGAATGCCCGTTTCAATGGCGGCCGCGACGACCCTGTATGGCGCGCTTTTCGGCCTGTTTCCGATCGGGTGGATCATCCTCAACGTTTTGTTCCTCTATCAGTTGACTGTTGAGAAGGGGCTCTTTGACGTGCTCAGGGCGAGCCTCGCGCAGGTGACTCCCGACGCGAGGATCCAGCTGATTCTGGTTTCGTTTTGCTTCGGTGCTTTCTTGGAGGGAATGGCGGGATTTGGAACCCCTGTCGCGATCACCGCGGCGATTCTAATCCAGCTCGGATTCAAGCCACTGCATGCGTCCGGACTTTCGCTCATCGCAAACACCGCTCCTGTGGCGTTCGGGTCTCTTGGGATCCCGATCACAACCCTCGAGCAGGTGACCGGGCTCGACGTGCATTCGCTCTCGGCGATGGTCGGCAGGCAGCTGCCGTTCTTTTCCTTAGTGATTCCGTGTTGGATCGTGTGGGCTTTTGCAGGCTGGAGGGCGGCCTCCGGCGTCTGGCCGGTCGCCTTTGTGGCAGGGATTGCTTTCGCGGTGCCGCAGTATGCGGTTTCAAATTTGCACGGACCATGGCTTGTAGACATAGTCTCGGGAGCATCTTCAATCCTATGCTGTGTCGTTTTTCTCCGCATTTGGAAGCCGCGCTCCACAATGAAACTGGAGGAGGGAGTGCTTGTGGAGGTGACTGAGAAAGAAGGGGCTCTGCTTGGAGATTTGCTTTCCGGACCGAGGATTGTCGAGGCCTGGCTGCCCTGGGGAATTCTCACCCTTTTCATCCTCTGCTGGGGGCTGCCCCAAACGAAGGAGTTCCTGGACGGGATCGCATCACCCAAGTTTCCGGTGGCGAACCTGCACGGGCTGGTCCAGCGCATGCCCCCGGTGGCGCCCGCAGGAGCGCCTCTGGAGCCGGCCGTCTTCAAATTGAACTATCTCTCCGCGACGGGCACGGGGATTCTGATCGCCGCTTTGCTGTCGGGGTCCTTGATGGGCTTTGGGCCGGTTCGGCTTCTGGGGATCTATCTGCGCAACGCCTGGCGCCTGCGATACTCGTTGCTGACCATTGTGGCGATGCTTGCGTTGGGCAATGTAACAAAGTACTCGGGCGGAGACGCCACCCTGGGGCTTGCGCTTGCGCATACTGGTGCCTTCTATCCGTTTTTTGGAACCCTTCTCGGATGGCTTGGCGTCGCCCTCACCGGTTCCGACACCGCGTCTAACGTGTTGTTTGGTTCGTTGCAGAAAGTTACCGCCCAGCAACTTTCGATCAGTCCCATATTGATGTGCGCTGCTAACAGTTCCGGGGGGGTGATGGGCAAGATGGTGGACGCGCAGAGCATTGTCGTTGCGAGTACGGCCACGGGATGGTTTGGGCAGGAGGGGGCGATTTTGAGGTACGTTTTCTGGCACAGCCTGGTTCTGGCGGTGTTGATTTCAGTCCTCGTGTACCTGCAGGCGTATGTCTTTCCATTTACAGAAATGGTGGTGCCCTGGAGGTGAGTGAACCCTTGCAGGGGGACGGTTCTGTAAGCTGTGTTTTTGACGGCACCGGGGGTTGGGTACGCAGGGGTAGCTGTTTTTTTCTTCGGATGGATGTGCGGTGGCAATTGACTCGGAGCTCCGCTGCCTATTATCGTTCGCACCTTGTATCGCGGCGGGGTCGCCAAGTGGTAAGGCCGAGCTCTGCAAAAGCTCTACCGCGGGTTCGATTCCCGCCCCCGCCTCCATGCTCTGAATCAACGGCTGATGGTTCGACGGTAGCCTTGTCGGTAGCTCTACTTCTGTCAGTGTCGTTCTACCGCCGGGCATCACCCTCCAGCGAGGGGTTTTCGATAAAGCTTAGGGGAGGGTGTGTTGCAAGTTTAAGGTTGATTCAAAGGGGTGAGCGGTGGCTCCATCCGGAGGCAACGATCCCCCGTAGGCGGTAGGTTTTGCCCCTGTCTTCGACATTGGACGGATGGACTGGATTCTTTGGGGATCGACAGACGCGATGTGTTGTCTTGATCTCGAGTTACAATTGAAGCGTGACTCCTGAGGAGCTCGCGAGAAAGTAAGCCGCTGTGAGTAATTCTTCTCCGGCGCGGTTGAGTTCCTCCACGAGGCAGGAGCAAAGCGGGGTTTAGCAGACGACTGGAGCCGCTTGGAAAGCAGCCTGCTCATTGACGAACACTGGCGGGAGATTCTCTGCTATGTCAAAGCCGCATCGCCAATGCGGTGAGCGAAGAACTCAAGGACCGCTCCCGGGCGATCAAGAGCGCAGGCACAGGCCTTCGAGCATTCGTCACCTGCCGAATAGTCATTTTCTTCCAGTGCGGAAATCTTTATCTTACCCCCTCGGGTGTCCACTACTCGCGAGCAACCACAAAAAGCTCTGGCCCCACTTCATGGCCACTGAGGGAAGGTGGCCAAATGCGTTGTCAAACAGGTCTGACGGAATTAAGCTGGGAGTACTCCCAATGAACAAAAGTAATCGAGTCCGGAACGCGGGTGGCTTCACTTTGGTGGAACTCCTCGTTGTAATCACCATTCTTGGAATCCTGATGAGCCTGGCTGTCAACGGCGCCGGCGCCATCCGGAGTCAGGCGCGCAGCGCTCAGGCCAGAAATGATTGCGCGGGCCTATCTACCGCTATTAAGGCGTTTTACACTGACTATTCCAAATATCCGGTTCCTTCGATTAAGAAGGACGACATGCCGTACGAGCCGACCACCGAAAGCAGCGGCAACAACGAGGTTTTATTGGCACTGGGAGGCAAAAAGCCTGATGTTAATCCACGAAACACCGTCTATTATGAGAACAAGACTGCCAGGAAGAACTCGGCTGGGGCGTGGAGTAGCGGGCTATCAACCGACGGCGGATTGTTCGACCCGTGGGGCTATACCCTTGGCATCTGTGTGGACGGAGATTACGACGGGACGTTGAAATACTCAGGGGACAAATTGAAGTTCCACATGACGACGCCAGGAGACACGCAGGACGATGTATGGAAGCCGATCCCTGGCGGAGTTGGTGTGTACTCGCTTGGGAAAGACCAGTGTTCGAGCACCAAAAATAGCTTTGCACCTGGTATCCTCTCTTGGTACTGAGAAGCGTGTGTAGCGCTGCATGGGCCAATACATTCGTAGTTTTGGGATGGGTGTGGTCCGTTGCAATGGTTAGCAAGTTTGAGTGTGACGAATAAAAAAGCGGGTGTAGTTCAATGGCAGAACGGCAGCTTCCCAAGCTGCATACGAGGGTTCGATTCCCTTCACCCGCTCCAACTCTTTTTGGTTGAGTTATTTGCGATGCGCTTTTCCACTCGAAACCGCCAAGAGGGAAAGGAAAGTGGGAAAAAGTCCCCCAGTTTCTAGGTGGATCTTCTCGGACTTACATCACGTCTTCGCGTGGTTTTGCGAGGTTGTCTTGGGCCGCTGAGAACGCGCCTTTTGACATCAGCCTACACCCCAGAAAGTACGTATTTAACGAAGTTAGCAGAGAAAGTTGAGTAGGCATTTCACTCCGGCAGAGTCCTTCTGATTTCGATATTCTGTACGAAGTACGTATTTAACGAAGTTAGGGTGCGTTTTGCAAACGGCCGGGTCTACGCCAAAGTTTGGGGAGGGGTGTGTTGTAAGTTGAATATAGAGGCAGGTTGTTGATTCGGGGGGGAAGGGCGTGATTAACCGCAAGCAGCAATCACTCGCAGGCGGTAGTTTTGAAAGTTTCTAAAACCATAGGCACGC
>CANFTB010000014.1 GCA_947449735.1 Chthoniobacteraceae bacterium | reverse complement strand
CCGCGTGAAACTCCTCCTCAACTTCGCGACTAAAGATTTCGAGTCCCTACTTTAAAACTTGCGTCCGCAAACATACATTCGAAGTTTCACACAGATCCCCCCGCTCATTGACCTCATGGCGTTCATCCCTCCGTATCCCAAGCCCCACAAAAACAAAAGCTCTCTTATCCTGCGCTTCATCCGGGGTTGGCATTCGTGGCTGCACGTTCTCTTTGAAAAGAGCTACTCGATGAAAATGGGCCACGTCCGCCAGCGCGGCACGGACGTCTACATCGTCAACGAGCCCTCGCTCGTGAAGCGCATCCTCGTCACCGAAGCGCCCCAGTACCCCAAACAGGGGCTGATGCACCGCCTGCTCGAACCGCTCCTCGGCAGCAGCATCTTCACCACCAACGGCCCCGTCTGGGCCCGCCAGCGGCGCCTCGTCGACCAGGCCCTCACCAACGGCCGCCTTGAAACCGTCTTCCCCAAAATGCTCCAATCCGTCGACGCCATGATCGCCCGGCTCGACTCCCAAGGCGACGCACGCAGCATCGAAATCGACGCCGAAATGACCTTCGTCACCGCCGACGTCATGTTCCGCACCATCCTTTCCCAGCCCCTGGAGCACGCCGACGCCCACGCCATCTACGACGCGTTTCTCGATTTTCAAAACTACGCCCAGCGCGCCGCCATCCTCATGATGTACCGGCTGCCCGCCTTCTTCCAACACCGTTCCTGCCGCAAAGCCGCCGCTCGGATCCGCTCCATCCTCGCCAAAATCGTACAGGCCCGCTTCGACCTCGCCAAGACCGGCGCCCCCATGCCCAAGGACATCCTCTCCGGCCTCATGGAGGCGGAGGACCCCGTGGCACAAGACCGCTTCAACTACCTCGAGGTGGTCGACCAGGTCTGCATGCTCTTCCTTGCAGGCCACGAGACCTCGGCGAGCGCCCTAGGCTGGTCCCTTTATCTCATCTCCCGAAGCCCCGAGATCCAGCAGCGCATGGTGGACGAAATCCAGAGGGAAGTCGGCGACCGCGCATTTCAATACGGCGAAACCCGGCGGCTCAAACTGGTCTGGAACGTCTTCCGCGAGGCGCTCAGGCTCTATCCCCCGGTGGGCTTCATCGCCCGCGAAGCCGCGCAGACCCACGAAATGCGCGACAAACAAGTCAAAGCGGGCTGCCCCGTCACGATCTCCCCCTGGCTCCTGCACCGACACCGGGAGCACTGGTCCCAACCAGACGAGTTCAATCCCGACCGCTTCGAAACCGAGGAGGGCAAGGAATCCGCCCGCTGCTCCTACATCCCCTTCAGTTCCGGCCCTCGAGTGTGTCCCGGCGCGGCCTTCGCCACCCAGGAAAGCGTCCTCGTGCTCGCGTCCATCGTCCGCCGTTTCGAGGTCCTCCCCGACCTCTCCCACGAACCCAAACCCGTGGGACGCCTCACCGTCCGCTCGGCCAACGGCGTCCGCATCCGCCTCCAGAGCCGCCAGTACGCCCCCTGCGCCGCTCCGCAAACTACCCCTCCACCGCCCTCCGCTGCCGAAGCCCGCTGCCCTTTCGGTTCCAACTGAGCCCCTGGCCGGCTCCGACCAAGTACTGATTGCGCATTTTCTCCAAAACGCACAGCATTCTCCTCCCCGCCGGCACCCCTAGTGCCCACACCCCGTTTCCTATGTTTTCAGCCGTAAAGCAAACCGTCCTCAAGCTGCCCTCCGCCCGCGCGCTCTGGCTCGCAGCAGCCCTTCCGCTTGCCGGGTGCAGCGGATTCATCCCCAATAGCGGCCCTTCAGCCGCCTCGGTTCAGGGAAGCCGAAAGGCCCTTTCGGCAGCCGACATCCAGCTGGTGGAGCTCACCCCCGCCGTCCTGCAAAACATTTATTCCCGCAGAAAAGTCACACTGTTTTCTGAAAAATTCCCTGATCTCGTCGCCAAACCCTCCATCCTCAGCCCCGGCGACAGCGTCGAGGTCTCCGTCTTTGAGGCCCAACCCGCGAGCCTGTTCGGTTCCGGAGTGCCCGATTTGAAAAGCATGGGGGCCGGAGGCGCCCGCAGCAACACCCTCCCCGAACAGGTCATCAATTCCGAGGGCTCCATCAAGATCCCCTTCGCCGGCCAGCTCAACGTCGCCGGCCTCCGCGTCCGCGACATCGAGGAACACATCACCACCCAGCTCAAGGACAAGGCCAACCAACCCCAGGTCATGGTCCGCCAGACCCGGAACACCACCTCCCAGGTGACCATCATTGGCGAAACCAATGTCAACATCCGGATGCCCCTCACGCCCGCCGGCGAACGGTTGCTCGACGCCATCGCCGCCACGGGCGGGCTCAAACAGCCCGTCAACAAAATCACCCTCCAGCTCACCCGCGGCTCCACCGTCGTCGCACTCCCCCTGGAAACCATCATCGCCGACCCCCGCCAGAACATCCGCCTCCATCCCGGCGACATCGTGACCGCCCTGTCCCAGCCCCTCAGCTTTACCGCCCTGGGTGCCACGGGTAAAAATGAAGAGTTCAACTTCGAGGCCAAGGGCATCACCCTCGCGCAGGCCCTCGCCCGCGCAGGCGGCCTCTCAGATTCGCGCTCCAACAGCCGCGGCGTGTTCATTTTCCGCTTCGAAGACCCCGCCACCGCGGCCCTGCACGCCAAAGGCACGCCAGCGCCTGCCACCGCTTCGAAAAACAAAAAACAGGTCGCGCCGGTCATCTACACGCTCAACCTTCGCGAGCCCGCCAGCTTCTTCATCGCCAAAAGCTTCCCGATCAAGGACGGCGACACCCTCTACATCTCGAACGCCCCCGCTGCTGAACTCCAGAAGTTCATGAACATTGTTTCCACCGTGGCCTCCCCCATCATGAGCGGCATCACCACCTCCGCCATACTGAACCAGAACTAGCCGTCCCGCGGAGCCGCCGCCCCTTGCGGTTCCCAGCGCAGCGAGCCCTCATGTCCGCTCCCCTGCTCATCGATATCTCGCGTCTGCTCCACCGGGCGAGGCAGGGGAAACTCCACACTGGCGTGGACCGCGTCTGCGTCGAATACATCCACCGCTACGGGCACGAGGCGCGCGCCGCCATCTTTGCCTTCCACTGCCTCTGGATCTTCCCCCCCTTCGTCTCAAGACGCCTCTTCGACCTCCTGCTCCACCCCGGCTCAAACTTCGCAAGCCGTCTCTTCACCCTCGTCCTTCTTTGGGGCGCCACCACCTGGTTTCCCCGCAACCTCCAAAACGCCCTCCTCCTCAACCTCGGCCACTCCAACCTGGACCGCCCCGCCTACCACCGCTCCCTGCGCCGCCGCTCCCTGCGCCTCGTTTGCTTCGTCCACGATCTCATCCCCCTCACCCACCCGGAATACTGCCGCTCCAACCAGCAGTCCGTCCATTTCACCCGCATTTCCAAAGCCCTCCCGGCCTCCTCCGGAATCATCGTCAATTCCAAGGCCACCCTCCTCGAACTCCAAGAGTTCGCCGCCTCACACCGTCTCCCCCTGCCCGACGCAACTCCCGCGCTGCTCGCGCCCGCCCCCCTGCCCCCGCCGGACGCGCAGCGTCCCGTTCAGGCGCCCTACTTCGTTCTTGTCGGCACCATAGAACCCCGAAAAAACTACGCCTTTCTGCTCCAGTTGTGGCGCCAGATGGCCGAAGAACGCCACCCCGCCCCTCCGCCTCATCTTGTCCTCATCGGACAACGCGGCTGGGGCTTCGACAATGTCGTGGACCTCTTGAAACACAGCCCCGCCCTGCGCGGACTCGTGCACGAAGTCAGCGCCTGTTCCGACAGCGCACTGGCCACCTACCTCCACCATTCCCAGGCCCTGCTCTTCCCCTCGTTCGCTGAGGGATTCGGCATGCCCATCGCGGAAGCACTCGCCTGCGGCGTGCCCGTCATCGCGAGCGACCTTCCAGTCTTTCGTGAATTCGCAGACGAAATCCCCGAGTACATCGCCCCTCTCGACGGCCGCCGCTGGCTCGAAGTCATCGGCGACTACGCATGCCCCTCCAGTCCCATGCGCGCCGCTCAACTCTCGCGCGCAGCCCGCTTCCAGCCCCCCACCTGGAACGCCCACTTCCAAGCCGTCGACCTCCTCCTCGACCCCCTCCGCAATCCTCGCTCCACCTCCATCCGCTCCGCTGCCCTCGCACCCTCGCCCCAACACTCGACGCCATGACGGAGTTGCCCGCGCCAGAGTCTCCCGGATGCTTCACTGGCCGCTACTACGCGGTCGGCTTTTCCCCTTGGAAAAAAAAGTTCGTCCGCGCTTTCCTTCCCGAGGCGCGCCTCTCGTTTGTGACCTCCCTCAAGCGCGTCCCCAAGGACGCCGCACTGGTCGTCTGGGGCCGCACGCTCGACCCTGCCCTCGCGATCGCCAAGGAGGCGGGCAAACTCGCCGAAACCGCCACCGTCCTGCGCCTCGAAGACGGCTTCCTACGCTCGGTCGGCCTCGGAGCAGGCCTCGCAAGACCCATCTCCTGGGTGATCGACCCCGTCGGCATCTATTACGACGCCACAGCCCCCTCGGCCCTCGAACAACTTCTCAAAACCCACCCCTTTCCCGAACCCCTCCTGGCCCGCGCCGGGCACCTCATCCAGCGCATCCTAGCCCTCAATCTCACCAAATACAACGTGGGCAACAGCCAATGGACGCCCCCCGCCACCCGGCGCCCCCTCTTCCTAGTACCCGGCCAGGTCGAGTTCGACGCCTCCATCCGCTACGGCACCCAATCCATCCGCACCAACCTCGCCCTGCTGCAAGCCGTGCGCGCCGCGCATCCCGAGGCCTTCCTGCTTTACAAACCCCACCCAGACGTCGTCGCAGGCCTGCGCGCACGCGGCCCGGACGAAACCAAAGCCCTTTCCCTCTGTGACGCCGTTGTCACGGACGTTTCCATGGGCGAATTGCTCAACGCCGTGGAGCAGGTGCATGTCATGACCTCACTCACGGGCTTTGAAGCGTTGCTGCGCCAGAAAAAGGTCGTTTGCTACGGCGCGCCCTTTTATTCCGGCTGGGGACTCACCGACGACCGCGCACAAATCCCGCGCCGGGGACGCACTCTCTCCTTGCAACAGCTGGTTGCCGCGTCTCTTTTGCTGTATCCCAGCTACCTGAACCCGAAGACCAACCACAAAATGGAGGCCGAGGAGGCTCTGGAAACCCTCGCGAACGCCCGCCACTCGAATAATGTAGTAAAGAGTAAATTCCTCCATTTATATCTGGAGAAAATAATTCACAGAATTGTCGGTTTTCGCAATCGGTTGCATGATCTCAAACGGGCTCGGTAAGTTTATAAATAAGAGGGTAGTATTGCTCCAAGGCCCTGTCGGCCCGTTTTTTAGGCGCCTTGCGAAGGACCTCACATGGGCCGGCGCGCAAGTCTGCAAAATCAATTTCAACGGCGGCGACTGGCTTTTTTTTCCGGACCACTCCACCCCCTTCCGAGGGAAACCCGAGGAATGGCCTGCGTTTTTCGAAAAGTTCGTGCTCGAAAAGCAAATCGACACGGTCCTGCTCTTCGGCGACTGCCGCACCATTCACATCCAGGCCCGGGCGATTGCCGAAAGACTCGGTCTGGAAGTCGGCGTGTTCGAAGAAGGCTACGTGCGCCCCGACTACATCACGCTGGAACGCTCCGGAGTGAACGCACACTCCTCCCTCCCCAAGGAACCGCTGCTGTATTTAAACGGCCCGGAACCCTCCGTTCCCGAAGCGAAGCCAATTGGATGCCCCTTCCGGATCACCGCCATCTGGGCGATGATCTACTACGCCGCCAGCCACGCTCTGCATTTCGCCTTCCGCCACTACAAGCACCACCGCCCCCTCAACATCTGGGAGGGTCTCTACTGGCTTAGGGGCTTCTGGCGCCGTCGCGTGTACAAATACAAGCAGCGCCACGTCGAGCCCACCCTCTCCGGCCCGCTTTCAGGAAAATACTTCCTCGTCCCGCTCCAGGTCCCGACAGATTTCCAGGTCATCGTCCACTCGGCCTACCCTTCCCTGAACGTCTTCATCTCAGAGGTCCTCAAGTCCTTTGCCTCGCACGCCGACAAGGAATCCACCCTTGTCTTCAAGCACCACCCACTCGACCGCGGCTACCACGATCATTCGGGCCTCATCGGCAAGCTCGCTAGGGAACTTGGCCTCACCGGACGCGTCCTGTACATTCACGACCAGAGCCTGCCCCTCCTGTTGGAGCACGCCCGGGGCGTGGTCGTCATCAACAGCACCGTGGGTTTTTCCGCGATCCACCACGGCTGCCCGGTGAAGGCCTGCGGCCTCGCCTTCTACGACATGCTCGGTCTCACCTTCCAAGGAACCCTCGAGGATTTCTGGACCGAGGCCCAGTCACAGAAGCCGAACCCGGATCTCTACCGCAAATTCCGCGCGCACGTGATCCAGCGCACCCAGCTCAACGGCAACTTCTACAAACCTCTGGAGATTCCCGGAATGAACGCAGGCCTGGTTTGGGCCGCCCCGGCACCCGAAGTCACGTCTTCCGCGCAACCAGCCCCCTCCGCGACACCCGAAAACAAATTTGGCAAGTTACAGGGAACCCGATAACCTCAGAGGCCGGTCGGAATCTAAAACTGACTAAGACCTCCCTTATTTAGCGACTCCCCGACAAAGCTCCATCCCCGAAACCAAAGTTCAAGCGTACGGCCAGAAATCCGAGACCCCATCTTGCAGGCGCATCCGACTTGTCGAGCAACCCCCTTTCCATTCCCCTCTCCCCTCCGCGCTCTCCGCGCCTCCGCGTGAGCCCCTCATTTCCGCATTCACCACATGTCAAGTTCACTACCTGCAACGGACCCAATCGCCCCGTCTCCCGCGTTGGAGGTGCTGCGTTCGCCCGAGTCGGAATCCCCCTTCTCTCCAACAGCCAACCCGCTCACAGAGAAAGCCCTTGAACCGCTTCCTCCCAAACGTCCCGGAGTGATCCGCAGATTTTTCGGCTGGTTCGCTCGCAACCCGCTCTTCCTGCTGACCGTTTTGCTCCCCACCGGGCTGGCGATCGCCTACTTCGGCTACCTCGCCCCGGACGTCTACGTTTCCGAAGCCCGATTCGTCATCCGCAGCCCCCAGGCAAAGGCCCCCGTGGGCTTGGGCGCCATCCTCCAGGGAAGCACCCTTTCGCGCTCCCACGACGACACCGACACGGTCCACGATTTCATCACCTCCCGCGACGCCCTGAAGGCGCTTCTGGAGAAGTTTCCACTGCGTTCCATGTACGGAGATCCCGAGATCTTCGCCCTGAGCCGCTTCCCCGGCGTCGACAAGGACGATTCCTTCGAGGCGCTGTACAAATTCTACAAAAACCGCGTCACGGTCACGGCAGACTCCACTTCCTCCATCTCAGTCCTAACGGTGCGCGCCTTCAAGCCTGAGGATAGCCATAAACTGAACGAAACGCTCCTCGAGATGGGCGAAAAACTCATCAACGCCCTAAACGTGCGCGCCCGTCAGGACATGATCCAGTTTGCGACCGCGGAAGTGGGCACAGCCGAACAACGTGCAAAGACCGCCTCCCTGGCCCTGTCCGCGTACCGCAACGAGAAACAGGTCTTCGACCCGGAACGCCAGTCCGCGGTCCAACTCCAGCAGATTTCCAAACTGCAAGAAGAACTCATCAACGCGAAGACCCAGCGGGCGCAACTAGAAGAAACCTCCAAGGAGAGCCCCCAACTACACTCCATCAATAAGCGGATCGAGATTCTGGCGGACGAAATCAAGAACGAGACGGAGAAAGTCGTTGGTGCCGGTTCCTCCCTAGCCCAGAAGGCGGCGGAATACGAACGCCTCTCGCTTGACCGCGCGTTCGCCGAAAAGTCTCTAGCCGTGGCCCTCGCTTCCCTAGAGACCGCCCGCAACGAAGCCCAGCGCAAACAGCTCTACTTGGAACGCATCGTCGCCCCCAGCCTGCCGGACAGGAGCTACGAGCCTACTCGACTTCAAAACACATTAGGAGTGCTTACTTTTTCAATGATGGCCTGGGGTATCATTTCGCTATTAGTCGCTGGAGTGAAAGAACACCATGAATAACAGGCAGGGAATCAATATCCCTTTCACATACCAGATAAGGACTCAAGGCCGGGTGATCTCGGCTTTAATACTGAGAGAAATCATCACTCGATACGGAAGACACAATATAGGTTTTTTGTGGCTTTTGCTGGAGCCTGTAACATTTACAGTAGGCGTAATTATATTGTGGAATCTTACGCACAAGAACCATCGTTTTCTCGTAGACATCACACCATTTGTTGTAACTGGTTACTCCAGCCTCCTTTTGTGGCGCACGTGTTCTTTCAGGGGGTTAAAAGCGATCGAACCAAACAGAAGTCTTCTTCACCACAGACAGGTCAAAATACAGGATATTTTCATAGCTCGAATGCTCCTCGAAATCGCCGGGGTCAGTTTTTCTTTCTTCTCCCTGCTAACAATTCTCACATTCGCCGGCCTGCTCCAATGGCCTCAAAATCCATGCCTCATCCTTCTTGGGTGGAGTCTCATGTCATGGTTTAGTTCATGCCTCGGCACGATCCTCGGCTGTTTGAGCGAATACTCGGAAATGGTCGAGCGTCTATGGCACCCTGCTAGCTACTTTCTTCTAAGTGTCAGCGGCACCTTTTTCATGGTCGATTGGCTCCCTGCGAAAATGCAGTCCTTTGTACACTGGGTCCCGCTCGTACACCCAGTTGAGATGATGAGAGCAGGTTACTGGGGAACCTCCGTTAGAACTCACTACGATGCTCCGTACATGATCGCGGTTTGCTTCGTCTTCACTTGGCTGGCGCTGACTCTCATGGCAGATAAGCGACTAAAGCTGTTGACCTGAAAGATTCTAAAACATTAAATGGTCCAACTTAACAATATTACAAAGTCCTATAAGACCCGGTTTGGCATTTATACCGTGTTAAATGGGATTAGTCTCACTGTAAACCCCGGCGATCGGGTCGGAATCCTCGGACGCAACGGGGCAGGCAAGTCTACGTTGATTCGCGTCGTCAGTGGCCAAGAAATTCCCGATAACGGCAACGTCATCCGCGGAATGAAGGTGTCATGGCCTCTCGCGTTCACAGGTGGATTTCAAGGAAGTCTCACAGGACTCGACAACCTAAGATTTATTTCCCGCATCTACAATGTGGATCATACAAAAATCCAAGCCTACGTTGAAGACTTTGCAGAATTGGGAAGGCATTTTCGCGAACCAGTGAGAACCTACTCCAGCGGAATGCAGGCCCGATTGGCTTTCGCCCTGTCGCTTGCGATAGAATTCGACTGCTATCTGATTGACGAAATCATCGCGGTTGGCGATGCGAGATTCCACCGTAAATGCACGGAAGAAATGTTCGAGCGCCGAAAGGATCGAGCTTTTTTTATCGTTTCACACGACCCAAATTTCATCAAAAGCTATTGCACGAAAGCGGCAATCCTGGATAAAGGCCACCTCACGTATTTCAATGACGTAAATCGAGCATACGAAGAGTACATGACGCCCCCTGCAGCCTAAGGGAAGCGCGGATATATAAAAGCTCTTGAAGCTCACATCTCGAGTTCCATTTTATTTTGATGAACACTCTTGATTCGAAAACCTCACACGAAAACCTTAACCTCGGCCTCGACCTACGTTCTGCGGCGTTCCAAAACACCCACGAACCTGTTTTTTATGCGTGCCTCCGCCTTACGAAGGACAACCGCAGGGAATCGCTTAAAGATCGCTACACTTTCTTCTCCTTTACAGCCAGTTTTGGCCCGTATCTGCGGAGGAAACTGCCTGTTGAATTCAATCAATCATGTTCCGAACTCGCGGGCGTCGTCTCCGATATTAAATGGGTACAAGCCCACGCTCCAACTTTCTATGAGGAATGGTTCAAAGGAATCGACTTGCTCGCCAGAGACCTTTGCGATTTAAATTTTGTCAGTGAATCATTAATACTGGTCCTCCTCGCGCAGGAGACTGGGGCTTCTAAATTTCCAAGAATCGCGATTTCACTGTCCGTTCAGCAGGCATACATTTATTCACTGGTGGGAAGGCACTCTTGTGCTACCGAAATCGCAGTAAACTGCGTAAAACGCCCTTATCTTCTCGCCGGAGGAAGGCAGGACCTACTAAACGCGGTTCATCGCTTACGTTACATCCTCGCTGCAGGGGGTCACATTAGCGCGTATCGAATTCTTTTGTGGATCGGTGTCAACCAGATTTCCGACATAAACCAGCGAAATTCCTTCGCAAGACAAATTTCAGACACATACCGCGGAGGGCTTCGAGCCGTCGTTTCATCCGACGTCCCTCTAGCATATCGATTGCCATACCTGGTCGGCCTAATAGCTACAACCCTCAGTCGAAACGCGCTCTCACGCCTGCTTAGGTTACATGTTATCGCCCACTTCTGGCACCTTTCAGTATTATATTGTTTTCAAAACCTCCTTTTTACCGAAACAGATCTCTTCAAGCAGATACTCAGGACATATACTACGCCACCAGCAGAGTCCTCTAGTTCTCAACACGGTTCAGACAAGAAACAGAGAGACCACTCGCAGGAAAAAATTTTAATCACCCGTGCAATGGGAGGCGCTGGAGATATTTTAATGATGACACCTGGGCTGATGGCACTGCGCAAGAAACATCAGTTGGCTCAAATTGATTTTGCAATTCCAAAATCATTCCACTCCATTACCGACGGCCTACCCGGCGTCAACGTGATTGACATTAACGACACAACGATCGGAGTGCATGAATATAATAAATGGATTAACCTTACCTCCTGCCCCGCCGGTAAGGTTGAATCAAAGCAGTACCCCAACGTTCGCTCGAACCGAATCGAGATCTTTGGAAGAGCGATGGGAGTACGGCGTCTAGCTAATTACCGACCCTTCTACACGTCACACGAGGACGAGAAAATTTGGAGCGACACGTACATCGATTCGATCAATCCGAAAAAACTCCCTGTTGTAGGATTACAACCTGTTTCGGCCGACACGTATAAAAATTGGCCTTTCTCCCCTGACTTCGCCAACCAGCTGGCGAAGGAGAACTTGGTCCTCATATTTCATCATGAAAACCTCCCCGGGTTCGACGGCGAAAACATAGTCAAGATCTTACAACCGTTCCGCAGAAGCGCTGCCCTCCTGAGGCACTGCAAAGCACTCGTGGCCGTGGATTCTGCGTTCGTCCACCTCGCCGCAGCCTTGGAGATCCCGACGGTTGCCGTTTTCGGACCGACAAGCGGTGAAGTATTCTGCCGCCACTATCCCAGTGTGAAATATATCTCGCCTCCGAGATCAGTATTTCCATGCTCACCTTGTTGGAGAAACGAACATATGCCCTGCCATCTCACCGGAGGACGAGAAAGCATTTGTTTGAAATCAATTTCTATCAAAACAGTGGTGGATCATCTGAATTCTCTGACCCGTTAATCTGTATTCATAGGAATACAGAGACTTTCGCCTAGCAACAGCGCTGGATGGCGCGCCTCTATATTTTTCCGTCACACAACCTGCTCACCCTCATTTAAAATGCATACAAACGAAATCAATATCAAGCTAGACAGAATCTTAAACGAACTTGAATTCATCAAGAACAGAACATCAACATATTTGGGAAACAGAGAGGTTCTTTCATATCTGATTGACGAGACCCCGATTTTTGTCAACTCCAACGATTCCGGTTGCCCGATCAACTTTATGAACGGCGGAGCGTATGAAGAAAACTATTTCACGACCCTCCTTTCGTTTAGAAAACCCGGCTCAGCACTGCTCGATATTGGCGCTAATCTAGGTTATTATTCCCTTCGTTTTTCCAGTTATTTTCGAAAAAATAAGATTCATGCTTTTGAACCAAACCCTCGTATGAGGGCTTTGTTTTCTAAGTCCGCCTTTCTTAATGGATTTTCAGAAACAATCACCATACATCCATACGCGGTTTCAGACAAAGAGGGAGTCTTGTTTCTTGCGGTACCAGAGGACCACGCTGGTGGCGCATCTTTGACAGAGAGCGGCGATCACGAGAGTTGCGTAAAAGTGGACATCAAAAACCTCGACGCATACCTTGGCTCCACATTTACGTGTGGCCTGGTCAAACTCGACGTAGAAGGCCACGAACTGCACGCACTCAGAGGCATGCAGTCAATTTTAGAACGATCAAATCAGTGCGCCCTCATGTTTGAAAAACTTTCGCCGAACAGCGGAATTGAAGACGAAATGAATGACATTCTATCGCGTGTCGGTTGGTCTGTGTTCCTCATCGAAGGAACGAACCTCCGACCCGTTGACATTTCCGAGTTCAAGCGCAATGGCGGTTACTTTATCGCCGCGCCGTTGGATTACGTCGAAAAAGATGGGATGAATAGGAATTTTTTCGATATATTTCCATCGGATTTAAACAATATCGAAGGGGAGATTCAAAATCAGGAGTTTAGTTACGCTGGAACTCTTAAATCTGGCTCTGTCATCTTACACGGCCCCTACTGGTATCTCCCGAAAGGTTACTACAGAATTTCATTGGATGCCTCCTTCGACGCCCCCCTTACAGTCGATGTTTGCGAGAGGTTTGGCTACAAAGTCGCCGAATTCACGCTGAGTCCCAAAACCTTCTCTCACGACGTGCCCATTCCAAGAGACTTACAAAAATTTGAACTCGTGATTCGCAGCAAAAACAACACGTCCGCTCGTTTTAACATACGCAAAATTCGCCTCTCGCGAATTGGCTAAAAAAACGGCTTTTAAATAGATCCTGCCGTGCTTTTTAAAAATAACCGTATTTTGGTCTTTGGTGATATCATGCTGGACCGGTACATTTGGGGCGATACGAGTAGGATTTCACCCGAAGCGCCGGTTCCAGTGGTCGATGTCTCACACGAATCCTGCACCGCCGGAGGTGCCGCCAATGTGGCGCTGAATCTTGCATCTCTTGGCGTTCAAGTGACGCTTTGCGGACTATCCGGACAGGATGACGCTGGAGCCGCGCTGGCGTCCATCGTATCCAAAGCTGGTATCGCTTACTCAAGAAAGCTGCAGCTCCCAAGCTTTCCGACAGTCGTTAAGACCCGCGTGATGGTGCGACATCAGCAACTGTGCCGCCTCGACGCTGAACCCCCTCATGAGCGCCACTGCCCGGTTCGCAACGGAGTCAGCGAGGTCATTTTGGAAGCGCTGGCAAATGCAGACGCGGTTATTATCTCGGATTACGCGAAAGGACTCGTGACGCAGGAAATCCTAGACCGTATTTTTTTTGAGGCAAAAGCAACTGGAGCGATAACCGTTGTGGATCCAAAGCCAAAGAGGAAACTAAACTTTCACCGTGCAACTGTGATGACCCCCAACAGATCCGAAGCCCTTGAACTTGCTGGGCTTCGCGATACGGGTCGAGGTTTTGCCTTCCCCTTCAAACAAGTGGGGGCGAAAATCTTTGAGGAATATGATCCCTCTTTTTTGGTGGTTACGCTTGGCGCCGAGGGAATGTCCCTGTATCGCACCCCTGATGACTTTACGCTGATACCTACGGCCGCCCGTGAGGTGTTTGATGTTTCCGGAGCGGGAGACACGGTTGTGGCTGTCATCACCGCCGCGCTGGCTTCTGGGCGGTCAATTAACGATGCGGTTTCCATGGCCAATATTGCCGCGGGGATTGTAGTGGCCAAAGTTGGCACCGCAGCGGTCACGGCGGAGGAACTTTTTAAAGCACTGCCTGCCTCTCTAAGACAAAATTGATTTTCTTATATGGAATGCCTCGCTCAGCTTAACGAACTAATCAATGTACTCGATAAATTCAAGGGTCTACTACCGATTGTCGAAGAGGCGGGTCGGCTGATGTCATCCTGCTTTAAATCCGGCGGAAAACTTCTGACCTGTGGCAATGGAGGCTCAGCTGCGGACGCCCTGCACCTGTCGGAAGAGCTTGTAGGAAGATATATCGGGGACAGGCCATCTCTGCCCTCCATCTGCCTATCGTCGGACCCTTCGTTGATGACCTGCATTGGCAATGATTATGGTTTTGACTCGCTATTCTCGAGGCAGATTCAAGGTCTCGGAACCGCTGGGGATGTTATCATTTTATTCTCCAGCAGCGGAAATTCTCCGAATTTATTAAAAACTCTTGAAGCAGCCAGCCAAAAGGGCCTTTATACGATTGCTGCGCTCGGGAAAAACGGTGGAAAGTGTAAAGGACTCGCAACCTTGGAAATTATCGTGCCCAGCGATGAAACATCACGAGTACAAGAAGTTCATGGGCTTATGATCCATCTCTGGCTTAGCATTATCGAGAGAGAGCTTGGATTTTCGCATATATAAGTTGCACGAGCATATGCTTACATCTACTCTACAAGTGACCAATTGCAGGCCGCAAACGCTTGCCTTCTAGTATTTGTTGATGAGTCCGAAACCATGATTGGCGCATACACTACCGGAACCCAAAGGAATATGGCTCCATTTAAAGGGGTTCCTACTAAGTCAACTGTGTATTCCCACTCTGAGTCACCAGTTTTTCGAAATTGGATGGGCAATCGATCTTCACGATCTCTACCCACAGCAAAAATATCATCTTTCGAAACGCCACAGTAAACGATAACGCAGAAACTTAAGTAACGCTCGTGCTCCGTTCGAACATAACAAATCTCGGAGTAATTCTCCGGCCCCGACCACCAAACCTTTCGATAATGAGAATCCGATTCCGGAGCATACCAACCTCTTCCGAGCCAAATACTCGAATTTAAATTACTGAAACATACTCCATCGAAAGTTGGAGCTGGGGCCAGGTGTTTAAGCAGTTGATTTCTGTAATTATCATAAAGTCCACGAGCTGCCTGCCAGAGGGCATAATCCATGTGCCACAAATCAGGCCTCGATTGTATCAATGCAACTAAATCCAAGTACTTTTCGTTTTTCTCCGCAACATTGATCCTTCCTCTTTCAACTGGCACTGGTCGCCGCATTTCGAGAGCCCACAGTGTGCAAAATTCGTCTGTTAGCTCAGATGGAATCACCCATCTTAAACGTTGAAGAATGTCAACAGCAAGCCCATACCGATTCTTCAGGCTGACGATTTTTGGCGACCAGTCATGATATGCTTGGATGATGTAATTTGTTTGAAAATTTGCCAGTACGTCGCCAAACTTCAAAAAGAAGTCGTCCGCCCTCAAAATCATTGCAGCTCGATGCAGGTTGCTATTGTTGTTGCGTAAAATATGAAGGTAACAGGAAGCTAGCTGCGAAACAGGCTCTCTCACAGCTGTCAAAACGGACTCACACTCACACCCTTTTAAAGCCGGACCTTGAACGTGTTTTTCAACAAAATCGTATTGTTCGAGTAGCTTTTTAAGAGTTTCACCACCGTTAGGGTGGCAAAGAGTTTCGCCTAGAATATGCGACTTGCCCAACTGAAACGATTGCGCGATGCGCGAAGCAAGATTCTGACCACCGGTTTTCGGGATATGAAAAAAAAACATTAATGTGTATCTGGTTGTTTTTTAAAGCTGATATTGACACCTGGTCGTCACCATACATTTTAACCCATGCCACGCAAGCGCACTGTCATCGTATTGGCACAATTAGGGTTTACCCCTTAGACTTCGCGCCTGTTTTCAAACGGCAGTGGCCGGACACGTTTGAGAAACGTCCGAAAGCGGCGGTGCGCGCGCGAGTACAATGAGAGGCACGGGCGCGCTCACACCCCGACCCGACGGACCATGGACCCCGAGTCGATTCACCGTAAGCGGTACGCCAAGCACCCCTAGCGGGCGAAGTAGAAATGGCAGACACGTGTATGTATGACATTTCTAGATTCGGCGGGAGAGACTGCAAAAAGTGACACGACTGGCCGGGTTCGTGTCCCGCGAGAGCGCAGGGAACAACTCTTGAGGGAGTTTGCAAGCAGCGGCATTTCGGCTTCACTTCGACGCGGGAGAAATAGGCATCAGCGCGCGATGGGGAACTGGGTTTCATGAAGGAGGGCATGGGGTGGGGCGAGGAGGATCAGGACGGCCTTAGGTGAAGGCATTGGAGGCCGTCAACGGTTTGGAAATCGGAATCAAAGGAGACGAGGCGGCAGCCCGAGGCGATGGCAATCGGCACGGCGCATGGTGGATCCATTCAGTTAGGGCACAAAGGCTCCTCCCGACTCAAAAATGGCGCTTCGGGGAACTACGGGATGTGTCCTGTTGTTTTTTCAAAGTCATCTCAAGCAAACCTACACCCGCAACTTGTCTAAACCCGTGAATGTGACCTCCAACCCCGCCACCTGCCGGGTGAAAGGCTCTGTGACGTTTGCGCAGACGACGATGTTTTTCCCCGCCGGATGCCGGGCGCGGAACACCTGGAGATTTTTTGACTCAAAACTATCAGCATCCCACTTACATTCAATTACATCCACTTCCCCACGGCCCCTGGGCAGGATGAAATCCACTTCGTGATGCGACTTGTCCCTCCAATACATCACCAGAACCCCGACTGGATCCGAAATGAGTTTTTCCAAAACAAGATGTTCCCAAAGGATGCCGCAATCGTCGGGCCGCAGGTCTTGCCAGCCCCTTGCAAAGGCGACAAAACCGGTGTCAAAGCCGTAGACCTTGGGCTGCCGCACAATCTCGCGTGGCCCTCCGCCGGAATAGGGGCGCACAAACGTCGCCACGTGCGTTAATTCAAGGACTTCCAGATAATTCAGGACCGTAGGACGACTCAGTCCGCACAATTTGGCCAGCGAAGTCGCCTCCAGCTGGCCCCCGCTGAGGCGCAGCACGCTTTCGACCAACTTGAGAAAGCCACCCCGTTTTTCCACCCTGAACAATTCCTGAACATCCCGCGCGTAGTAAGAGTCGAGCCATTCCGCGTAAAACACCGGATCGTACGCCTCCACCAACAGGGCGGGCGGTAAACCTCCTCGAAACAACCGGTGCCCAAGATCGCGGACGCCAAAGTCCGGGAGTTCGTCATACCGCACGGGCACCAGATGTAGATTCCGCTTCCGGCCGGTCAGACTGTCCCTGAACTTGCGCGTCGCGGCCAGGGTGGACGAACCCGTTGCCAACACCCTCAAATCAGGAAATGCGTCCGCGGCAATCTTCAGCACCCGGCTTGGATCCGGCAATTGATGCACCTCGTCCAGAATCAGACACGGCTTTGACAGGCTACGGTAAAAGGCTTCTGGATCGCCTAGGCGCCTCTGCGCCGAGGGAAGATCGCAGTTGAGAAATTCAGCGTCTGAAAGACTTCGCGCAAGGGTCGTCTTTCCCACGCGACGCACGCCCGAAAGCCAAACAATGGGGGCCTAGCCCCACAAGGCATCAATGCAGGAAAGCCAGAGAGGTCTTCGTATTACGAAAGTTGACTTTACGTTTGGTCGAACCAAATGCAATTTTTAAATGCAAAGCTATCGAGCCCGACCCATTTCCTCTCCCGCTCGGCGGTTCACCCCCTCAGCACGCCAGAGGATCCGACACCCGCCGGAAACCGAGTCCGGCAATATCTTTCGTGTTTGCAGTCGCGAATTCCGTGACGCCCTGGGAAAGAAGACCCAGAGCCGCGCGGACGTCACCTAGGCGACGGAAGACAAACCCTTCTTTGCTCGCCTCCTGCCACAGCTTCTTGTGCACCGGCAGACTTTCCGCAGGGAACCCGAGCAGTCGCCACCTGGGATGGCGGCGGCACACCTGAGCGACAGCCGCAGCATCGGCGGCTCCCGACGGCAGCTTCAAAACGGCCGGGTTCCGCAACAACCCGTAAAACTCCGCGGCGGCGGACTCGCTCATGCGTGTGGTTTCCAGATCCACCCGGGTCAGGCCAGGCTCGTGGCATTCGGCGTCCGGCAGCGCCTCGATGGATTCCGCGGGACTCACGCCGTAGGCGAGATCCACGGCGGACTGCCATTGATGGAGCCACGGCAAAAACTCCAGCAGCCACGCCAGCAGTAGCCGTAGTTTCTCAGACGCAAAGGACCGCGTTTGACGCGCCGCCACGTCATACGCCGCGTCCTCCTCTTTGTGATTCCAGTCCGCCGCAAGAGAAGCCTCGCTCAGCAAAGCGGTTTCGGCCTCATCCCTTGCATCGGAAGGGTGGATCTTCACTCACACTCTGCCGGGGCACCTCAGAGTGAGCGGTTCCTTTGGCTGATTTCGGCAGATCAAATTCAATTCCGGCTTTCTCCGACCACTTGGGAACGAGTCAGAGAACGATTTTCATGCAACCCACACGCCTGGGCCGTGAGCGGACACGTTTGTGAAACGTCCGGAAGCGGCAGTGCGCGCGAGGGTACAATGAGAGGAACGGGCGCCCTCACGCCCCGACCCGACGGACCATGGACCCCGAGCCCATTCATCAGCCGCACGACAAGCTCTTCAAAGCCGCCTTTAGCAACCCGGAAACGGCGGCTGCCTTTTTGCGCACCCACCTGCCCCAGTTCCTGGCTGACACCCTCCAGTGGAACGCTCTGGAACTCCACCCGGGCAGCTTCGTGGACGAACAGCTCCGCGGTTCGGAAGCGGACCTCCTCTTCAGCCTCAAATCAAACGACGACCAGGTGTTCCTCTACCTGCTTTGGGAACACCGCAGCAGCCCCTCCCCTCTCATGGCGTTGAGGCTCCTCTCCTACATGGTGCGCATCTGGACCCAGCAGGCGCAGGAGCAGCGCGGCGCCGTGCGGCTCTCGCCGATCCTGCCGGTGGTGCTCGCGCAGGACAAACGCAGCTGGAAGATCTCGGAGCGTTTTGGCGATCTGTTTGCGTTGACGCAGCAGCGGTGGGAGGAGGTGGGAGCGTTTACGCCCAATTTCGCGTTCCGCCTGCTGCAGTTGGTGGACATTCCCTACGAACAGATCGCAGGCACGGCGGAGGGGATCTTGACGCTGCGGGCGCTCAAGGCGGAGGCCGTGGGAGAACTGCTCCACGAGGCCGTGTGGGAACCGGGTCTGCTGAAGGCGGTTTCGCTGGAGGCGGCGGAACGCTTTTTTCGGTACATGCTCAACGCGGGCATTGACAAGCAGACGTTTGAGCGGAGAGTGCGGCAGGTTAACAACGTTGAACTCCTCCAACAGGCCATGACACTCGCAGATCAATACAGACAAGAGGGTCTGCAACAGGGCATGACCCTCGCGGATCAATACCGGCGGGAAGGCATTGAACAGGGCATTGAACAAGGCGTTGAACAGGGCATTCAACACGGACAGACCCGGGCGCTACGCAGCGCACTTGTGGACGTTTTGCTCACGCGCTTTGACTCCGTTCCTGAGGGACTGAGGGACCGCGTGGAGGAGATTACAGACTCCGAAACGCTCACCGCGCTCCTCAAATCCGCGGTCCGTTGCGAACGCTTGGAAGACTTCGTTCAAAGCCTCTGATTCTTCCAGAGTCTAATCGGGACGGGAGCGGGAAGACCGGAGTCAGGGAACGGTTTTCACGCGAGCCACCCGCCTCCAGTCGCCAACCCACTTGTTTCCGAATTTCCACGTCGAAAGGGACTAGCGTCAGCGCAGCGCTTATCGCCGTGCTTATCGCCGCGCCACCTCGCCCTCCAGCCGCGACTACGAACCCCTTAAAGGCCGCCATGCTGCTAGATTCACCAAAAGACGGATATGTCGTAACGTGGATCGCCCCAGTGGGGGTCGTTTGTAATGGCGATCAGCTTTTCGGCTTTGCACTGTGAGATTAGTAACCGGTCGAATGGATCGCTATGCACTGAGGGAAGCGAATAAACCCTGGAAGCGTGGTGAAATCCCACAGGAAGGATGTTGAATCCGGCGCCTTTTAATTTGTCTTCTAAAGAATCTTGAAAGCCGACTGGGGTGGGTAGCTTTCCGATCGATGCCTTAATCGCGATTTCCCAAATACTCACAACGCTTACGAATGCCTCTGTGTCTGGACTTTCAATGAGTTGGGCCGCCTTCTCTGATAACTCTGGATCATCCCTGAGAAACCAAAGGAGAGCGCAGGTATCGAGGAGAACTTTCATTGGTACTCAGCAAAAATATCCAGAGGATCGTTAAAACCAGCAGGGACAGGGGGAACGTCTGATTTCAGCATTCCACGCTTCCTTACCGGTTTTTCGGATTGGTAGGCACGGAGTTCAGCCATCTTCTGACCATTTCGAGTAATGATAAAAACTTCACCAGCCGCAGCTTCTCGAAGGAGCTCTGAAAAGCGGGATTTGGCCTCATAAGCGGCGATCAATTTCATAGAACCACCATAGCTCGACCGGTCAAACCGGTCAACCTGTGTCTGCGGGATACACTTCTTTGTCTCCCCCCTTGAAAGCACGCGCATTTGGGCTCGCCCGAACCGCCCACGTCCCCAAGAGGACAAACAGATTTGCTCCGCCACGAAGAGTCACGACCGAAAGCCTAGTCAGACTTGACCAGGCTAGAAAATCAGGCGACACATAAGAAGCATGGTCTCCGTGAACATCTACGAAGCGAAATCCCAGCTTTCCCGCCTCGTTGCGGCGGTCGAAGCGCGGGGCGAACGCGTTGTGCTCTGCAGAAACGGGATCCCGATTGCAGACATTGTCCCCCACCAAAAGGATACAGCTTCCACGCTCCAACCCGACCCCGAACTTTGCGGTGCCGAATTTCTCTTAGATCCCTGCGCCCCGCTCCCAAATGAAGACTGGCCGGAGGTGCTGCGGTGATCCTCTTGGACACTCACACCTTTGTTTGGCTGGCTTCAGACCCTGCCAGGCTTTCCAAGCCGGCATATGAAGCCATTGGAAAGTTCCAAACCGGCCTGCTACTTTCCGCGGTTTCCGGTTGGGAGATCGCTCTTCTTTACAAGCGTGGACGGCTTTTGCTTCCGGTCGCCCCGGAAGTCTTCCTCGAGCGGGCTGTGGCGCGACATGGGATCCATGAACTGCCCGTCACCAGGCAAAGAGCTCTGGAAGCGGTTTCGCTGCCAGACATTCACAACGATCCTTTCGACAGAATTCTAATCGCCGAAGCCCTCGGTAGAAAGTGCCAGATCATCACCAAGGACTCCGTCATCCCCACCTATCCGGGGGTCTCTGCCGTTTGGTGAGCAGCTTGAGGGATGTGCGAGCCGAACGTGTCGCTGAACACTTCAGAGTGCACCACTCATGTTCGAATCAAAGTGCAACACTTGAGCGGAGTTTTTGTTCTCAGGGAACAGGGTCAGGAAATGCTCATCAGCCTGTCACGGCTGTGCCATAAACGTAGATGCAAGCAGATCTCCACGCCACCTTGAAGAAGCGCTTTGGCCACGCGGCATTTCGCCCGGGGCAGGAGCAGGTGATGCAGTCGTTGCTGGCGGGGCGGAGTGCGCTGGCTCTGTTTCCGACGAGTGCGGGGAAGTCGCTATGTTACCAGCTCCCGGCGCTGTTGATGGACGGGGTGACTCTGGTCATCTCACCCCTCATCGCTCTGATGAAAGACCAGGTGGAGGCACTGCACGCACGCGGCATTCCGGCAGCGCGGTTGGATTCGTCCCTGTCGCTTGAGGAATCGCAACGGGTGTTTGACGGCATGAAATCCGGAGCCTTGAAGCTGTTATACATCGCGCCCGAGCGGCTGATGAATGAGAACTTCATCGAGCGGCTGAAACGCGTGAAGATAGCCATGATGGCGGTGGATGAGGCGCACTGCATCTCAGAGTGGGGGCACAATTTCCGCCCGGAATATCTGCGGCTGGCCCTTGTGGCGCGCGAGTTGGGCATTCGTCCGGTGCTGGCCCTGACGGCTACCGCCACTCCGGACGTGGGGCGGGATATCCGCAAGGCGTTCAACATTGCGGATGGCGATCATGTGCAGACGTCGTTTCACCGGGCCAATCTGCATTACCGGATCACTCCCTGCCCGGCGCAGAAACGGAAGGATTATCTGACCAAGGTGCTGCTGAAGAGGAAGGGTGCAGCCATCGTCTACGTGACGCTGCAAAACACCGCGGAAGAGGTGGCGACACATCTGCAGCGCAATGGCGTGAACGCGCGAGCCTATCATGCTGGACTGCAGGACGAACACCGCCACTCGGCGCAGGATTCCTTTATGAAGGACAGCCTTGATGTGATCGTAGCCACGATCGCCTTCGGGATGGGGATCGACAAGGCGAACATCCGTGCGGTGTACCACTACAATCTGCCAAAGACCCTTGAAAACTACATGCAGGAAACAGGCAGGGCAGGCCGCGATGGAAAGCCGTCGGTTTGTGAAATGCTGGCCTGTGGCGATGACTGCATTGTGCTGGAGAACTTCACCTTTGGCGACACCCCGACCTCCCAGGCGCTGCGGCAGTTAGTGGACCATTTGTTACGCCAGGGGCAAGAGTTTGACTTCTCACTGTATGAACTGTCGCAATCCACGGACATCCGCCCGCTGGTGATCGAGACGGTGCTGACGAATCTGGAGCTGAATGGCGTGGTTCGTCCGCTGGGGTCATTTTATTCGAGCTACCAATTCCGCCTCCTTCAACCCGAAGCACGTGTATTGACGGGACATCCACCGGACCGTCAGGCTTTTTTGCGACGGCTTCTCTCGGCGGGCAAACGAGGTTCGAAATGGACGACACTGAACCCTGATGAAGCCGCCGCGCAGTTGGAGGAGCCGCGTGAGCGGATCCTGAGAGCGCTCACGTGGTTGCAGGAGGCGGGGGAGATCGAGCTCAAACCCAGCGGCTCGCGCCAACGCTACCGCCTGTGCGATGACCGGGATAAGCGGGACCCTGCGCAGATCAGCGCGCAGATGCAGCGTCTCTTCAGCATGCGCGAAGCGCGTGATGTAGAGCGGCTTGGCCAGGTGATCGAACTGGCGGCGCACCGCGGGTGTCTGACGCGCTGGCTCCTGCGCTATTTCGGGGAGGAAATGCCCGACGACTGCGGCACCTGTACCAGCTGCTTGGAGCGCGCGAAAAATGTAGCCCCTGAGGCGCCACGCGAGCTGCCTCAGTCTCCGGTGCCCGCAATCAGCCTGGAGGATGTGGCGGCGATTCGCGAACTGATGGACGAGAGGCATGCCTCCCTGCGCACGCCGCGACAGCTTGCACGATTTCTCTGCGGCTTAACCAGCCCTGCCACATCACGCGAGCGACTCACGCGCAACGGCGCCTTTGGCATGCTGGACAAGGTGCCATTTGCCGATGTGCTGACGCAAACGGATTCGATGCGCTAACCACAAGTGGCCTAGATTTTTAAACCGCCAGCTACTGCTCCGCGTGAGTTATCGCCAGAGAGAGTCATCGCAGCCTGCGGATAGAAATCCTGTTCCCCCCTGAATCAACCACCTGCACCAACCTTCAACTTACAACACACCCCTCCCCAAACTTTGGCGTAAACCCGTTTTTCCTATCCTCCGAGAGCCACTTCCATAACCGTTGGGTTTCAGTGGGTTGCTCCTTAAAAAAGGAGCGGAGTCTACGGGGCTCGAACCCGCAACCTCCGCCGTGACAGGGCGGCGCTCTAACCAATTGAGCTAAGACTCCTAAAAGGAGGAGTCATGAAAGCCCACCTCCACGTGTTGGTCAACACGAAATCCCTGAATTTCAGACTTTGTTTTTCAGGCGTTCCTTTCTCACTCGGGTAACTCTCTCTTTCGACATACTATGCCTCAAATGGTCGATTGAAAAATGGCATCTCCCCCGCGTTTTGTTTTGAGATGCCTTTACTCTTTTGAACGGCAGTCAATTTTACCCCCGCTTCCTGACGGCACCCTAAAAAAAGCTCTGTTCGCCAAAAACAGAAAGCCCCCAAAGCTTGAGCTCCCCACTAGGAAATGCAGACTCGCCCGTTCCCGACTCATCACCCATTCCCCATGGCCGCGTTTCTTCTCATCGACAACAGCAACTCCTTCACAAAATTCGCCCTTTCGAGCCGCGATGCGGTGGGGCGTGTGCAGCGCCTGCCGACCCGCACCCTGAGCGCGGCGGGCGTCCGCAAGGCTCTAAAGGGATGGAATTTCGAAGCCGTCATCCTCTGCTCGGTGGTGCCTGTGAAGAACGCCCTTCTGAAAAAGGTTCTTTCAAAAAAGCCGCTTCTGGAGGTGAACGCAAAAACAGACCTTGGCGTCGGCATTGACTACCCGAACCCCTCCTCCATTGGAGCCGACCGGCTCGCGAACGCCGCGGCAGTCGCCGGGTTGTACGATGCGCCGGCGGTCGTTGTCGATTTCGGTACGGCCGTGACCTTCGATATCATCTCGGCCAGGGGCGACTACGTTGGCGGCGTCATCGCGCCCGGTTTGGAAGCGATGACCGATTACCTGCACCACCGGACGGCGAACCTTCCGAAAATCAGCCTTCTGGAGCCGCCCGGCGTCATCGGCAAGTCGACCAAGCACGCCATGCTGTCAGGGGCTGTTTACGGTTACCGTGGATTGGTGCGCGAGATTTTGCACAAAATCCGGGCTTCCATGCCGCGCGCTCGAAAGTTCAAGGTTGTGGCGACGGGCGGTTACGCTGAACTCATCGCCGCGGGTTTGCCTGAGATCGACTGCGTTCACTCCAAACTCACGATGGAAGGGCTGCGCTTAATTGGAGCCCGACATTTTACTGAAAAACCACTTTAAAACCATCCCCTGCCCCGTGTCACACTCTGCACCCATTCCCTGCGCCATCGGCATCGATTTCGGCGGTACCAGCATTAAGCCCGCACTCGTCCAAGGCGCTCACATTCTTCAGCACGGCGACCCCATCAACCCCCAGGGACACACTGCGGCCGAAAGCCTCGCAGCCATGGAGTCGGCCATCCGCTCCCTGTGCACCGGGTTGCCCGGCTTGGTGCCGGTCGGTATCGGTCTCCCCGGATTCGTCGACAGCCTACACGGAATTGTGCATGGGCTCTCCAACGTCCCGGGCTGGGACGAGGTTCCGGTGTCCGCCATTTTATCGGAGCGGCTCAAGGTGCCCGTGATTCTGGAGAACGACGCCAACGCCATGGCTTACGGGGAGTGGCTCTACGGAGCGGCTGCCAATACTCGAAACGCCATCTGCGTAACCCTTGGCACGGGAGTAGGCGGCGGTCTCATTTTGGAGGGCCAGCTTTACCGGGGCTCACAGCTTGCCGCGGGCGAAATCGGCCACACGAGCATCGACTACCGCGGCATCAGCGGCCCCTACGGAAACCTAGGGTGCCTGGAAGCCTACGTGGGAAACCACCAAATCAGCACCCGCGCACTCACCGCCTACGCGGCCGCGGGAAAGTCCGCACCGTCCGCGGAATGCACGCCGAAGGACCTGCATGACGCGGCGCTTTCGGGATGCGCCGTGGCCACCGGAATCTGGGAAGCCGTCGGCACCGAACTCGGCGCTGCTTTTGCCAACATCGTGTGGCTGTTGAACCCCGACGTGATCGTCGTGGGCGGAGGCGTTGCAAAGGCGGCGGAAGTCCTGTTCCCGCACATTGAACGTTCCCTCAAAAGCAGGACGTCCCCCGTGATGAACCGACATCTGCGCATCGTCCCGGCGACACTGGGCAACGACGCGGGCGCCATCGGTTGCGCTGCGCTTGCTCTGAACGCACGGACGTGACTTTGGCGCAAACCGCCACCCCTTCGCTTAACTGTTTGTTTTCAGCGACTTCCACCCTGATCAGGATGGTGCACTCGACGGGGGGCGAACCCATAACCTCTGCGTTCGGAGGGCTCCGCGTTTCCAGAGTAAATGGAGAGAAAAGTCACAAACCTCCCAGCGCACCGGGCCGTCACGTACGATAGGTGAGAGTGCAAGACGACTCCACTCCCAACCGCACCCGCTTCGATTTCCCAACAGTCGATTACCGCCCCTCGACCGATACTTTTCTAGTCGACGCACGCCAGCACGATTATCCGGGTAAAAGAGCGGTCAGTATAAGTTCAAAGACCGCGCCAAGGCGCTTGGCAAAGCCGAGGAGATCGCCGCACTCCTCGCCGATACCGTGTCCACCGCCCCAAACCTGCCCCCTAGCGTTATGGCGAAACTTGAGTCACTAGGCCTCTGCCCTTACGAGATTTTAAACAAAGCGCTCGCCAACCACCTTGAGACTAAACGGCCGAAATCCCTCGGTGAGGCGTTTCAGGCATTTCAAACCTACAAAATTTCTCGGGGCCTTAGACCCACCGCGCTAAAGAGCTGTTCAAAAAGATGCAGGTAAAGCCTTTGAGTGGTATCAGAAAGCGGCGGAGCAAAGATTTATATTGTCATATGCCTCTCTCGGGGAGGCTTATTCTAAGGGTTTCGGAGTTACAAAAGACGAGAGAAGAGCTCTTGAATGGTGGCAAAAAGGAGCAAGTTCAGGAGATAATCTGAGCCTCTTTTGGTTTGTTATAAGCTATGAGGAAGGACGCGGTGTCCCAAAGAATTACGTTCAAGCTCAACTCTGGCTTAGTATTGCCTCGTCATCGCCACAGGCTGAAAGTTTTCGGGAAAAACTTTCGAGCCTGGAGAAAAAAATGACCAGCGAACAGATCGCCGAAGCTCAAAAACTGAGCGTCACCTACGCTGAACTGATCAAGCAGGGCAAACCGCTCCCTACTCAATAAGCTCCCAGCGGTCCTTATCCTTCGCTGCCTCCACCGTCTGCCACTGCATGTTGGCCGGCGGGTCCGCCCCGCCCAGCGCCAGCGGCACAATGTGGTCGACCACGTAACCGGGCCGCCCATGCGGATAGCCAGTCATCCGCTTAAACTCGGCCACCGCCGACCGGCTGCGCGAAATCTGCCCGTTCGCATCCCTGGGTCTGTGGCGTCGTTTTTTGAATTTGCAATACCAGTTGGTTTGGCTGGAGTTGTTGCGTTTAACGCCGTCAGCGTCAAAGCGGCTGCCACCCCCAACGAAACTCATGCGATCCAGCCCCTTTTTTCCGAAATTCAGCGTCCGAGAGATGCAATGCATGCTGGCACACATTGCCGTCTTGCTGCTGGCAGCCGCATCTCTCCCGCTCGAGGCAGAGCCGGCCCGCGGAATGGACGCCGGGGCGTTCACTGCAAACTTCACAAGCGGCTCGCTAACCTGCACGGAGCTCAAGGGCGCCTGGGTGAGGAAGGACCGACAGGTGGTGGTGATGGCCGCCGCTCCGGGGGGCGGCAACGAGCGAGGCTCAGGCAGTGGCGCAATCCTCCTGGCGGGCGATCCGGCACTCCGGGACGCCAGGATTGTGCTGGAGAAAACCACGCGGGATGGCGACGTTTACAACCTGCTGGTCCGCGCAAAGGATGAGGGCAATGGTCTCCAGTTCGGACGCAGGGGCGGCTGGATTGAACTTTCAACGGTGCGCGACGGAAGGGTCAAGGTTGTGGGACGTGTGGCTGTTCCGCAAGAGGCGCCGGAAAAGCTGGCACTCCGCATCGTCGGAACCTCCGTCCGCGCCTATCGCAACGAAGTACTTCTCTTCGCACATGTCTTCGAACGGGGCGAAATCCCCCCCAGCGGGCGGTTCGGCATTCAGGCGAATCATGTGAATGCGAAATTTGGATCCCTTGCGATGGAACCCGTGGTGGCGGAGCCGGAGCCGAATGCGCCCGGCATGCTGCGGTTTGTCAACATCCTGCAAGGCTCAGACTCGGAGGAGAAGTTCAGCCACGGCAACACTCTGCCGCTAGTGGGCTCTCCGTGGGGCATGACCGACTGGTGTCCGCAGACCTACGGCGACAACAACACAAGGTGGTTTTACCGGCCGCAGGTGCACAAGTTTCTCGGGTTCCGCGCAACGCATCAACCCAGCCCCTTCATGGGCGACTATGGCAATGTTTTGTTCATGCCCGAGACCGGACCGCTCGTGGTGGCCCCCGGCGAACGGGCGTCCGACTATGATCCCAAGGCCGGCACTTATCGTCCGGACTACATGCGCATCAAGTTGCCGCGTTATGGCGTAACAGCCGAGTTGACGGCATCTGAACGCTGTGGAGTCATGCGGATTGCCTACGAAGGCTCAAAGGAAGGACGGCTGGTCATTGATCCCGCAGGCGAATCTTTTGTGGAGATTGTGGGACGGCGGTTTCAGGGTTTCACGCGGTTTCATTCCAATCCGGCGCCGCAAAATTACGCGATGTACTTCGTGGGCGAACTGAATCGCGACATCGTGCGACACGGCACCTTCAGCGGAGGCACTGCAAATGAATCGGACCGCCCCACAAGCGGCGAGCGCATCGGCGGCTATGTTGAATTCGACACCGGCTCCAACCGCGTGGTCGAGGTGCGCATCGCCACCTCGCACATCAGCATCGAGCAGGCGCTGCTGAATTTGCAGAATGAAACCAGCGGCGGTTTCGACGCTGTCCGGGCGCGCACGGCGGCAGCGTGGGAGGAAAACCTGGGGCGCATCGAGATTGAAGCCGAGCCGGAGCAGATGAAGACTTTCTACAGCTGTCTCTACCGCGCGCTCAAGTTTCCGCATCGCTTCCACGAGGTCGACGCCGAGGGCAGGACGGTCCACTACAGCCCGTTTGACGGGAAGGTCCATGGCGGACCTGCCTATGTGGACAGCGGTTTGTGGGATACGTTTCGCACGCAGTTTCCGTTCCTGTCGGTCGTCTTTCCGGAACGTCTGGGCGAAATCGTCGAGGGCTGGTGCAACGCGTACCGTGAAGGCGGCTGGCTGCCCCAGTGGCCCAGCCCGGGCGGCGTGGGCGGCATGGTGGGAACGCACACTGATGCGATGATCGCGGATGCCATCGTTAAAGGCATCCGGGGATTCGATGTACCCACGGCGTATGCAGCGATACGCCGCGATGCCTTCGACATCCGAACCGATGCTTCCGGCGGCGGTCGCAACAGCATGAGGGAGTATCTGGCGCTGGGTTACGTGCCGGCCCATTCCAGCCGCGACTGGGTCTCTGCCACGCTGGACTTTGCTTATGACGACTGGTGCGTCGCCCAGGCGGCCAAGGTACTTGGCAGGGAGGAGGACTACGGCATTCTCATGCGGCGCGCCCAGAACTACCGGAATCTTTGGGATCCGAGTGCTGGTTTCATGCGCTCGAAGAACGCCGATGGCTCGTGGGATGGCGACGTGGATGAATTCGCGTGGGGCCGCGGGTTCTGCGAATGCAGCCCGTGGCAGGGCAGTTGGGCGGTGCAACATGATGCAGAAGGCCTGTCAAGGTTGCTCGGTGGCAGGGCAGCGCTGGCGTCCAAACTCGACAAGCTGTTCGACCAACGGCCCGTGTTCCATCTCGGCGATCACGGCGGAGTGATCCACGAGATGAGGGAAATGGAGGCTATTAAATTCGGGCAGTGGGCGCAAAACAACCAACCGAGCTTTCACCTTCCCTACCTGTATGCCGCGGCCGGACAGCCGTGGAAAATGGAAGGTTGGACGCGCAAAGCCTGTGCCGAACTTTACGGATCAGAGCCGCAGCACGGTTACCCTGGCGACGAAGACAACGGTTCGTCCTCCGCTTGGTATCTGCTCTCCGCACTGGGGTTCTATCCCCTGACACCGGGCCATCCTAGCTATGTCCTCACCAGCCCCGTGGTGCGCAAGGCGACCATGCGTTTCCCAAACGGTAAATCCTTTGTCATCTCTGCACCCCACAATGGCGGCAACAATGGCGGCAAAACGGTTTTTGTTCAAAAGCGCAGCCTCAACGCCCGGGAGCACACCAAGACGTGGATTAGTCACAGTGACATCGTCAACGGCGGTTCGCTCGACGTGGAACTTGGAGAGAAACCCAAGGAGCGCATGCTGGCAGAGGATGAATTTCCATACTCTGCCTCGTCCGGACAGTAGCGCAATCCCTCCCAGCGCCCCTGCGCGGAAATCGGCCCGCGCTTCAGGTCACAACCGAACAGGGGCGTGCGTTTGGTGACGGATGGCCGGTTACAACACACCCCTCCCCAAACTTTGGCGTAGAGACCCATCCTTCCCATAATAAGGGATTCCCTTATTCCCGTTTACCGGATCCCTTAAATGTTGGTTTTCAGCGATTTCCACCTTTAAAAAGTGGTGCACTCGACGGGGGTCGAACCCATAACCTCTGCCTTCGGAGGGCAGCGCTCTATCCAATTGAGCTACGAGTGCCTATCTTTGGGCATTACGGGGCGATTGTGGCCAAGGGTCAAATAAAAAGCACACCCTCGAACAGTATCCCCGCGGTCTTCAAAGCCTCAAACAGCCTTCTCCAAAACAGCAAGGCCTCCCGCCTCCTAGTCCACTGATCCCCCTATCCTCCTCCGACTCAGCTCCAGCTTGCCAGCGACTCACGTGCACTTCGCGCGTCCCCGCCCGCGCGCCCAACCGCCTCCGCTAACATCCCTCGCCGCTCGGACTCCACTTCCCACCGCTGCCGGATCTCCGGCTCAAGAGTCGACAGAGGGTCGAAATAGAAAAACCATTCCCCGGGCTTCACTGACGGACTCGTAAACACCGACACCCCGCTCGAGCGGTCGTAGTACTCGTACGAATGCGCGTCCCGCTTGCCCCCTCCCCCCATCGTGTCCACGACAAAGGCGGGCGTGTGAAAACCGGCCGTCGTCCCGCGCACGCGCTTCTCCACCTCCAAACCCTCCGCCAGCGACGTGCGCAAATCCTCAACGCCCGGCACCATGTCGTGGAAATACACGTAGTACGGCTGGATGTTCACATACCCCAAACGTCTCACCAGCAGCTGCATCACCGACGCATCCGAATTCACCCCCATTTGCAGCACCGTCTGGCAGCGCACCGTGATCCCGCGCTCCACCAGCAGGTTCATCGCCCTGCGCGTCACGTCGACGATCTCCCCCGGGCTGTTAAAGTGCGTGTGCACCACCGCCGTCTTGTGCAACCGCCGGGCCTCCTCCACCACCCGGGTCAGGGCGTCCGTCCAGCGGGCGTCCGAGAGCACCTTCTGAGGCATGACGCACAGCCCCTTCGTGGCGAACCGAATCCGGCGCACATGCGGGATCTCCAGAAGCCTCCGGCCGATAGCCTCCAGGTGGTCCGCCTTCAAATTGTAGGAGTCCCCCCCGCTGACCACGATGTCTTCGAGCCCGGGCATGGATTCAATGTACCGGAAAGCCTCCTCCCAGCGGGTCTGGCTTGCGTGCAGCTTAAGCTTTTCCCCAACCACCTCGGTGTCAGCCCCCACCGCATACGAGCGCGTGCAAAAACGGCAGTACACCGGACACGTGTCCACGGGCAAAAACAACGCCTTGTCGGGATACCGGTGCGTCAGACCCGGCACCGGCGAGTCTTTGCGTTCTGCCAGCGAATCCAAGCGCAGCATAGGGTGATCCGGCTGCTGGTGAGAGCGCAGGGGCAGGAACTGGGTGCGGATCGGGTCCCTGGCGGGATCCGACCAGTCGATCAAGCTCAGAAGGTGCGGTGATATCCGGATCGCCATCGGCGCGTTGCGCACGCCCGCCGCCAGATCCTCGTAAAACGCCTCCCCAGGAAGGTTTCCAAGAGTCTCCCTGAGCTGGGCGACGCTCGTCACCGTGGCTTTTTGCTGGAACTGATGGGTGTGGAACTCGGCCTCGCCCACGCTCCGGAAGCCCGGGATGAAGCGCCAGTACTCGCCTTCGAGGAGGTCCCTGTGCGCACCGCCGGGAATGGCCGCAAACGACTCGCCTTGCGCCTGATCCAACAGTTCAGATTGCACGGAAAGCACCTCCATCAAGCCCGACGGCCTTCCGATGACACTGGCGACCGGAAGTCCCAGCGGTTCCGCAGAATTTGCGACAAAGAGGTCCCATGAAAAGGCGAACAGTTTGAACCCGCAGCGGAGCGCAGGTCAATAGGGCCCGGAAAAAAGACAATCTCACGCGGAGGGGCGGAACCGCGGAGGGGAAAGAAGGCCCGCCCCTGGCCGCTTCTTTACACCCCAAAACAGAAGTTCACGCGGAGGCACTGAGACGCGGAGGAAATCAAAGGCCTTTTTCTCAGATATTTCCAAAATCCGTCCCAGCGCACTCCGTGCGTGAGAACCTTTTTAACCTGTGGCTTCGGAGTTCGGGTTAAATTTCCTCCGCGCCTCTGTTCCGCGTGACCCTCCCTCCGCCAAAGAAAAGGCGGGACCCCCGGTGTGGAGGCCCCGCCATGGTTAAACGAGTCGTGTGTTTAGTATAGTTCGCGGTGGAAACTACCAGGAAGAATTACTTCTTCTTGGCGGCCTTGGGGGCCTTCGCCGGTGCTTCCTTGGCCACTGCCTTGCCACCGTTCTTCTTCATCGCGGCGGAAAGCTTCAGCACCCGCTCACGCATGATCTTGCCGGGCTTGAACTTTACCGTGGCCCGCGCAGGGATGGTGAAGGAGCTTTCAGGCTTGTTCGGGTTGCGGCCAACGCGCGGCTTCGTCAAACGCACTTCGAGCACGCCGAAATTGCGCAGTTCGACGTTCTCCGAGCGGGCCAGCGCGTCGGTGATGGAATCCAGCGTACGCTGAACCACATCATGGACTTGCGCCTGCGCAAGGTGTGTTTCGCTGCTAATCTTAACAACCAAGTCTCTTTTAGTTAGTGTCCCCATAAGATGGTCGGACTTAATCGCATTGCCCGTTTTCGGGCAAGAATTGTGTGCAGGAAGTTTCAAACAAAATTTCAGAAGCGGTCTTAAAGTGCATTTTTGCCACCCTTTTCAGCCCCTCAGCCCCCTCCCTGAGCACGATTGCGCGCCCCGCGGCCTTCACCTGAGCCGATGCGCCCTTCGGCAGCGGCAGCCCCAGGGCCTCCCCCTCCTGCGCAAGCCAGTCGATAAAGCGCGCACGCGCTAGAATAGAAGCCGCCGCCACCGCCGGGTCGCTCTCCGCCTTCGTCCTCTGGTCCAACTGGATACCGCGTCCCTTCTCCATCAGCGCGCGCTTGATCAAACTCGGGTTCGCGAACTGGTCGCTCAACGCCCTCGGACAGTCCCCCTTCATCTCCAAAAGGTTCTCAATCACCCGCGCATGGCCCCACGCCAGCAAACGGTTGAGGTTGCCGAACTTCACGTACATCTCGTTGTAGCGCTCCGGCCCGATCAACACCACGCTCTGCACCACCCCCGGCGTGTCCAGAATGACCCGAGCCAGCTGACGGATCCGGGCGTCGCTCCCAATCCGCTTACTGTCCTGGATCCCCGCGGCCTGCCAGCCCCTTGCCAGGGCCGCGTCCACGTACACCCCCGCAATCACCAGCGGACCGAAAAGATCGCCCTTCCCGCTTTCATCCACCCCAAAATGGGGCGTCACGGCCTCCGAGCCGCCCGCGGACGGCGCCCGGACGCCCACCGAGGGCTCCGATTCCAGCGCAAACATCGCCTGGCCAATGATCTCCGGTTCCAGGATGAACTCCACAAACTCCGCCAGCCCCTTCCCCTGCACAACCACCTTCGGTCCCTTCTCATACACAGCGACCGTTACGCGGTCGTTTTTGCCGAAAAACAGCATATAGGGCCGCGCCTCCATCTCCCATCCGCGGGCGAGCAAAATTCCCCGCAACTTCTCCGCCTGCTCGCGAGAGAGCGGGCACGTGTGCAGCGAGTTAGGAGGCGGTTGTGACGGGTTCTGCGGAGAAGACATGTCGCGGAGTCTGCCGCAACGTATTCGAAGGGCGAAGGGCAAAACCACGCACGAAGCCTTACGCCGGGACAGAGGAGCCTTTCGTCTACCCCAAAAAAGAAACCGGCGGACCTCCCCTCCCTTTCAGGAGAAGAACGTCCGCCGGCATGCCCGCCAGGAACCCGCGCTCCAGGCTGCTCGGGCGCCTACTGGCGTGCCGAAACCTCCTCGGTTCCGGGAAAATCCGCGGGCACTGGGAGCGTCACCGCCCCCGTCGCCGCCCATTCCACACCCCGCTCCAGCACCGTCTGGAAGCCGGCGCAGCGCATCGAAACGTCCGAGTGGCCCATCGGAGTGTGAAACACCCGCCCCTTGCCGTAGGACAGGGTCATGAGCATGGGCTCCTCACGCTGCGTGGCGCTGCTGAAGGCCACGCCAAGAAGGGACAGGTTCTCCGCTGGCCCGCGGAGCGCGTGGTAGAGTTCGTCCGTCGCATGCTTCCATTTCGTCGGAAGTCCTTTGGTGATCGGATGCTCTTTGTCCAGCACCTCCACAGTGAATTCGTGCTGCGGTCCGTGCCCACCGCCGCCGCCCTTGGCCGTGTCGCGCACCACCGCGCCGTCCTTGCGGTACAGGTATGGGCCGTTGCCCTCGTTGCGCCCGCCCCAGCCACCCAGGCCGATCATGCGGTTGTATTCGAGCCACTCCGGAAACGAGTTGTTTGCGGCGTGGACGCACACAAAGCCGCCGCCCTTGGACACATACTGCTCGAACGCCTTCTGCACGGGCTCGGGCCACAGTTCTCCGTTGTAGTTGCTGAGCACCACGGCGAACCCCTCAAACTTCGGGTTCCAGTCCGCCCACGCCTCCTTAGGCTGCCCTTTCGCGGGCGAGGTGCTCACCGACACTTCGAAGCGGCCGCTGCGCTGCAGCGCCTCTGTGATCACGGGGGTGGTTGCGGCCCATTTGTGGTTGTTCTGACCGTCCACGATCAGGACCCGCACCTTGGGCGGGGCGTCGGCGGCTTTCGCTGGGTTGAAGGCGGAGAGGGCCGCCACGGAGAAGACCAGGAGGACTGGGAGTTGTTTCATAGAGCGCACAGTTTCCAAGCTGCGGGGCGGCTTGGAAAGCCCGGCTTGGGGCAAAATTCACTCGGGACATCCACGCTCAGCCCGGCCCGGAACCCGCGCGGGGCCGGAGTCACACGGGCCATGAGCGAACGTCAAAATCCCTTCCACAGTGACCGGGCGGGCATTTTTCAACAAATGTCTTTGTTCGGACACAGCCGCAAAACGCACGTCCGGACCGGGGCAACCTAAAGTTTGGAATGGGAACCGTCGCACAGGGCGCCGTTGGCGCTGTGCTTGCAACCGCAGAAGTAAACGGTGCCCGTTTTTTCGGCTTTGTAGGGGGTCGGGGCGAAGCCGCTCCCTTTGTGGGCGCCGTCGCAAAATGGCTGGGAGGAACTCTTTCCGCAGGAGCACCAGTAGTAGGTCTTGCCGGCTTCAACTTCAACGGGGCAAGGGGCTTTTTGGGCAATATTAGGCTTTTCCATCATTCTGTCATTCTAGCCGGGAGCGGCCCCAATTGAAAACGCCAATTACGACGCCTGAAATCACGCCCCCACCAGAAACAGCACATTCACACAACTTTTGACGCTCAGTTTGCACTTGATACGGATTTCCGACCGCTTGGATGCCTGCCAAAAAACAGCCCGGAATCCCCACGCTATTCTGGATAAACCGCTGGAGTTTAGCTGCAAGTCTCACGTTTTCGCCTTCATCCGTACGATGCCTCTGTGCCGGACGCACGCGCCCATGCCCCGCAAACTGTCAAGGCCGCGGCCCCTCCATTTTTTAAACCTTGGAATCTTCAAACAAATCATCCCTGATAACGTATTCTTAAACGCCACCCCCAATGCGTTTCCGCCCCCTCACGTTTTCGCTCTTTTTCATGCCCCTTTCACTCTCCGCAGTGGAATCGGGAAATGATTACTTTGAAAAGAGAGTCCGCCCCCTTCTGGCGGAACGCTGTTACGAATGCCACAGCGCCGAAAAGAAGATTAAGGGCGGCCTCAACCTTGATTCCCGCGACGGGTGGGCCAAGGGCGGCGACACCGGTCCCGCCGTCCTCCCGGGCGAGCCCGACAAGAGCCTCCTTCTGGAGGCCGTCCGCTACGCCAACCGCGACCTGCAAATGCCTCCCAAGCAGGCGCTCTCCCCGCAGGAACTGGCCGTGCTCGAGGAGTGGGTCCGCATGGGCGCCCCCGATCCCCGCACAGAGGCGCCCGCCGCAAAAAAGCAGACGGGCCTCAGTGTCGAAAAGGGCCGCGAGTTCTGGTCCTACGCCCCGCTCAGGCTCCCCGCCCTCCCCGAAGTGCGCGACACCAGCTGGCCGCGCACCGCCATCGACCGTTTTCTTCTGGCGAAAATGGAACAGTCGGGCACCGCCCCGGCCCCGGACGCCGCCCCCGAGGCGCTTGCACGACGTCTTCACCTCAATCTCACCGGCCTCCCGCCGTCCCCCGGCCAGCTCGACGCCTTTCTTAAAGACGCCGCCGGGGACCGCGCCGGCGCGATCGCTCGACTCACCGACTCGCTCCTTGAGAGCCGCCGCTTTGGCGAAGCTTGGGGCCGGCACTGGCTGGATGTCGCACGTTTCGCCGAATCCTCGGGCGGCGGGCGTACCCTTCTCTTTAAAGACAGCTGGCGCTACCGGGACTACGTGATTGATACCGTGAACGCCGACGTCCCCTTCGACCGGTTCATCCGCGAGCAAATCGCAGGCGACCTGCTGGTGGCCGAAACCCCCGCGGACCGCCGCCGCAACGTCACCGCCACAGCGTTCCTGGCGCTCGGTGCCACCAACTACGAGGAACAGGACAAGCAGCAGCTCCGCTTCGACATCATCGACGAACAGCTCGAAACCCTCGGCCGCGCCTTTCTCGGACAAACCATCGGCTGCGCCCGCTGCCACGACCACAAGTTCGACCCCATTCCCCAGCGCGACTATTACGCGCTCGCGGGCGTCCTCGCCTCGACGCGCACTTTGGAAAACTACACGGACAATGTCGCGCGCTGGATCTCCGCGCCCCTGCCCTCGGAGGGCGCGCGCGAAGCCGAGATCCTGCACCGGGAGCAGCAGATCGCTCTCGTGCGCAAGGAACTCGACGCCGCGAAAGCCGAGCTCGCCGAGGCCTCGAAGTCCGTGACGGCCGCCAGCACGAAGCCGGGCAAGTCCGTCGAGCCCTCCCAGCTCGTTGGCATCGTCATCGACGACTCCGAGGCGAAGGTGGTCGGCGAGTGGAAGCATTCCACCCATGTCCGCAGTTTTATCGGCAAGGGGTATCTCACGGACGACAATACGGCGAAGGGCGAAAAGACGATCACCTTCACCCCGGCGATTCCCAAGACAGCGCGCTACGAAGTCCGCCTCGCCTACACCCACGCCGCGGGGCGCGCCAACAACGTGCGCGTCAACATCCTGCACGCCGACGGCGAGGACACCGTGTTTGTCGACCAGACGGAGCCCCCGCCGATCGACGGCCGTTTTGCGTCGCTTGGAAAGTTCCGTTTCGAACAGGACGGTGCTGGTTACGTGATGGTCAGTAACGAGGGCAGCAACGGTTTCGTGACCGTCGACGCGCTGCAACTTTTGGAGGAAGGCACCCAGCCCGCGCCACGCGCTGAGGCGGCGGCGCTCCCCGGGCAGGAGGCGCGCAAAAAGGTTCGCGAGCTGGAGGCTTCCTTGAAAAAGCTTAATCAGGAGGGCCCTTTCCGCGACATGGCGATGGCCGTCCGCGATGAGGACAAGATCGGCGACACGCAGCTGCGCATCCGCGGGGTGGAGCGCCAAAAGGGCGAGTCCGTGCCGCGCGGGTTCCTGCAGGTGGCGCTTGCGTCCCGGCAGGAACCGCTGCCTGCGGACACCAGCGGACGCCGGGAGCTGGCCGACTGGATCGCCAGCGCCGCAAACCCGCTGACGGCGCGCGTCCAAGTGAACCGCGTCTGGGGCTGGCTGTTCGGAACGGGCATCGTGCGCACGGTGGACAACTTCGGCACGACGGGCGAGGTGCCCTCGCACCCGGAGCTTCTGGATTACCTGGCGATCCGTTTTCAGGAGGAAGGCTGGAGCCTCAAAAAGCTGGTGCGCGAGATCGTGCTTTCCCGAGCCTGGCAGACCGAGGTGCGCGCCTCGCCCGCGGCGGATCCGGAGAACCGGCTGTTCTCGCACACGAACCGGCGCCGGCTCAACGCCGAACAGATCCGCGACGCAATCCTGAGCGTGAGCGGGAAGCTGGATTTGAAGGAGGGCGGTCCGAACATCGGCGGTGCGGGCGAGATCGACGCCAACACAACGGCGGCGCAGAACGTGGAATATTCGTACGTCTACACCGACGTGCGGCGGAGCGTTTACACGCCGGCGTTCCGCAACAAACGGCTCGAGCTATTCGAGGTATTCGACTTTGGAAACATCAACCAGTCGATTTCGCAGCGCAATACCAGCACGGTGGCGCCGCAAGCGTTGTACCTGTTGAACCACCCGTTTGTGGTGGAGAACGCCGCAGCAGCCGCGGAGCGCAGCCTGAACGCTCCGCTCGAAGACGAGGCACGCCTCGCGAACGCCTACATTGAAGTACTGGGCCGGCGCCCCTCGCTGAAAGAGGCGCAGATCGCCCGCCGTTTTCTTGACGAATCCCGCAGCACACCCGCCGAAGCCTGGGCGCAGCTCTACCAAATGCTGTTCGCCTGCATGGATTTCCGCTACATGGACTAGACGATGCCCGCCCCCCTCCTCCCCAACCTCTCCCGCCGGCGCGCCCTGCAAACCCTCGCCTGCGGCTTCGGCCAGCTGGCTCTCGCCGGACTCGCCGCTCCCCGCAACGCGCACGCCGCAGGCCCGCTCTCGCCGCACCTGCCGAAAATCGCGCCCCGGGCGAAGCGGATCATTTTCCTGTTCATGGCCGGCGGAGTGAGCCACGTGGACTCGTACGACTACAAGCCCAAGCTCCAACAGGAAGACGGCAGGATGCTCGACTTCGCCGACCTCCGGAGCCTCGCCAAGACGGGTAAGAGCCCGCAGCAGCGAGTCATGCGCCCGCTTTGGAACTTCGCCCAGCACGGAGAGAGCGGGTTGTGGGCTTCCGATTTGTTTCCCAACATCGCGCAGCACGCGGACAAGTTGTGTCTGGTACGTTCGATGCACACCGAGGGCATCGCGCACGGACCTGCGACGCTCTTTTTGCACACGGGCACGACGACTTTTGTGAGGCCCTCAATGGGCGCATGGATTTCCTACGGGCTGGGTTCGGAGAATGAAAACCTGCCCGGCTTCGTCACGATCAGCCCCAGTCTTGGAAACGGCGGACCTCGCAACTACGGCAACGCCTTCCTGCCGCCCGTCTACCAGGGAACCGCCATCGGCCGCGCCGGCATCGCTGCCAAGGACGCCACGATCGGCAACTTGCATTCCCCTCGGACACCCGCCGAGGCGCGCCGCCAGTTCGACTTTCTCCAGGAACTCAACGCCGAGCAGCTCCGTCAAAAGCCGGGCGACAGCGAGTTGGAAGCGGTGATTCACAGCTACGAACTCGCCTGGCGGATGCAGGGCGCCGCCCCCGGGGTGCTGGGCATCGAAGACGAGTCTCCGGAAACCCTCGCCATGTACGGCATCGGGGAAAAGGCCACGGACAACTTCGGCCGCCAGTGCCTGCTGGCAAGACGGCTGTGCGAATCGGGCGTCCGCTTCGTGCAGGTGAACTACGGGGACAACACCAACAACCCCGCGTGGGACCAGCATTCCAACCTCAAAAAACACGGCGACCACGCGCAGGCGGTGGACAGGCCGGTCGCTGGGTTGCTCGCGGACCTCGCCCAGCGCGGACTGCTCGAGGACACCATCGTCTGGTGGGGCGGCGAATTCGGGCGCACGCCCTACGCTGAAAAGAATGGAACGGGCCGCGACCACAATCCCGCCGGCTTTTCGATCTGGCTCGCCGGCGGCGGCTTCAAGCCCGGGTTCACCTACGGAGAGACGGACGAATGGGGCCACCACGCCGTCGTCAACAAAGTGCACATGCACGACCTCCACGCAACGCTGCTGCACGCGCTCGGCCTCGAACACGAGGCGCTCACCTACCGCTACGCGGGCCGCGACTTCCGCCTCACTGATGTCCACGGCCGCGTGGTGCACGACCTGTTCGTCTAAAATTCGCATCCCGCCACGGCCTCTCGTATCCCAGAGATCCGTGCCCTTTCCCAAAACCCTCCCCCGCTCTTTCCCCATGCGCCGCACCCTGCTCCTCCCCCTGTCGCTTTCCATTCTCGCCGCCCTTCCCGCCCGCGCGGATCTCACGGAGGAACAGCGCAAGGTGCCGCTCGAAGTCGACTCAACCGATCCGTCACTCGCCAAGATCGTGCTGCTCGCGGGCAGCACCAGCAACAAGGCGGGGCAGCACGAGTACTTCGCGGGCTGTGCCATGCTAGCGGACTGGCTCCGCAAGTCCCCGGGCGTCTTGCCTGTAATGGTCGCTGACGGTTGGCCCAAAAACGAGGCAGTTTTCAAGAACGCACGCGCAGTCGTGGTGTTTGCCGACGGCGGCACGAAGCTTCCCTTTCTGGACCAATCGCGCTGGGAAGTGATGAAAGGACTGGTCGCCTCGGGCGCGGGCCTCGTGATGCTCCACCAGGCGGTGGATGTTCCCGAGGACCGTGCGGATGAAGTCCAGCAGTGGCTCGGCGGCGTCTGGAAAAAAGACATCGGCTGCCGCGGGCACTGGGACATGGAGTTCTCGCAGTTTCCAAAACACGCCGCGCTCAACGGAGTGGCGGCCTTCGCGGCGCCGCTCGACGGGTGGCTGTACAACCTCCACTTCAGCAGCGGGATCGTCCCCCTGCTCAGCGGAGTGGTGCCTGAGAAATCGCGTTCCACAGCGGATGCGCGCAGCCACGCGGAGCGTCCCGAGGTGGTCGCGTGGGCATACGAACGCCCCAACGGCGGCCGCAGTTTCGCGTTCACGGGGTGCGACCTGCACCGCAACTGGACCGTGGAGGGACAGCGTCGCTTCGTCACCAACGGCGTTCTCTGGAGCGCAAAACTTCCGGTACCGCAAGACGGCGCGCCGACACCGATGGCCCCCGGCGACATCGCAACAAACATGGACGCCAAGACAGCGCCCGCGCCCAAAGCAGCGGCACCCGCGGCTGCCCAGTAGCAACACCAGCGCCGGTTCATTAAGGAGCACCAGCGCCGGTTCCTTGAGGGGAAGGCGCTTCACGCGCCCTTCGGCGAAAGTCCCGCGCCCGCTGCGCCGCGTTCCGCCGAATGCGAACGCGCCCCGGCGCGGTCGGTGTGCGGGCAGAAATTGAGGAGTTCAACCTCGAGCGCGTGCTTCTTGTTGGGCTGGAGTTCGACCATCGTGACACTGCCGTAATCGATGTTGAAATGCGCCATGTGGGCGAGAGGCACCTCCAAAAGCAGCGATAGCACCGCACGCACGATTCCGCCATGGCACACCACGGCGACGCTCTTGTGCGCGTTCTCATCCACAATCCTCTGGACGCACGGCCGGACACGACCGAGCAGCGTCCCCGCCGACTCGCCATTGGGAATCCCCGCCCGATCAAGCGTCTCCAGCCAATCGTAGGCGATCACTCCAAACTTCTCCTGAATCTCGAACCAGCGAAACCCGGTCCAGTCCCCGAAGTCCACCTCGCGAAGATCCGGCAGCACCACCGGCTCGATGCCGCGAGCCTGCAGCAAGGGTCCCGCAGTCAGCCGCGCCCGCAGCATCGGACTCGTGTAAACCGCGTCCAAAGGGCTGTCTCCGAACCAGTCCGCCAGCGCACTTGCATGCTCGTGTCCGAGCGGGGAAAGGGACATGTCGATGCGGGAACCGCCGAAGATGCGGTGATAACGCTCCTCTACTTCGCCATGGCGGATGAGATAGAGACGGGTGGGGTGTTTGGGAAGCTGTGCTTTCACAATAAAGGGTGGGGTGGCGAAGCTACACGGGCGCGCACTCCGTAGGAACCGCTAAAAACGCGGGCTAGCCCGCAGCGCTCTGTCCTCCAAACGCCGGAATGCCAGGCACCGGGACGCTACTTTTTCTCTCCCAAAAGCTTTTCAACGGCGGCCGCGACGCGAGCGGCGAGAAAGTCATTTCCCTCCGGCTTGAAGTGCACGTCGTTCGGGTTCTGGAGGCTCGCAAGCTCGGGCTGGATCGCGGAGTACAAGTCGTCCACGGCCACCTTGTGAGCGGACATGACCTCGGCGGCGGCGGCGTTGCGCTCTACGATCGACTTTGCAAACTGGTTTTTCGCCGCATCATCCGGAATCGGAGTGGTCGTGGCCCACATCAGCTTCGCGCCCGTCTTTCCCATGCGCTCCACAAGCTCGCCCAGACGCTTGGTGTAATCCGCAACGGGAGTGCCGCGGTCGTGAATGCCGAAATTGAAGTGAATCACATCCCACTTCCCCTCGCCCAGCCACACCTCGATCTTCTTCACCCCGTTCGCCGTGGGCCCGCAGTTTTCCGGCGCCCGGTGGACGTTCGCCTTGCCGGCGAGCGCCTTGCGAACGCCCTGGGTATAGGCGCGGGACACGGAGTCCCCGATCAAAAGCACCCGCGGAATCTTCGGGTCGTCCTGCACGAAATCCCAGGCATTCGAAGTGTTGGCAACCTTTTCGCGCTTGTGGATGGGCAGGTAAAACGACCCGAGATTTTGCTGCAGCACCCGCTCCCAAGCCTGCGCATCCGCCGGCAAGGTGTCCACCCACGCCGCGTATTTCGCATCGAGAGCGGCCTCCGCCGCAGCCTTCTTGGCAGCAGCCTCGGCAGCGTTCGTGGGCTCGCCCGGCGCGGGAGCGGAGGCCGCGGGTGCAGCGGGCTGCTGGGCGTGCAGAGCGGAACAAACGGCGGCGGAAGCGATGGCGGAAAGGAGGCGTTTCATAGGGGAAGCTCCAATTATGAAGAGGTCGCCGATACATGGCTGCAAAAAAGGAGCGGCGCCGCGGATTGTCTTCGGTGAGAACACAGCCTGAGGCAGTCGGGTACATTCCCCCCCCCGTGACGCGCCCCGCCCTAAGCCGTCTTTCCCGTTTCCTTCCGAAGCCGGCGGGCGCCCCGCCATCGCCGAGGACAAACGCAACCGGTCCAGATCGCCCTACCTATGCGCGGTCACAATTTGCCTTGGAAAGAGGTAGTTCCTATGAAAAAGCATTCCCGCGAGTATTTCTACCGGCAGGACGGCTTCGTCCCGGCCAACCGCCCGCCGCCCCTCATAAAAGACCCCACCCTTTTTCGCAATGAAACACCCGCACTTCACCCCGGTTCTCCTTTCACTCCTGCTCTCGAGCGCGCCCGTTTCCGTCATCGGCGCCGATCCCGCAGAACTTCCGCCGGCCTCTACGCAGGGGGCGTTGAAATGGATCTGGTCGCAGGGCAAGGCCACGCCGAAGGCCTTTTTTGAAAAGGAATTCCTTCTCTCCGCGCCGCCCGTGAGCGCCCGGGCCCGGGTGGCCTGCGACAATGGCTGCAAAGTCTTCATCAACGGCAAGCAGGTGGTCACCAACGAAGACTGGAACAAACCCAGCGATGCCGACGTACGCTCCAGCCTTCAGTCCGGCGCAAACAAGGTGCGCGTGGAGGCCACGAACGAGGGCGGAATGGCGGGGCTCGCCATCGAGCTTGAGATCGCCCTTCCGGACGGCTCCAAGCGCAGGCTGGAAACCGACGGAACCTGGCTAGCCGCTCCGACTACATCGGAGGAACTCAAACCCGCCCAGGTGCTCAAGAGCTACGGAGAGGCCCCCTGGGGCAAGGCATTCGACCTACAAAAATCCGGCGTTGCCACCAGCAGCCAAATCAAAGTGCCAGACGGGTTCAAAGCCGAGTTGCTCCACTCCCTGAGCGATTCGGAGGGCTCCTGGGTGGCGATGTGTTCCGATCCCAAAGGGCGTCTCATCGCCTCCGACATTAACGGCAAGCTGGTGCGCATCACGCCTCCGCCGGTGGGAGGCAATCCCGAGGACACCAAAATCGAGCCCATTCCCGTCGATATCGGACACGCCAACGGCCTGCTCTGGGCCTTTGACAGCCTCTACGTCATGGTCTGCCGCGAGGGCGTCTACGGCACGGGTTCCGGCGTGTACCGGGTCACTGACACGAATGGCGATGACGTTTTGGACAAGGTGGAACTGCTGCGCAAGATCAACGGCCAAGGCGACCACGGCCCGCACGCGCTGCTGCTCACCCCGGGCGGCAAGAGCATCACAGTGGTCTGCGGCAACTCCACCCGCCTGACCGAGATCCAGCACCATCAAGTCCCGCCGATCTGGGCCGACGACCTCATCCTTCCCAAGATGATGGGGCACGGATTCATGGCGGGCGCCGGCGCGCCCGGCGGCTACATCTGCCGCATGTCACCCGACGGCCAGGACTGGACACTCGTCTCATCCGGACTCCGCAACGAATACGACGCGGCGTATAACCGCGACGGCGAGCTCTTCACCTACGACGCCGACATGGAGTGGGACCTCACCCTGCCCTGGTACCGCCCCACGCGCGTCTGCCACCTGGTCGACGGCGCGGAGTTCGGGTGGCGCAGCCTTTCCGGCAAATGGCCTGAGGACTACGCCGACTCTCTGCCGCCCGTCGTTAATGTCGGCAGAGGCAGCCCCACCGGGGTCGCCTTCGGATACGGAACGCGTTTCCCCGCAAAATACCAGGAGGCGCTGTACATCGCCGACTGGACCTATGGGAAGATCTATGCGTTGCACATGCGCGAACAGGGTGCTTCCTACGGCGCGGATCTGGAGGTTTTTGCCGAAGGCAAACCCCTGCCGCTCACCGACATTGTCGTGGGGCCCAAGGACGGTTCGCTATACTTTACCGTGGGCTCGCGCAAGGGGAGCAGCGCGTTGTATCGCATCGCCTACACCGGCAAGGAGGCTGTCACGACCGCCGTTCCCGCGGGAGATCCCGAGGCTAAGGCGCTCCGGGCGCTCCGCCACAAGCTCGAGGACAACTACCACGCAACAGACTCGGCCTCCCTTGCGCTGGCACTCGACAACCTCGCGCACAAGGACCGCTTCATCCGCTTCGCAGCCCGGACGCTGCTGGAGTTTCGGACCCCCTCCGACTGGGCGACGCAGGCCCTGAGCCTGAAAGAACCCCAGGCCGTTGTGCAGACGACACTGGCCCTCGCGCGCCTCGGAAAATCCGAGCACAAGGGCGCTCTCTTCCAAAACCTAGCCGCGCTTTCCTCCGCGAAACTGGACGATGCGACGCGCGTCGACGTGCTGCGTGCGCTTCAAGTGCTGACAGTTCGCCTGGGGGCGCCCGAGGGAGAGCAGAGGAACACGCTGCTGGCACAACTACACGCCGCGTTGCCTGCCACAGACACCCGCTTCAACGCCGAGGCTGCGCAGCTCCTGGTGAAATGGGAGTCCCCGATGGCGGTTGCAAAGATCCACTCGCTCTTTCAAAAGGCCGCAAGCCAGGAGGACCAGGTCACCTACGCCGCCTGCCTGCGCCTCGTCAAATCGGGCTGGACCCAGGCCACCCGCGAAAGCTACTTCCGGTGGTTCCTGAGGGAGGACTTCAACAAGCCGGGAAACCTGGGCAAGTTCATCGCGAGCATTCGCAAGGACGCTGTCGAGTCGTTCACAAACGACCCCCTCGACGCGGCTGACAGAACGGCTCTGCAAGCCATTCTTGACGCAAAACCGGAGTCGCGCCCGGCGCCACCCGTGGCCTCCCGGCTGTTTGTCAAAAACTGGTCGACGGATGAACTCGTGGCACGCGTCGAACCGCTCATGAAGACGGAGCGCAACCTCGAACGCGGCAAGACGCTCTTCCGTGAAACAGGGTGCGCGGCATGCCACGCCTTTCAGGGCGATGGCGGCGCGGTCGGTCCGGACCTTACGCTACTCGGCGGTCGGTTTTCCGTGCGCGAAATCATCGAAAGCATCACGGAACCGAGCAAGGTCATCAGCGACCAGTACGGAACTTCAACCGTGACGCTCAAGGACGGCACGGTGCACATGGGGAGGCTCGTCAACGAAGGCCCCGACCTCGTGCAGATTCTCGAAAACCTTTTCGCCCCGTCTGATGTCCGGGACTTCGCCCGCAAGGATGTGGCTAAAGTCGAGGCCTCGCCCGTGTCCCTGATGCCGCCGGGGCTCATCAACACCTGCCAACCCGACGAAGTGGCCGACTTTGTCGCCTGGCTGATCAGCGGAATCAAATAGTAACTGGCGAAAAGAAGGTATCACGCGGAGCCGCGGAGGACGCGGAGAGAATTTACAGAACCAAATGAAGCAGAGCTGTTTACTCTCCTCCTCGGCTCAGCGTCTCCGCGTGAGATTCCGTTTCCGGGATAAACGCTCCCCACGCCGATTCGCCTACGCGGTGCTTTTGGCGCTCGGAACCTGTGCCATGCAAGGCGCCGAACCCAAGCCGGTTCCCAGGGTGCAGGCGGTTCCGATGCCGCAGGACCAGGTGGCGTTCGAGTGCGACCGCAGGGAGCTGACACGGCTCTACTTTGGCGAGAACCAGCAGCGCCCCTACCTGTTTCCCATCACCGGGCCTTCGGGATACACGCTCACCCGCCTGGGGCATCCGCACGACCCGATTACCCACAGCCACCACAACTCGGTGTGGATCTCGCATGCGGACATCAACGGAACCAGTTTTTGGGCCGATACAAGCGGCGCAAAAATCGTCCACCAGCGCGTTGAAAAGCTCACAGACGGAGACACGTCGGCGAGCGTTGAAACCTCCTCGCTCTGGCGGACCAAAGAGGGTGTCGACGTACTCAAGGAACGGCGCACACTCACGGTCGAGCCACTTGAAAAAGGAGAATGGCTGCTCAAGGTCGACCTGCAACTGACGCCCGCAAAGGAGGCCGTGCAAATCGGCGACACGGCTTTCGGAATGATCGGCGTACGCATGGCAAAAACAATCGGGGTGAAGGACGGAGGGGGAGCGATCCGGAATTCCGAAGACGGCGTCGACGAGGCCGGGTGTTTTCGAAAGAAAGCCCGCTGGGTGGACTATTCCGGCCCCGTGACAAATTCAGTCCAGGAGGGCATCGCGCTGTTTGACCATCCCGCCAACCACAATCACCCCGTGCCCTTCCATGTGCGTGACGACGGCTGGATGGGCGCCGCGCTCAGCTTCGGCAACCCACTCAGCCTCGCCCCGGGACAAACGCTGAAGCTGCGCTACGCTCTCTACATTCATTCCGGCGCCGCAAACCCGGAGAAGATTGAAAAACAGTGGAAGGCGTTTGCGGCAACACCGTAGGCAAGGAATCGGCGCCGACGAACGGCCACGGCCCGCTTCTCTTCTTGGAAACCACGCCCCCCGGCGCATACCCTAGCAGTCCACCGTCCACCCCAATGAAACTGCGCTCCCTTTCACTCCTGCTGCTCTCGGCGGCAACAACTCTTTGCTCCGCCCCCCAACCCGCAAATGCAGCGGGCTGGCGCATCGAAACCTTCGCAGGCAACGGAAAACAAGGCTTTTCCGGCGACGGCGGCCCCGCCCTTGAGGCCCAAATCGACAACCCTTTCGGCGTCGTCCGCGGACCAGACGGCGCCATCTGGTTCTGCGAATACACCGGCCAGCGCATCCGCAGGGTCGCGCCCGACGGGACCCTTTCCACCGTCGCAGGCTCCGGCAAAAAGGGGTACTCCGGCGACGGCGGCCCCGCCCTTGAGGCCACGTTCAACCTCCCTCATGAAGTGCGCTTCGACCACAGCGGCAACATGTACGTCGTCGACATGGCCAACAACGCGGTGCGCAAGGTCGACCTCAAAACCAAGATTATCAGCACCGTCGCAGGCAACGGCACCGCCGGCTACACCGGCGACGGCGGCCCCGCCACGCAGGCGCAGCTCAAGCAACCCCACAGCATCCAGTTCGGCCCCGACCAGGACCTCTACATCTGCGACATCGGCAACCACGTCATCCGCAAAGTCGACATGAAATCAGGCAACATCTCGACGTTCGCAGGCACAGGCACCGCCGGCCCAACCCCCGACGGGTCTCCGATCGCCGGCACCCCGCTCAAAGGCCCGCGCTCCCTCGACTTCGACTCCGACGGCAACCTCTGGCTCGCCACCCGCGAGGGCAACCAGGTTTTCAAATTCGACCTCAAGGCGAACAAGATCAGCCACATCGCCGGCACGGGCGCCAGCGGCTTCGGCGGAAACGGAGGCCCCGCGCGCTCCGCTACCCTCAAGGGCCCCAAAGGCATCTCCATCGACAAAGCCGGCAACATCTGGCTCGCCGACACCGAAAGCCACTCGGTCCGAATGGTGGAGGCGTCCACCGGCAACCTGCAGCTCATCGCCGGCACCGGGGAAAAGGGCGACGGCGCGGACGGCGATCCGCTACAGTGCAAAATGGCGCGCCTCCACGGGATCTTCGTCGACAACGACGGGTCCGTGTTCATCGGAGACAGCGAGGCACACAAGGTGCGAGTCCTGAGGCGCACGCCCTAGCGTACGCCACGGACCGACGCTCCCCGGCGACGGTGTGTTAGAATGCGAATGACAGGCAGCGGCACTCCGCCGCCTAATTTCCAAGACGGCTTTTGCGCATGTACGCGGTCCTTCAAATTCCGGAATTCCCCCTGCAGGCGGCACTCCGCTTCTGTGACCCGGAGATGCGCAACCTGCCGCTCGCGGCCGTCAATGCCGCGACGAAACAAGGGGAGGTCTTGGCAGCCAACGCCCCGGCGCGGGCGCTTGGTGTGGGCGAAGGGATGCCGGGCGCGAAGGCGCTGGCGCGCTGCCCAGATCTGCGCTTCGTCCCGGCGTGCGCCAAAGCCGAGGCAAACACGCAGGCCCTTCTTCTGCAGACGGCGGGAATGCTCTCCCCCTCCGTCGAATCGACGGCTCCAGGGGTCTGCACTGTGGATCTCAGAAACATCCGCGGCGATGCACGCCTCGAGGTGGCAAGAACGCTGGACGCCCTCCTCTCGGCGCAGCTGGTGGCGCGGGCCGGCGTCGCGCCGCTGCCAGACCTTGCCAGACTTGCCGCGGCAAAAGCGGAACCGCTTCTGCTCGTGCAGAGCGCGCAAGACTTTCTTAAAAAAATCCCGCTGCCGGAACTTTCCCAAGACCGCCGGCTCTTAAAAACGCTTCAAGACTGGGGTGTCCACACGGTGATGGACCTTCTTGCCCTCCCCCGGCAGGAGGCGCTCGAAAGACTGGGCCCCGAGGGAATGTCGCTTTGGACGGCCGCCGGAGGGGGCCAAGCAAGGCCGCTGCGCCTCGAAACCTTCCCGGACACCTACGAGGAAAGTTTAGATTTTGAGAGCCCCATCGAGACGCTAGAGCCCCTCCTTTTCGTTCTCAACCGCCTCCTTGACTCTCTTTGCATGCGCCTCGAAAGCACCCGAAGGGCGGCCTCCAATCTGTCCCTGACGCTGCACATGGAAGATGGATCGCCCCACGGGCTGTCCCTACAAGTTCCCGCGCCGACGGCTGCCCCGGACGTCTTACGGCGCATCCTGTTTTCTCATATCGAATCGCTCCAACTGCCCCACCGCGCCACCGGGGTGCATCTTTCTATCGAACCCGCGTTGCAGAGCCCGCGCCAATTCGACCTTTTCCAAACGCCGCTCAAGGATCCAAACCGTTTCGGCGAAACCGTCGCCAAGCTCCGCGCCCTCACGGTCGGCGGAAATTTGGGGGTTCCGGCTCCGGCCGACAGCCATCTCCCAGGTGACTTCAACCTGCAAAACCCGGAAGCGGCGTTTCCGCAGGAGTCCCCCCGCCAAAAGGAACTATATTCCCCGGCCCCGGGACTTCCGCTCAGGAGGATGCATCCCCGCCAGGAAATCAAAGTCGAGTCGAACGCGGGAAAACCCCGGTTTGTTTACGGAACACGTTTCAGCGGCCCGGTGACGGAGTGCCGCGGACCGTACAGAATTTCCGGGCACTGGTGGAGGGAGGACTGTTGGGCGCTTGAGGAATGGGATGTTGCAGTGGATTGCACTTCGGCCAATTTCAGGGAGCGGAGAGGCAAATTTCTAGCCAGAATCGGAAGGGACCCTTCAGGAAACTGGCATCTCGAGGGCGTCTACCACGCATAAAAACGCCCCCTTTCCACCCAAAAGTTACACCGCACGCCAAACACGGCCCGAAATCTGCTCCCTTAGTGCCGTCCGTCTATGATGCAAAATTTTTCCAGAATCTGGCTTCTTGTCTGTCTGTTGCCGATGCATGCGGCATTTTCAGCCGGAATCCAGAACCTGACCTTCACCGAGGTGGTGAAGGACTGCATCATTATTAACGCAGCCACCAAGGCGGAGACTCCGGCCAAGGCTGGCGACGTCCTGACCCCGCCCAACGTGCTCAAAACCGGGGCAGACTCTCGTGCAGAGCTTGTCGCGGAGGACAAAACGGTGACCCGGGTGGGCGCCAACACGATTTTCTCCGTCGAAGCCGACTCCCGCGACGTCAACATCGCCCAGGGCAGCGTGCTCTTTGCTTCTCCGAAGGGACGCGGGGGCGGCCGTATCAAGAGCGCGGGGGCGACTGCGTCTGTTCTGGGAACGACGATGATTGTGGGTGCGAACCAGGCGGGCGGCTTTAAGGTGATGCTGCTGGAAGGCAAGGGAGAGGTCAAAGGGCTCAAGGGCGGTGGAGTCATTTTAAATCCGGGCCAGTTGAGTTTTGCGCTTCCGGGTCAGGCGCCCTCGGCTCCGATGAGCTTCGAACTGAAAGGACAGGTGGGTGGATCAAAGCTGGTTAAGGGCTTCTCCAAGCCGCTCGCGTCCATCGGCAAGATCGAGGCGGCGATTTCCGGGCAGAACATCAAAATCTCCATGGGTGCCCTCACCAGCACGGGTTTGCTGCTCACCGACCGGCCCGAGGCCGCCTTCCGCATCTCGCTCTCGGCTGAGAAAATTGCCCAGAAGATCAAGGACTCCATTGAGCAGGTGGTCGTTGGTCCGGTGAAACCCCCAGTCACGGATCCGACCGATCAAGGACTCAAGGACGGCTCCATCAAGGTGACTGAGATTATCAACGATGCTTTCACTGCTGCCATCTCGAAGACACTGCCCCTCACTGATTCAAGCGTTCCAGTAACTTCAAAGAACCCTGCTCCCAATCCAGACGGAGACACAGCGTTTGACTGGATTCTAAAGATTGATGGAAGCGGCCTCTCGAGTCGCGGAAAGATTCCGAAATCCATCCCAGGAGACAGGGCGACTGGAGGCGTAAATCTGGCGGTCTTTGCAAAGGACATCGATATTAACCTCAGCCTCTATCAAAACGAGGTGAGCGCCACATCGCCCTTGCTACTTTCTCCGGTCGGAAAGGCATATTTCGTGAACGAAACAACTGGCGAAGTGACATTTCAGGATCCGGCAGGACTCGATGCACTCACAGGCACCGTGAACCGCACTTCGTTTGTTGCCCTGAACGACGTTACTATTTCGAAGTCGGTAGACTTCGCGGACAACGAGCATGTATTCAGGGTCTCCGCTGATGGCACAGTCTCGTTAGTGGACAATCTTGACCTCACAAATACGGATCAAATCCTGAGCACACCATTGATCCTGAGCGCGGGCCATTCCCTCAAGATTGCAAAAGGCTCCTTGGTGCGGGCGGCGACTTCTCTCTTCGAAATCTACGTTGCCGGCACGGGCTACAGCAGTGACATCAACCTTTCTGAAAAGTCTGTGGCGACAAAGGAGCCTTTGTCTTTGGACAGCGTTTCTCTTCTGAATCCGTGGCCTCTCGACTCCGATGTGCCCATGGGGATCACCCGCATCAAGGCGCCCGCAATCAGTCTTAGGAACACAGCCATCACTTCCGGAGAAATCATCCTCGAGTCCGCAGGTGCCATTTCAGCAACGCGAGTCGGTGTTCAGGGAACGATCACGACCAACAACGGAGTTTCCAAGGTAACCTTCGCCTCCACGGCCTCAACGGATGGAATGGCCGTGGGACAGTCTGTAGTGGCTGAAGGAATCGCCGAAGGCACGACGATCCAAGCCATCGACACACAGAACAAAACCATCACCCTTAGCAAGCAGGCAACCAGCAACAACGCTTCAACGCCCGTTTACAACCTGGTTCCGCTCGGCGTCACCCGGCCGCAGGACCTCGCGTTCATGGGCCCGAAAGTAAATTTTACCTCTTCCGGAAGCTCCCTGTCCCTCACAGATGTCTACTTCGTTACTGACGACGGATTGCTCAGCGCTGCAGAAGGCCTCACCATTAGCGGCGTGTCGGTGGCGTCGATGGATTTCAAAACGGATCAAAGCTTCACGGCAACGGCAGGAGGCGATCTCTCTGTATCGACCAGCGAATTCTCCGCCCTTGTCACGGGGATCATGAACTCCAGCAAGGGGTCCGTTTCGCTGTGGAATTCGGTTTTCGGAAGCGCCGGTCCCGATGTCGATACTCTCGTCGAAACTACGGAGCCAAAGACTTCCTTCACAAGCAGTTCCAAGAAGGATATGCTCGTGAAGGACACCCAGATCTACGCAGATAAAATCGATCTCACCTCCGGGGAATCGATTGAGATATCCGGCGGAAAACTGGCCCAAACCGACTCCCTGAAAGGCTGGTTCAAGGCGACTGCAGCAAAGTCTGTCACAATCAAGGATTCCACCAGCATATCCGCGCTGACGACCTCGATTCTGGCCGGCGTGGACATCCTCTTGAAGCAGTCCGTGATTCAGGCGCCCCAGAGCAACCTTCCGGGCAGCGTGTTCTGGGCCCAGGCGACGACAGGAAGCATCTCCATCCAGTACGGAGTGGTCGACGCGTCCAACGTGACTCTCACCGCAGCTGGCGATGTGACCGTCGAAGGCATCACGACTACCAACGGCCTCAGCAAGTCCGCATTCACAGCCAACCTTGTGAACATTGTTTCGAAGACCGGGGATATCACGGTCAGGGACACCACCTTCTACCGCCGCACGAAGCCGGACGACACCGCCACGCTGAATATCTCGATGTGGGCGGCGAACCAGATCCTGCTCAACAACACCAACCTTTCAAACGCAGCAGTCACCACACTGGACGCCGCCACCGTCGTCCTGAAAGACGTGTCATTCAAAGACGGATCCTCAGTGAATCTGAATTCATCCCAAGGGTTGGTTGCGGCGCGGCCCGGCACCTCGGGTGATTTCGCCTCGGCAGTCCGCGGACAGGTCAACATCCTCACCGGTGTGAAATACGGCACCACCACCATCGCGCTTCCAACTCAAACCGCCGCGATGGACAACGCCGCGTTCAAGAACGCAGTGAACGCCACACTTGGAATCAGTCGCGACGCCTTCACCATCGGCACGCACACGCCCACGCCTCCGGCAACACCCGCGAGGCCCTGATTCTCAGCCCCCCCTCCCCTGCCCCCGTTTAAGCACGTAGGAGGCTGACGTCAGTTGGGGCTGCAGCCCAACTCCGCGATCCTTTCGAGCAAATCGGCTAGGTCGCTCTCTGATGTAAATGGGTTCATCAGTGCAGTCCGCAACCAGGTCCGGCCGTTCAAAACCGTCTGGACGATGTAGAACTCGCCCGAACCGCTGCACCGGGCGCGGATGTCCCGCTGCAGCGCGTCCTGCGCCTCCTCATCCTCCTTCACGGTCTTGAGACGGAAGCACACGATGTTCGACTCCGGCCACGCGGCCAGCTCGAACCGGGAGTCCCCGCTCACCAAGCGAGCAAACCGCTCCGCATTCGCGTGAACCCGCCTCACGTTCTCCGCAAAAACCTCCACTCCATAGACCTTCCAGAGCGCGGCGATCTTCAAGCTCATGCTCAGCTTGGTGCACTCGAAGGTGCGACGACCCACGTTGAACCACTCTTCCTGGACCGAGGCGTCCCAAAGATACTCCGCCTTCTGCTGAAAAGCCGCCCAAGACGCCCCGGCATCCCTGAAAATCACGGCGGTCGCCAGAGCGGGTGTCAGCAGGAGCTTGTGAAAATCCAGGATCACGGAATCCGCGCGTTCGATCCCGGCCAGCCGGCCGCGCAGCTCCGGACAAAAGGCAGCCGCCCCTCCGTGGGCGCCGTCCACGTGGAACCAGAGGTCTTTTCGTTCGCAAAAGTCTGCAACCGCCCGCAAGTCGTCGTAGGCCCCCGTTGATGTCGTGCAGGCGCTCCCCACGACCGCGACCGGCGTCCGCCCGGAAGCGAGCGTCTCGTTGTAAACGCGCTCCAGCAGGTCCACCCGCATCCGGAACTTCTCGTCCACCGGCACGCCCACAAAACCCGCCCTGCCCCAGCCCATCACATGGGCCGCTCGGCCTGCGCAGTAATGCGCCTGCTCCGACCCGAGCAACGCCCACTTGGGCTCGCTGCCGTACTCCAACACCCCGGCTCCAAGCTTCCGCGCACGCGCCCCGAGCAACGCTGTCAGCATCGCCAGCGTCCCGCCCGAGGTGAGAAAGCCACCGCCCGCCTCGAACCCGAATAACGCCGCTGTCCGCTCTATCACCCAGCGCTCCAGCGCCGTGGCGCCCGGGCCCATCTCGTAAACCGCCATTCCGTTGTTCAGCCATTCGCCCACAAAACCGGCAAGCGCCGCGAGGGGCGCGGGCCCGCAGACCTGGTGCCCCATGTACCTCGGGTGATGCAACCGGATCGCCCGCTCCACAAACTCCTCCAAAAACGCCCCCGCACCGCCGGAACCGGAATCCATGATCTTCCGCCAGTGCGCGTACTCCTCCTCGGGAGCCGCGTCCATGCGCACCAGCCCCTTGCCCACAAGATCCTGTCCAAGACGGTCCGCCAGCAAGTCCACAACCGTGTGGCCCAGCGCCCGGAAGGCTTCCGGATCAAATGCGGCATCAAGTGGGTTCGACATCGGAGGTTTATAAGGGGTTCAGCCGTCTTTTGCACCCCCAAGCAGCGAGGGCCGGGGTACACTCGCTAAAACGGTCCTTTGCACAGTCCGTTGCGTCCGACTAACACAGTCGAATGACGCCGGCATGTCTAGGCCCCCTCATTGGATTTGCGCTAATCACCTGCGGCACGCCCGGCCCGAACAACATGCTGCTCACCGCCGCTGGAGCCAACCTCGGCGTCCGCAAAAGTCTGCCGCTCCTAGTCTCAGTCGTCACCGGTCTCAACCTGATCATCCTTGCAACCGCACTCGGGCTCGGGGTGCTCATCACGAGCCGCCCGGCGCTGGCGTCCACGCTAAAGGCCGCGGGCAGCCTCTACCTGCTGTGGCTCGCCCTCAAACTCTCCCGCGCCGGGGTACCGGGCGAAAGAAGCGTTTCGGAAATGCCGCGCTGGCACCAGGCGGCCCTCGCCCAGCTGCTCAACCCAAAAGGATGGTTCATGGCTCTTTCGGCTGTGGGCGGATTCACGCAACCAAGCCCCCTGTATTGGCCGTCCGCCATGTCCATCCTCGCCGTCTTTTGGCTCTCAGGCATTCTCACGGGCGCGTTCTGGCTGCTTTTCGGCGCCTCGGTGCGGCGCTTTCTTCAGACTCCCGATGCGTGGAGAAGATTCAACCTGACCATGGGCATTCTCACGGCCGCATGCATTGCCATGGTTTGGGCGTGATCCCATTCCATTTGAGGTCATGGATGAGTAAAAGGCCTCGCCTCCTAAGATTCCGGTGCTCGACTCGCTTTGTAGAAAGTGCTCACCTTTAGCACCCTCTCCGCCCCATGTCCCACCGCTCACCACTCCTTGCAGGGCTCCTGTTCGTCGCTGCGATTTGCCACGCCCAAGATGCCGAAATCTCGACTATCTTAAAAGTCGGCCCCGAGGCGGCCAACAACGCCTCAGCCGCAACCGCCACGGCGGCGCTGGCCAAGTCACCCGCCGCGCAGTTGCCCCAGATCCTGGCTGCGCTGAACCAGTCAAACGATCTGGCCGCGAACTACCTCCGCTCGGCCATCGACACCATCATCGACAGGACTCTCGCAGCCAAGGAAAGCCTGCCCGTCGCGGACATCCGCAGCTTCCTCCTCGATACGCGCAATCATCCCAGAGCGCGCCGGCTCGCGTACGAAATCCTCACCCGCGTCGCCCCAGGGGACGCCGCTGGACTACTTCCCGGCTTTGCGAACGATCCCAGTGTCGAACTCCGCTTCGATGCCGTTGAACTTCTAGTGAAAAAGGCGGACGCGCTCAAGGAGAGCAAGGAAAAGGACGCCTCGCTCGCCGCCTACAAAACCGCCCTAGCCGCAGCGAGGCACCAAACTCAGATCGACAAAATCGCCACCGAACTGCGGGCGCTCGGCGAAACGGTCGACCTCCCAAAACACTTCGGGTTCCTCACGCACTGGAAGGTCATCGGCCCTTTTGACAATACGAACCTCGCCGGATTCGATGCCGTGTATCCCCCTGAAAAAGAGATTGCTCCAAATGCCGAGTACGACGGCAAGGCCGCCAAGGTCCGCTGGACCGAGGCGCTCAGCTCGGACGACTACGGAAAGGTCGATCTGAACCCCGTGCTGGGCGAAACGAAGGAAGTCACCGCATACGCCACCACCATTTACAACAGCCCGGTCGAGGGGCCTGCGGAGCTGCGCCTCGGTTGTAAAAACGGCTGGAAGATCTGGTTCAACGGCCAGTTCCTGTTCGGCCGCGATGAATACCACCGCGGCGCGCGCATCGACCAGTACCGCCTTCCAGTCGTGCTGAAAAAGGGCAAGAACACGCTGCTCGTCAAAGTCTGCCAGAACGCAGACGTCAAAGACTGGACGCGCGAATGGGAGTTCCAACTCCGCGTTTGCGACGCCACAGGCACCGCGATTCTCGCCACAGACAGGCCGCCCACGCCCAAGTCCGCCCCGAAGGCTTCACCCAAGGCCGCACCCGCCAAGAAGTAACATGCCTCCCCTCCACCCTATGAAGGCGATCGCCCTTTTCTCTCTCCTGCTGCCCCTTTCCAACGCTTCCGCCGCAGACTGGCTGCAATTCCGCGGCCCAAACGGCAGTTCCAGCGCCAACGACGCCCAGCTCCCAGGCGCCCTCACGGACAGCCATCTCGCGTGGAAGTCTCCGCTGCCGGGCCGCGGCATTTCCAGCCCGCTGGTCATCGGAGACAAACTGTTCGTCACAGCCTCCAGCGGCCCCGAACAGGACCGCCTCCACGTCCTCTGCCTGCGCGCCTCCGACGGCTCAAAGATTTGGGAACGCCAGTTCTGGGCGACGGGACGGACCATGACGCACCCCAAAATCTGCGTCGCAACCTCCACACCCTGCAGCGACGGAAAACACCTCTTCGCGGCGTTCTCCTCCAACGACGTCCTCTGCCTCGACCTCGAGGGCAACCTCGTTTGGATGCGCGGACTCACCCGAGACTACCCGAACGCCAGCAACAGCCTGGGCATGGCTTCCTCCCCGATCCTCGCAGGCGACACGCTTGTGTTCCCCGTCGAAAACGACAGCGAATCCTTCGCGATCGGCATCAACACCAAGGACGGTTCAAACCGCTGGAAAATTACACGCCCGAAAGCCTCAAACTGGTCGACGCCGGTCATTGTTTCCCAGACCAAGGACGCCACAAGCGTCGCCTTGATGTCAGGCAACGGCGTCTCCGTCGTTGACTCGGTAACCGGCAAGGAACGCTGGGCCTTCACCGGCGGCGGCTCGACGGTTTCCTCGGCCGCCATGGATGGATCGATCCTGTTTGTTCCGAGCAAGGGAACCACTGCGGTGAAACTCCCCTCAAACGGAGGCGAGCCCGAGGTACTCTGGCAGAACAGCCAGCTCTTGAACGCCACGGCGAGCCCCGTCCTGAACAACGGCCGCATCTACACACTTAACAGCGCCGGCATCCTCAAGTGCTCCGCGGCCGGCGACGGCTCCAAGGTCTGGCAACTACGCACCACCGGACCCTACAGCTCCACCCCCGTCGCCTCGGGCAACTTCTTGTACCTGATCAACGAAAAAGGACTCCTCCAATCGGTCGATGCCGCGGCTCCGGAGGGAGCGGTCGCAGCCAGCATCGACTTTCAGGACACATTCATCGGAACCCCATCGATCGGACACAAAGCCCTATATCTGCGCAGCGACAAGTTCCTTTACCGCGTCGGTGAAAAGAGCGCAGCGATCGACGCCCGCCCGCAACCCTGACCCACAGCCGGTGTCCTTCGTCGTACCCGCCCCCCGGCAAGTGTCGCTTCCCGTTACTGGAAGCACCGCGCGCTTTCCCATCCACCGCGTCTACTGCGTGGGGCGCAACTACGCAGAGCACGCGAAAGAGATGGGATGCACCGGCCGGGAGGCGCCCTTCTTTTTCTTGAAACCGGCGGACACCGTCCTTGAAGTCGCGGCAGACGGTTCAACCACGGTTCCCTATCCGACTCTCACAAGGGACCTCCAGTACGAGGTAGAACTCGTTGTCGCTCTCGGTAAAGGGGGAAGCAATGTCCCGGCGGACCGGGCGGCGGACTTGGTGTACGGCTACGCCGTGGGACTGGACCTGACCCGGCGCGATCTCCAGTCAGAGCTCAAGAAACAGGGCCGTCCCTGGTGCATCGCCAAGGGCTTTGAACAATCCGCCCCCACCGGCGAGGTGACCTCGCGCGAGCTCACGGGCGACATCGATTCTGCTGAAATACATCTCCGTGTAAACGGAGTAGAACGGCAGCGCAGCAACCTCTCCAAACTGATCTGGAGCATTCCTGAAATCATCTCTCACCTCTCGCTTGCGTGGGAACTCCAGCCCGGCGACCTCATTTTCACGGGAACTCCTGAGGGCGTGGGACCGCTGCACAAGGGTGACACTCTCTGCGCCGGAGTCGGCGGCCTCCCCGAAATCACCCTCACTATCGGCTAAAGTACGTTCGCGCAGAGGCGGAGGAGAATATTTTCACGCGGAGCCGCGGAGATCGCAGAGAAGAGTTCAAAAAAACGGAAGGACAGAGATTTCTCCAAGCCCATTTCCATTCCTTTCTCCTCGCTCCGCGCCGCGTGAAATTCCGCTTCAGGCGCCTACTTTGCGAGGGCCTTTTCCACGGCGGCCTTGAGTTCTTCGGACTCGGGCTCGACCTTCGAGTCGAAGCGCTGAACCAGCTTCCCGTCATTGCCGATAAGGAACTTGTTGAAGTTCCACTTCACCGGCCCGGGCGATCCCGAGGTTTCTCCGGTAAGCGCTGCGAAAAGCGGATGCGACCCGTCCCCTTTCACCGTGACCTTGCTGAACATCGGGAAGGTAACCTGGTACTTCGAGGTGCAGAATTGAAGAATCTCCGCTTCGGAACCGGGTTCCTGGCCGCCGAAATCATTGGAGGGAAAGCCCACGACGACGAGGCCCTTGTCCTTGTAAGCCTTGTAAAGCGACTCGAGTCCGGCGTACTGCCTGGTGTAGCCGCACTTGCTGGCAACGTTTACGACCAGCACGGCCTTCCCGGCGAGGGCGCCGAGGGAGGTATCCTTCCCGGAAATGTCCTTCACGGAGATTCCAAGCAAATCGGGGGCCGGGGCTGCGTGCAAACTGGTCATCAGGAGAGGTAGGGTTAAGAGGAAAAAGCGGCGGTTCATAACGCCTGAAGCTATAAAATTACCGCGAGCCCATGTCGAGCATCCAGAACGGCTTGGGCATCCTCGGACGCGGAAACTTTACATGCCTCGGACCGCTAGGAAGGCTGCTGCTGCGTGAGGCAATGAAAGGCCCCGAGACCCCAGATGAGCTCGCGGCAGTCGATTGGGACGATTTTGCGGCCCGGAAAAACCTCCTTCAACACCGCGACAGCCTCCGCATCGCGCGCATCCTCGAACACAGGCAGAAGCACGGCCTTGTTCGCGATGTAAAAGTTGGCGTAGCTGGCGGGCAGGCGCAGGCCCTCGCGGTCGATCCGCGCCGGCATCGGCAGCTCGCGCACCTTCAAGGGCGCGCCGTCCTCGAGCAACATCCCCGCTAGGGCGCGGGAGTTTTCCAGAAGCGGCTCGTGATTGGGATCCGCGGCGTCCGGCTCCACAACCGTAACCACCGTGGAGCGGTCCACAAACCGCGTCAGGTCGTCGATGTGGCCGTCCGTGTCATCCCCTTCAATCCCGTCCCCGAGCCACAGGATGTGCCGCACGCCGATGTAGTCGCGCAACCGCTCCTCAATCTGGCTCTGGGAAAGGTGCGGGTTTCGGTTCGGGTTCAACAGGCAGCTGCGCGTCGTCAGGAGCGTCCCGGAACCGTTCACTTCGATGGAACCGCCCTCGAGGATCATGCCCGGCGCGTACACGGGCAGCCCCAGGAGTTCGGCGATGTGGGTGGGAACCGCGTCATCAAGATCGTGCGGCGGATACTTCCCGCCCCAGGCGTTGTAATCCCAGTCGACGATGACCCTGTCTCCGGTGTCCTTGTGCTTGAGGAAAATCGGACCGTGGTCCCGGCACCAGGGCTCGTAGGAGGGGTGGCGGTAAAACCGCACATGTCCGTCTCGGGCGCCGTTTTTGGAAAGATGCCGGCGCACGTCGGCCTCGTGGGCGGCGTCCCAGACGTTGATGCAAACCGGCTCGGAATCGGCCAGGGCGTCGACCATCCGGGCGAAGGCGGGCATCACCTTTTCATAGGCGTCCGGAAAGGAAATGCCTTCGGGGCGGGGCCAGGAAAGCCAGGTGGCGTCGTGGGCCTCCCATTCCGCTGGCATGCGGTAACCGAGGGACGCGGGCGTGGGCGCGTCAGCGCCGCGTTTTTCAAACATGGCGGTCTCCCAGATAGCGTTTTTCAATCCCCTGATAAGCGTCGATACGGCGGTCGCGCAGGAAAGGCCAGTGCGTGCGCTGGGTGTCCACGGAATCCAGATCCAGCTCCTCCACGATGATCTCCTCCTCGCTCGCGGAGGCGCGCCGGAGGATTTGCCCGGCCGGGTCGGCGACGAAGCTTTGCCCCCAGAACTCCAGGCCGTCCCCGCCGTCGGGCGCCTCGTGGCCGACACGGTTCGGAGCGACGACATAGCAGCCGTTGGCGATCGCGTGCCCGCGCTGGACGGTTTCCCAGGAGCTGTGCTGGCGTTCGCCGTAGCGCGCCTTCTCGGAGGGATGCCAGCCAATGGCCGTCGGGTAGAACAAAATCTGCGCGCCGTGCAGGGCCGTCAAGCGGGCCGCCTCGGGGTACCACTGGTCCCAGCAGACGCAGACGCCGATGCGCCCGAAGCGCGTGTCCCAGGCGCGGAAACCCAGGTCGCCCGGGGTGAAGTAGAACTTCTCGTAAAAAAGCGGGTCGTCCGGAATGTGCATCTTCCGGTACTTGCCCAGAAAACGGCCGTCGGCGTCGATGACCACGGCGGTGTTGTGGTAGAGGCCCGCGGCCCGTTTTTCGAAAAGGGAAACGATGAGCACGACGCCCAGTTCGCCGGCGAGTTTGCAAAAAAGCTCGGTGCTCGGCCCGGGGATTTCCTCCGCGAGCGCGAAGTACTTGTGGTCTTCGACCTGGCAGAAATACACGGATGCGAACAGCTCTTGGAGGCAGATGATCTGAGCTCCTTGGGCCGCGGCTTCGCGGGTGCGCTCGACGGCCTTCTGGATGTTCGCCTGAACGTCCGCGCCGCAGCGCGTTTGAACCAGGCCGACCTTGACGGACTTGGGATGGGACATGAGGAAAGTTTGCCGACGGAGGGGGCGCGCGGCGCGGTTAAAAAGGTGACAATTGCGAGGCGGCGGCGCCCTTCCGGAGGAGACCGGAGAATCCCCCCGGAAGGGCCGCGCACCGCGGATGAAATGCCGTTACGGCGATGCCTGTGGGCTACTTCACGGGGACGGTCACGATGGAAACACTCTCCACCCCGACGCGCTCTGCGGGCTTGCTGGTTTCGCGGCCGTTGGACACCACGGGCGTGTCCCCGATTTTCTTGAGCACGTCTTCGCCGGCGGTGAGTTTGCCGAACGTAGTGTACTTGTTGTCCAGCGAGGGCGCGGCGTCCAGACAGATGAAGAACTGGGAACCGGCGGAATCGGGGTCCATGCTGCGGGCCATGGAGAGGACGCCGGTTTCGTGTTTGCGGGCGTTGAACTCGGCCTTGATCTGGTAGCCGGGACCTCCCATTCCGTAGCTCCCCTCCTTGGAGGCGTCCTTGGTGTTCGGGTCGCCGCCCTGGATCATGAAGCCCTTGATAATGCGGTGAAAGGCGGTGCCGTTGTAAAAGCCCTCGCGGGCGAGTTTCTTGAAGTTCTCGACGGTCTTGGGCGCCACGTCGCTCCAGAACTCGACGGTCATTTCACCCTTGGAGGTCTTAATGACAGCCACTTCCTTGGTGGGTACCGGCGCGGGGGCGGCGGCCGGAGCGGCGGCTGCGCCTGGAGCCGAGGGCGCGGCGGGGGTCTGGGCGGAAACGGAGGCGAGACCTGCAAAGAGGACGCCTGCGAGCGAGGTAAGGAGGAACGATTTCTTCATAAAGCGCCGCATTTTCCCCAAAAGAAGCGGCGCACGCAATGATTCCCCTCGGACAAATTTCCCCCTATGGTGGGAACGATGGAAAACATCCGCATCATTCTAAAGACATCCCGCGGCCCGATCGAGGCGACCCTTTTCGCCTCCCAGGTGCCGATCACCACCTCCAACTTTTTGAACCTGGCCTCCCGCGGCTTCTACAACGGGATCACCTTCCACCGGGTGATCAGCGACTTCATGATCCAGGGCGGCGACCCCACCGGCACCGGTTCGGGCGGCCCCGGCTACCGTTTCCCCGACGAGATCCGCAAGACGCTCAAGCACGAGAAGCCCGGCATCTTCTCGATGGCGAACGCCGGCCCGAACACGAACGGCAGCCAGTTCTTCATCACGCACGTGCCCACCCCGCACTTGGACGGCAAGCACGCCGTGTTTGGTGAAGTCACGACCGGACAGGACGTTGTCGACTCGATCAAAAAGGGTGACACGATCGATTCGATCGAAATCCTGGACTCCACCGAGGAGCTCTTCGCCTCCGAGGCGAAGCTGATCGCCGCCTGGAACAAGGAGCTCGATAAGTAGAACCCCTCGCCGGAGCCGGGGCTGTCACAGGCGCGAACGGCGGCCCGCCCCCTTCCCCGACAGCCCCGCCCGGCGCCCCTTTAGTTTCTTCAAGCTCGCGCCCGCCACCCGTGCTCACCACTTAGCCCCCGTTCCCCAACACAACCACCCCCTTATGAACCTCTCTCTCACCCGCCGTCACTGGCTCGTCACCGCCCTCGCCGCCGCCATGAGTTTCGCCCCCAACGCCCCCGCCGCAGAAGACTCCCGCGTGTTTGAAATGCGCATCTACGTGACCAACGAAGGCAAGCTGCCCGACCTGCTCGCACGCTTCCGCGACCACACCGTCCGCCTTTTTGAAAAGCACGGCATCGAAAACATCGGCTACTGGGTGCCGGTGGAAAAAAGCGAAGGCGCCGACAACACGCTCGTCTACGTGATCGCGCACAAGAGCCGCGCGGGTGCGGACGCCGCATGGGCCGAGTTCCGGAACGACCCCGACTGGAAGGCCGCAGCGAAGGCCAGCGAGGCAAACGGCAAGATCCTCGCGCAGAAGCCCGAGGCCTTTTTCCTGAGCGCCACCGACTATTCGGCGGCCATCCGCCCGGGTAAGGGCGCCGGAGAGCGCGTGTTCGAACTGCGCACCTACATCACGCCTGAAGGCAAACTCGACGCCCTCAACAAGCGCTTTCGCGACCACACGGTGGGGCTGTTCGCGCGCCACGGCATGACGCACATCGCCTATTGGACGCCCCTCGCCGGGGAACCAAACGCCTCCACCAAGCTGGTCTACATCCTGAGCCACGCCAGCAAGGAGGCCGGGTTGAAGTCCTTTGATGCGTTCCGCAAGGATCCGGAATGGATCAAAGCCAAGGCCGAAAGCGAAAAGGACGGCTCGCTCACCGTCCAACCGGACGGGGTGAAGTCGCTCTACATGAAGGCCACGGACTTCTCGCCGATCCGCTGACCCGCCAGCCGTAAAACGCAACCGCGCATCAACCCTCCGCCAGCGTTGCTGCCGATTCGTCCGGCGGCAAATCGGCGGGCGGGAGGCGGAACCAGACGCGCGCTCCGCTTCCGTAGGGGCTCGCGGCGCCCACCTCTCCACCGTGGGCCGCGACGATGTGCTTGACGATCGATAGCCCCAGCCCCGTGCTGCGGCCCATTCCCCGCGCCCCGGACGCGCCGCGGGATCTGTCTGCACGGTAAAAGCGTTCGAAGATGTGCGGCAGGTCCTTGAGGGCAATTCCACTTCCGTTGTCCTCAACCGTGACGCGGATCCAGCGGTCGGGCTCTGTCTCCGCGCGGACCACCAGTCTTGCACCCGTCAGCGGCATGTGTTTGAGGGAGTTTTCAAGAAGGTTGTGCAGCACCTGTTCGATCCGGCGGCGGTCGAGTCGCGCCCGGGGCAGATCCCCGGCCACTTCGAACCGGACGTCCACGGCACCCGCGCCCTCCCTCACCTGCCAGTCGGAAACCACGCCCCTGAGCATGTCAGCGGGATCCACCACCTCCCAGCGGAACTCTTCCTTGCGCTCCTCCAGCCGGGCCAGCGCCAGTAAATCTTCGACCAAGGCGTTCAAACGGCCTGAGTACTTGAGTAGCACCTCGTAGGACTCATGCCGCTCCTCGACGCTCAAGTCCGGAAACTCGGCTAGGTTTTCCACGTGGCCCTGAAAAATGGCCAGCGGCGTGCGAAATTCGTGCGAGACGTTGGCCACAAACTCGCGCCTCACTTTTTCCAGTTCCACCAACCGGCTGACGTCCCGGAAAACCACCAGGACACCCGGCCTGCCCGCGCCGTCGTTCATCGGAACAGCGCGCACATTGATGAACCGGATCCCCTTTCCGGGAACCATCTCAACCTGGCGCTCGCGGGCGCTTCCCGTTGCGACGGCCTCCTTGATCAACCGGTGCACATCGGGTTCGCCAAGCACCTCCAGCACGGTGCGCCCCACCGGCGACTTGCTCAGGCCGAAGTCGGAAATGAAAGCGGAATTGGCCAGCCGGATCTGCTGGACCGCGTCCACAACCAAAACGCCCTCCTCCAGACTGGAAAGCACCACCCGCAAACTGAACTCCTCGTGTTCAATCCGCTGCCGCATCGCAGCCCGGCTCCGGGCCACCCTTTGCAACCGCGACAGCATCGGCCCGAGTGTTGTATCCACGCCCGCCACGGCCAGTGCCGCCTCCTCCGGGCCGTCGTCCGCGAGAATGTCCAGCACCCGCTCCATCCGCGCCCACCGGCGGCGCTCGGCCACCACCCTCCAGACATAGGCTCCCGCAACCAAGAGCATGCCCGTTCCAAAAATGGAAGTCTCAGACAGAAACATGGCGGCCATTAGTCGGGGAGGAAGCCCCGCCTAGGAACCCGGGGCCACCATCCTGTAGCCGAAACCCCGCACCGTTTCGACAAGTTCCGCCGCCACTCCCAACTTTTCCCGGAGCCGCCGGATATGCGTGTCCACGGTGCGCGTGTCGATGGCGCTCTCATAACCCCAGACATCGTTCAAAAGCTTCTCCCGGCTCTGAAGCCGGCCGCAGCGTTCCATCAACACCGTCAGCAGCTTGAACTCCGTAGCAGTAAAATCCAGCGGCTTGCCCTCGATCCGGACCTCGTGCCGGACGCGGTCCACCTCGATCACGCCGACCGTCAGCGCATCGGCGGACTCCGGAGCAGAGTCCATACGGCGCAACACGCTCTGAACGCGCAAGACCAGTTCCCGGGGGCTGAAAGGCTTTGTCACGTAATCATCGGCCCCCAGCTCGAAGCCGACGATGCGGTCGACCTCGTCGGACTTGGCGGTGAGCATCAGCACTGGGATCCGGGCCGTGGAAGGGGACTGCTTGAGGAGCTTGGCGACCTCCAGTCCGCTCAGGGCGGGCATCATCAGGTCAAGAATCACAAGGTCGGGCTCCTCGTCCCGGGCCATCCGCAGGGCCTGCTCGCCGTCGGCCGCCTTGAGAATGTCAAAGCCAGCCCTCTGGAGGTTCATTGCAACGAGGTTCAGAACGTCGGGTTCGTCGTCGGCGACAAGAACCGTTTTCCGTGAAGGCTTGGGTGGTGTGCTCATGAAACTTGCAGGAAGAATGCAGCGGATGGCGTAACAAAAAGCCGTCTGCGGTGTTTACCGAGCGACATGATCCCCCGCCAGTCCACACGATCAAGACAGCGTCTGTGACAATTCCGTCACAGATGCCGCTTTCCACAAGGGTAAACTCCTGTTTGTACGCGGAAAAAAGCCCGATACTCTTGGCAGAAGCGCCGTTTCCCTGAAAGCCGTCATTCAGAATGCCCCCCAGAGAGCCATCCCCCGATGCCGACCTTGCACAGCAGCGCGACGTTGCGTGGATGCGTCGGGTGCAGTCCGGGGACATGGACGCCCTTGCGTTGCTCATCGACGAGCACAAAAACCGTGTCACCGCCGGTGTGGCCCGCATGGCCGGGCCGGGCTTTGACGCCGAAGAAATCACCCACGAGGTGTTCGTGCGCGTCTGGAAATCGGCAGCCCGCTACGAGCCTTCCGCCCGCTTCACCACCTGGCTTTTCACCATCGCCCGGAACCTGGTCCTAAACGAAATTCGTTACAAAACGCGGCACCCCACGGTGTCCCGGGACGCCCTCTCGCAGGAGGGCGGCGCGATGGAGGAGGGGGCGCCCGAAGCGGGCGTGCGCCCGGATTCAGCGCTCCTGGCAAGCGAACTGGAGGAGGCCATCGACCGCGCGCTTCAGGCCCTCCCGGAAAACCAGCGGACGGCCGTCGTCATGCGCCGGTACGAGGAACTCTCCTACGAGGAAATCGCCGGCGTGCTGGAGGTTTCGGTTTCCTCCGTAAAAAGCCTGCTCTTCAGGGCCCGCACCACCTTGCGCGAGTTGCTGAAACAGCACCTGGAGTAGGACCACTCCTTTTTTCCCGTGCGCGCCGCATCCGACCCGCTATGCTCCGCCCTCCCGAATCTTTCAAAATATGAGTGAATCTGTTCAATGGATTGAATCCTCCTCCTGGGAAGTCGACTTCTACGGTCTGCCGAACAAGCTCCCCTGGCCCGCCGACGCAGACCCGGAAGGCGCCCAGTCGCACCCGCTCAACCTGGAGGTCCTTCTTGAGGGAATCGACCGTCTCGGCCCGGACGCGGGCTCCCCGTGGATTGGATTCCGGGCGGCGACGGGCCTGTTTCAGGAACTTGCGGAATCCCTTGAAGAAGGCGAAATCGTCCGCTGCCACCGGTTGCTTGAGGAAATCGAGCGCATGCACCCCGGCTCGCCCTTCGTGCAGTTCCACCTGGGCAACCTCGCACGCCTGGAGGGAAAAGACTCCGAGGCAGCCGCCTTGCTTCAGTCAGCCGTTGAAAAGGCGCCGAAAGTGGCGGTGATCTGGAGCAGCCTCGGCAACGTGCTCGCACAGGCCGGACAACGCTCGGAAGCCGTGGCGGCCTTCAAAAAGGCGCTTGAAATCAACGGCAACGACCAGGCCGCGCTGGAGGGCCTGACGCGCCTGCGCGAGTTGGTCCGCCTGATGCGCCAGGACGAGGAAGGCAAGCCGGACAGCAAGTCGGTCGGTTATGTCGACATTGAAACCTTCCGGCAGATGGTCAGCGGCCAGCTCGAAGACCTTGCCTCCGAGCCGGATCAGTTGGTGGCGCTCGCCGACCAGTTGATGCGCGACGGCCTGCTGCTGGATGTGATCATCGCGGCCTTGGAAAAAGCGGCGGAAGTCCGCCCCGACCACCCGCAGACCGTCCTGATGCTGGGCACCGCGTACCGCGCGGCCGAGAGGCACGACGAGGCGCTCAAGGCGGTGCACCGTTTCACCGAATTGGAACCGACGGAAGCGACCGGCTTCATGCACCTCGCACAGGCTTGCAGCGCCGTCGGCGACACGGTCTCCGAACGCGAAGCCCTGAGTGAAGCGCTCAAACGGGACCCGAATTTCCACGCGGCGATTGGAATTTACTTTGAACTGAGCCAGGGCGAACACGATCCGGCCAAGGAAGAGCAGCTCGCCGCCTGGGCCAAGGAGTCTGGCTCCTGGATGGGTGCCCTCATCGCAAGCTCGATTGCCCGCACAAGAGGCGACTCCGCCTCGGCGCTGCGTCTTGCCGACCAGGCCCTCGCGATCGCCCCCGAACAGGAGGAAGTCCTCCTCCACCTCTCCGCCGTGCTCGGCGAAGCCAAGGAACTCAACAGGCTCGCCACCCAGATCCGTCCGGCAATCGAATCCCGGAAGTACAGCGTCCGGCTGGACTGGAACTTTGCCCAGACGCTCTTCCAGCACGGGTTCCGGGACGAGGCGGCGGCGGTGCTCCGCAGGGCGCTATCCCTTGAAAACGCGCCCGAGGAGTTCAAGGCCATGGCGGCTGCCACGCTTGAAAGCTGGTCCGGAGTGCTCACGGGCTGCGGCGTTTCGCTCGAGCTTCGCAACGGCAGCCACCTGACGCGCCCGGTGCTCATCACGCTTCCCGACGGCGACGGCGGGATCATTCTTGGCGCAGGACGCAGCCTCCCTCTGGAAGGCACGTTCCCGTGGAAAAAGGTGGCCGACGGCGTGGCCGAGGTGAACCTCCAGCAGGGCGAATCCGGCGGCTCCGAGCCACCGCAAGCCTTGGGTACCTTCCGCGCCGGCAATGCCGAACCCGATGCCCCCGTGGATTGCCACCTCAGCATCAACAGCGAGGGTGAACTGCAGTTCCGCGCAGCCCAAAACGGCCGCCGCCTGCCGGTCGCGTGGCGCCCGCCTCAGTAAGCCCCGGCAGCAACCTTTCGCCCGGCCCCGGAAGGCCCTCAAAGAGACGCGCAGTCTTCAAGGGCCGCCGGAGCCGGAGCAAACAACAGAACCCCGCCCCCCACCCTTATGAAAATCCCCCCCGTCCTCTCCCTCACCTGCGCCCTGGCGTTTTCAAGCGCCTCGGTTCACGCACAAACGGCAGCCACCCCCGCGGAATCCTCCTTTCCAGCCATCGCTCCGAGAGTCGACCTCAAAGACGGCGACACGCTCGTCTTCCTCGGGGATTCGATCACCCATCAGTGCTACTACACGCAGTACGTAGAGGACTACTTCTACACGCGTTATCCTGAACGCCGCATTCACTTCCACAATGCGGGCGTCGGCGGCGACGTGGCGCAGAACGCGCTCGACCGCTTCGACGAAGATGTGGCCGCCTACAAGCCCCAGTACGTCACGATTCTTTTGGGAATGAATGACGGCGGCTACAAGGGCTTCGATGAAGCCACCTTTGAGCGTTACCAGTCGGGGATGAGCACCATTTTGGAGCGCATCAAGGGACTCGGCGCCGCGGCTGTACCAATGACGCCAACGATGCACGACGCCCGCGCGGCGCGTCTGCGCGGAAAGCCCCAGGAACCCCGCGACACCTACTACAACGGCGTGCTCTCGCTGTATGGCGCCTGGCTGCGCGAGGCGGCACAAGTGCGCGGCCTGGGATTTGTGGACATGTACAGCCCGCTCAACCAACTCACGATTGAGCAGCGCCGCACGGCGCCAAACTGGACCATGATCAGCGACGCAGTGCACCCCGGCCCCGCGGGAAGCTTCGTCATGGCGGCCGCGCTGCTTTCAGACATGGCGGTAAAGAGCCAGGTCTCGGGCATCACCGTGTTTCAAAAAGACGGCAAATGGCTCTCGACCGCCTCCAACGCCAAGGTTTCCGAGCTCGAAGTCGGTGACAAAGTGGCATTCACTGCAAAAAGCAACGCGCTCCCGTGGGTAGTCCCGGCCGATGCTGCAGAGGGTTACAAACTCACGCACGCCGGACACCGCATGAGCAACGAAAAGGTGACGGTGCGCAACCTCGCTCCCGGCACCTACGAACTACGGATCGACTCCCAGGCCATCGGAAAATGGACCGACGGGCAGCTCGCCTTCGGCGTCGAAATCGAGGAAATCGCCACCACTCCCCAGTACCAGCAGGCCCTCAAAGTGGCGGAACTCAACCAGCGCCGCAACCGCGAGGTGTACGTCGGCATCCGCAACGAATACGGCAAGCTCAAGGGCGTCCGAAACAAGATGAACAAGGCGGTGGGCACCCCGGAGGAAGAGGCTGCCAAAAAGGACTTCGAAACCTATCACGCCGCGATGAAGGAACGGGTAAAGCCCCTTCTCGACACCGCGAAAGCCATCGAGGACGAGATCTACAAAGTCAACCAGCCGATGCCGCACCGGTACGAACTGGTGAAGCTCGAGTTGCCCGCGGCGAAGTAACCCGGGCGGAGCGCCTCCCTACGCTCGAAGCTGCCGGTCACTTCCCCGTTTATTTCCCCGTTCGCGGAGCCGGCTGGCCGTCCACGTCCAGATACGCCGGAGTCGGCCCCGAGAGCGGCGACTCGATGCGAAGCTGCTTCAGGGTCGTCACCCGGTCGATCGACTGGATGGAGCGCACGGTCAGGCGTTTCACCAACTCGCCGTCGGCTCCGTACGCTTCGCTCTTGAGAAAAGCCCCGCTGGACTGGCTCACCCAGACCACCACCTCGGAGTACGGCGAACGCACGCCGGCAGGACGGCGCACCCGGATCTTCCAGCACTTTGAGAGCATCAGGGACTCCTCGCCCTCCAGCCTGGCGTCCTGCCAGTAAAGAAACCGCAGGGCCAGGTCTTCGTAAAACACGCCCGTGCCCCCGATCTCGTCGCTGAAATCCACCTTCTTGGACGCCCCCACCGCTCCCGCTCCCCCGACCTCCAGCGTCGAGGAAGTTTCCCCAAACCGCAAAGTCACCAGAGCGGGCGAAGGCGGAACGGCGTTCGGAAACTCAAAACGCACCTGCAACCCCTCCATGACCATCCGGTACACGACGGAAACCGGCCCCCTTCTCAGCCGCCCCTGAAGCGTCTGCTTGATCGACGCCTGTGCCTCCCTCACTCCCCTGAGGATGGCGACGGGATCCACCGCCCCGATAATCCCGGCATTTCCATCCCCTGTTGCGGGGGGCGGTGACGTCTTTTCATCCGTTCCCGATTTTCCGTTTTTTTCAGCCTTATCAGCCTTTTCAGCCGAACCGGGGGCGGCTTCCGCAGAACTCAGGTCCGCGCATAAACCGAGGGCGACCCCCAACCCCAGCAGCGAAAAAGAACGTAACACCAGATGCACTGCGCTTTTTAATGCTACGCTCGTTCCTTCGCTCATCATTTCCCCTACACTCTTGCCAATCGGATGGATCAGCACATTCTTTTTCTTATAAATAGCAAATGGACCAATCCGGTCCTTGACCGGTTGCTCGCCATCCTGTCCTGCATGGATTTTTGGATCCCCGTCATCGGACTCGGCGCCGTCATCCTGGTGGTGCGATATGGCCCGCGCGGAGCCGCCTGCCTCTGCCTCTGCGCCCTCGCCGTTCTTGGAAACGAAGAACTCATCTCGCAGCCGCTCAAGCAATGGACGGCCCGCGCGCGCCCGCACCAGTCTCAGGAAGGCGTGAGGCGGGTGGATCTCGCCCCGGCAAAGCCCCGCATCCTGGCCGGGATACTCCCGATACAAGTGAGCTACTCCGGCCCTCCCAATCCCGAGGACACGATGCGGCGCTCCTTCCCCTCCTCGCATACACTGAATGCGACCACCCTCGGCATTGTATTCGCCCTGCTGTTCCGCTCCCCGGTTTGGCTCCTGATTCCCCTTTTGATGGCATGGTCACGGGTGTACACCGGCGCGCACTGGCCGACCGACGTCCTGGCATCTCTCTGCATCGGCACGGTTTTCAACGGCCTCCTCCTCGCCGGAGCCGAGTGGGTCTGGAGAAACAAGATCGGCCGCCTGCGCCCGGACTGGCTCCAACGACACCCGGTGCTCATCTTAGCGTTGCGCCCGAAGCCCCTCCCAAACCAGTCTAGTACCGGCCACCCCTAGCGCAGGCCAATCTCAGACAGACCTTTCATGAATCCCAAACGCTGGCTTTTCCCCGCACTCGCCCTGCTCACCGTGCTGCGTTTCTGGTACGCGGCGTTTGTGGAGCTCGTTCCGGACGAGTCCTACTACTACCTTTGGAGCCAGCACCCCGACGTGTGCTATTTCAGCAAAGGCCCCGGCGTGGCGGCGGCCATCCGCATCGGCACCGACCTGCTTGGCGCGACGGAACGCGGCGTGCGCCTGCTCAGCCCCCTCCTCTCTCTGGGCACCAGCCTGCTGATGTTCTCCTTCGCAAGACGCCTCTTTTCAGAACAGGTGGCCGTTTGGGTCACTCTGGCGATGAACTTCCTCCCCATCCTCCAGGTCGGGAGCGTCCTGATGACCATCGACCCGCTCTCCATCTTTTTCTGGACCGCCGCGATGTACGCCTTCTGGCTGGCTCTGGACCATGCGAATGCCCGGGAGGACCACTCCCATTCCCCCTCCCATTCGCACTCCCACTCCAGCGGCACAAAACCTCCCCAGCTCGGGACGGGCTGGAGCCTATGGTGGCCGGCGACCGGCGCCCTCATCGGCCTGGGCTTTCTTTGCAAATGGACCAACGCGATGCAACTGGTCTCCATCCTGCTGGTCCTTCTCTTTGGCAACCGGCTCCGCCGACACTTCCGCCAGCCCGGCTTCTGGATGATGCTCGTCGTTTTCGCGATCTTCACCCTCCCCCCTCTTCTCTGGAACGCCGAGCACCAGTGGATCACCTTCGCACACCTCAAACACCGGGGCGGCCTCGAGGGCGGATTCAAATTCAACATCGGCGAGCCCTTCGCCTTTCTCGGCGCCCATGCAGGCGTGTACTCGCCGATCCTCTTCATCGCCGTCCTCACTACCCTCTGGACCCAGACTCCGCGCGCCAGGGATCACTTCAAGCCCCGCTTCCTCCTGGCCTTCGCCCTCCCGCTTTTCCTGATGTACTTTGTCCTCTCCTTCAAAAAAGCGGGGGAAGCCAACTGGACCGCACCCGCCATGGTGTCCGCCGGAATCCTTGCCGCCGCAGACTGGGTTGAACGCGCCAAAGCCAGCGCGAAGGTCCGCCGCTTCCTTGGAATCGGCTTTGGAATAGGCATCGCGATCGGCATGCTCATCCTCAACACGGATCTGCTCCGCGCGGCGGGCGTTCCCCTCACCTACCGCAAGGATCCCGGCACCCGCCTGCGCGGCTGGAAAACCGCCACCGAGGCGGTGGAAAAGCTCCGACTCGAACGCGAAAAAGCCCTCGGAGCGCCCGTGTTCATGATCGCCAACGGGCGAGGTATCGCCTCCAGCGTCGGCTTTTATCTCAAAGACAAACGCCTCGAGGGAGCCGACCATCCCCCCATCTACACGCCCGAATCCCAGGCCATCGAAGACCAGTTCTCCTTCTGGCCCCGCTACGACGAGTTCGTCCAGCTCAAACCCGGACAGCGCCCGCCCGACGCCCTGTTCACCGAGGAGGCCGGCATCAACCCCTTCCACGGGCGGTCTGCGCTCTTTGTGACCGACTCCGAGTCCGACGAAGCCCCCAGCTCAATCGCCGGCGGTTTTGAAAAAACCGAGATGATCGCGTGCTACGACATCGAACGCCGCGGCATGAAACTGCGCCAGATTCGCGTGTTTGAGTGCACCAATTATCGCAGCCGTTCGCTCTAAAGCTTCCTCTGGAGGCGGTTCTCCCGTTAATATCCCGCCCCGCAAAACCCCGGCCCGGCCGGACGCTCCGCCCTCTTCCATCGATCTCCCACCCCGCGCATGCTTTCCGTAGTCATCCCGCTCTTCAACGAAGAAGAAAACGTCGCTCCCCTTTGCGACGAAATCGCAGCCACGCTTGCGGGCCGTGCCTATGAAATTGTCTTCGTGGACGACAAATCGACCGACCAGACCCTCGCGCACATTCCCAAACGCCCGGAAATCCGGGTGATCGAATTTTCGAAAAACACCGGCCAGAGCGGCGCCATGTACGCCGGCATCCACGCTGCCGAGGGCGACATCCTCATCCTCATGGACGGGGACCGTCAGAACGACCCCTCGGACATCCCCAAGCTCCTGGCCGAACTCGAAAAGGGATTCGACCTGGTCTGCGGCTACCGCGCCTCCCGCAAGGACACCTTTTCCAAGCGCCTCACGTCCCGTTTCGCAAACGCGATCCGCTCTCGCTTCACTCGGGACGGCGTCCGCGACACCGGTTGCACGCTGAAGGTTCTGCGCCGCGAATGCAGGGAAGCGCTCCTGCCTTTCAACGGCATGCACCGCTTCATCCCGGCCCTCATCAAGGGCATGGGCTACCGGATCACGGAACTTCCGGTAAACCACCGTCCGCGCGTCGCCGGTGTCAGCAAGTACGGCTTCGGCAACCGGGCGATCCGAGCCACCATGGATATGTTCGCAGTCCGGTGGCTCCTCTCGCGGCAGGTCAGGATCCGCATCGCGGCGGGTGCTGAAAAAAAAGCGCATCCCTAAGCGCCTCGCTCCGCGATCGAAGGACCGTAAGAAGGGCCGCAGCAGGCCCCTCAGGCGCTTTTTTTCGGCGCGGAACGCTCCGATTGAGGGTAGAATTCGACCACTCCGCATCATGATTTATTTAGACGCGAATGCCACGACCGCCCTGGATCCAGCGGTGCTGGAAGCCATGCTTCCGAGCCTTGGAAAGCACTATGGCAACCCGTCCTCCAGCCACTACGCCGGTCGCCAAACACGGGCCCTCATCGACACCGCGCGCGACGACCTCGCGGCCGCCCTCGGGTGCAAGTCCCACGAAATCATTTTCACCGCGGGCGGCACGGAGTCGGACAACCTTGCCATCCTCGGTATCGCGCGCGCCCACACCTCCAAGGGCCGCCACCTGATTACCTGCCGCACGGAACACCACGCCGTCCTGCACGCCTTCGACTACCTTGAAAAACACGAGGCGTTTTCAGTCACCCGGCTCCCCGTTTCACCGGACGGAGTACTCGATACAGCGCTCTTGAAGCAGGCGATTACCCCCGAGACCACGCTGGTTTCCATCATGAGCGCCAACAATGAAACCGGCGTGAGGCAGCCGGTGAGCGAGATCAGCGCCATCTGCCGCGAGGCGGGCGTTCTTTTCCATTCCGACGCCGTCCAGTCTTTTGGCAAGGAACCGCTGGATACACGGCTCTTCGACGCGATGACCCTCGCCGCCCACAAGTTTTACGGCCCGAAAGGCGCCGGTCTCCTATACCTCAGGGCCGGCACCACGATCGAAGCCGTGCAGTTAGGTGGGACCCAGGAGGGCCAGCGCCGGCCGGGCACCGAAAACCCCGCCGCGATCGTGGGTATGGCGGTGGCGGCCCGGCTCGCACTGGAACGCATGCCCGCCGACTCCCCGGGGATCGCCCGGCTCCGCGACCGCCTCGAAAGCGGCCTGCTGGAGCGATGCGCCGGCGTTTCCATCAACGGCGCCCGGGCCGCGAGGCTTTCCAACACGGTGAACGTGACCTTCCCGTCCTCCGATGCCGAAAGCCTTTTGATGGCGCTGGATCTGGAAGGCGTGTGCGCCTCCAGCGGTTCCGCCTGCATGGTGGGATCAATGCAACCGTCACATGTTTTAGAAGCAATGGGCCTGCCATCCGCCCGCGCAGCCAGTTCGCTGCGATTCTCCCTAGAAAGGGCAATCACTCCTGAGGCGGTCGAAGCCGCCATCGGAAAAGTGGGCCGCGTTTGGGACCGACTCCGTGCATGAATCTATTTGCTGCTTTTCGAAAATCAAAGACCTCCACTCCAACCGCCCCCGCCCGGGTTGGAATCCGCACTTCAAGCCACATCCCCGCGCCTGATTTGACGGAGTTTGCAGCGCAAAAACTTGCGGGGCTGGGCATCGAACCTATATCGAAAAAACTGAGCGTTTTCTGGAATCCCAGAATGCGAAGCACCGCCGGTCTCGCCTACCCGACCACTTGGCAGATCATCCTGAACCCAAAGCTACTGGCATTTGGAAACGGCGAGGTCGAACGCACTCTCCTGCACGAGCTCGCTCACCTCGTCGCACACCATCGCTCAGGCCGGCGCACCATCGCGCCCCACGGCCCCGAATGGCGCCAGGCCTGCAAGGACCTCGGCCTCCGCAACGAGGCACGCTGCCACGACCTCCCCCTGCCCCGACGCAAGGTCGCCCGCGCTTTCGTCTACCAGTGTCCATCCTGCCAGACGCAGCTCGAGCGCGTCCGCGCTTTCCGCCGTGCGGCGGCGTGCATGACCTGCTGCCGCAAACACTGCTCCGGCCGCTATGACGAACGTTTCAAGCTGGTCCGCATCCCGAGCGACGAAGCCACGCCGGTCCTCGCAGCTCCCTTCTGAGCGCCCCCCCCACCTGGGAGCGCGGAGCCCCAGCTCCGCAACAACTCTCCGAGCACTTGGCTTCCCCGGGAAATAGGCACCGTTTTCTCCAAGCTTTGGTATAAGACTCCCCAGTTTCCAGGGACGTGTTAAACTGCCCCGCTCACCACCCCAGATGATCGTCTCCAAGACCCCTCCACTCCACCTGACCTACTGCCAGAACATCCATGCTGGTGAAACCTGGCTTGAGCACTACCAGGCCCTCCGGGAGAAGGCCGTCGCGGTCAAGGCCGCCCTCGGCGTCGATGAACCCTTCGGCCTCGGCCTGAGAGTCAGCGCCACGGCCGCCGCGGAACTCCAGTCTCCAGCGGCGCTCGACCAGGGCCGCGCTCTGTTCGCCGAACAAAATCTTTATCCGTTTTCCATTAACGGCTTCCCCTACGGCCGCTTCCACAGGGGACCGGTCAAGGCGGACGTCTATGCCCCGGACTGGAGGACGCCCGAGCGGCTCCAATACACTGGCGAGCTGGGAAAGACACTGGCATCCTGGCTTCCAGAAGGCATCGAGGGCAGTATCAGCACAGTTCCCGGCTCGTACGCCCCGTGGATCCAATCCCACGCTGACGAACTCGAGATGGCGCGCCATCTCGGGAGCATCGCCGCGGCGTTTGCGGCCTTGGAGAAGGACACGGGGAGGCGCGTCCATCTCGGACTCGAGCCCGAGCCCGATTGTTTCCTCGAAACAACCTCCCAAACCCTCGCCTTTTTCAAAAACGCCCTTCCCGAGGGCGCGCTCCCCGAAATACGCCGGACCTTGGGCTGCACTGCGTCCGAAGCTGAGACCCTTTTGCGCCGCCACATCGGCGTGTGTTTCGACACCTGCCACGTTGCGCTCCAATACGAAAACCTTGCGGACTCCCTGCGGGCCTTCCGCGACGCAGGCGTGCTCCTGTCAAAAATCCAGCTCAGCGCCGCCCTGCAGGCTCCCGCGACCCCGGACACCTACGCGGCGCTCAGCGCTTTCCGCGAACCGGTCTACCTGCACCAGGTCAAGGGCCTTGCCAGGGACGGCACCGTCCGCAGCTGGCCGGATCTGGCGGAAGCTCTCGAAGCCCTTCCCTCCACCACCGGCCTGAAGGAACTCCGCGTCCATTTTCACGTGCCACTTTTCGTGTCGCCAAACGCACCGCTCGCCTCCACGGCAAGTAGCCTGGACGAGGCGTTCTGGAAAGAGGTCCGCAACGGCATTTGTCCTCACCTCGAAATCGAAACCTACACGTTCGACGTGCTGCCGCCCGAAGTGCACCCCGGGGACATCGTCAAAAGCATCGCGGAGGAGTACCGCTGGGTGCTCCAAAAACTCACCCCTTGAGCCAGAAGCTCACCCCTTGAGCCAGAAGCTCACCCCTTGAGCCAGAAGCTCACCCCTTGAGCCAGAAGCTCACCCCTTGAGCCAGAAGCTCACCCCTTGAGCCAGAAGCGGGCGACCGCTCACCGGCCCGCCCGCGCCGGGCTTCCCTTATAATCGGCCGTAGCGCGAGTCAGTCCCGCGGCCTTGCACTCCGGACAAAGCACGGTCTCCGGATCCTCCGCCTCGGTCTCCTCGGCAAGAATAAACAGCTTGTGACACAAGTCGTGCAGGCAGTTCACCAGCCGGCCCGAGGTGCGGCCCGTGTGCGCGCAGCGCCCCACCGGCTTCAACCCGTCGTCCACCCGCACCGTCATGCGCTTGTCGAACACGAAGCACTCCCCCAGCCAGTGTTCGTTTCCGAACTCTTTCTGGTAATTCACGATGCCCCCGTGCAGCTGGAAGACCTTTTCAAACCCCTTGGCGCGAAACAACGCGGACGCCTTTTCACACCGGATCCCTCCTGTGCAGTACATCAACACGGTTTTGTCCCTGAGCTCCTCCAGCGTCTCCACATACGCCGGGAGCTCCCTGAAATTCTCAATATCGCAGGCCAGAGCGCCGTCAAACCTGCCCGCATCCGACTCATACCGGTTCCTGACATCCACCACGACCACATCCGGATCCTCCTCCAGCCTCCGCTTCCAATCGGACGGGCTGAGATGATTGTCCAAGTCCGCCTTGAGCGGAATACCGGCGCCGAGCGTCACGATCTCCGGCCGCACCTTGATCGCCAGTCGCGGAAACGTGTCCGGGGCGCCTTCGCTCAGCTTGAATTCGATATCTGAAAACCGGGGGTCCGCTCGCAGGCTGGACATGTAATGTTCAACAGCAGCGGGAAGCCCGGAAAGCGTTCCATTGATTCCCTCACTCGCGACCAATAGCCGACCCTTCAACCCAAGCTGCGTGCACAGCGCACGCTGTTCGGCAACGAAGCGCTCGGGCTCTTCGATGTCGACGTACTTGTAATACAGGATAACGGGGTGTTGGAATTCCATCTGATTCCACAAACTAACGCCTGCCCCGCCGCAGGCGCAACCTCCGGAATCAAACGGCGCAACGTCCTTTTGACTCCTTTGAAACACACTGCCCCGCCTCTGGCTTGCACCTAATTGCCGGCCAAATACCCCATCGCACGCATCCATTCGCCGCAGCGCTGCGGCCAGTTGTAAATGGGATGCGCCCCCTGCTTCATCCCAAACCCGTGCCCCCCGTGCGTGTAAACATGGATTTCAGAGTGAATCCCAAGCCGCTTGTACTCGAGATACAGTCGTGCCGCCTCCACAGCGTTGTTTTTGTCGTCATGCGCGACCACGAAAAACATCGGCGGCGCGTCTGCGGGAACGGTGAACCCGGCGCGAAACTTCGCAGGATCCTCCCTGTCCAGAAAACCGCCCCCGTACACAAACACGCCAAAATCCGGCCCCCGCTCGTCGTCGTACTCCGGATGCTGTTTGTAACTGCGTTCCCCGCGGTCGCACGCCGCGTGCCCCAGCAAATTGCCTCCGGCCGAAAAACCCAGCAACCCGACGTGTTTGACGTCCACCCCCCATTCCTTCGCGTGGTGGCGGACCATCCCGATCGCCCGCAAACCGTCCGCAACTGGCTTTTCAAAGGGATCCTTATCATCCCGCGTCGGGGTGCGGTACTTCAGCAAAACAGCGGTCACGCCCAGCGAATTCAGCCACTCGCACACCTGCGTTCCTTCGCTCGCGGCGGACAAAAACATGAAGCCCCCGCCCGGGGCAACCACCACGCACGTCCCGTTCGGCTTCGGCGCGACATACACGGCCATCTCGGGATTGCTGATGTCCGTCAAACGGGACGGATTGCTGCCATAAGAATCGCGGAGCTTCCGCGTCGCCTCAGAGAGCGGCGGCATGGTCCCGGGAACACCCTCCGGCCAGAGAGGAAGGGTGATCGGGGCGGCGCTGGAGGAGCTGGCGGCGGCAGATACGGCGGCTAAAGCAAAGAGGCACAGGGGGCGGAGCTTCATAGGGGGGGGACCTTTTGAGTCTGTGTCATACTGCCAGCCTCAGACCCAAAAGGAACGCCGCAGTTTCATTTCTTTTGCCTATCGCCCGGCCCCGGGCAGAATTCCGCACCCCACCCCATGCCCCGCGTTATTTTCCACGTCGACATGGACGCCTTCTTCGCGTCGATCGAACAGCGCGACAACCCTGACTATCTGGGAAAACCGGTGATCGTCGGCTCCCCGCCCGACCGCAGGGGCGTGGTTTGCGCCGCGAGCTACGAGGCGCGCAAATTCGGAGTCCATTCCGCGATGCCCTCCCGCACCGCCGCAAGGCTCTGCCCGGAAGGCGTCTTTGTACGTCCGCGGATGGACGCCTACCGGGAGGAGTCCCACCGGATCATGGAGATCTTCGGCCGTTTTACAAACGCCGTCGAACAGGTCTCCGTGGACGAGGCCTACCTCGACCTGAGCAGCCGCTTTGACAGCGTGCAATCGCCAGACGATGCGTTGAAACAGGCGGCAGCCGTCGGTTTGCAAATCAAACAGCAGATCCTTGCCGAGCGGAGCCTCAGCGCCAGCATCGGAATCGCCGCCAACAAGTTCCTCGCGAAACTCGCAAGCGACCTTCAAAAGCCCAATGGACTCACCGTCGTTCCCGAAACGGGCAAAGCGGCATTCCTGCGCCCCATGGCGGTGCGCGCGATCCACGGCGTCGGGCCCGTGACGGCGCAGGCCCTGGAAAAAATGGGGATCAAAACAATCGGCGACCTTCAGGACACCGTTTTGCCGATCGAAAATGTCGTGGGCTCTTGGGCGCCCGTCCTCCGGAGCCGCGCACTGGGCGAGGATGAGCGTACGCTGGAACTGGACAGGGAACGCAAAAGCATCAGCGCGGAGCACACCTTTCCCGTGGACACGGAAGACCGGACGGAACTTCGCGGTGCGTTGAGGGAGATGGCGGCCGACATCGCCGAGACACTGGGTTCGCACCAAACGGGAGCGCGCACGATCCAGGTCAAGGTGCGGTACAGCAATTTTACGACCCTCACACGCCAGATCCGTTTGGAGGAATCCGTGCGATCCAGCCGGGACATCTACCGCATCAGCTGCCACCTTTTGGCCGCCCACAAACTCGTCCACGGCCCGTTGCGTCTCATCGGCATCGGTGCGAGCACCTTCTCCCACGAGGCAGACCCGCAGCTCCGGCTGGCGCTGGAGCTTTAGCCGCAGAGGCGGCGGTGGTCAGCAATCTCCAAAAAATGGCACGCTACCGCTCAGCATTAACAATTTCACCACAAGCAACAATCTAACCCGATGATCATTTGAGCTTTGAGAGCTACAGGGATTTTCTGGTTAACTTTGCTCGTCGGTTTCGGGGTTCATTTGCCAGCCGACGGCCGCCCCCTCATGAAGAGCACCCCGGGAAAAACCTCCCCCGCAGGGTGATGCACTTTGAACCCTCCCTTTTTGAACCTTTATGGAGCAGATTATGAGTTCACTGAGAGCCCGTTTTTTGCATCGAAGGAATTTGTGCAGTTTTTCCAAAGCCACTTAGCGTCGGAGAAAAAAGCCAGGGAAGAGCACCTGAGCAGGCTTGCTCCCCCGTTGATCCCGTGTAACGCTATTAAGGTATTTGGTACGCCGGTATAGCTCAGTTGGTAGAGCAGCTGATTTGTAATCAGCAGGTCGTCGGTTCGAGCCCGACTGCCGGCTCCCTCTCCCAGAGGGACTTACGCAAGGCGCGTGAAAGTTTGGCTCTCTCGAAGTCAAAAAAGTACAGTTAAAGTACAGTTAAAACCGACTGGTCGCTCGGTTCGGAACTCCCAAAACCACGACCGAAGTTCTTGGAAATCGCAAACGGGCGCGTTTTTCCCTGCCAAAGCGCGGCGGCGCCATAGTTAAAGTATAGTTATCGACAGGAAATGCTTCTGCACCATGGGTTTTTGAAACAGGTGCAGACTTCTTCCGGGCCGTTCGCAGATAATCCGGCTCGACCTGTGCGGATTAACCCCGGGAATTCGTCGGCCGCCCGCAGGGGAGAGTAGTGTCCTTCAACGGATCAATCGAAAAGTTCGCGCACCAGTCAGAGGCGCCGACCAGGCGAAGCCTACCCTTAGCCCAGAAACTTGGGAGAACGGTACGGCCGGCCCACAAAATTTTTTGCAAGAAAATCGGTAAGCAAGGCCCGCCACAAGACCTTGCCTACAAACAATAGCCATAAGTCAGGGCCTCAAATACCCACAACAACCCACATGCTAGTCATTCGTCTCGATTCCGCAAGAAAAAAAGAAAAATATTTTAGATCTCCCCTCACGCACACTGGCTTGAGGCCATCCAAATTGTCCGATGGGCCAGATTCTTACAACAAAAAGTCATTGCGGGTGATGGGATTAAAGCTTTCCGAGTTCCATCACAACGGCAAACTTCAGACTCGCGTCTACTACCCAAAGGGCTCCCCCGCCAAGCCGCAGGGCGGCCATAAGTGGTACGCATCAAGGGCAGCGGCCGAAGCGGCGATTGTCGAAAACAGCGCCCTCGTAGCTCGCTATGGTCACCTCGCAAAGGACGTCACCCTGCAAGAATTGGTGGAGGCCCGTACTGCAGCGGCAGAACTCCAGGGAACCGGCTTCACCTTGCTCGAGGCGGCCAAGGAGGTGAAGGCGGCGCTGAGCAAAACCCTTGCGTCAAAATCGGTGAAAGAAGGCCTGAGCGCGTATCACGACAACCTTTGGGACAGGTTTCAGGAGCGTAAGAAAGCAGATTTTCGATGCGAGCCGCGGCACTGGCGCAGCGTCAAACACACTCTGGCTCGACTTAAAAGTTTGGACAACACGAGCCTCTTGGAACTCACCCCGGACCAGATACGCCCCCTTTTCAAGGGGCTGGGCAAGTCGTCCTTCCGGGCGCACCTCCGAAACCTGCATGCCGCATTCGAGTACTGCATCGACGAAGGATGGATGGAAGCAAATCCCGCTCACTCTCTCAGGCGGATGAAAACGAACGGGGTTTCACTGAGGCGAACAGTGCAAACGTTCACCGTGGCTCAGGTGCGCAGCTTTATGAAAGCTGTTGCGGAAACGGATATGCGAGCGGTTCCGTACTTTGCAGTGTGCTTTTTCGCAGGCGTGCGCCCGGAGGCAGCGATGAAGCTGAAGTGGACCGACATTGGCGGCAACGGACATCTCTACGTCCCCCACGCGGTGAACAAAAGCGGCCACGCCTATACCGTGTCAATGCTCCCGGTTCTAACCTGCTGGCTTGAATGGTGGGAGGCCCGGGGAAACAAGCGCAAGGGCGAAATCTTGCCAATGTCAGCGTCAACTCTGAAGCGCGTGCGCAGGCGGGCCATGGGCAAGGCTGGAATCGCGGAATGGGTGCAGGATGGAACAAGGAAGACCTTCGCAACCGCGCATCGCGGAACATTCAAGTGCAAGGTCCAAACCAGTGCCGCGCTTGGCCATAAGGGCACCACGGTGCTCGACGAGCATTACGATAGCCGTTTGATGACGGAGCAGGAGGCCGCGGAATACTGGGAAATCTTCCCCCCGGAAACCGAGGTGCCAACGGGGAAGGAGTCTGCCTAGGTATGGGACGGAAATCAAACCATGCAGGCCACATAGCGTCGAAGTTTCAAGCGAACTTGGTGGCGGGCCTTCTCAGCCAACGGCGGCAGGAACCTAGCAGATCCAAGGGCAAGGCTCCCGCTAGGGAGTCTGAAAAGACGGCGAGCGCAGTGGGGCATGTGCAGGCGTCTCCACAGACGAAGTACACGAACGCGAAGGGCGCAGCCAATTACCTTGGCATTTCAAAGGCCACGTTCTGTCGGCTCAAAGCAAAGGGATTCTTTCAGCCGTCTCCCGTTACCGGACGCTATCACTTGGACGACCTAGATCGCGAGGCGAGGGGAACCCTTTCAACGCCGGAGCACAGCGATGCCGCAGAAGCGCAACCCCAAAACACTTTCGGACCCCCCGAAACCATGCCTCCGCTGGCTCACGGCGAAAGCATGCTTAACCCGTGAGCATTAAGTAATTGTCATATGGCAAAAAAGACATCAATCAGCTGGACGGATCACACTTTCAACCCGTGGATCGGTTGCACAAAGGTCAGCGAGGAGTGCAAGTACTGCTACGCGGAAACCCTTGCGAGCAGTTATCCTGCAATCCGCACCGAGTGGGGGAAAGGCAAGCCCCGACGCCCCGCGAGCGAGAATTCGTGGAAGGATCCAATCCGATGGAACAAAAGTGCAAAGCGTGAAGGGATACGCAGAAAAGTTTTCTGTGCCTCCATGGCCGACGTATTTGACCCAGAGGCCCCTGAAGGCCATCGCGCGCGTCTATTTGAACTGATCCGCAAAACACCGAACCTCGACTGGTTGCTGCTCACCAAGCGCCCCGAATTCATTCGGGAGCAACTCGAAGAGATTGGCGTTTGGGACCTGTTGCCCCTTCCGAACGTATGGGTCGGATTTACCGCGGGTAATCAGGAAAATTTTGACAAGCGCTGGCCCGTTATTCGTGAAATCCCGGCAGTGGTCAGGTTCTGCAGCTACGAACCCGCTTTGGGGCCGATCATCCTGCCTCCTGATACCGTGGGTCAACTCGACTGGCTCATTTGCGGTGGTGAGACCCATCCCCAAAAATACATGGGACGGAAGATGGAACCGGCATGGGCTCAGGAGATTCGAAATCAATGTCTCCAGAAACGTGTTTCCTTCTTCTTCAAACAATGGGGGAACTGGATACCGGAAAGCGGACATCAAGAATGGTACGGCAAGACGTCGGCCACCTTCAGCGAAAAAGTCGAGCTCCTCGACGGTATGCAGTGGAAGCAGTTTCCAGTGGGAAAAGTAAATCGCAAGTAGTTGTAAAAAAGAAAGTTACCATTAAGAAAACCCGCCTGCAGCAAGGCAAGGCTTTTGCTCAGGCGGTGGGACTGTGTGGAAAAATGTAAGTATATTAAAACAAATGAGTTCAAACGAAAAAACAACAGTAGTTGCAGATGCCCTGTCGGCTATAGAGCTTGCTGCTCCGCGGGCTGCATGTGAAATCCCCCCGGACTGCGACACGTCCTTGGCTGCCCGAATTCACTGGGTTGAACCGGACAAACTTCATCTCAACACGCTGAGTGACAAAATTTACGGAAGAGACATCCCCGTGGCGCTCCTCGCCAGCATTACGGAGAACGACATTCAGGCGCCGTTGATTGTCGCAAAGCTCAGCATGACGGTGATCTCGGGAAATACGCGTCTGAGAGTGGCGCAGCAATTGTCCAAGGAAAAGGTGCCGGTCATCTTCGTGGAGACGGACCTGACTCGCGAGGAGGAACAAAACCTGGTCCTCAGTCACAATGTTTCGAGGGACAAGACCAACGAGATGCGCGCTCGCGAGTTCGGGTGCTACCTCCAGATTGAGAAGGAGTTGGCACGGCAGCGAGCTGCGACGGGAAGGATAGCGGCGTCCAAGGTGCCAAATTTGGCACCGACAAAGTCTCGTACGATTGCGGCTGACAAGGTGGGGGCCTCGCACGGTTCGCTTGAGACGGGTCTGAAGGTGGTAACCACCATTGACAGGCTGGTTGCCGACGGCAAAGGTGCGGAAGCAGAACGGTTGCGTAAAGTTCTAAATGAGAACGGTTATTCGCCGGCAAAAAATCTGGCCGTGAATCAGCGCTGGCTCGTGGAGGACAAGCGCAAAGTGGCCAAGCGTTCAAAGTCATCTGCGCTCCCAGCCCCGGATCCCCTCGCCGTGTTGGAGCCTGCGTCCATACCGGACCTGCTCAATGCGACCTCGTTTGAAGCGCAAGAGGCTTTCGAGGGTGGCTCGGACGAGGCCTTCGAGGTAGGTGACCGTCAAGATGGGAACGATTCGCAAGAGCAGTATGCGGTGTTCAAAGCCTTCGAGGAGATCGAAGCATTTCTGCAGGGCGCAGAGGTTTTTCTGCTCTCAGAGGCGTCGAAGATGAAGATTGGCGAAAGAATTGGAAAGATCAACAGCGCAGCCATATGCGCAGGAATCACCATAAAAGCAATCTAGGAGGAGTCCACATGAAAACTGAAAGCACCACGCTCACAACGGCCCAGCGCTGCCCATCGATAGACAACGAACAGAGTTCCCCGGAGAGCATTCTCCGGGGCGGGCCGCAAAGCTCGGCATCCGCCCCTTCCTCGGACGCTACATTTCCTGCCATAAACCAGCTTCCTGCCGCCTACCTTCCAGGCGACATCACCACAGTCCGCGAAAGCGCCATCGGACTCATGGAGGCTCTTTCCAAAACCGGTTCGGTTTTTAATTTCAGGAACCAAGCGTTTACACTGGAATCCCAGCAGGACGGGTCACTGACACTGGACGCTCTGTCGAGATCTCGCTTGCCGAGTTTTGCCGAACGCTACATTCAGCCCCGTCGGAAGGACTGGATTAAGGGAGGAGAAGCTATTCGAGACCTGCCTCGTGCTTTCTCCCTGGGGCACGCCAGCTCCATTCTGGCCTGCAAGGAAGCACTGAACGCGTTACCCAAAATCACGCGACTGCTCTCGTTCGCCGCAATCCGCGAAGACGGCACAGTGTCTCCCTCCGGGTACGACCCTGAGACTGGTACACTTAGAAGCCATAAAATGGAGGTTCCTATTGTCTCAACTGACAAAGCCGTCCGCCGACTGCTAGACCTGCTCGGCGACTGGCGCTGGGCGTCTCCCTCAGATCAATCAAGAGCCGTAGCTGCCCTCATGGCTCCGATGCTGCGGCTTGGGTTATATGCGGGCAAATCACTCATCATGCCAATTTTTATGGTCGAGGCGGATAATTCGCAGAGTGGCAAGGGCATGCTGGTAAAATTGATAGGGTCCATTTACAACGAACCGGTCCGTTTAATTATTCCGCGCCAGAGGGGCGTGGGCAGTCTTGATGAGGAGTTCAGTAAGGCGCTACTGGAAGGACGTCCTCTTATCTCATTCGATAATCTTCGGGGCAGAATAAACTCAGCCACGCTGGAATCCTTCGTGACTGCAGATGGGAAATTCAGCGCTCGAGCGCTCCGATGCGAAGGGGTTGTGGACAGTCGCGATTACGTGCTGTACGCAACCAGCAACGCATTTGAGACCACTGAGGATCTCGCAAACCGCCTTTGTGCCATTCGGATTCTCCGCCAACCGGAACATTATAAATGGCGGACATGGGAAAAAGGCGGGCTGATCGAGCACGTTCAAGCGAATCAGGCCACTTACCTTGGTGCGGTTGCTGCGGTTCTGCGGTCGTGGATCGATGACGGCAAGCCATCTCTGGAATGTGCCCATCGGCAGCGTGAATGGGCCGGGGGAATGAACTGGATTGTCCAGCGTATTTTCGGTCTTCCTCCGATCACTGAAGGGCACGATATGCTGCTGCGACGAGTCCGCAATCCGGTGTTGGGATTCTTGAGGGAACTGGCCATCGCGATAAACGGCGACGAGCGCAAACTTACAACGGCCGAAATCATCTCTGTGGCGCGTTTAAATGGCATCACCGTGCCTGTCTTGAGTCCGGGGAGAAACGATTCCAAGGCGGAGCAACTGCACTTGGGCACCCAGATACAACGCGTTTTTGACGGACGAGACTTTTTGGAGGTAGAAGGGTGGACCATTGAGCGGTGTGAGATCCGCGAACGACGACTCGATGGAGACGGATATTTCGACGCGAAAGCCTATTGCTTCCGGAAGGCTAAAGCGTCGCCGCAGCAACCGCAGCAACCGCAGGAACTAAATCACTCCGGATGTGATCTGGGTGGTTAATATGCGGCGGTTGAGCGAGGCAGGCAAAGGCGGTTTCATTCGCGATTTGTCGCCAATGCTGAACGGTTGTCGAGAATCCGAACCGCGGGGAGCGTGGCAACAAGCGGCAGGGGAGTCTGGGGAGACTTGCTGGCATTTCTTCAATCTTCAGAACTTGAATCCCGTGCTCTGAATATCCACGAACCCCCTTTGATCAAAAGGTCGTGCGCTCCCCACACACAGCAGCAAAGGAACTCAGTGAGCACGGCATCCGAATTCCCTCCTTCAAGGTCTTCCAGCTCCATCGCCCTGTATGTACACAGGTCCTGAAACAGAGCCCAGTCTGTCATCCGGTTGGAGCGCTCGTAGATCTTGAATATTCTCCGGGCCGTTAACCAGACCAGTCCGGGAACCCCAAGGGACTG